>JASHOQ010000077.1 GCA_030041045.1 Acidobacteriaceae bacterium
CGGGACGAAAAGGCGATCCGGGACTACATCCGCAACCAGGAAGACGAAGACAAGCGCATCGACCAGATGCAGATTTGGAACTGACCGGCCGCCTTCAGGCGGCGCAATCAAACTGGGGCCGCGTCAGCGACCCCCAACAGCCGCTTTGAGCGGCTCACACAAATAAGGCCCCCGGCTCTGCCGGGGGATACTTACCAGGTCAGCGAGTCAGCGCGCTGAGTGACAGCCCCGCTTTCCCAGGTCTCAGAGTCGAGACCTGGGGCACCCGGCGGGCCGGGCGAAGCGATTGGGTCTTCTCGCCCTTTCCGCAAGAGCGCGGAATGGATGGGGTGCGCGCAGGCTCGGGCGGCCATTACCATCGATAGCATGGCGTTGGTTGAGGTGAGCGGGGTTTCGAAGAGTTATCCGCGGAGAGCGGGGCTGCGGACGGTGGAGCAGCGCGTGGTGGAAGACGTGTGGCTCACGATTGAGGCGGGCGAGACGCTGGGGCTGGTGGGCGAGTCGGGATCGGGGAAAACAACACTGGCGCGGATGGTCCTGGGATTGGTGGCGCCCTCGGCGGGCACGATTCGCGTGGCCGGTGTGGATGTGGCGCGCGCGGGGACGCGGGCGATGCGCGGGCTGCGGCGGCAGATGCAGCCGGTGTTTCAGGATCCGTATGCGGCGCTCAATCCGCGGATGACGGTCGAGGAGATTGTGACGGAGCCGTTCCGGATTCACGGGATGGTTGCGGGCGACGAGGAGGCAGCGGAGCCCACCCCAGCGACAAAAATCCACCCCGGCGGATCGCGAGGGTGGGGCACCTCAGGTCAGGTAGGGGGCAGCCGGTTGGCGAAGGCTGCGCTGCGTGAGCGCGCGGTTGCGCTGCTGAGGGAAGTGGGGATGGAGGAGTCGGCGCTGGGACGGCATCCGCATGAGTTTTCGGGCGGGCAGCGGCAACGGATCAACATTGCGCGGGCGCTCGCCGTGCGGCCGTCTTTTCTGGTTTTGGACGAGCCGGTTTCGGCGCTCGATGTGAGCGTGGGCGCACAGATTGTGAACCTGCTGCGGCGGCTGCAGCGCGAGCATGGGCTGACCTATTTTTTTATCTCGCACGCGATGCCGCTGGTGCGGTATCTTTCCACGCGCATCGCGGTGATGGAGCGGGGCCGGCTGGTGGAGACGGGCGAAGCCGAGGCGCTGTGCGCCCATCCGCGGGAGGCCTATACGCGCCAATTGCTGACGGCGACGCCGGAGCTGCCGGGTTGAGACGAGCCAGCGAGTTAGCGAGTCAGCGAGTTGGCTAGTCAGCGGAGCCGGCGCGGGCTTGCGCTTTCCCCGGTCTCAAAATCGAGACCGGGGGCACCCAGAAATTAGGGGAGGTTCATGTTTTCCCAAGTCCGAAAATCGGGACCATGGGCGCCCGACTAGTGCGACTGCGGCTGCGCGGTGGTGGATGTGGGCGGCTGCGGCGTGGAGGGTTGCTGCGTTGAGGACGGAGGGGTAGAGGATTGCGGCGCAGACGGCTGCGGAGTTGACGGCTGCTGCGTTGAAGGCGGTGGCGTGGACGGCTGAGCGGGGTTCGGCGCCGCTGAAGGAGTGGCCGGTTTGGGCGCGGCGTTGGGCGCGTTTGGAGCAGACGGCGCGCCGGGAGCAGCGCCGGGCTGGCCGGGTGCGCCGGGATGCTGCGGCATGGGGTGCGGCGTGAACGGGGGACGCTGCGGAGGCGCGGGCATATCGGTTACGTCAACCAGTTCCACGTCGAAGATGAGATCGGACTTGGGGGGGATGCCGGGGTGGTCAGGGCGGTCGGGGATGGTGCGCGTTCCGTAGGCCAGCTCCCAGGGAATGAAAACGCGGCGCCTGCCGCCGATATGCATGCCGTCGAGTCCGTAATCGAAGCCGGGAATGACGCGGCCCATGCCCTGAGGAAACTCGAGAGGCTCGGGATCGCCCATGACGGGCTTGCCGTCAGGACCTGTGACGGGTTTGCCGTCCGCGCCGACCTTGGGACGCTTATGGTCTTCCCAGGAGTCGAACTCGACGCCGTCGGCGGCGCGCCAGCCGGTGTATTTGATGTGCCAGAGCTTGCCGGATTCGCCGAGCGGGCCGGCGCCGACCTTGACGTCCTCATAGTGCAGGGCGAGCGCGACGTGGAGCGGGCCGTGCACGACGTGGGGGATGCCGGGAGGAAGCTTGATCCAGGGCGGGAGGGTGGTGGCGGAAACGGTGGTGGTGTGGGCCGTTGCCGTTGCGGACTTGGGCGCGGATGCGCCGGCGGTGGAAGATGGGGATGGAGGAGTTTGCGCAACCGCGGCGCCGAGAAATGCCGCCATGGATACAAGCAGGACAAAAGGTTTCATGACTCGAAAAATCTCCATACAAGCTCTGGAGGGGAGTTTATCAGGCCGACCCACATCCGACGTTAGCCGAGGAGCATGCCGGCGAGGAGCGCGGTACGGTGAGCGAGATGTTCGATGAGGATGGATTCGTGGGCGGCGTGCGCGCCTTCGCCCACGGCGCCCATGCCGTCAAGCGTGGGAATGCCGAGCGCGGAGGTGAAATTGCCGTCGGAGGCGCCGCCGGTTGCCGCTTCACCCAGGTCGAGGCCGATTTCGCGCGCGAGGGCGCGGGCGCGCCGGTAGAGACGGACCGTGGCGCGGGTGCGCTCCATGGGCGGGCGATTGATTTGGCCGGTGACGGTGAGGGTGCAGCGTTTGTCGAGAAGTTTAAACGCGGGCGACGGAAGCGCGGCGAATTTGCGCTCGATACGGGGCCCGTCGGCGCGGCGGGCGATGCGTACATCCACTTCGGCCCAGGCGTTTTCGGGGATCACGTTGGTTTTGGTTCCTCCTCCGATGACGCCGACGCTGACGGTGAGGCCGCGGTTCAGGTCCGTCCAGCCGCTGACGGTTTCAACCACGCGTGCGAGCTCGCGGATGGCGCTGGCGCCGCGGGTGAAGTCGACGCCGGCGTGGGCGGCGAGGCCCTGGATTTCAAGGCGCCAGTTGCCGGTGCCTTTGCGCGCGGTTTTGTAGGCCAGGCCCTGCGCGGGCTCAAGGACGAAGACGGCGGCGCACCCGCGGGCGATACGCTCGATGACGGGACGCGAGACGGGACTGCCCACTTCTTCGTCGCCGGTGAGGAGGAGGATGATTTCGCGCGGAAGGGCGCGGGCTTCAGCAAGGATTTCGAGAGCGGTGAGGGCCATGGCCGCGCCTGCCTTCATATCGAGAACGCCGGGACCGAAGAGCCTGCCGGCGGAGACGCGGAAGGGCATGGATTTGAGCGTGCCCAGGGGCCAGACGGTATCGAGATGGCCGAGGAGCAGGTAAGGTTTGGGGCTGCCGGGTTTGGTGCGCGGGCTGAAGCGGGCCTGGAGAATGGGGCCGAAGTGCCGCTGCGGTTTGAGGGTTACGCGCGCGCCGGGGATTTTGATTTCGGACGCGAAGGCGCGGGCGCAGGTGTCGACTGCGGCTTTCGCATCGGAGGGCGATTCAATGAGGACGAGCCGGCGGATGCGCTCGATGAGAGCGCGCTCCCGCTTGCGTGCACCGGCGAGGAGGGCGCGCATGGGGATGGGGAGGACGGAAGTTTGACTTCTGGGGCTGCGTTCCATCGGACTTCCCGATTCTACGATTGCGACAGTGCGAGTTCATCCCTGCGTGCGGTGGGTACGGTGCCGGCGTAGCAGAGGACACCGCTATCGAAAGGAAAGGGATAAGGAGCGAAGAAGGGGAGAAAATGGGGTTCTGGGAGCGCAAATGCCGGTAATTGTGGAGATTCCAGACGCACGGTGTGGCAAAATTGCCACACTTCGGATTCCGGCCTGCCGTCTAACCTAATATGCGTCAACCTCTCGTTGCCGGGAGAAGAACATTGCCCCAATCTGCCCACCTGGAACAGACCATTGCCCAATCGATCGAATTTCGAGGTGTGGGGCTGCATTCAGGCGCCGAGGTAACCATGCGCCTGCTGCCGGCGGCGGCGGGTTCGGGCATCGTCTTCCGGCGCACAGACCTCGACAATTTCGAGATTCCCGCCATCGGCCGCAACGTGGCCAAGGTGAGCTACGCGACCAGCTTGATGCGCCAGGGCGTGTTGATCTCCACCACGGAGCACCTGCTGAGCGCACTGATCGGCATGGGCGTAGACAACGTGATAGTCGAGATCGACAACCTGGAGCTGCCCATTCTGGATGGGAGCGCGTTGCCGTACGTGGAGGCATTCGAGGGCGTAGGGATTCGCACGCAGCGGCGGCGGAGGGAGACGATCCGCGTGCTGCGCGCGGTGGAAGTGCGCGAAGGGAACAAGTTCATCGGCGTGTATCCGGGATCGGGCTACAGGATTTCGTACGCCATCGATTTTCCCGCGCCCATCGGGCAGCAAAAGACCTGCGTGGACCTGGCGGCGGAGACTTACGGTACGGCGATTGCGCCGGCGCGCACCTTCGGCTACAAGGCCGACGAACAGAAGCTGCGCGACATGGGATTGATCCGCGGCGCGAGCCCGGAGAACGCGATCATCCTGGGCGCGAAAGGTCCGATCAACGGACCGCTGCGCTTCAGCGACGAGTTTGTGCGGCACAAGGTACTGGATCTGATCGGCGACCTGGCGCTTGCGGGACGGCGCATCGAAGGGCACGTGGTGGCCGAGCGTGCGGGCCACGCCATGCACACGGCGTTTGTGGCGCGGCTGCTCAAGGACCGATCTGCGTGGGAGCTGGCGCACGTGCCGGCGGCGGAGGCGGCAGGGGAAGAAGAGTCACGGCCGACGGGAGCCGGCGTGCCTGCGCTGGTGGGCGCGTAGAAGCTCTACACTTCAGATTCTCAACTGAACAAAATGCACATGGGCGCGAGCGCGTCCACGTTCCTGCCTGCCTCTGCCAGCTTGCCGGTAGCGGGATCGCGGGCGAAGATGCTGATCCAGTTCGAGTCCTGGTTGGCGACGAGCATCCAGCGCTCAGTGGGGTCGAGGGCAAAATTGCGCGGAGTTTTGCCGCCGCAACTGGAGCGGGCGATGGGCGTGAGCGCGCCGGAGTGGAAATCGGCGCGGAAGGAATAGAGAAAATTGTCGTCGCGGTTGGCGAAGTAAACGAATGTGCCGTCCCGAGCGATCACGGTGTCACAGCCGCGCGTGGGGCCGTGGTAATCGGCGGGCAAGAGATCAATGCGCGTGACCAGGGTGAGGCTGCCGTCGGCCTTGTGCCACTCGAGGACGTCGACGGTGGAAGCAAGCTCATTCATGCAGTAAGCCGTGTGGCCGTTGGGATGGAAGTGCAGCGTGCGCGCACCGGAGCCGGGCGCGCCGTGATAGATGCCGGCGGACGTCATCTGTGCCGTGGCCGGATCGGGCTTGTAGATGTGAATCGAGTCGCCGCCGAGGTCGTTGATGTAAGCGAAGCGATTGTCGGGCGAGAAGGACGCGAAGTGCGCGTGCGCAGTCGACTGGCGATCGGGGTTGGGGCCGTGCACGGTGTAGTGCTCGGTCCAGACGGGCTCGCTCAGCTTGCCCTCGCGGATGCGAAAGCTGGCAGCGCTGGCGCCGGAGTAGTCCGCAGCGAGCAGCATTTGCCCGGTGTGGTCGACGGCGACGTGGCAGGTGCCGACGCTGGCGGAGTTGCGCGCGCTGAGCGGCGTGAGATTGCCGTCGGCAAGGCGAAAGCTGGCCACTTCTCCGGCGGGCTTGCCCTCGAACTGATCGAGCTCGGAGGCGGAGTAGACGAACTCGCGGCCGGGCGAAAAGGCGATCCAGGCAACCTTGGGCACGCTTGCGGCCACGCCGACAGGAGTGAGATCGGCGGTCTGCGGATTCCAGTCGTAGGCGAGAATGCCGTTGGGCGCGCTGGAGGCGACGAAGACGCGCGTGCGCGGCGAAGAGGAAGCGACGAATCTCGCGGATCGCGCCAGGGATTGAGAAGCGGCGGCGAATGTTGCGGCGGAAGAGGTCACGAGGAATTTGCGGCGCGAGGGGAGATGCGAGGTTCGATTCATGGCGCAGACCATTCTCTCACGCGCAGGTTTCGATGCGCGGGCGCAACGTCCCCGCGGCATGCGGGAAACTACGCGCAGGATGACAGCACAGGTTGAGCCGCGAACTTCAGACTCAGGAAGCTAGTTGAGCGTGAAGACGACGTTGATCGTGGTTTCCACTTCGACGGGCTGGCCGTCGAGGCTGTAGGGGCGATAGCGCCATTGGCGCACGGCATCGAGCGCGGACTGGCGGAGCATTGGCGGACCGCTGACTACGCGCAGATTCTCAATGGAGCCGGACTTGGAGATGATGGCTTCGAGAACAACAGTGCCTTCAGTGCGGCTGGCAATGGCGATGGGAGGGTAGATCGGCCTGGGATTAAAAACCAGCAGGCCGTTCATTACTCCCCGGGAGACGGGTGCGGGGGCGTGCGGCTCCGGCAGCACCCGCGGGGCAGCGCCGCTGCTGTTGAAAGGACCGCCGGCACCAGGGATGGGACCCTGGCTGCCGCCGAGGTTTCCGGTGTCGATTGGAGCGGAATTGTCAGGTGCGCCGGGGGAGGGAAGCGATCGTGGAATGACGGAGGGCGCCTGGAAGATGGGCGCACTGTTCTGCGGCGCGGCAATGGATTCCTGCTCGACGGCCGGCGGCAGGCGAACCGGCTCGACAGGGGGAGGCGGCGCTTCCATGGGGATGGCGCGTACGAAACTCGGCAGCATCTGCGGGTGGAAGAGTGGAATGAGCACCAGCGCGAGCAGGATGGTTCCATTGAGGGCGAAGGTAGCCATCATCCAGCCGCGGGTGCGCGTGTGGATGGCTCCCATGGATTCGAAGGTGGAATCTTCAAACATTGCCAGCCTCCCGGACTGCCCATTGCAAAATTCGCTCGGGCCCCGCGCGGGAAGCGGCGCAGTTCAAGGCACGGAGCTCTCCTGGCCGCTGCGCGAGCGCGCGCCGCGGTGCGAGCCTGAAATCCGTTTGGTCTTCCCGTCAGGAACCACTTTGCTCAAGATAGACACCGAGCGGAAGAGATTTGTTCCCGAGATGAACGCGGATCAGTGGGAATGCGACGTTCCGGGGCTGGATTCCGTCGCCCCTACGGGGCTCGGGATTTTTTTGCGCGCGTTTCCCAGGATTCCGCGTATCGTCCGCAGGAGCGGACGACACGCTCTATCCTGGGCTACCCTCCTCGCATCCCTCCAGAATGCTTTTGCCGCGAGGCTCAGCCTGGATGGGACATCTCGCAAGGAGTGAGGCCCTGATCGATTGTTGGGCGAATTCATGTACGGGCTGAAGGCCGTACCCTTCAAGCGGAGCCGGGACGCGGGGTGTGATGCGATACACTTCAGGCGTTCGCAACAGCCAGGCACTGGCCATGACTCTCTCTGGAGCGAGAATGAAAATCTTCTTCGCAATTTTTCTGGCGGCGCTGCTGGCAGGACGGGCGCAGGCGCAGGCGCCGGCGGCGGCCAGTGCAGAGCAGACTCTCGCATACATTCATGCAGGGTGGGACAAGCTGACGCGATCGGCGACGGAGTGCGCTGCGCTCGCGGACGTGAAAGTGCACGGGAGCCCGGTGCTCTATGTGCCGGCGGATGCGCCCATTCCGGCGGAGGCTGCGGCGGCGGCGGAAAGGTGCCATGCGCAGGTGCTGGCGTTGCCGCGGCGGATCGAGAAACTGGGCGACGTGATGCCGCAGGAACTTCCCGAGCCCGGACTGCTTTACCTGCCCAACCCCTACGTGGTGCCCGGCGGGCGCTTCAACGAAATGTACGGATGGGACAGTTTTTTTATTCTTCTTGGACTGGAGGCCGATCACCACGAGGCGCTGGCCAAGGACATCGTCGACAACTTTCTCTACGAAGTGGAGCATTACGGATCGGTGCTCAATGCGAATCGCACCTATTACCTTACGCGCGCGCAGCCGCCGTTTTTGACTTCGATGATCCTCGCCGTGTATGAGGATCGCGTGAGTTTCCCGGCCACGCCAGCGGGCCGCGCGGAGGCCGACGCGTGGCTGGAGCACGCCTACGCAGTGGCGGAAAAGGATTATTCGACGTGGACGCGTCCCGAGCACCGCGCAGGGGCAACGGGGCTCGCGCGCTACTACGATTACGGCTCTGGACCGGTGCCGGAGATGGCCGATGACGACACCTATTACGCGGACGTGATCCGCGGGCTGGTGGAACATGCGACGCCTGCGGGAAACGCATTTCTGGTGAAAGGCTCGGAGCATCCGGATGCAGCGGAGGCGGCGCGGCTCAAGATTACGAGCTGCGACGTGCGCGCGAGCGTGGTGTGTTTGCGGGCGTGGTATGGAGGGTACCGGTTGACGGCGGATTTCTACAAGGGCGACCGGGCGATGCGCGAGTCGGGGTTCGACCCGAGCGACCGCTTCGGGCCGTATTCGGGAGCCACGCACCACTATGCGCCGGTTTGCCTGAACAGTCTGCTCGATCGCTACGAGCGCGACCTGGCGCACATGGCGCACCTGCTGGGCAAACCGCAGGACGCGCGGCGCTGGGACCGGCTGGCGAATGCGCGCGCGGCCGCGATGCAGCGCTACCTGTGGCGGCCGAGCGAAGGCGTCTTTGCCGATTACGATTTTGTGCATGCGAAGCCTTCCGACTACGCGTACATCAGCTCCCTCTATCCGCTTTGGGCGGGCGTGGCCACACGCGAGCAGGCGAACCAGATGGAGGCGAAGCTCAATCTCTTTGAGCGGCCCGGAGGTTTGTCGATGAGTAACCACGATAGCGGCCTGCAGTGGGATGAGCCGTACGGATGGGCGCCGACGAACTGGATCGCGGTGGCGGGGCTGGAGGCGCTGGGCTTTCATGCCGACGCGGCACGGATTGCCGAGCACTTCGATGCGACCGTGGACGAGGGGTTCGCGGCCGACGGGACCATCCGCGAAAAGTACAACGTAGTGCAAGGCAGCGCGAAGGTGGCAGTGAGCGCGGGCTACACAGAGAACGCGATTGGATTCGGATGGACGAACGCGGTGTACCTGAAGTGCAAGCAGATCATGGGGGAGACGGCCGCTATTCCGGCAGCGCCAGCGAGCCCTGGACATTGAAGGTCCCGGTGACGGCGGGCGCGCCGGTATCGGGCTGGCCGCCGCCGATGGAGACGGTGTACGCGCCTTCAGCGACGATTATTTGACCGGCGTCGGTGACCATGCTCAGGTCGCGCGGCGCCAGCGAGAAACGCCACTCCACAGAGGCGCCTGGGGCGAGATGCACGCGCTTGAAGGCGCGCAGCGCGCGCAGCGGCGCGCCGGGCAAGGCAGGAAAAGTGAGATAGAGCTGGGCCACTTCATCGCCTTCCACCGTACCTGAGTTGGTGATGGTGACGGTTCCGCTGAGCGGATCGCCGGCCTTGACCGGCGCCGCGGGCAGATGAAGGCCGCTGTAGGCGAAGCTGGTGTAGCTGAGGCCGTAACCGAAGGGAAAGAGCGGCGTGCCGGTGAAGTAGCGATAGGTGCGGTTCTTCATGGAGTAGTCGTCGAAGGGCGGAAGCTGATCGACGCCCTTGTAGAAGGTGACAGGAAGGCGACCGGCAGGATTGTTGCGGCCGGAGAGCGTCTGCGCGACGGCTGCGCCACCCTCCTCGCCGGGATACCATGCGTCGAGAATGGCGTTGGCGTGCGCGCTGGCCCAGTTGACCGCGAGCGCGCTGCCGTTGGTGAGAACGACGACGAGAGGCTTGCCGGTGGCAGCGAGCGCGTGGAGCAGGTCTTCTTCGGGCTGCGGCAGATCGAGGCTGGTGCGGTCGCCGCCCCTGAAACCGGGCAGCTCGATCTTCATCTCTTCGCCTTCAAGCTGGCTGGTGAGGCCAACGACGGCGATAAGGACGTCCGCGTTTCGGGCGGCTTCAATCGCTGCCGGGTCGGGGGTGTCATTGACAAGCATCCAGACGAGGCGGGCGCGCGGGACGGGGCGGTTGGCCTGGCTGTAGTCAACGGCGATCTGATACGGTTTGCCGGCCTCGAGATGAACGCGGCCGGCCTTGGTTTCAACGCCGTGGGTATCGTCGGCGTTGGCGATGACGTGGCCATCGAGCGCGATGCGGAAAAAGCCGTCGGCCTGGAGACCGAGATCGTATTCACCGGTGGATTGCGGGGTGAGCGTGGTTTCCCAATGCAGCGCCAGCGGCGTAACGGCGGCGGCTTGGGCCGGGAGCGGTTGCTCGGAGGTGTCGATATTCGGCTCCGTGCGCGAGACCAGGGTGGTGAGCTGGGGCGTGATGCTGAGATAAGTGACGATGTCGCCTTTGAGGTAAGTGGCCTTCACGCCGGGCTCACCCGCGGTGGTGAGCAGAGCGGAAGGCACGGGCTGGTAATCGGTGCTCAGAAATTGCGTGCCGGGCTCGTACTGGATGGAATCGCCGGCAAATTCCTTGCGCAGGCCTTCGAGGATGGAGACGGTGTGCGTGGGGATGCCGTTGTAGTTGCCGAGCAGAACGCGGGTCTGACTGGCGAGCGGGCCGACGACGGCGATTTTGATGCCCGAAGTCTTGAGCGGGAGGGTGCCGTCGTTTTTGAGCAGGACCATGGATTCGTTGGCGAGCTTGAGCGCGAGAGCGCGGTGCGCGGGACTGTTCAGCTCGGACTCGTCGATTTTGGAGTAAGGCACCATGGAAGGCGGATCGAACATGCCCAGCTTGATGCGCGCGGTGAAGAGGCGGATGAGGGCCCGGTCGATGTCGCTTTCCTTGACGTAGCCTTGCTTCACCGCGTCGAGGTAGGGCTTGTAGTCGTGATCGTCGGTAACCGGGGTGGTGAAGTCTACGCACTCGTTGTCCATGCCGCGTTCGAGGCTGATGGCGGAGGCCTGGGGTTGCGTGGGCTGGTAATGATGGCCGTCGACGATATTGCGCACGGCGCCGCAATCGGAGACGACGTAGCCTCCAAAGTTCCATTTGCCGCGGAGCTGGTTTTCGAGGAGGAACTGGTTGGCGCACGCGGGCTGGCCGTTGATGCTGTTGTAAGCGCACATGACGGAGCCGGCTTTGCCCTCGACGACAGTGGCGCGAAAGGCGGGCAGGTAGGTGTCGAGCTCGTCGTGCTTGCTCACGGCGACGTCGGCTTCATGGCGCGTGGGCTCAGGGCCGGAGTGCACGGCGAAGTGCTTAGGCGTGGCAATGGTGCGGTAGTAATGCGGGTCGTCGCCCTGCATGCCGGTGACGAAGGCCACGCCCATGCGCGCGGTGAGGAACGGATCTTCGCCGTAAGTTTCCTGGCCGCGGCCCCAGCGGGGATCGCGAAAGATGTTGATGTTGGGCGCCCAGAAGTCGAGACCCTGAAAGATGTTGCTGGCGCCGCCATGGGCGCGCAGGGCCTGCGCGTGCTTGATGCGGCCTTCGACGCCGATGGCGACGGCCATCGCGTGGATGGACGCGGGATCGAAGGTGGAAGCGAGGCCGATGGGCTCGGGAAATTCGGTGGTGCCGTTGACCATGACGCCGTGCAGGGCCTCGCTCCACCAGTCGTAAGCCGGCACATGCAGGCGCGGGATGGCGCGCGCCTGATTAACGAGCTGCGTGGCCTTTTCTTCGAGCGTCATGCGGTGCACCAGATCAGCGGCGCGCGCGGCGGCGGGAAGATGGGGATTCAGATAGTCGGGCTGACGGGAGCTTTGCGCGGGGGCGGGCGATGCCGCGGAAAAGGCGAGCGCGGCGAGGGCCGGAGCGGCGAAACCAAATCTAAAGATGTTCATGGTGTCTCGCAGGGGCGTTGGACGCGGAGTTGCGGCATCTGCCGTGTTGGCGCCTGGCACATTGCCCTTTGCGGGCCACTCTAAGGGCGAGGATTTCACCCTGTCAAGCCGATGAGGCGGCGTGGAAAATCGGTTTAGACGGGCAGGGCGGCAGCCGCGGCCGGCGAACGAAGAAGCGGAGCGGCAGTTCCTGCGCGCGGGCGATGTAACCTTCTTCTGATTCCGCCGTAATCCAGAGCAGAAAGGGAAGCAAGCGATGCCGGACGTGGCCGAGAACGTACTGGACCGGTTCCGGCAGGGCGAGGTCGAAGCCTTCGAGACGATTTTCCGCGCGCAGCAGGCCGAGGTGTATGGCTGGATTCTGCGCATTGTGCGCGACGCGCCGGCAGCCGAAGAACTGACGGTGGAGACGTTCTGGCGCATCTATCGCGCGCACGCGCGCTTTGAGCCCAGGCGCGGGTTCGCGCCGTGGGCGCGGCGCATCGCCACCCATGCGGCGCTCGACTGGCTGCGCGGGCGCAGGCACGCGGAAGAGCCGGCGGGAGAAATGATGGAGGAAGTTGCCGATGCAGGCGCGGCCGACCCGCTGATGAGCGCGGAGCAGCGGCGAAAAATCGGGCAGGCCTTTGCGCGGCTGCCGCCCAAGCTGCGGGTTGCGGCCACGCTGGCGGTGATCGAGGAAGAGCCGCACAAAGAGATTGCGGAGGCGCTTGGGATTTCTGTAGCGGCGGTGAAGGTGCGCGTGTTTCGCGCGCTGCGCCTCTTGAGAAAGGATCTCGGAGAACAGGGGATGAAACCATGAACGACGCCCACGACGAGGAGTTGAAAAAACTGGTGCAGAGCGCGATGCCGCGCATGGCGCGGGAGACGGAGCCGGGGCGCGATTTGTGGCCGGCGGTGCTGGGACGGCTGAACGCCGCGCCGCGCGCGGTGCCGTGGTTCGACTGGGCGCTGCTGGGCGGGCTGGTTGCCGTTGCGGCGGTGTTTCCGGTATCGATTTCCCTGTTTCTTTACAACCTGTGAAGAAGGCAGGGAACAGGGGAACAAGGGACTAGGGACTCGGGACTCGGGACTGAGGGACTGAGGGACTGGGTCGCGGAAGGAAGGCCGAAGGAGGGGACGATGAACACGCATCCGTATCTGAGGGCGTACCTGGCGGGAATATTTGTGCCTACGCTGGTGCTGCCGGTGATTCTGATTGGATTCATTACCGTGCGCCTGATCTTGCATGTGCCGGTTCCGATTGAGCGATTTCTCATTTTTCCCATGGCGGTGGTGCCGTCGCTCTTCGGGGTGTGGAACATGTTCTTTCTGGGATCGCATGCGCGCACGCATCTGCCCATCGGATTGCACGGCGCGATTCTGCCGTTCCTGGGCGCGCCCACGGGGGCGTTGGTGGCGCACTGCCTGGGCATGCTGCGGCTCGGTGCGGGCGGCGTGCGGTGGTTCGAAGCCTGCGAGGTGCCGTACTGGCTGGTGGGTGTGGCCTTTCTTGCCGGCGTGATCCTCTACTACCTGGTGTGGAAGTACATTGTGGGCGGCGTGAATCGCGTGCTGGGGATTGGGTGAGACGAGCAAGTCAGCAAGTCAGCGAGTCAGCAAGTCGGCGGGTTAGCGGGGTTAGCGGAGCTAGCGGAGTTAGCGAGTGAGTAAGTCAGCGAATGAGCGAAGCAGCCTGACGAGGTTGTTGCTCGCAATTCCGCAAGAGCCGTAGAAAAGTTGGAGCAACCGGATCAGCGCCCAGATACGAGGATCAGTAGCCGGAGTCGGGGACTTCGGCGTGGGGAGCGCGGGCGATGCGCATGAGCACGCCGCCATCGAGCCAGTTGGAAGAGCAGTTCTCGCAGGCGCCGATGATGGAGCCGCCGCCGCCCAAGTAGAAGTGCATGTCGAGCAGGGCGCGGCATTTGGGGCAGTTGAGGCGGCGCTTGAGGTCAGCGGGATCGGGCGGCGAAGGAATCTCCGGATCGGTGACCTTGGCGCGCAGCGTGTCGAGAAGCGCTTCGAAGACACCCATGGAGATGAACGTGCCGTTGCAATGCTTGCAGGCGCAAAGCGCAACGCCGGCGACGGTGGCGTTGAAGAGAGGGAGATTACAGACGGGGCAGTTGAGATCGTTGAAGACCTGGTCGAGAAAATGGATGCCCGAGGCGCCGGTTTGGGCGACGACGACGGTCTTGCAGTAATCACAGCGCAGGGTAGCGTCGCCGGTGGACATGCGCATGGGGGCCCCGCAGGTGGGACAGTTCATATCTGCTTGCCGCAGCCTGGGCAGAACTTGGCGCCTTCCGGGAGCGGCGTGCCGCAGTCCATGCAGAACCTGGAAGCAGTCGCGTCCGGAGCGGGAACGCTGCTCGCGGGACGAGCGGCAGAGGGTCTGGCCTGACCCATGAGAGCTTGAGCCATGGCCACGCCCGCGCCCAGGCCCAAGCCCATGCCGGCAGTGCCGCCGGTGTTCTGCGCGGCCTCTTCGAGGGATTCGGCGGCTTCAAACTGCGTGAGCTTGCCCAGATCGCCGGCCATGCTCATAGCGATGCGCTGGTCGAGGACCTTCTGCAACTCGTCAGGCAGAGAGACGCTTTCCACAATGAATTGATTGAGCTCGAGGCCGAGCGCGGCGAAGCCGGGCTTGACGGCGTCAGAAATCTTGGCGCCGAGCGCGGCCTGGTTGCCGGCCATGTCGAGGAAGGAGACGTCGCTGGTGGCGAAGACGCCGGCCATTTTTTCAACGATCATGGCGCGGAGCTGGTCCTCGAGATCCGTGGCGAGATACCGCGGACGCGTGCCGGAGACCTTGGTAAAGAAGGCGCGCGGGTCGGCGACGCGATAGCTGTGGTTGCCATAGGCGCGGATGCGGATGGCGCCGAATTCCTTGTCGCGGATGGAGACCGGCGTGGAGGTGCCCCATTTCTGGTCCATCTGCAGGCGCGTGGAAAAGAAATAGACGTCGGATTTGAAGGGCGACTCGAAGTCCTTGCTCCAGTTGAGCAGGTCGGTGAGGATGGGCAGGTTGCGCGTCGAGAGCGTGTGCAGACCGGGCGAGAAGACGTCGGCGATGCGGCCTTCATTGATGAAGGCGGCCATCTGCGATTCGCGCACGGTAAGCTGGCCGCCGTTCTCGATCTCCATGTCCTGCATGGGATAGCGGTAGGCGAGCACCCCGTCTTCACTCTCGTTCCACTGGATGACGCTGATGAATTGCTTGCTCAAAAATTGCCCGAGGCTCATGTTCTCCTCCTGAGGCTGGATGGTAGCACCGATTCGACCCCAATCGTCTGCAACTAAAGGGACATGCGGGAGCGGGGAATCCGCTCGGGCACGGTGAGAAAATTCGCAAAATGCGATAGCGGCGCGCGGTCGCGCTGCTAGGTTTTGAAAAAATCGCCCAGGCCGGCGCGTGCGGCGTGGGCGGCCATGACGGACTGGATTTCGAGGGCGAGGGCGAGCGCGGCGCGGCCCTCAAGCGCGGTGACTTTGGGCGGGCGGCGGGTGCGGACGGATTCGAGAAACGAAAGAAGCTCGAGGCGCAGGGGTTCTGCAGGGGTGACTTCGGGCTTGTGGAAGCTGAGGCCGGGAGGGGGACCGGCGGGCGCACTGAGCCGCGCGGTGAGCTGAGCGATGAGGGCAGGATCGATTCCGGCCGCGGCGGCGAATTGCGAGATGAGAGCGGGATCGATTTTGGTGAGGTCGAGCGCGCCGGAGGCGAGAGCGGAGGCGATGGGCGCAGGAATGGCGGAGCGAATCTGCGAGGGCAATGAAGCGAGCAGATCGGCGGGATCGCCGCTGGGCGCGTCGTCGATGCGGATGACGAGCACGTCGCGGCGTGCGTAGTCGATGGAGACGTACTGGCGCGGCTCAAAAAAGCGCAGCTTGCGGACACGCTCCGTGGAGACGCGCGAGGCGGTGAAGTTGGCCACGCAGCCGGAGTCGAACTCGACGCGCACGTTGGCGATGTCGACTTTGGGCGAGAGGATGGGCAGGCCGACGGCGCGGACCTCGCGCACGGGCGAGCGGGTGAAGGCAAGGACGATGTCAAGGTCGTGGATCATGAGATCGAGGACGACATCGACGTCGAGGGAGCGGGGCGTGAAGACGCTGAGGCGATGGGCCTCGAAGAACATGGGGCGCGTGAGCTGCGGCTCTACCGCCAAAACCGCGGGGTTGAAGCGCTCCAGATGGCCGGGCTGGAGGATGCGGTTTTTTTCTTCGGATCTGCGCATGAGATCGTCGGCCTGATCGAGGTTGGCGGCGAGGGGTTTTTCGAGGAGGAGGTCGAGGCCGGCGGCGAGCAGCGACGAGGCGACGGCGTGGTGTTGGACGGTGGGAACGGCGACGCAGGCCGCGTCGGCTTTGAGGTTCGCTGCCAGCAGTTCCTCGACGGTTGCGAAGACAGGGATGGCAAACTGCGCGGCGGTTTCGCGCGCGCGGCCGGGATCAGGTTCGACGGCGGCGACGAGAGCCGCACCGAGGCCGGCGGTTTCGAGCTCGCGCAATACGCGCAGATGATGGCGCCCGAAGACGCCGGCACCGGCGACGACAACGCGGACCGGGCGTGAGTGACCGCGCATGGGGGCCTGGCCCGCGATGGCGCGGCCGCTTGCTTCACTCACCGGCGGGCACTCACGGGCGGGCTCACTGGGCGATACTCTGCCTGGCGCTCACGCGCCCTGCACGGCCTTGAGGCAGCGGCTGTAGAGCTCGAGCAATTGGTTGACGTGCTCCTCGGGTTTGGCCGCAGCGGCTCCGGTGAATCCGGTGGAAGGAGCCGACGGCCTGCCCACGCCCACGGTGCCGGCTACGAACTTCAACAGATCGAGGGCGATGTCTTCGTTCTTGCGAGCTCCGAGGCTCGCGCCGTTCAGGGATTCCATGCAAAAACATCTCCGAAAACAGATGCTAGCAGATGGGGCGTGGGGAGAGAGACGCGGCCGGAACGCGGTGCGTGGCGAATCGATGGGGATGAAAGGGTCAGGCCGCCGTCTCGGTTTGCGCGTCAGGACCTCAAGGAAACGCGGCGCTGCAGCAGCCAGGCGCGAAAGCGCCAACCATACAGTACAAGATTGAAAATGCAGACGGATACGCCGGCGAGGGTAATGGCCCAGGAGGGAATGTTGGGGTAGACGAGGGTGTCGAGATAATGGAGCAAAAAGCCGCCCCGGTATGGGGATACGCCGGCCAGGGATTCGAAATGCTGCTCGGCGAGGGTGAGCGGACAGGGCCAGGGTCCGGCTTCGACGGCCATTCCCCAAAGAAGGGCAAGAATGTGCAGTGTGCTCCAGAAAGGGCGGCCGCGCGTGAACAGCGCGCCCAAGATGACCAGCGCAATCCAGATCAGGTGCACCAGCAGAAACAGTGTGGCAACGGCAGCCATGACGTTTGCGCCTCAACCTCAGACCCCGGGATTCTGCACTTCGACCTTATCGTAGCGCGCAAAGATGAGGCTGAACGGGCGCGCCCAAGGGATGAAAAGCGCTCCCAGTTTCCATAGCCGGTCTGGGGCAATTCGCTGTGCCTGCCGGTAGTTCATCCCACAATACTATCGGTTCATCTCGACAAACATGCGTTTCATCCCATGCTCCGGAATTCTGGAGGTTGCTTTACGGACAACCGCAATCCGTTGAGCACAAGCAGCCTTCCTTGCTGCGACAAGCACGCCGGAACCAGCCAATCTGTGCATTTCATCGCGCCAAACCGGCGGGTCATCACATAAACGCGAGCCGAGAGCGAAATCGGAA
This sequence comes from Acidobacteriaceae bacterium, assembly GCA_030041045.1. Lineage (GTDB taxonomy): Bacteria > Acidobacteriota > Terriglobia > Terriglobales > Acidobacteriaceae > Telmatobacter. The sequence continues at coordinate 17,408 of JASHOQ010000077.1, forward strand.
CCGCAGATGCAGGACTAAAAGCAGTCGGGCGAGTGACGACTCCAGGAGTCCAACGTGCAAAACTTAAGGAAGCTGGTTTTGGCTTGCGCCGTTTTCGGCATCGCCGCAATGGTTTTTGGCCAGGGAATCACCACGGGCACAGTGCAGGGTGTGGTGGCTGACCCGTCGGGTGCGGTCGTTCCCGGAGCGCAGATTCAATTGACCAACCAGGCGAGCGGTTTGCAACTGGTTCGGAATTCCACGGCGGACGGCTCATTTCAGTTCTTTCTGGTCCCCATCGGGACCTACCATGCGCTCATCACGGCAAGCGGATTCACGAGCGAAGAGGTCGACAACATTCAGGTTGCCGCCGGGGCTACCCGGAATCTGAGCCAGATTCAGCTGCGTGTCGCAGCCGGCCCGTCTGAGAAGGTAGAAGTGAATGGCGCCGTTGCTGCGTTGCTCGAGACCACCGACTCGCAGGTGACGACGACGTTCAGTTCGGAATCGATGCAATCCCTCCCGTTGAACAATGGCTTCGACACCGTAGCCGAGGTGATTCCCGGCGTGGTCAGCACGGGAGGCTCTACGTACGGCGACGATTTCTCCAATGCCAATGGGGACAACTACTCCGTCAACGGGCAAAGCGGGCGCTATAACAATTTCGAGATCGACGGCCAGTCCAATAACGACAATGACATTGCCGGGCCGCAGATTTTCTTTGGCAGCCAGGACGCCATTGCGCAGCTCCAGATCATCACCAACGACTATAGCGCCCAGTACGGCCGCAACGCGGGCGCGGTTGAAAACTACATCACCAAGTCGGGAACCAATAGCTTCCACGGCAGCGCCTTCGATTTTTACCAGGGCCAGTTCTTGAGCTCGCTCGAAAACACGGAGAAGAACCCGATCCTGGGTTTCTGTCCCTCAGGCGTGAGCCCGAGCACGGGCTGCACGGCGCCCTTCCTGCCCCGCTATGTTGAGAATCGCGCGGGAGCCACCATCGGCGGGCCAATTTGGAGAAACAAGCTCTTCTTCTTCTACAGCACCTATTGGGACAGGATCCGCACGGGCGTGACTCCGGCCGAATCCCTGCCCAATCTCACTCCCGACGCAACCGGACTCGCGACCATTCAATCGACGTTTTCCGCCGATCCCGGCGCAGCCGCGCTCCTCGACTTTGGTCCCTACTCCATCAAGGCCGGCAATCCTCAACCAGTTTCCGTGCCCGCCGCCAGCCTATGCGGACCTGCGGACACGTACAACGCTGTTGCCGGAACATGCCTCGAACCGGTCACCGATGCCAGCGGCAACGCAGCCATGGTAGAAGAACAATTTGTCACTCGCTCGATCGCCCTTCCCTCGAACGACCAGGAGGAGTTGGCGCGCCTGGATTGGCAGCCGGAGGAGAAAGATCACTTCTTTCTGCGCTACTATTACCAGCCAACGTTCAGTGTCGCAGGGGGCCCCGATGGCATCGCTTCCGGCGACTGGGTGACTGTGCCTGCGGTTGCTTACTCCGTGGGAGCCGATTGGACGCATTCGTTCAACACTCATTTCGTCGACCAGGTCCGTTACAGTTTCCAGGAAGAAAAAGCGCCATTTGAAGGCGGGGCTTTTCCCAATTGCGTCGTCTCCAACTTCGGCGCGTGCGCAGCTGAAATGGACTTCACCGGCGGGAACGACGACTTGAATTTTGGTGGAGACACCGATTTCCCGCAAAGCCGAACCGTGAAGGTGACTCAGGTGCAGAACAATGCCACCTGGACTCACGGCGCGCAAACGCTGGTCTTTGGCGGGGAGTTCGATTACCAGAACACTCCGATCACAGGAATTTTCTACTATAACGGCCAGGGATTCTACGGAACGCTCAGTAACCTGATGGGCGAGCCCAATTCACAGCTGGTGGCAGAAGGTTACCCAACAACCACCTCCAGCCTCACCGAACTGGCGAACGGTAAACTCACGGTTCCTTACACAGAACCCGATCTTGCGGCTTATTTCCAGGACGACTGGAAGGCGTTTCCAACCTTGACGCTTCACCTGGGCGTGCGCTGGGAGTTCTTCGGCCAGGCAATCAATGCGCTGCACAATGAAACCGTAGCCCGCGAGTCAAATCCCGCAACCGCCTTTTGGAATCCCGCGCTGCCACTCAGCGATCGCACGGTGAATCAGGTGGCGCAGGTTTATACGAACTTCGAGCCCCGCATCGGTCTGGCATGGAATCCTGATTTTGATAAGAAGTTCGTGTTGAGCGCCGGTTACGCCATCAATGCGAACCCCCAGTTTTACAACATTCTCACGCTCGTGGGCGATGGCGCGCCGGTAGCGAACCTCGGCGCCTTTCCCTGCGGCGCCAATGCCTGTGTCCCCTCCAACGGCTCGATCCTGGATACAGACTTCCGCACCCTCAACTTGCCGTCCTTACCCACGGGCGGAGATCCGGGCGCGGACATCGAGGACGTCGTCCCATCTGATTTCCGCACACCGTACGTGCAAACCTGGACTCTCGGCCTCCAACATGAGATCGGCCCTGCAGCGGTGGGGGAAATCCGCTACGTTGGCTCCAAGACCACCGATGACTTTCAGTCCCTCGACGCCAATCCCTACCTGTTGCCTGTCGTCTCGGCCTTCCCCAGTTTTTATTCCGGGCTGACGCTTTGCTCGGACATGACTGCCGATGGCTATGGTCGCCCCGACTGCAACCATGCGAATTATATTGAGACCTCGAATGGAGGCTGGGCCGAATATGACGCCCTGGAATTGAATCTGACCACGCAGAATTATCACGGCCTTACCTCGACCGTTTCGTATACCTTCAGCAAGGACCTCAACAACGCCACCGACGCATTCGTCAGCACCGGTCACGGAGGGAGCACACTCGCCTTTCCTCAGGACCCTCTGAACCCCAGCAAAGGCGAGCGCGGACTGGGCGGCAATGACTTCCCGAATGTCGTGGGGATCAGTTTCACCTATAATCTGCCCGATTTCGTGAAGGGCAGCGGCTTCCTCGGCCGGATGGCAAATGGCTTTCAGCTGAGCGGCATCTACCGCTATACCAGCGGCCAGGTCTACACTCCATTTCAGCCCGTCGGCCTCGATGCCTACACCCCCGACACGAGCTTCTGCGACAGCGCATTCAACGCCGATGTGATTGGCGTGGATACTTGCCGGCTGGTGCTCTCCAACAAGAGCGCGCCCATCAACACGGTTGCCTACCTCAACCCTTACGTCAACAGTTCCAGTGGGCCCGTTCCGGGAACGCCGCAGTATGTCCAGTACAATACCGACACTCTGATCACGAATTCCTCGGGCACGGTGATTGGCTACAATCCCGGAACGCCGACCAATCCGGCTGACGACCACTGGATCATCAATAACCAGACTTACGCAATGACCGTAAACAATCCCTATCCCGGATCGAGCCGCAGCCTTTTGCGCGGCCAGCCGTTGAGCGATCTGGACGCCACAATCTTCAAGACGTTTCCCATTACCGAGCGGGTCCACCTTCAGTTCTCCATGGCAACCTACAATGCGCTCAACCAGATGTATCGCAGCGTGGGAGAGCCGTTCGTAGCGGCGGCTAATTTCACCAGTAATGCTGAGAACGCTTCCGGGGTTGTTCCTGGCAATGTGTCGGGAAACAGGTTTGCCGTTCTGGGAGCCAAGGTTATCTTCTAGTCCTGGCATTCGGTTTTTTCTTGAACCTGGGCGCCGGACGAGCCATCTGGCGCCCATTCTTTTTGCCTGCGTCAAGGGCGAGTTTGAGCCTGGCGGCAATTCCAGGGCCGGTGTATCGGCTGGCGACGAGTGCCAGGCCGACGGCTCCGCAATGGAAGCGCCGACTTGAGATTGCCGGCTGCGGAGCACAGCAGTTCAGGAATCGTTTTTGGGAAAATCGAGCGGGCAGCGATGAGCAGACCTTCCGCGCCTTGGCTTTGTTGCGGGAAGAGTCTCATTCTGCCTTTGGATTTTGTGACAAACTGTGCCGTAGCAGGGGCAAACGGCATACGGGCTGGTTTATGCCGTGTGGGGCGCGAGGCGAACGTGGCGCCGCAATCAGTTGGGGGCAAATAACGTTCACCATCCCCGGTGCGTCTAACGCCCAGCGGTGGTGTATTCCTGTCTCAATTCTCAAACCAGCCTCAGGGCGCGGCTTGGATGAGAGGATTGCTACGGGGCGCGGCCCTTGTTTGCGCTCCGGCCTTCGCTTCACCTTGAGGGGAATGCTTCCGCTGACGGCGAGCGGGCGTGCGGCTGCCGATGGCCAGCCTCGGCGCGCCAGCAGCAAGGGGTGCTCCGGGGCCTGAGAAGTTTTGACAATGGAATGACATTTCCGGTGCTTCGCCGGGGCGGATAACTCATCTTGAGAGCGGGGATTCATGCCGACAATTCCGGACAAGGCGAGTGGTTCTGCCGCAATCAAGTGGGACGAGGCGCCGCGCCGGCGGTCGGCTTTGATGCATCCGGTGGTTTTTGTCGCCGCGTTCACTTCGCTGGGAATGCTGTTTGCGGCGCAGGAGTGGCTCAATGTTCATCACTCCGGTTTTGCGATTGGCACTGCCCTGGTATTTGAGTCGTGGGGCGCGCAATATTTTCTGTGGGGTGTGATCTGCTGGCTCCTGTGGCGGGTGTTTCAGGGCTTCATCCAGAATGCGAGCGTGGGCCGGGTGCTGGCGATCGGCATACCTTTCAGCCTGGCCACATGCTTTTTGGAGGAGATGATCTGGGTGGCGTTTTTCCCCAAGATTCCGGTGAACCACGTTCCCATGCCGTACTGGCCGCGCGTGGGATACAACTTCAAGGGCGATTTGTCGGAAAGCATGGCCATCTTCTGGGGCGCGTTCTTTTTCTTTCGCGGGATCGGCTACTATCAGCAGCTTCGCGAAAAAGAGACGGTGGCCGCGCAGCTGGTGGCGCAACTGGCCAACGCCAAGATCGCGGCGCTGCGCATGCAGCTGAATCCGCACTTTCTGTTCAACACCATGAACAGCATTTCCAGCCTGATGCGCAGCGACATTGAAGCCGCAGACAGCCTGCTGGAACAACTGAGCAGCCTGTTGCGTATGACGCTGGAGCGAAGAGACGCTCAGCTCATCCCGCTGCACGACGAGATCGAGTTCACCGAGACCTACCTGGGCATGCAGGACCGGCGCTACGCGGGACGGGTGACGCGGTCGCTGACGGTCGATCCCAAGGTTCACGATGCGCTGGTTCCGGCAATGATCCTGCAGCCGATTGTCGAGAATGCGTATGTCCATGGGTTGTCGAAGCTGAATCACGGCGGTGATTTGAAGATCGAGGTTTCAAGGGACGGCCATCGGCTGAAGGCGTTGATTACAAACACGGGGACAGGACTCAAGGCGGGCCATGAGGGATCCGTGGATGGCGGCGGGAGCGGTCACGGCGTTGGCCTGGCCAACGTAAGAAACCGCTTGCGTCTGCATTACGGAGAGAGCTGCGCGTTTTCCATTCGGGAGATCGAGCCCAAGCGCGTGCAGGTCACAATCCAGATTCCTTTCGAGCTTTCAACCGGCACGGGAGAAAGCGTTACAAGGTTCGGTGCCTGATGATCCATGCAGTGGTAGCGGACGACGAGGTGCTGGCGCGGCAGAAACTGCGCCAATTATTGAACGACGACCGGGATGTGGAAGTGGTGGGCGAGTGCGCAACCGCGCTCGAAACCATCGAGCTGGTGCGGGCGACGCATCCGGAACTCCTGTTCCTGGATATTCACATGCCGGGCATGGATGGATTCGACGTGATGGCGGCGCTCTCAAGCCGCAGCGAGACGCCGGCGCCCCGCGTGATTTTCACCACGGCATACGACCAGTATGCGGTGCGCGCTTTTGAAGTGAATGCGGTGGACTACCTGCTGAAGCCCTTCACGCCGGAGCGGCTGCGCACGGCGATTCAGCGGGTGCGCGAGCAGTCGCGGGAGCGGCAACAAGAAGCAAACCCGGAAAACGGCGCCAGCCAGGGGCAGGGCATTTATACCAATCGGATCGTCTTCAAATCGCGGGGCCGCATACTTTTCCTTCCGGTCATGGACATTCGCTGGATTGGCGCGGAAGGAAATTACGTGAGGCTGTGCACAGCGACGGAGACTTATCTTCTGCGCGAAACCATGGCGCGGCTGGAGAGCCGGCTTGATCCGCGCGGATTCCTGCGCGTGCATCGCTCCTTCATTGTGAACCTGAAATACGTGAAGGAAGTGCGCAGGGAGGGAAGCGGCGAATCCGTGGTGGTGCTGGACAGCGGCCACAAGGTGGCGCTGGGCCGCAGCTACCGCGCCTACCTGAACGAGCAGCTTCATCAGCCGTAAAATCCAGATTCCTGAAGAAGGCTCGGCAAAGGACGCGGTCGATTGTAGACGGAAGTGGGCGTCTGGCCGCGCTGCGCAGGCATCCCGTCACGGACCACGCGCCTTCCGGCCCCGATCCGGCAATCTGTAGAGCGCGTGCCCGAATCTCCCAAACCAGGGATGGAGAGCCGCTCTCGCGGGCGGGAGAATTTCGCGTGGGCATGCGGTTCACCGCGTAGTAAAGGCGGCTCAGCCCTGGGCGGATTCACTCCAACACAAATCCGCCGGCGCGCCAATTTTGGACCGCGGCCTGCAATCTCCCTGCGCGGAGATTGTCGTCGTGATCGGCATACGGCTGAATTCGCTTCTGCATGCGCGCCCCAAGCGCGACGGGTTTGCACCGGTGCGCAATGCGGACTGGAGTTTCGCAACCTCGATCGCCGTGCGGGCGGACGCGCGCCGGGTCTACCAGGCGCTGACGCTGCCCGAGTACCTGGAGGCGTGGATTGCCATGCCGGACCAGCGGCCGGGTTCTTCGGTTGCGGTTTTCGGCGAGGCCAATGGCTATCGCCTGATTCATTCCTCGGGCGGCCGTGTTCTGACGAGTATCGCGGCGTACTTTCTCGCCCGGCGCCTGCGCGCGGTGCGGTTGTACTGGCGCAAGGCGCGCACGCCGGTCTGCGCGTGGGGGCTGGTGGATTTGCGCCTTGGCGACGCATCCAGCGGCTGCGTTCTGGAATTGCGGCACTCTGCGCTTTCCTCTGCCGAGGAATATGCGTGGCACCGGGCACTCTGGCAGGGCTCGCTCAGCCGGCTTGCCGCTCTTTTGCATTTCGCGTAATTCCAGTGCGGGGCGCCGTCTTCACGCGGCAGCTTGGCGCGCGTCCTGCGCACGCTGTTTTTCCATCGCCATTGCAGGTTCTCTTTCTCTTGGTTCCGGCCTTCCGGGATTGCGCACACGCGCGCGAAAAATCGAAGGCAGATGGCCGAAATTGCCTGCAGCCCGTGCTCAAGGGCTGTTTCGCCGGTGTGCGGAGCGCAGCGCAGCTCCGCGCTGGTTCGACCGCATCTTGACCAGGTTCGTGAACGCTCGCTCGGCAAGGAAAACAGCCATTTCCAACGGTTCCTCGGCGGGGCTAGAATTGACGCTTCATGCGAAAGCCGGCTGGGTAGCGGCCACGAGGAACAACGAACCGGCGGAGTCCGCCAGATGCAATGCCTCGCGGTTGGCCAGTGCAGGGCCATGGCCTAAATCGATTTGCCGCAAAGGAGCGTATGTCGCGATTGAATCCATATGTTGTCTTGCTGACCGTCATCGCCACGTTAGGCGGATTGCTTTTCGGGTATGACACGGCCGTGATCAACGGGGCCGTCGACAGCCTGAAGGCTTACTTCATCGATCCGCGGTTTACCGATCTGACCAACGCCGCGCAGGCCAACGACGCGAATTCGCTGCTTGGCTTTGTAGTTTCGAGCGCGCTGATCGGATGCATCCTGGGCGGACTGATCGGCGGGTGGGTGAGCACGCACGTTGGCCGCAAACGCGGATTGATCGTTGCCGCCCTGCTCTTCCTGATTTCAGCACTGGGCGCCTCGGCGCCGGAATTTCCTTTTGCTCCCATCGGCCACGGCGGACCGGGCTACATGGCGAACTTTGTGGTGTATCGCATTCTTGGCGGCATCGGCGTGGGCCTGGCGTCGATGCTGTCGCCGATGTACATCGCCGAGATTGCGCCGCCCAGGGTGCGCGGAAACCTGGTGGCGTGGAACCAGTTTGCCATCATCTTCGGCATGCTGGTGATTTACTTTGTCAACTTCGGAATCTCGAAAAGCGGGAGCGGCGATGTGTGGCTGAACTCCATTGGCTGGCGCTACATGTTTCTCTCCGGCTCCGTCCCCGCGGGTCTCTTTCTGATCCTGCTGTTTTTTGTGCCGGAAACTCCGCGCTACCTCATGCTCCGCGGCAATGAGAGGGGCGCTCGCGCGGTGCTGGCCAAGCTGGTGACGAAGGAAGAAAGCGAACATGAAATCTCCGAAATCCGCGCTTCGCTGAGCGAACATCACTCCGGTGGGTTGTTTTCCTTTGGCGTGCCGGTCATTCTCATTGGCATTCTGTTGTCGGTCTTCCAGCAATTTGTGGGCATCAACGTGGTGCTTTATTACGCGACGGATATCTTCAAGGGCATGGGACTGACCACCAACGCCTCGCTGTTCCAGACCATTATTGTCGGGGCGGTCAATCTTACATTTACCGTGGTCGCCATTGTTACCGTGGATCGATTCGGACGCAGACCGCTGCAGATTATCGGAGCGCTGGTGATGGCAGTGAGCATGCTTGCGCTGGGCACGGAATTCTGGCTAGGCGGCAAGGGCGTGACGGCGCTTATCTGCATGCTTGTCTATACAGCGGGATTTGCCGTCTCCTGGGGTCCGGTGACGTGGGTGCTTTTGAGCGAGATTTTTCCCAACCAGATTCGCGGCAAGGCCATGGCGCTGGCGGTGGCGATGCAGTGGATCGCCAACTATCTCGTCAGCTGGACATTCCCCATTCTCGATAAGAATCCGTACCTGGTGGATCATTTCAAGCATGGGTTCGCGTACTGGATTTACGGCGTGATGGGCATTCTGGCAGCGTTGTTTATGGGGAAGATGGTGCCGGAGACCAAGGGCCACTCGCTCGAACAGATGGAAGCGCTGTGGCTGGGAACCGGCGCAAAAGCGGCGCCGGCAAAATAGACTGGCGGTGGTACGCGTGCCAGACGCCGGCCCAAGCTCAGCGTCGATCGAGCCCGGTTGTCGAAGAGATAGCGTTGCCAGGGGCAGCTCAAGGAACGCGCTTTATCCGTAAGGCGATGTCTAATTCATAGTCAGGCATGGAAAGCTCTTGATTGCCTCCCTGATGGACGAAGGTGGCAGAACTGAGCACGGAACCCGAGGCAGGGTCAACCCACTCTGCTTTGTAGGTTCCTCCAGGTATATCGAAGACGAGGACCTCGCCCCTGTATTGCCCCGGGGTGGCGATGTAATACATCATGTCGGGCGCCGGAACAAGCCGGCTATGGTGAAGATAGAGCGCATACTGCTCTCCCGGCTCGCTGATGCCTCGGCAATAAACTCCCTCCGGCACTCCTCCGACCACGAAGCTCTTGTCCGCACGCATCCTGACGAAGTCGAAGCTGTAGATGAAGTCCTTCAGGTTGCGCAGGGCGGAGAGGATTTGCGCATTATCAGGGGTGTTGCCAGCCGGATCCTCGACCGTGTATCGCGAGTTCAAATGGTTGAAACTCGCTCCCCCGCCCACGATGAACTCCCAGGCCTCCACGCGCGAGTCCAGAATTGGATCCCCTAACCGGTACTGAAATGGGTAATAGGGAGTCTCATTCATTTCGATGGGCTTGCCGTAGCCGTATTCGTAATCCAGGCCCTTCAATCCTCCCATCTGCTCGCTATCCGCTTCTCCGCCCCACACGTACTGCCCGGTAATGATCGACAGAAGAGGGCTTCCAGAGAAATCAACTGGACCTCCGATCGGACCCTCGACCATCTGCGCCACCAGGTGTTTTTGGGGCAGCGTGGCCTCAGTATCGTGCACCACCTGTAAAAGGTGGCCTACCCAGGGACCGGCTTCCGCGTGCGGAGTGAAATTGGACGGCTCGTCGCAAACCTCCAGAATGACGTTGTCGTACGCATTTACTTCCTCAGTGATCTTGCTTACATATTCGCTCTGGCGCCGAACCAGGTCAGGATATTTCAGGGTCTGGACATCCTTGAAGTCGCATTTGCCCACCCCCTGGATATTGTTCTCGTAGTACATGGGATGGAAAGGCCAGCGATGCGAATACTGGGAGTTGAAGAAATTTACTTCCACCACAATGCCACGCTCGCCGGCCTTAACGATGAAATCTTTCAGGCGCGCGAAAAATTCCGGGTTCCATTTGTCGAGGTCATATTTGTTTCCCCCATAGACACAACTGGAGACGCCGCTCCGCTGCCAAGGAAGGATGGTTCTTGACGGTCTAGGCCCCACGGTGTTGCCTGAGTAATACTCGCCCACCGCCTCGATACATCCGCCCGGCCAGATGCGGGTATAGTTCATGCCATAGGCCGCGAGCGCGCTCAGATAAGTAACATAATCGAAGTCCATGTTGATCACTGCGCCGTAATGCTCCGCGGAGGTGATCAGGATGGTCGGCCGACCGCGAAACAGATAATAATGGGGATTGGCGGGATGGACCTTAATTACGGAGCCACTTGCTGCCGGAGAGCCGGCATTTTCCGGCTTGGTGTCCACGCTGTCTGACAGAGCAAGCACTTTCATTCCGCCCAGCATGAGCGAAAATCCGACGCCGGTGTGTTGCAAGAATCTACGGCGCGAAAATCCATCGCCTGGCGCAGCTTTCAGATCCACGGGTTCTTCCATTGTTCTCCTCGGTAATCAATCCGCATGGCCATGCCGCTAGCGATGGTCAAGCTGTCGTTAGAAAGACATAGGAGCGCGCCCCGACGCCCGTAACCTCTTGCCGATGCGTCAAAATATATGATATATCAAAGATGGGCTGTCGCCCGGGATGGGCGCAAACGCCGTAAAAACCCAGGGCGAAGGGAACCGCCCCGGCCGCAGCCACGGGCAAATCTCATCGGCTGAAGCGCGATTGACAGCGATCTTCCACATTTGATATATCATGCCCGTGGTGAATCGCTTGAGACTCTAGAGGTATGTGACTGCCCGTTCCGGTTGATTCAAAATCTATGCGGGGGGCGCTTTGGCAGGAGTGATGCTCGTGAATCGGAGAGAATTCATTGCATCCGTTGCAGCTTTGGCAGCAACCTCTCGCTATGCGAGCCTGGCGCAGGAGCCAGAGACAATTCGCGGATTCCCTGACTCGCTCCTGAAGTACGTTCCTTTTATTGAGAAGACGCCTGTACCGGAATACCACTGGGCTCCGCCGAGCGCTTACGAGGCCTTCCAGGACACGAAGTTCGGCGTGAGGATTCATTGGGGGATTTACTCCCTTTGGCATCGAGGCCCGGAGTCGTGGCCTTTTCTCGGCATGTCTTTTGAGGATCGACAAAACTATAACAACCTTTACAGGAGCTGGAATCCCGCAGGTTTCGATGCGGCCGGGTGGATGGATGTTTTCAAAGAGAGCGGCATGAAGATGTTTGCTTTCACCACCAAGCATCATGAAGGCTTTTGCATGTTTGATACCAGGACGCGGGTGAAGAGCCGAGCCAATTGGATGGCCGCGGGCGGTCCGGGAATAGAATCGTGCGATCTTTCTTATTCCGTCATGGAAACGCCATTCCGACGGGATGTTGTGAAAGAACTCTGCGATGCAGCACATCAGCGCGATATCAGGATCGATCTCTATTTTTCGCATCCCGATTGGTACGACGCGGACTTCCGGCCGTATGTGTGCCATCCCTTCCAGGTGCCTTCTTCAAAAGAGTGGATGACTGAGGCCGATTTGGAAATGACGCAACAACGATTGGGCAATCATGCGGTGATGGTTCCCGATCCTACGGACGCCGCAGTCAGCCGCATGATGGAGAGACATCGAGCGCAATTGGTGGAGCTCTTAACCAACTATGGAAAGATCGACATGATCGATCTGGATATGTGGCTGGGGCCGCGCGTCTGGCCTGAACTGCGCAAAACCGTGCTGAAGATGCGGGAGCTGCAGCCGCAAGTGATGCTGCGAGGGCGCGGCATTGGGAACTACGGCGACTACTACACTCCGGAGCGCGTGGTTCCCGGATCGAAGGAGATGTCTGAAAAGCCCTGGTTCACCATCTATCCGCTGGGCACCGATTTCTCATACGAGCCGGATGCTGCGAAGTACAAAGGCACTCAATGGATCGTCCTCAACTTGGTTGACGCGGTTGCCAAAGGTGGCGGCCTGCAGATTGGTGTGGGGCCAAGCGGCCATGGCGAGTTTCATCCGGAGGCAATCCGCCAAATGAAAGGCGCGGGGCAGTGGTTGAAAGTGAATGGCGAAGCCATTTACGCCACGCGGCCGCGCATGGGCACGCTTTGGTCCGAGGGCGAGACGGTTCGCTTCACGCAATCAAAAGACTCACGATTTACTTACGCGATCCTGACTGAATGGCCGGGAAGGCAGGTCGTACTTAAGACGATGCATCCGAAGCCTGGTTCGAAGGTGAATTTATTAGGCTCGAATGCAGAGTTGTCATGGACATTCGATTCCGCCAAGGGAGCAACCATTGCGTTACCTGAGAATCTGCAGCAAGCGGGCAACAGACCTTGCGACTACGCATGGAGCCTGAAGTTCGAAGGAGTGGGAGCGTGAGTGGCCCCGCTGCCGGATCTGCTCACATTTCGGCAAGAGCATAGGTTCGTTTTGGCGCGTCTGCATTTGTGCGCTGCAATCGGCTTTCGACTGACAAGGGCCTGATTTCGTCGCCGGCCATGAAATAGGTACGTGCGCCACTCGATGCACGGGAATCGCGATGCAAAACACAGGTGAATCCAGGGGGTAAAGGAACATGAGAAGACGTACATTCATTACCAGAGCGGCCATGGGGCTGACAGCCTTCGCCAGTGGAGCGCTGCCTGCCCTCGGAGCTGAAAGACCGGCAAGCGGAGAAACTGGAAGCGCTGCGGTCCCTCCGGAAACAGATGCAGCCCCATCCGTGGGTCGCCCCGTCCGCATTGTAAGTATCGGGTTTCAGGGAACAGGCATGCCCCTGGATCAGATCGAAAGACATGTGGATGAGGAGGGGGCGCGCGGCGCCGATGTTATCCTCTTGCCGGAGACGTGCCGAGGACAGGACGCATCGAGTGAAGAGCCGTTGAACGGACCGACGGTTACGGCCATGGCGGCGCTGGCGGCCAAACATCGCACTTATATCGCGGTACCGATTGATCGCCGAGATCAACAGAAGAGACTGAATACCGTCGTACTCCTGGATCGCGCAGGCCGCGTCGCATGTCACTATGACAAGGTTTTTCCCTACTGGTCAGAGTACACGGTGACTCCGCCCGTCAGCCCTGGAGATGCAACCCAGGTATTTCCGGCGGATTTTGGCCGCATCGGATTTGCAACTTGCTTCGATGCCAATTTTCCCGAGGTATGGAAAGGGTTGTCGGAGCAGAAGGCTGAAGTTGTCCTATGGCCAAGCGCGTATTCGGCCGGCATCTCACTCCAGGCTCACGCAATCAATCACCACTATTACATAGTAACTTCGTCGGCGACGCCCGATTGCATTGTCTACGACATTACGGGAGAACGAATCTTATACGAGTCGGCTAAGACTGTGAATGTGAGCCGTATAACTTTGGACTTAGACCGTGGGATTTATCATCAGAACTTCAACCTCGATAAGCTGGATAAGTTGCTTAAAGAGCGTGATCAGGACGTGGTTCAGGAGAAATGGATGGGGCTGGAACAGTGGTTTGTGCTGAAGGCAAAGCGGCCTGGCGTAAGCGCGAGAGCGTTGGCTCAGCAATACGGCCTGGAAGAGCTTCCGCATTATCTTGAGCGCAGCCGGGTGGCGATCGACCAGCTTCGTGGTTGGGCATTTTCCGCCATGACCGATTTTCCCGGAAAAACCGTAGGTGAGTTACAGGCGTTTGCCTCGAAAAAGGAGGCATAGACTTGAGGCGAAGCTGCTGCGAATTGGACCAAGGCTGCGCGCCTCGCAATCGACGAGGTTCCGGCATGTTGGCGCAGTGACTTACGCGGCACAGTTCGAAGGCAGGAGATACATTCGAGCGGCGCTTGCTCGCGCCTCCAGGTGATCAAGCACTGCTTTCCTGCCCCTTCCGTCGTCCTCGTCACCCTTCATTGGTTTGCGCTTCTATCGGGGACTCATAGGGCGCGCCCTGAATCCTTGGCGCCTCTTGCAAGCGGCTTCAATCTTGTGATATATCACTTTAGCTGCGCCGGCAGCGAAGCGGATTGGCGCATGGTATGGCCTCCTTAATTCTGCCGAAACTTCGAACAGGTACGCGAGAACACGGTTTGTGCACCGTGCTCTGGGGGAGTTGAAGAGGAAGGGCCATGACTTGAGTGGCTCCAGCCATCCCGATGAGCAGCCCATCCTGCCAGGAGTCAAGACAGGAGCTCTGCGAACCTGTACGAGGGAAGGAGACTGGGAGGAATGCAGCGAAGAAATTTTTTGAGGAGTCTGATGGGGACTGCTGCGGGTCTATGGGGAGCGAAGTGGACGGCGATCCCCACTGTTTCCGCCGTCGAAACTGCAATTGCAGGCGACTCGCCGAATCTTCAACTGAACGCGCGGGGTATCGGAGTGGAACTCTCGGCGGCGGGCGAGATCGTCGGCCTAAAGGCCGGGGACCGCAAGATCAACCTCGTGGGGCGGACGAGCCTGGCTGGTTGCAGCCAAGCCGGCGCCGCCAAAGAGGAGCAGTTAGAGAACGGCGCGACCCAGTTTACGCGGACGCTCGCGAACAACGCCTCCGGGCGGAGGCTCACGGCGATCGACCGCTTCAGCCCGGCAGGAGACAGCGTGCGCTGGGAAATCGAGCTTGTCTCCGATGGCAGTCCCTGGACAACCGATATCGTGACAGAACTGCAGTATCCTGCCACTGCGGCAACCCGCTTTTGGACGGCGTGGGCCGATCCCGTTTGGTCAACCTCCCACGGGAACGCGCCGGAGCAGACACAGCCGAAGGGCGAGTGGCGCGATCCGCTGGTGCTGCAGCCGTTGATCGATGCCACCTGGGATTATGGCGGATATAACTCAACCCCCGATCACATCGTGTTACCGCTGGCAACGGTTGCCGAGCCAGCGAACGATTCCGCCCTGAGCCTGGTGTTTTCGCCGGCAGATATCATCCTGTGCGGGTCGCAGCTCATCACAACACCGACGGGTTCTCTCAAGTTTTCCCGTGCGAATTATCGCCTGGGCGACGGAAAGCCCGTTCACTTTGAGATGAACTTGATCGCGCATGAAGCCGACTGGCGCGGCGGGTTGCGATGGATGACAGCTCGCTTTTCCGAGTTCTTCGAGCCTCCCAGTGCGAACGCCGACGCGATGGCCGGCTGCGCCGCCTATTCCGGCGACGAAGGGCGGATCGACGTCGCAAAATACAAAAAGATGGCCTTCCGCGTGAACTGGAAGCTCGATGACGATATGCCCTACATGGGTATGTTTCTGCCGCCGGTCACCAGTTCCGAGGAGACATGGGAGCGGTCCTGGGCGTACGAAGCCGATAACCCCAACAAGCCGCATTGGACCAGCGCCGGCCGGATGAACGACTATGCCAGCTATATGAAGACCAATGGCTTTTATGTGCTGGATTATTTCAACGTATTCAACTATGGCGGTAAGAAGGAATCGAGCCTCGGCGCTCCCTTATGGCAAGATCCCGGCGCATTTCTCGCCGCCAATTTTCCCAAAGCGCCGCTGGCCTCCGATCGGGAAGTCATGGATTGTTACGACCCCGGATATCAGAAGTTTCTTCTGGAGCAGGTGGACCGGGACATTCGCTGGATCCCTGATTCGGCCGGTATTTGTATCGATAACACGTACTTCATGTTTTGGAATAACATGGACGCCGACGACGACGTGAGCTGGGTGAACGGCGGGGCCGCGCGTTCCTTGTGCGTTTCGTGGAACCGTTTCTTCGACCAGGCCGGCCCGAAGATGCGCGCAGCCGGCAAGGTGATTTTCGCCAGTCCGATCTTTTCGCGCGTCGACGTCTACCGCCAAATCGATGGCTTCTACGACGAATTCGGATATGACGGGCGCGGGCTGAACAGCACCGCACTGATGGGCGTTAAGAAGCCGGTGATGGTGTGGACCTACAACGAGAGCCTGTTCCGGCCCGATCCTGACTCGTTTTTCCAGCGTCATCTGCTCATGGGAGCCTATCCCACCGCGCCCTATCCCTGGAACAACCACTGCATCGTTCCCGATATGGACTGGGGCGATCATGGCGATCTTGCGCAGGAAGATCATGATGGCACCCGTGGCTTCTATTACAAGTACGGCTCGCTCTTCGAGCGGGATACCGGGCACCTGTGGATGAAGACGGAAAAGTATTATCTGGCTTACGGACCGTTGCTGGATGCGATGCGCGGGAAGAAGTGGGTTCTAGAGCCGCATTGCGTCGAAGTTACCGGTGGCGCCGCAAAGGCTAACTTGTTCCAGGTCCCCAGTGGCTACGCCATGCCGGTCTGCTTTGGAGGGGAAGCGGAGTCCGCGGAAGTGATCCTGAGAAATGTTCCGGGCCTCGACAACTTGAAATGTTCCGTGATTCATCCTGAAGCCGAGACTGCCGTTGCGCCAACGGTTTTCTCCAAGGGCAAGGAGGAGGGGCTCAGGCTGCGCGTCCCGCTTCGCCAGGGATGTGCGATGGTGACTTTACACGGATGAGATGCTGCCGAGGGCCTGCTTCCGGGAGAGCGGTGAGCTCATCGGTCTTTTTTCGCCGGGCCGTTGCGGGATTTCTTTCCATTGGCTTCAGGATTCCTGTTCTTCAACCGCCAGGCGTCTCCTTTATCGAACTGCGAGAGACACTTCAGGATCTGGTCGAGACCGTAGCGAACGTGCGCGCGCATGGCGGTATCGGCGACCAGCGAATCGCCGCTGCACAAGGCCTCGGCCAGGGTGGAATGAAAAGCCTCCGGCTGGGTGCGCCGGTCGGCGGCGATATCGTAAAGCCAGTTGAAGATGAGGACCTGCTCCTTCTCGATGGCGCGGCACAGCCCCGGACAGCGGCTCAGTTCTGCGATGCGCATATGGAATTGCATGTGGTAGGTATGCACGGAGAACAGGAAGCGCGAGTCGGCAGATTCCAGGGCACACATCTTCTGCAG
>JASHOQ010000078.1 GCA_030041045.1 Acidobacteriaceae bacterium
CCGCTAGACGCAGATGTAGTGGAGTCGCTTGCCAAGGCATACATCGCGGAAAAATACCCATCTTTTATTGGCTTTGGCGAAGCCGATACGGAAACGTTCCCCCCAAAGAGATACATCGACAAACTTGTTGATGCAGTACCAGTCAACAGGTCGGCTATACCTACACGTTTCAATCTCACAAGTGCAGCGCCGTTGCCGCAGAAATACCAAAAAGCAAAACCGAAGGAGCTAGTGTTTAAGCTGGCGTCGGAGATCCCAATGGAGAGACTGGAGTGGTTGTTTGAAGGCTATCTTGCTAAACGCAAGCTGTCATTGTTGGCGGGGTATGGCGGAATTGGGAAGAGTTCAATCGCGCTGCTATGGGCTGCTATTGTGAGCAATGGCGCTACGTTTCCAGACGGCACACCTGTAGTTGAAGGCAAAGTCATCATCTGGTCAGCGGAGGACACGGCGTCAGATACCATCGTTCCGCGTTTGGTTGCAGCGGGAGCGAAACTTGAGAACATTCTCATTATCAGGGGAACTAGAGACGCAGACACAGGAGAAGGTATTCCATTCGACCCCGCGACAGACATTCCAATCATTGTCAAGGCGATGGATGCAACTGGATTCAAACTTTCCATCGGGCTTGTGATTATTGATCCCATCGTCTCAGCCGTTGCAGGAGACTCGCATCAGGGCAATCAGGTCAGACGCTCATTGCAGCCGATTGTGGACCTTGCTGACAGCATGAATTGCGCCGTTCTCGGCTTAACGCATTTCAGGAAGGATTCAGTTGGACAGCGGACGGATGAACGTGTCCTTGGGTCTATTCAATTCGTCAATCTCGCACGCTGTGTTATTGCTGCTTCAAAGAACAAATCCACCGGGCGCTGCGTAATCGTACCCACAAAATACAACAACGCAGATGATTCCAACCGGGGCTACGAATACCACATCGAAGCCGCTAGCCTCCCAGCGCCGGATCATGGCCAGCCAATCAAAACCAGCAAGATTGTATGGGGCGAATCCATCGAGGGAACAGCGGATGAAATTCTGGCCAGTGTTGAAGTCGCACCTGAAAAAGACGGGGATACTGGCTTTAGGCTGGACTCGAAGGCGTTTGAAGCCGCAACCTTCTTGAAGTTCATGCTGCATCATGGCCCCAAACCGGTCACTGAAATTGAGGACATTGCGAGAACCTACGCGATGTTGAGCAAGACAACGATTGTGCGTGCATTCAAGGCGTTGAACGGAATCGTTGACAGGCAGGGATTCCAAGGAAAGGTTTGCTGGCGTCTGCCACAGCAGTTTCTTATTGATGCTTCCGACATTCCTCCCGTTCAAAAATCATCGTAGAAGTCTCGACCTTGACGCAACTTTTATGATTTGTATGAGGGACATTGGGGCAGTATGGGAAACGGTCTACATACCTCTCCATACAAATCAAGAATTGACCGTCAAGGTCGCAAAAACTGCATCGTCTAATGTGGGCAAGACATTGTTGAGCGACTTGAATTGAGTGTCAAAATCTGTCAGAGGCGATTTGCGGGAGGGAAGGTGGTAGACACTTCACGCTTACGCGGTGTTTTGCGCCGGGCAAAATTTTCAATAGCTCCGTTGTTAGAGACAATGAAAAGCCAGCGCCCGGAACTGCAACGCTGGCTTCAATTCGGTACATTTGCAGGTACGCTTCAGCAGCCGTAACAATCAAGCGATGGACAACAGGACACTTCCACGCCAAGTAGTAATTCCAATCAAGAATTGATTGGTGCTTTCCATTGCTGCTCCAAGTAGTCTGCCCACTCTTGCATCATTGTTGCGCGCGGCTCCAAGTAGAGAGCATGGTTGTACGCTGCGCTGACAGCATTGCGCTGCGCGTGTGCAAGCTGCAATTCGATGTGGGCATGTTCATAGCCCTTTTCATGCAGGATCGTGCTTGCCAATCCCCTGAAGCCGTGTCCTGTCATGCGTCCCTTGTAGCCAATGCGTTCAATGGCCTTCAGGATCGTGTTGTTGCTCATTGGCTGCTCTTTGTTGCGGTCACCGGGCAGCAGCCATTTCGTGTGACCTGTGAGCCTGTGGAGCGTTTGAAGCGTCTCTACAGCCTGTTTGGACAACGGCACGATATGCGGTGTTCTCATCTTCATGCGCTCCGCTGGAATATCCCAACGCGCATTGTCCAAGTCAAACTCTGACCATGGTGCGCCGATCAATTCGCTGGTGCGCACAAACGTCAGCGCCATTAGCCAGATTGCAAGGCGCGTTACGTGAGTACCGGGATACACTTCCAACGCTTTCAAGAACTCCGGTAGCTGCTTTGCATCAATGCGCGCGTAATTGGTTTCCTGTCCAGCCTTGAGAACGTCGCTAGGTTTGAAGTCAGCAGTTGGACTCCGTTTCGTATAGCCATGAGCAACGGCATAGCGGAATATCTGACCTGTTGTTTCGTATGCGCGCTTCGCAATGTTCCGCACTCCACGATCCTGAATCGCCTTGAGCATTGCCACTACTTCAGGCGCTTCAATATCGGCAATGGAACGCTCACCAATGCGAGGGAGAATGTCAGCCTTCACCCGGCGTTCAACATAGTCAGCATGGCGCTCTGACTTCCCTTCACGCCAGTGGTCAAGCCAGAGTTGGAACACATCCGCAAAGGTGGTCTGTTTCGCGTCCTGAGCCTGCTTGCGGGCCTTACGGTCGGCCATTGGGTCAATGCCGTCAGCGAGCAGCTTACGGGCCTTGTCATGGCGCTCTCTGGCTTGTGCAAGCGACACATCGGGATAACCGCCCAATGCCATCAGCTTTGGCTTCCCCTCGAAACGGTACTGGTAGCGCCAGAGCCGTCCCCCTGTAGGCGCGACATGAAGGTACAGCCCGCGCGCGTCTGTCAGCTTCACCGGCTTAGGCCCCGGCTTGGCCTTCTTCACTGCTGTATCGGTCAAATTCATAAATATACCTACACTCCCAGAACAGAGTACCGTAGAAAATACCTACAGTAAAACGGCGCTTCAGGTAGACGCAGGGAGATGAGTGAAGGCGGGAATCTCTCGTATATCGCTTATTCTAAATGACTAATGTAGACAATGGGAGACGAGAAGAGACGGCTGGAGACTGTATCGTGGCGGAGGGAGAGGGATTCGAACCCCCGGTACCCTTTCAGGCACAACGGTTTTCAAGACCGCCGGTATCAACCGCTCACCCATCCCTCCGCGCGCAGCGCAAGCGACGACTGCTTCTTAGTTTACTGCAACTGCGTTGATTGCCGTGCGCACTAAAGCCCCTCCAGCACATCGGCCACGAGCTGCCGCGCGAACTCGCGCGAAAGCCGCTGGACGGCGGCCGGATCCTCCTCGAGAAACGTGGGCAGATCGATGGTGGACTGATATTGCTGGCGGTAGGTGTAGTTATTGTTCTGGTAGAGCACGCGTCCGTCGCGGTCCTTCAGCGTGACCGAGACGATGATGGTAATGAGAAAGCTCGAAGACTGCTGCGTGGCGGAGTTGTAAGTCAGCGGCGTAACCACTTCCTTGAGGACGGTCCCGTGGAGCACGGCGTCCGCGTCCCCGCTTGCGGAGGGCGTAACCCGGAAGCGTGTGCGCGCAGCGAACTCGCGGATGACCGCCTCGGTCATGGCTGACTCGGTGCCGTAAAGCTCCGTGCGCGTCTCGAAAACGGGCACGGAAAGCGTGTGCACATCGGGAGGCAGGTGCGCGGCCGCGCCCAGCGTGTGATAGCCGCATCCGCTCAGGCCGGCGAGGAAAGCGAACGTCAGCGCTGGAAGCGGGAGCCGGATGCCAAGCGGACGCATGATGCCATCTTAATCTTCCTCACCGCCACGCCGTTGCCATCATTCCCAAGCCCGGTGTCGCCAGTTGCAGGCCATCCGCGCGGGTTGTGAAGTAGAGCGCGTTGAGCTGCTCGCTGCCGCGCAGCTCGATGCAGCTGAAACCAGCCGCTCTCAGCTCCAGTTCCAGAGTCTGCGGCGTAAAGAACAGCCGGAAGGGTTCGCCGGCCCGAGCCACGCGCGCCGCCAGCCAATGAAAGGCCAGCCGTTGCGTGAGCTTCAGCGCCTCCGGCGCAAACGCAAAGTCGAAGACCACGCCGCTTCCTGCAGGCAGCCGGGCAACGGTTTCGAGCGTGGCGCGGAAGGCTTCGAGAGTAAGGTACGGCGCCACGCCCAGCCAGCCGAAGAAGGCGGGCTGCGCGAAATCGACTCCGCCTTCCTCAAGCCCCTCGGCAAGCGCCTTGCGCTCGAAGTCGAGGGGAACGTAGCGCACATTGGCCGGCGGCGCGATGCCGGCCTCGGCCAGCAGTGTCCGCTTCCACGCCTGCGTTGAGGGAAAATCCACCTCAAATACACGCAACTGCGGAAATGGATTGCGGTAGGCGAAGGTGTCGAGTCCCGCACCGAGAAGCACGTACTGACTAACTCCCTGCGCAGTCGCCAGGGCGAGCTGGTCCTCCGCGAAGCGGCTGCGCGCGGCCATGTACGCGCGGAAGGCCCGTGCGACCGGATGCATTTCGCGCTTCGGATCGAAGACAAACTGCGCCCCCAGCAACGGAACCGCGACGGGATCGTCGAGAACCGGCGGTTGGTCGAGCACCTGGTGAACGGCGCGACGCTGGGCCACGCGAAACGCAGTCGTGCTGGCGCGGCCAGCCTCCATTTCTGGAGTGTACCAACGCGGCTCCGGGGCCCATCTCTGCGGCATCCCGACACGCGTATCCGCACGCGGGCGTAGCATGTTGCCATGAACTGGAGCACAAGCTGGAACGCGAGCTGGATTGGATGGGCTCTGCTGTCAGCCCTTTTTGCCGCAGCCACGGCGCTGCTGGCCAAAGTCGGCGTGGAGCACGTCGACTCCAACCTGGCTACGGCGCTGCGCACCACGGTTGTCGTCTTCTTTACCTGGGGCATCGCACTCGCCCTGGGCAAGCATGGCGAGATCCGCTCGCTTTTCCAACCTGTTGACCGGCGCACGCTCGTCTATCTCGGACTTTCGGGAGTGGCCACGGGGCTTTCCTGGCTTTGCTACTTCCGCGCCCTCCAGCTCGGTCCGGCCTCGCGCGTGGCCCCGCTGGACAAGCTCTCCGTTCCTCTGGTCATGCTCCTGGCCTGGCTGCTGCTGGGCGAGAAGATGAATGCCGCCGCGGTGATTGGAGGGGCGCTCATCACCGCCGGCGCCGTGGTCATGGTATTGAGCTGAGATCCCTATACTGGAGTCAGTGACCACGGTGGTGAAAACTTCGAATACCCGAGCCGGTGCGCACCACCGCATCGTCCTGACCGGCTTCATGGGCTCGGGGAAAAGCACCGTGGGTCCGATGGTGGCCGGGAAGCTCGGCTGGCGGTTCGTTGACGCCGACGATGTGATCGAAGCCGAGTCCGGCTGCAGCATCGCCGAGATCTTTGCCCGCCACGGCGAAGCCGCCTTCCGCGAGCGCGAGCGCGCCGTCATTGCCCGGCTGGCCGAGGTGGATGGCCTGGTGCTGGCCCTCGGCGGCGGAGCGATTGAGCATGCCGAGACGCGCGCGCTGCTGCTCTCCGCGCCCGGCACGCTGCTCGTCCATCTTGAAGTCCAGCTTGAAACCACGCTCAAGCGCTGCCGGGGCACCGAGGGTACGCGGCCGATTCTTGCCGACCGCGCCAACCTGGAACGGCGCTACGCCCGCCGCCTGCCGCTTTACCGTGCGGCGCACATTTCCATTGCCGTGGATGCGCTCACGCCGGATGAAGTGGCGCGGGCGGTGGTGAAAGCCGCGTTGTCGAGCCTTCGCCCGGCTCGGTCGCACGCATCGTAAGACCTGCGCCGAAACCGCGGAACGGCCGATTTTTGAGTCAATGCCTGCAGCGCAGAGCTGTGTGCCGCGTGAGGTGCAGCCGCTTTCAGCCGCCGCGCCGCGCCTTGCCATTCCCGGAAGAGATACTCTGCCCGGCACGCACCAGCAGGCAGGTGACGTTGTCCTGGCCGCCGGCCTGGTTGGCCGCGCCCACCAGCCGGGCGCAGAGGGCATCGAGGGGAAGACCGAGGCGGAGGATGGACTCAAGAAGCGGATCGGAGAGCTCGCGGGTGAGGCCATCGGAACAGAGGAGAAAAAGATCGCCGGGCTCGGTCTCGAGTTCGAAGACATCGGGCGTGACCTGGCTCTGCGTGCCCAGCGCGCGTGTAATCACATTGCGCAGCGGAGAACGCTCGGCCTCAGCGCGGCTCATGCGTCCGGCGCGCACCTGCTCTTCCACGTGCGAGTGATCCACCGTGATCTGTTCCAGGCGATCCTGGCGCAGGCGGTAGCCGCGGCTGTCGCCGACGTTCAAAAACCAGGCGCGGCGATCGTCGGTGAGAAGAAGCACCATGGTGGTGCCCATGCCGCTCAGTTTGTGATTGCGCCGGGCGCGGGAAAAGATGGCCTGATTGGCCGCATCGATGGCGCGCTCGGCTTCTTCGCGCGTGGGTCCTCGAGAGGCGCTGCCGGCAAGCAGGCGCATCAGTTCATCCACGGCCAGGGAGCTGGCGACCTCGCCGGCGGCTGCGCCGCCCATTCCGTCGCAGACCACGTAGACACCGCGCTCGACGGAGTAACCGAACGCGTCTTCGTTGGAAGAACGTTTGCGGCCCAGATCGCTTTCTGCCGCGGCCGAGTAAGCAACCGCGGTCTTCTCCGAAATCATGTGACCTCTTTGTCTTGCCTTCTGCCTCAAGGCGCCGGCGGCTTCTCTTGTGAGGCCGCCGCGGGCAGTGCGGGGCGCTCCGGCTCCTACGGGCAAGTTTACACAGAGACCCCGAGGCGCGGCCGCAGCCGATGCGCTTACTTACCCGCCGGTAACGGCAGCGGCAGGGCCTCCGGCAGCTCAAACACTTGGATGGCTCCGGCATTGAGAACGGCCACGCGCCGCCCGGAAGGGGAGATGGCCACGTTTCCTCCGGCGTCGAGCGCCGGGCTGGCCGGGGTTTCCAGTGCCAGGTCGCCGGTGGCGGCATCGTAGACGCTCACCCATTGGCCTTTGATGTCATCCGTGTCGAGAGGGGCATAGGTGTTGACGGAATGGGTAACGCCGAGCGTTTCGCGGGCGATGCGCAGTCCGCCGGACGCTACCGTAATTTCCGGCCAGATGGCGACGGAAGGGATCTGGTCCGCCCAAAGACTGCGCCCGGAAGTGGTCATGGCCAGAACGGTTTCGCTGCCGTCGGAGGCGCACGTGGTCACCAGGAACTCGCTCTGGGAGACAAAGTCTTCCGTGGGATCGCAGTGGGAATCGACGCTGCCCATGATTTTTGCGCCGCCATTGAAGTAGCTCAGGTTCAGATTCCAGTTCCAGCCCTCGCTGCGCAGGTCTTCAATGTAGCCCTCGGAGTTGATGGGAAGATCCACGAGGGAGTGAGTTCGGGAGACCAGGATCACGTTGCCGGAGTCGCGGCGCAGAATGCGCACCACGGTGTCGGAGGTGCCGGCAGATCCGCCCGGATCTGACTGCGCGTCATCGCCGGAGGTGGAGGTGGAGGCGTCGGCGGAGGCGTCAGCGGCAGGAGCTTTGGCGTTCAGACTCGGGATATCGGCCGGCTTCGCCGTGGTTTTTTCCGGCTCGTGCGAGTTGGTGACGATATACTGCTCGGCCGGATCCAGCGAGAGAGTGAGCAGGGGCCCTGGAAACTGCAGAAACGGCTTGAGTTCAAGATTCTCGTCGCCCACCTCCAGGTTGTTGCGGTCGCGCAGCAGGAAGTGGCTGTCGTTGAGCATCCACAGGTAGCGCGTGCGGTCGTGGAGGGTCCAGACCGTTTCCGCTTGGACGTTTCCCTGCGGAAGACCGAGGACTACGGCGCGAATCTGGCGCTCGTCGGTGGAGTTGCCGTTGGCCGGTTCGCGGTGGAGCAGCCCGGGCACGCGGAAGGTGAACAGCAGCTTGTCTTCGCCGATGAAGTCGAGCGATGCCAGGGTGTTGCGCGCGCCCAGATAGAGTGGGCCGGGCGGGGAGAATCCGAGAGGATCGACGGGGATCGACCAGGTGGGGGGAAGGGAAGGATCGGGCAGGAAACGATCGGGAATGAGCCGCGCTTTGATGGGCCTTTGCCGGCCATGATCCGTCTGCGCCGGCGCCTGGGCCAGGCCGCATGCCGCCAGCCACAAGGCCGCGATCAAGGTCATGCCCGCGCGCCAGGTCATGCCCGCGCGCCAGGTCAGGCCCGCGCGCCAGCCCGGGCCCGCTGCTGGTTTACGCCACTCCATCAGTTCCCTATTTTCGCGCAAGGCGGTGGTTTTGGGCAGGGCGGGCAATCCTAAGGGCGGGGCCTCGTTGAAACAGGGCGCCGGCTGCGCTGCAGCGCTCAGTCGCGCAATTGGAACCGGTCGAGCACGGGAAAGAGCACCAGGGCAATGATCGAGTTGCCGATGGCGATATAGAGCTGCAGCAGCCAGCTCCACTCAAGCTCGACGCCCAGCAGCACGCGATAGACGAAGAGAAAGATTGCGCTCGAAAGCAGAGACAGCAGGAAATTGAGCAAAAGTCGGATGGTAAAGTTTTCCACGTCGAGGCGCACGCCCACGGAAGCGGCGAGATAGCCCACACAGGATTTGGCGATGCCATTCAAACCGATGGCGTGGTGGGAGAGCGCATCTTCAAAGACGCCCAAGGCTGCACCCATCAGCGTGCCCTGGATGGGGCTGCGCCGGCCGAGAGCGAAGTAAATGGTGACCACCAGCGGCAGGTCAAACCAGGAAAAACGGCCCAGCACACGCGGCAGCCACGCCTGCAGGACAAGCGACGCAAGAGGAACCAGGAGATAAACCACCAGCGGATAGCGATGAATCTCCAGGTCGCGCCGGGTGTCGGCGCTGAGCAGGGCCATGGCTTACGGGTTCCTCCCCGTTCCGCTCTGGGACCCGCTCTGGGATCCACTCTGGGATCCGCTCTGGGATCCAGGTTGCGCGGGATTGGCTTGGGTCTTGGGCGGGGCGCTCGAGTCAGGCTGGCCCGGTGCGGGGCTGGAGCCCGGCGGTGTGGGCGCGGCGCCGGGCGAGAAGCGGTCGGGATGAAGCGTGGGCAGCAGCTTGGGCGCGGGCGGCGCCGCCGCGGGATTGGCCGCATTTTGCCCTGGTGTTGCATTGCCGTTGTCGAGGCCGGGAAGCTTTTCCGCGTTGATCTGGGAGGCTTTCAGCTGCTCCTCAATGGATTCGGCGTCGGACTGGCTGGTGTCGATGTCTTTCTGCTCCTGGGGCGAGAAGCGCGGCTCGGTGGAACTGATGACGAGCACCTCATCGAGCCGGTCAAGATGGGCTGCAGGGGTGACCATCACGTCAATGAAAGCGTCGCGGTCGGGGTCGCGCACAACCTTCTGCACCACGCCCACGGGAAGGCCGCGGGGAAAAATCAGATCGCCCCCGGCGGTGAGCACCACTTCGCCGGGCTTGATGCGCTCGTCGGCCAGAATGCCCACGATCATGAGCTGCCCGTCGGCATTGCCGCGCAGAATGCCGCGGATGCGCGTGGTTTCGAGAATCACGCCGGCTCCGCTGGTCTGATCGTTGACCGCCAGCACCTGGGCGGAGTCGGGAAAGACGTCGCGCACCTTGCCCACGATGCCGTCGCCGGTGATCACAGCCATGTCCGGCTTAAGCCCGTCTTTCGAGCCCTTGTCGATATAAAACACCCGCGATTGCTCGCTGCCGCTGGAGCCGATGACCTGGGCAGCGACCGTGGTGTAAATATACTTTTCGCGGAAGCCAAGCAGCGCCTGCAGCCGCTGCCCTTGCCGGGCGTCCTCGAGCAGCGCCGCCTGCTCCAGACGCAGCCGGTCGATGGTCTGCTCGAGTTCGCGGTTCTGCTTGCGCACCTGGCGCAGGTCGAAGTAGTTGGTCCACAGGTAGAAGATGGCCAGCCGGGAATTGTGAATGGCCCGCTCCGGCGGTGAAACCAGCCCGTCGGCCCAGAGGCGGATGAGGCGCACGCCGGAATCGTCGTTGGGATCGAGGCTGTAGCGGCCAGTGCTCACGCGCCGCACCTGCACCGCCAGGCCCACGATCTGCACCAGCAGAATGGCCAGCAGCACCAGCAGGTTTCGATAGCGGACGAAGAAGGAATCCATAGAAGCAGGGTTCAGGTTTCAGGTATCAGGGGTCAGATGCGGAACTCTTCGGATGCAGCGGATTCATCCTGAACCCTGAAACCTGATCCCTGACCCCTGTCTAGTCGATCTTGATTTTGCGCAGCAGGCGGAAGTCCGACAGCATTTTTCCCGTTCCCAGAACCACGGAAGCCAACGGATCGTCGGCCACAGAGACGGGAAGGCCGGTTTCCTCGCGGATGCGCTTGTCGAGGTTTTTGATCAGCGCGCCTCCGCCGGTGAGCACGATGCCGCGATCGGAGATGTCGGCCGAAAGCTCGGGTGGCGTGCGCTCCAGCGCCACGCGGATGGCGTTCATGATGACGGCGATGCTTTCGCCCAGCGACTCGCGAATTTCGCTGTCGTCAATAGTGATGGTCTTGGGCACGCCCTCAATCAGGTTGCGCCCCTTGATCTCCATCGAGAGCGGCTTGTCCAGCGGGTAGGCTGAGCCGATCTCGATCTTGATCTGCTCCGCCGTGCGCTCGCCGATGAGCAGGTTGTACTTGCGCTTGAGGTAGTTGGTAATGGCCTCGTCCATCTGGTTGCCGGCCATCCTGACCGAACGCGAATACACAATGCCCGACAGCGAAATCACGGCAATATCCGTCGTCCCTCCGCCGATATCGACCACCATGTTGCCGGAGGGCTCGGTAATGGGCAGGCCGGCGCCGATGGCCGCCACCATGGCCTGTTCCACCAGGTAAACTTCGCTGGCCTTGGCGCGGTAAGCCGAGTCCTCGACCGCGCGCTTTTCCACCTGGGTAATCTCAGAAGGGACGCCGATGACAATCCGCGGGTGCACCAGCATCTTGCGGTTGTGGGCCTTCTGGATGAAGTAATTGAGCATCTTTTCCGTGACTTTGAAGTCGGCGATGACCCCGTCCTTCATGGGCTTGATGGCCACGATGTTGCCGGGCGTGCGGCCCAGCATCTCCTTGGCTTCCTTGCCCACCGCCTCCACGTCGCCGGTGTTTTTGTTGATGGCCACTATGGAGGGCTCGTTGACGACAATGCCCTTGCCGGCCGCATAGACCAGCGTGTTGGCGGTGCCGAGATCGATGGCCAGGTCGCTTGAAAACATGCTGAAAAGCGAGCGCAGACCATGCGACCGCGAGGCGCGGGAGGGGAATCCGTTCAAAGACATTGCGGGCTAGGTTTCTACCTCGAATATCTATTGTACGGCCAATGAGGCTGCGGCTCCATGGCGGGTTTGGGGAAGGTGGAAAACCGGCGGCAAAAGAGGTAGACGCGGGCCGGTTGACGCCCAATCCGGGAGTTCGCCCGCGCGCGCTACCATGAACTTCGTTGCTTCCCGAGGATTTATGAGCCATCCCACCTATCACAACTTCATCGCCGGGGAGTGGGTCCCCGCCGCCGGTGGCAAGACCCTGCTGAATCTAAACCCAGCCGACCACTCCGACGTGATCGGCGCGTTTCCCGCCTCCGGTGCCGCCGATGTGGATTCCGCCGTAGCCGCAGCCAAAAAGGCCTTCGCAACCTGGCGGCTGGTTCCCGCGCCCAAGCGGGCTGAGATTCTGCTGCGCACCGGCGCGCTGCTCCAGGAGCGCAAGGAAAAATATGCGCGGGAGATGACCCGCGAGATGGGCAAGGTGCTGGCCGAGACGCGCGGCGACGTGCAGGAGGCGATTGACGAAGCATTTTACGTGGCCGGCGAGGGCAGAAGACTTTACGGCGTGACCACCCCCAGCGAGCTCCAGAACAAATTTGCCATGAGCGTGCGCATGCCCGTGGGCGTGGTGGGGCTGATCACGCCGTGGAACTTTCCCATGGCCATTCCCAGCTGGAAGCTGTTTCCCGCGCTGGTGGCCGGCAACACCTGCGTGATCAAGCCGGCCGAAGATACGCCGCTTTCCACCTATAACCTGGTGGAGACGCTCATGGATTCGGGGCTGCCGCCGGGGGTGGTCAACATTGTCTCGGGTGACGGGCCCGGAGCCGGCGCGCCGCTGGTGGAGCACGCGCAAGTGCGCGCCATCAGCTTTACCGGCTCCAGTGAGGTGGGATCGCTTATCGCCCAGCGCGCCGCCGCCACCTTCAAGCAGGTTTCCCTCGAGATGGGCGGCAAGAACGCCATGATCGTGCTCGACGACGCCAATCTCGACCTGGCGCTCGACGGCGCGCTCTGGGGCGCGTTCGGGACCACGGGGCAGCGATGCACCGCGACCAGCCGGATTCTGTTGCAGCGCGGCATTGCGGCCGAATTTACGGAGCGGTTTGTCGCGCGGGCGCGGAAACTGCGCGTGGGCAATGGCCTCGATGAGAACGTGGAAGTGGGCCCGCAAATCAACCGGCAGCAGATTGAGACTTCGACGAGGTATGTCGAGATCGCTCAGCGCGAAGGGGCAAAGCTCGTTTGCGGCGGCCGCGCGCTCACCGATGAACCCTATGCCAAAGGAACCTTCTTTGCGCCGACGGTCTTTGCCGGCATTACGCCGCAGATGCGCATCGCGCGCGAAGAGGTCTTTGGTCCGGTGGTCTCGCTGCTCGCGTTCGACACCTTCGAGGAGGCCATCGCGATAGCCAACTCCATCGACTACGGTCTTTCGACGGCGCTCTACACGCGCGACGTAAACCGCGCCTTTACCGCCATGCGCGACCTCGAAGCCGGCATCACCTACATCAACGCGCCCACCATCGGCGCCGAGGTGCATCTGCCCTTCGGCGGCGTGAAGCAGACCGGCAACGGCCATCGCGAAGGCCTGGGCGCGCTCGAGTTCTTCACCACCTGGAAAGCGGTGTACGTGGATTACTCCGACAAGCTGCAGCGCGCGCAGATCGACAATGCGGAGTAAGCAGAATCACCCGAAGCAGCGCCGCAAAGAGTCCCGGAGGGACCAAGGAGAATAGCCCCGGGTGAAGTCCGAAGGACGCAACCCGGGGAAAGCAACACCATGTGCCCATTAGCCCCGTAGGGGCGACAGAACTACTCAGATCAAACATTACGTCGATAACCGGGGCGAGGGGAAACTGAAATCGCGCTACAATTTTCCCATGAGCCCCGACGCGCAAAGGCTTCTCGATCAGGCCCGGCAGCTCCCTCCGGAAGAACGGGAGTGGTTGGCGGAATGCCTCCTGATCCGCGATGAGGAAGGCTCCGCGGCGGAAATTGACGCCGCTTGGAAGGCCGAGGTGGAGCGGCGAGTCGCCGAGGATGACCAAGGAGCAGGAAAAACCTGTTCCTGGGAAGATATCGAAGCCTCATTGCGGACCCGGCAGACGAAGTGACACAGAGGCGCCTGCGATTCCGCTTCGAGGCTCGGGCAGAAATCGATGCGGCATTCGAGTGGTACTCTGACCGGAATCCGATGGCGGCGGATGCGTTCCTCGCGGAGCTCGGAAATGCGCTGGAACAAATCGTTGCTCATCCGAAACTCCATCCATCGTACACAAGAAACACCCGGAAGAAGAGCTTGAAGAAGTTTCCCTACGCGGTAGTTTTCCGTGAGAAGAAGGACACGATCCTTATCGTCGCCGTGGCCCACGCCAAGCGCCGCCCTGGCTACTGGGCCAAGCGGCTCTAATGTCCGTTTGGCGCTACAATCTTGCCATGAGCCCCGACGCGCAAAAAATCCTCGAACAGGCCCGGCAGCTCCCTCCGGACGAGAGAGACTGGCTGGCCGAGCAGCTGCTCATCGGAGCAAACGAGGAGGCATTCTCGGCTCTGGAGAAGGAGTACGGCAAACCCGAGCCCGGCTACGAAGAGTGGTTCCGCGCCGGAGTGGAAGAGGCGCTGGCCGATGATTCCCCCGGTACGCCTCACGAAGAAGTGATGCGGGATATCGCAGAGATCCTTCGCTCTGCGCGAGAGGCTCAGAAACTTAAAGAAAGCGCATGAAGCTGATCTGGGCGACCGCGCAAAACGCGACTTCCGCGAGCTGGTCTTCTACATCGCCGAGGGAAGTGTTCAAGCCGCCGAACTCGTCGCCAATCGCATCGACCAAGCGGCCGAAATGTTAGTCCTCATGCCGCGAATGGGCCGCAAAGGTCGTGTTGCCGGGACGTATGAGCTCGTTGTGCCGCGGACCCCTTATATCCTTGCTTATCGCCTTCAGCCTGACGCCGTGCGCATACTTCGCGTAATGCGCGGTGCGCGCCGTTGGCCCTCCCGGTTCGATTGATAGGATTCAGGTGTTATGGAAACCGCCTACGTTCCCGCTCCCAATCGCTACGACCACGCAAAATTCCGCCGCTGCGGCCGCTCCGGGTTGGTGCTGCCGGCCATCACCCTCGGCCTGTGGCAGAACTTCGGCGGCGCCGACGTCTTTGAGACCGGCCGCGCCATGATCCGCCGCGCCTTTGACCGCGGCGTGACCCACTTCGACCTCGCCAATAACTACGGCCCGCCCTACGGCTCGGCCGAGGAAAACTTCGGCGCGATTCTCAGGAAGGACTTCGGCCTGCGCAAGCACGCAAGCGGCCTGCGCAACGAACTCCTCATTTCTACCAAGGCCGGATGGGACATGTGGCCGGGGCCGTACGGCATCGGCGCTTCGCGCAAATATTTGCTGGCTTCGCTCGACGACAGCCTGAAGCGCATGGGCCTGGAGTACGTGGACATCTTCTACGCGCACCGGCCGTGGGCCAATTGCCCGCTCGAGGAGACCATGGGCGCGCTCGTCACTGCGGTGCACCAGGGCAAAGCGCTTTATGTGGGCATCTCCTCTTACAGCCCGGAGCGCACGCGCGAAGCGGCGCAGATTTTAAAGAGCATGGGAGTCCCGCTCTTGATTCATCAGCCGTCCTATTCCATGCTGAACCGCTGGATCGAGAAGGGACTGCTGGCCACTCTGGACGAAATCGGCGCGGGATGCATTGCGTTTTCGCCGCTGGCGCAGGGATTGCTTACGGGAAAATATCTCGACGGCGTGCCCAAAGAATCGCGCGCGACAGCGGAGAATTCCTCGCTGCTCAAGGATTTTCTCAACGAAGAGAACATCCAGCGGGCGCGCGCTCTCAATGAAATCGCCAAGCGCCGCGGGCAGACGCTGGCGCAGATGGCCATTGCCTGGGTGCTGCGCGATCAACGCGTGACCTCGGCGCTCATCGGCGCGCGCACCGTGGAGCAGCTCGACGATTCTCTCCATGCGAGAAAGAACCTCGAGTTTACCGGCGCAGAACTGGCCGAGATCGATCGCTATGCCGTGGATAGCGGCATCGATTTGTGGCGCGGTGCGCGCGAAACCATGGCGTAGGATGGAGTTTTCGAGCCCGGAATTGAGCGATCTGCATCCAAGTCCGCGAGGAGACCGGCGATGATCATCGGGGTTCCCAGGGAGATCAAGGACAACGAAGCGCGCGTGGGTGTAACGCCCGCGGGCGTGAAGGCGCTCACCGAGGCCGGGCACAAGGTGCTGGTGGAAACCCAGGCAGGCGCGCAGTCAGGATTTCCCGACGAGGAATACCAGAACGCCGGCGCGGAGATGGTGGGTGAAGCGGGCTACGTGTGGGGCAAGACGGAAATGGTGGTCAAGGTGAAGGAGCCCACGGAAAGCGAATATGCATTTTTTCGCGAGGGGCTGGTTCTATTCACGTTTCTGCATCTGGCGCCCCTGCCCGCGCTCACCAACAAGCTGCTCGAAGCAAAGATGATCGGCATTGCCTACGAGACGGTGCGCGACCGGCGCGGCGCCCTGCCGTTGCTGATGCCGATGAGCGAAGTGGCGGGGCGCATGAGCGTGCAGGTGGGCGCAAGTTATCTCGAGAAGGAGCGCGGCGGGCGCGGCATCCTGCTGGGCGGCGTGCCGGGCGTGCCGCCGGCGCACGTCACCATTCTCGGGGGCGGCATTGTGGGCACCAACGCGGCGCGCATCGCGCTGGGCTTCGGCGCCAAGACCACGTTGATCGACGTCAACCTCGACCGGCTGCGCGAGCTCGAAGACATTTTCGGCGGACGGCTCTACACGCTGGCTTCGAACAGCTACAACATTGCCCAAACCACGCGCGAAGCGGATCTGGTGATCGGCGGCGTGCTGATTCCGGGAGCCACGGCGCCCAAGCTGGTCACGCGCGCCATGGTCTCGCGCATGAAAAAGGGCGCGGTGATTGTGGACGTAGCCATCGACCAGGGCGGATGCGTGGAGACGGCGCGGCCCACGTCGCACTCCAACCCCAGCTTCACCGTGGATGGCGTGGTGCACTACTGTGTGACCAACATGCCGGGCGCTGTGCCGCATACCTCCACACTGGCGCTCACCAACTCAACCTTTCCTTACGTTCTGCGCCTCGCCAATCAGAGTGCGCGCGAAGCACTCAAGCAGGATTCCGGCCTGGCCGAGGGGCTGAACACCTGGATGGGCACACTCACCCATCGCGGCGTAGCCGAAAGCCAGCAGCGCGCGTGGACGGCCGCGGCGAAGGCAATGGCGTAGAAATGCTGCGCGTGCGTTCGATCGCGGCTCTGATCTTCACTTGACTTGCTTCAGCCCGCAAGCTACTTTCAATGGCAGCAGGCCCGGTAAGAGAGGAGTTGCGGCGATGCAGAGAGTCCGCCTTCCGATCCGGTTCCTATCCATTTTTGTGCTCGCTTCCGGCATGGGCGCGGCGCAAACGCCGAGCTTCACCATTTCCGCCAGCAACGCGATCATGCCGCCCGATGTCACCACGTGCAGCCTCGGAGTCTGCTCCATGCACTTGGGCGGGAGCACGGCCACACTCACTTCGCTCAGTGGTTATGCAGGCAGCGTGCTCATCCGCTGCGGGCCCGCGAACGCTCAACCGGGTGGAAATCTGCCCTATTGCATTCTGGTTGGACCGGGCGAGGTCTCGCTCGCCGCGAACCAGAAGATCACTGTGCCGCTCAACCTCTCTTGGCAGCCCATCCCGGCTGCGGTAACCCACCCGTTGCATCACGGAAATGGGGGAAAGCCTGCGTGGCCGGCGCTGGCAGGGGTGCTGCTGTTTGGCCTCGGATTTCGCCGCCGCGCCGCGCGCCCGCTTTTGCTGCTGGTCTTCGCGTTTGGCACGCTGGCCGCTATGGCATCCATCTCCGCCTGTAGCGCCGGCCACAATCCCGCGACCTCGAAATCTTATACCTATCAGGTCACGGCCACGGAGTATCCCAGCTTGTCCGCATCCGCCAGCACCACCTTCGTCTTGACTATTCCCTACGCGCCTCAAAATCCTTAGAAAGCGCCCTGGCCGATTCGACCCATATTGATTCAGGTGGGCGGCTCGCGTTGTCTGCTCTCGTAGAATGGTCCTTTCACGGAGGACAACATGGAACGCCGCCAGTTTCTTTCCGCATCTCTTGCGACTTCCGCTTTTGCCCTCACCGGCGCGAGCGGCGCGCAGCCGGCCGCGACGCCCATGCGCCAGTTCTACCTGATTCGCCGCTACAACCTGCGCAGCGGTCCCGAGCTCAAGCTGACGGAGGATTTTTTTGCGCAGGCGCTGATTCCGGCGATCGGGCGCATGGGATTTGGGCCAGTGGGCGCGCTTCGGCTTGATTTTGGATCGGAGACGCCGGCCTATTACCTTATCGTTCCCGGCCCCACAACAGACGATCTTGCCATGCTCGACGTGAAGCTGGCAGCCGACCAGAGCTTTCTTGAGGTCGCGGCGCCGTTCTGGAATGCGACCGCAGCCGCACCGGCCTTCGAGCGCGTGGAGTCGTGGCTGCTCCAGGCCTTTGCCGGATGGCGCAGAATCACGCCTCCGGCAGACACAAAGGAAAAACGCATCTTTCAACTGCGCACCTACGAGAGCCCATCGAACGGCGAGCACGCGCGCAAGGTGGAGATGTTCCACTCCGGCGAATTCGAAATCTTCCTGAAGGCCGGTTTTCACCCCGTGTTCTTCGCCGACACGCTGGTCGGCTCGCGCATGCCCAGCCTGACTTACATGCTGAGTTTTGCCGGCATGGCCGAACTGGAAGCGAAGTGGGATGTGTTCCGCAACCATCCGGAATGGAAGAAGCTCTCCGCGAACCCGCGCTTTGCCTTCGACCCCATCGTAAGCAACATCAGCAACCTGCTGCTGAGCCCGCTGGATTGCTCGCAAATCTGAAGGGTGCGATCCTGGCTTGGGAGGCCTGAGGATTGGCAATCCATGCGCGCACTCCGCATCCATCGGATGGCGGCATTTTGTGCGCGGAACTATAATCGCGGCATGCGCTTTCTGAGCGAGCCGAGGCGGCGTTCGGTGGCCTTCCTGGCGGCAGGCGTGCTCCTGTTCCTCGGGCTTCTGGGTGCGCTCCAGGCCTTCAATACTTCGAGCATCCGCTTCCTGAATCCGGAAACGTCGGGCGAAACGCTGGCCTTCACGGTCATCATTCTGCTGATGTTTCTGCTGGTGATCGTCGGCCTGATGCTCCTGCTCAGGAACATCCTCAAGCTCTATGCGGACCAGAGCAGCAACGCGCTGGGAGCGCGGCTGCGCACGCGCATGGTGGTGGGCGCGGCGCTGATCGCGCTCACGCCCGCCGTCTTCATGTTCCTGTTCAGCTTCCAGTTGATGAACCGCTCGATCGACCGCTGGTTTTCGCCGAATACTTCCGAGCTGCGCGAGGATTCGACGCAGGTGGTGCGGCAGCTGGCGCAATACGTCACCAGCAACGCGCGCGTGGAGGCGGAGTCGATTGCGGCTTCCGGCGCACCGGACCAGGATCTGCCTGAGCTCGAGGACGTGCTGGTCTCGCACCGCATCACACTGGCCGGCGGTTTTGTCCTGGTCTACAGCAGGGATTCCCATCTGCTGGCCGGTTTTCAGGCGCCGGCGGAATCAAGCCAGGCCAGCCTTTCGACGTGGTTGAATGAGGACGGCAAAGGCACGCCGGCAGCGCTGCGTGGGCCGCTCTCCGGCGCGCTGCTGAACGCGGCGCAGCGCAACGACGAACCGATTGTGCGCGTGGCCGGACAGGAGTACGCGCTGGGCATGGCGGTCACCGGGTCGGGGAAGGCCGTGGTGGTTGCCCTGCCCATGCCGCAGGGCCTGAGCCAGACAGCGGCGCAGATTCGCTCCAGCGCCGCCGAGTATTGGCAGCTCTTCCGCACCCGCAACCGGCTGCGCACCACGTTCTTCCTCATGCTCCTGTTGATTACGGTGTTCGTCTTCTTTTCGAGTGTGTGGCTGGCCTTGTTTCTTTCCAAGCAGATCACCCGGCCCGTGGAGGCGCTGGCCGATGCTATGGACGAGATCGCAGCGGGGAAATACGAGCAGCGCGTTGAGACCGTGGCCACGGGCGAAATGGGTGACCTGGTGCGCTCGTTCAACCACATGGCCTCCGATCTCGAAGCCAGCCGCAAGCTGGCGGAGAGCTCGTCGGCGCAATTGACGGCGGCCAATCAGGCCATCGAAGAGCGGCGGCGCGAGCTGGAGACCATCGTCGAGACCATTCCGTCGGGGGTGGTCACGCTCGATGGCTTCGGCGTGGTGCTGCAGTCGAACCGCGCCTTTGCGGCCCTGATGGGCCTGCGCGAAGACGGCGATTTTAAGGGCGAGCGGATCGACAATCTCGTACCGCCGGAATGCCTGGAAGATCTAGCGGGGGTGATCCGGCGCGGGCTGCGCATGGGCGCTGCGTCAACGGAAACCGAGTTTCGTGCACGCGGGCGCAGCAGTCATCTGGCCATCACCAGCGCGCGTCTGGAGCTTGCCAACGGGCGCGCGGGCAGCGTGCTTGTGGTCGAAGACACCACCGAGCTGCTGCGCGCGCAAAGGCAACTGGCGTGGAAGGAAGTGGCGCAGCGGGTGGCGCACGAAATCAAGAATCCGCTCACGCCCATCGCGCTTTCCGCCGAGCGCATCGCGCGCCATCTCGACCGCGGCCACACTGATTCTTCGAGCATCATCCGCAAGTGCAGCGAGGTAATCCTGGGTTGCGTGGGCACGCTGCGCACGCTGGTGGATCAGTTCTCCGCATTGGCGCAGTTCCCCGCTCCGCAGCCGCGCGCGTGCGATCTGAACCAGGTGGCCGATGAGGCTCTGGCGCTGTTCTCGGGGCGTCTGCAGGGCATCACCGTGCAGCGCGATCTGGAGCCCGGACTGCCGCTGGTGCTGGCCGATCCGGAGGCCATCCGCCGCGCTCTGGCCAATCTCATCGACAATGCCGCCGAGGCCATGCAGGGCAGCCTGCTGCGCCTCCTCGGCATTCACACCGCGCTCAGCGAGGACGGCGCGGCGGTGGAAGTGGCCGTCTCCGATACCGGGCACGGGCTTACCGACGAGATTCGCGAGCGGCTGTTTCTCCCCTTCTACTCCACCAAGCATCGCGGCACCGGGCTGGGCCTCTCGATCGCGGCCAAAATTGTACAGGAACATGGCGGCTCCATCCGCGCTGAATCGAACAGCCCCAAAGGCGCGCGCTTTCTGCTGCGCCTGCCGCTGATGGAGCCGGTCGGGCCTGCCGTGCTGGAGGGCAGCCACGAGACCGTGGTCAAGGGGCTGCCTTAGGGCCTGTTAACACTATTAGGACGGCAGCGACGGGAGCGGATTTTTTTGAGTGCGCGAAGCGAGGAGTGGCAAATGTTGAAACATTTTAGCGACGAGCGACAAAGCAATCGGGAAAATCCGCCCCGTCCCTTCGGGCTGCGGGGAAAATCGGGCCATACTTTGTTGTCGGCCTTGACTGGGGTCCTGCCACAGCCTGCGGCCTCCGCCTGGTCTCCACCCCACGGAACAGCTGTTCCGTGGGGACCCCGGTCGTCTAGCCCGATTTTCCCTTGCAGCGCTGTTCGCCCTAATAGTGTTAACAGGCCCTAAATGGATCACATCCTGGTGGTGGACGACGAAGCGGAGATACGCAGCTCGCTTGAGGAGATTCTGCGCGAAGAGGGCTACGGCGTGGCCGGCGCAGCCACGGCGGCCGAGGCCGCGGTGCTGCTGCAGGATGCGCCTTATGACGTGGTTCTGCTCGACATCTGGCTTCCCGACCGCGACGGACTCGACGTGCTCGCCGATGTGCGCAAGCTGGCTGCAGAGAGCCGCCCTGAGGTGGTCATCATCAGCGGCCACGGCACCATTGAATCCGCGGTGAAGGCCACCAAGCTGGGCGCGTACGACTTTCTGGAGAAGCCGCTCTCGCTCGAGCGTACGCTGATCGTGCTCAAGAACGCCGTGGAGGCGCGGCGGCTGCGCACGGAGAATGAGGAGTTCAAGCGGCAGTTCAGCGTGGGCTCCGTGCTCACGGGCGAGAGCGTGCCGGTAAAAGCGCTGCGCCAGCAGATCCGGCTGATGGCGCCCACCAACGGCCGCGTTCTCATCTACGGCGAATCGGGCACGGGCAAGGAGCTGATCGCCCGCGCCATTCATGCCGAGAGCCTGCGCCGCGACCGCCTCTTCGTAGAGCTGAACTGCGCCGCGATTCCCGAGGCGCACATCGAGGCCGAGCTTTTCGGGGTGCGTCACGGCGCCCAGCCGGGCGGGCCGCCTGAGCAGCGAATTCTCGACCAGCGTGGCACGCTGGAGCGGGCCGATTCCGGAACTTTATTTCTGGACGAAGTGGGCGACATGAGCCTGAAGACGCAGGCCAAGATGCTGAGCGCGCTGGACGAGCAGCTGTTCACGCCGGTGGGCGGCACGCAGCCGCTGCGCGTGGATGTGCGCCTGATCGCGTCCACGAACAAGGATCTCGAAGAAGAGATTGCCAAGGGAAATTTTCGCGAAGATTTGTTCTACCGGCTTAACGTGGTTCCCTTTTTCGTGCCGCCGCTGCGCGAGCGCAAGCAGGATATTCCCCTGCTGGTGCGCGAGTTTCTGGCCGAGTTCGGCCGCCAGTACGGGCGGCCGCGGATGGAGATCGGCGAAGAGGCGCTGGCCGTCCTGGCCGCATACCACTGGCCGGGCAACGTGCGCGAACTCAAGAACGTGATCGAGCGGGTGCTCATTCTCAATCCGCGCGTGCTGCGCATCGAGCGCAAGCACCTGCCGCCGCTCACGCACAAGGCCGGCTCGCGTTCCACGGAAGAGTTTTCCACACTGCAACAGGCGCGCGATGCCTACGAGCGCGAGTACATCCAGAAGAAGATTGAAGAAGCGCGCAACAACATCAGCCACGCCGCGGAGCTGCTGGGCCTGGAACGCAGCCATCTTTACCGCAAAATGAAGGCGCTGGGAATCTCGGTGCGCGAATAAACGGCGCGCGGGGACGCGAATTATCTTTCAGTCGCCGGCGCGCCGGCCGCGGGAGCTGTTGCGCCGGTCCAGCGAGTTCATGCGGCGGTCGAGCGTAAGCACGCTGCATTCCTCCGCGAAGGCCCGCGCCTCGACGGAATTAGCGTGGCCGTTGCGGCTAAGGTCGCTCCAATCGAGGGGCCGTTCGGCAGGTCTCGTGAGAATGGCTGCCTCGGCGTCAAATCCCGGCGACTGCCGCGGGCGCGCAGTGGCTGTCACTGTGGTCTCCGAGCCGCTGGTGAGCAGCTTGTTCAGGATGGGCAGATGGGCGCGTTGCGTCTCCACAAAATCCACCCCCTCGGCCGTGAGCGTGAACTCGGAGTTGTCGGCGCGGGTGACGTAGCCCTTCTTCACCAGGTACCAGGTGGTGAAATCGAGATAGTCGCGGGGAAAGCCCATGCGCGATTCGATCTCGGCCAGCGCGACTTCCGGCATGCTGGGATGGGTGCGGCGCCGGTAATAGAGAACTGCCAGCACAGCCAGGCGGCGATTCAGCTCGCCGTCCAGCGTATCCATGAAGTCGATAGACGTGGACAAGGGTGCAATGTGCACCGGCTCCCTTGTGCGCGTGGTATCGTACTCCGCCCGGCGCTCAGGATTGGAGAGGACGTCGTAGGCAGTCTTCAGTTGATGAAACATCTCCGCATCGCCGGACTGGGGATTATCGGGATGCAGGCGCGTGGCGAGAAATCGATAGACGCGGTGAATGGTTTCCGAATCGGCATTGGGGCTAATCTGCAAAAACTCATAGTAATCTGGCATCTCGATTCGAGATCCTTTTTTAGTTATGGATACTCCCTGATTCTATCTCCCTCGTTCGGGGGAGCAAATAGTCCGATGGAGTCGAAACCGAAGTTACCTTGGTGCAAGAAATCACGTTGTCCACAAGCGGACGACGGTTTGCAAAACCGGACAGGCCATGAGCGCCGGGCCGCGGCCCATAACGCAGACCGCGCTTGGAGTGCAACGGGTTGGGAAGCAAAGTCCGGTGCCGGCGATTGGCAGTCTGATTGCTCTGTCCCCAGCAGCAATCAGGCTTGGAGGCAAAAGATGGCCTACTTTGAGCGGATTCGCGACGTGATCTCCGGCCCCTTCAGCCCGGAGGTGATCCGGCAGCGAACGGCGGCCGGATGGCAGATGGTTTCCATCGAGTGGCGGCGCGAGCTGCCGGACGCCGAAGCGCCCTCCGAGGGCGTCTTCGACGAGGATATTCCCTACGGGCTGCGCATCTCCGACGACTGCGCGCGGCTCGAAGCCCATCCCGCCGAGCACCAGGTGCTGATGGAGATGATGGAGATGCTGGCGCAGGATTTCTCTTACTCGAGCATCGTGAGCAGCCTGAACGAGAAAGGCCATCGCATGCGCGACGGACGGCCCTGGAACCGCATCGCGGTCTTCAAGATGATTCCGCGGCTGATCGAGGTGGGGCCGCGCTTCTTCAACTCCGACGAGTGGGAGCTGCGGCGGCAGCGGTTCCTGCGCGCCCGGCCGCCGGAAACCTACTGAGCGCGACAGGCGAGTTTTCCCTGGTGGAGATCAGCCCGCGGCTTATTCCATTTCGGCCGTCGCGGACCTGGCTTCTTCCCGCCCGGCCGAACCGCGCGCCCCGCGCGTCGCGTAAAGATACCAGCCCACCCAGGCAGGAACCGTCCACAGATACCAGGGCGAGATGATGTTTACCTGCGCGTAGGCCTCCACAATCGCAGCTGCGTCGATCACCGCAAGGGGCAGCCACGAGCGCTTGCTCTCAGCGGCGCAATAGAGCCCGGCCAGCACAAAAGGAAGCAGGATGCATTCGTCGGTGAAGTAGCCGTAAGGCGCGCAGACGTCGGAGACGACCAGCAGGATCAATCCCTGATCCGTCCAATCCCAGCGATTCCTGCGCGTCCAGAAGTACCAGAGCGCCCAGAGGCTCCCCATGGCGAGGGGCGTCCATTGCCATCCCGCCGCACGGCGATCGATCAGATAGCGGAGAGCTGCGCCGAAAGTGGGAATGAACACCTGCATGACCTGGGTTTGGCGCATCATGGCCAGGTACTGCGGCCAGGCGTGCGGATCAAAGCAGAGGGTAAGGGCGCAACTCGAGGTGAACGCGGCGGCGAATCCAGCGAGAAGGCGAAACGCCCTCCGGTGAACCGCCCACAGCAGAAGCACAAGAGCGAAGACCAGAAACAGGTGCGGCTTGAGGGCGCAGGGCAGGAGAGCCGCGCCGGCCAGCGTGGGCCGCGACCGGTGCAGGAAGAGAAACAGCACGATGCCGGTGAGGAGAAAGACGCTCAACTGGCCGGAGACGACGCAGACAATCACCGGTGCAAAGACAAGGCCGAAGAGGTGCAGGCGATTGTCCGGCCGGCCGTGCATGCGCCAGAGCAGCCAGAGTGAGAGAGCCAGGCAGCCCATGATCGCCAGGAACCACGCAATCCTGCCCGTCTTCGGCCGCATCAGCCCGAGCGGCAGCATGGGAAACAGGACCGCCGGTGGGCTGAG
The DNA here is from genome assembly GCA_030041045.1 of Acidobacteriaceae bacterium. Classification (GTDB taxonomy): domain Bacteria; phylum Acidobacteriota; class Terriglobia; order Terriglobales; family Acidobacteriaceae; genus Telmatobacter. Next base: position 24,699 of record JASHOQ010000078.1, read on the forward strand.
GGAGATGCGGGGCTGGTTGGCGCCGAGGCCTGCGCTCTGCTCGAGCCGCACGATGGCGGGCACGTCGTAGGGATTGGCGTGGTGCGCGAGCTGCTGGCCGATGGCCCAGAATTCAATGAAATCCCGCTCCGTAGCCTGCTCGTCGGTCTGGGTCGCGAACTGAACGCCGGCCACGAAGGCGGCGCCGGCGGCGACGATGAGCGCGGCGGCGAGAATGCGCCAGGGATTTCGCTTCGCCGGTTGGCTCTCGGTCGCGGGCAGAGTGGGCTCCTTGAAGTCAGGCAGGCCGGGAACCGGCTGTCTACCTTCCCTCGATTTTCGCCTTCCGGGCTGGTTACCGGAAGCCTGGTGCGTTCGCGCGGTACATGCGGAGTCAAGGCGCGCGCAAAAGTCGCTCCGGCAGGGCATTCTTTCCACAGGCTGAAGGGTTCCGCGGAGGGGCGATTTCATTGACGCAAGGCCGGTTTTCAAGTATTCTGAAGACCTTGCGCGGTGTTGCGCCTGGGGTCTGTGTGGATCAAGAAACCGGACCCGGCCGGTGGATTCCCTTCGAGGGTTTGCCAGCGACAGGCCACCGGCTGCTGGACTCGGGATGGGTTCAGCCAAGCCAGAGCCCGAAGCCGGGCTAGCTCCCCGCAATCCTCACCCGAACAGGTTTGTTTGGCAGTGGGTAGAACTTGAGGCCCGTGCTTTGCGCGTGCCCCAAGAACCGGTATCGGCCGCGAGTATCGACCGCTTTGCGCGGGAAGCGCGCCGGGACACGAGAGTTTGGATTTTTCTTTAGGCCGCTGGCCGGTGGAAATGCGCCGGGCGGCCGGTACTTGAGGGAAGAAGCAATGTCGACCTTTGTTCCGAGCGGCAAGGAGATCAGCCGCAAGTGGTATGTGATCGATGCGGCGGGCGCGACTCTGGGCCGGCTGGCTACCCGGGCTGCCAGCGTGCTGAGCGGCAAGCTGAACCCGCAGTACGTGCCCTACCTCGACATGGGCGACCACGTGATCGTGATCAACGCCGAAAAGGTGCGCCTTACCGGGTTGAAGGGCCAGAAGAAGGTTTACCGGCGCTACACCGGATTTCCCGGCGGGCTGCGCGCGGAGTCGTTCACGCGCCTCGTCAGCCGCCGGCCGGAAAAGGTGCTGGAGGAAGCCATCAAGGGCATGCTGCCCAAGAACAAACTGGGGCGCGCGATGGGCACCAAGCTGAAGGTCTATCGCGGCGACAAGCATCCGCACCAGGCCCAGCAGCCGGTGGAATTGAAATAAAGCAGCCGTTAGCTGCTAGCTTCTAGCTCCTAGCCTTTTCTTGGAGGGGCGATCGTACGAGGTCGAAGAACAATTCGGACTCGGCACGGAAAGAGCTAGAAGCTAGAGGCTAGAAGCTAGGAGCTGAAATCGAATGGCGGATCTGGTTCAGTATTACGGCACGGGGCGGCGCAAGGCAGCCATCGCGCGGGTTTTCCTGCGTCCCGGCACCGGCGAGTGGAAGGTGAACGGCAAGGCGTTCGACGCCTATTTCGTCACCGAGCAGCAGCGGGTCTCAGCCAAGCGCACGCTGGTTGTGGCCGAACTGGCATCGAGCTTCGACGTGGTGACCACGGTAAGCGGCGGCGGCGTGGCCGCACAGGCCGACGCGGTAAAGATGGGCGTGGCCCGCGCGCTGGTCTCGTTCAACCCCGAACTGCGCAAGACCCTCAAGGGCGAAGGGCTGCTTACGCGCGATGCCCGCGTGAAGGAACGCAAGAAGTACGGGCAGAAGGGCGCGAGAAAGAGGTTCCAGTTCAGCAAGCGCTAATGCGCTTGCAGTGGTCAGTGAACAGTGGTCAGTGGTCAGCGCTTATGCTGTCGTGGCACGGACAAACTGATCACTGACCCCTGATCCCTGAACCCTGTTTTTTCACTTTCCCCGCAAGGGGCATCAATCCCGGCCGGAGCCGGCGATGCAATTCAACAAGGAGGACCATTGGCCACCATCACCATGAAGGAGCTGCTCGAAGCCGGAGTTCACTTCGGGCATCAGACCAAGCGCTGGAATCCCAAGATGAAGGAATACATCTTCGGCGAGCGCAACGGGATTTATATCATCGATCTGCAGAAGACGCTCAAGCTGTTCAAGGACGCGTCGAAGTTCGTCGCCGATCTGTGCGCGCAGGGCAAGACGATTCTCTTTGTGGGCACCAAGCGCCAGGCGCAGGACGCGGTTGCCGAAGAGGCCACGCGCGCGGGCATGCCGTACATCAACCAGCGCTGGCTGGGCGGCCTGCTCACCAACTGGGTGACGGTGCAGAAGTCGGTGAAGCGCCTTCAGGAGCTGGATGAAATGGCCGTGGACGGCCGCTACGAGCTGCTGACCAAAAAGGAAGTGATCCGCCTGGAGCGGGAGCGCAAGCACCTGCAGGCGAACCTGGCCGGCATCAAGAGCATGAAGCGGCTGCCCGATGCGCTCTTCGTCGTCGACTCCAACAACGAGGCCATTGCGGTGAAGGAAGCGCGCAAACTGGGCATTCCCGTAGTGGCGGTGGTGGATACCAACTGCGATCCCACGGTGGTGGATTACGTAATCCCCGGCAACGACGACGCGCTGCGCGCCATTCGCCTGTTCACTTCGAAGATTGCCGACTCTGCGGCCGAAGGCGTGAACCTTGTGGGCGACAAGGTCTTTGTGGAAGAGACGCCGGAGCCGGCGCCGGTTGCACTTGAGGGCGTGGCGGAGGAAACTGCGTCGGTGGACGACGAGGGTTTCGAAGAGGCTTTGGGCGGAGGCGTGCGCAAGGCGCCGGCAGCGGTTGCGGCGCTGGACGACGACGCGGCCGAAGGCGTGCTTTAACCGAATCGTGCGCGCGAGCGCACGCAAAAACAAGCGTGGCCGCTCGGGCGTTTGCCACGCTTTTCTTTTGCCGCCCGCGTCCGCGGCCCGAGTGGATGCCTGCGACCCACACTTTGAAGGAACCAACCGATCGATAAGGCTGAATGTCAGCCGGGAAACGAGAGATGACGACAGTGAGCGAAAAGATCGCACCCAGCCTGGTGAAGGAATTACGCGAGAAGTCCGGCGCGCCCATGGGAGACTGCCTGAAAGCTCTGCAGGAGGTCAAGGGCGACCTCGAAGAGGCCTTCGTGGTGCTGCGCAAGCGCGGCATGGCCTCAGCGCAGAAGAAGGCCGCGCGCACCACCAACGAAGGCCTGGTGGGCACCTACATTCATGCCGGCGGCAAGATCGGCGTGCTGGTGGAGCTGAACTGCGAGAGCGATTTCGTGGCCCGGACGGCGGATTTCCAGGAGCTGCTCAAGGAGATCGCCATGCACATTGCCGCCAGCGACCCGCGCTACGTGAAGCGCGAGGACGTGACCGCTGCCGATCTCGAGCGCGAAAAGGACATCTACCGCGCGCAGGCCGCCTCCACCGGCAAACCGGAAAAGGTGATCGCGCAGATCGTCGAAGGCAAAATGACGAAGTTCTACGAGGAAGTCTGCCTGCTGGAGCAGCCCTTCATCAAGGACCAGGCGGTGACCATCAAGGAGCTGATCGCGCAGAAGGTGGCCAAGCTGGGCGAAAACATCACCGTGCGCCGCTTTGCGCGCTTCAAGGTGGGCGCGCCGGACTGGACGGTGGCGCAGACCAAGGCCATGGAAGGCCAGGCCGAGTAGAAGCCGCAGCCAACAGCATTAGGAGCCCTCCGGTCAGCCGGAGGGCTTTTTCTTTTGGCCGCGTTTTGCCGACTATTTCCCCTCCAAAGCGCATAATGGTTGCAGTGCAAAATTTCGCCCGGCCTCGCCCCTCGCCCCATCCTTTCGCGATCTCTGTGAAAGCGTGGGAAGGCGCCGCTCTTGGCGCCGGCACGCTGACTCGCCAACTCGCCCGCTTGCCGAATCGCGAACTCGCCAGCTCGCGAACTCGCCAACCGTTGCCGATGGAAGAATTTAAGCATTATCCCCTTTAGAATCAGGATTTTAGCGCAAATAACTCCTCCCTAACCCATTCTCTATCAGGAATTTAGCCCCAAAGACCGGGGGAGGGGGGTACCATGTGCCGGTTACCTGCACCGCGTTCTTGAGGCTCCCAGTCCGGCATGACCAAAAACGGAAGGGCAGCCCGGTTAGGCTGCCCCTCGCTGACTTGCTGACTCGCTGTCTCGCTGACTCGCCGCCCTACGGCAGGTAGTATCGGAACGAGGTGAACACCATGTTGTCGTCGCCATGCGCGCCGCTCGAGGGGTTCAGCGTGCCGCCCGCACCCGACCAGAGGTCGCGGCGGATCAGGCTGTACTGCAGGCCCTGGCGCAGACGGCCCTTGGGGCCGGCGACGATGTTGTACCACCACCCGGCCGTGAACTCCTGCACGTCCTTGTTGTTGCCTTTGCAGCCGTTTGTCGAGTTGCCCGGCGTGGTTGGATCGGAGGTCGGGAAGGAAGTAGTGGACGCGGGCTCGATTTCGCAGCCCGACATATCGGCGTTGTAGGCGCCGTAGCCCACGGTCTTGCCGAAGAGAGTGTCGCCCGTAACCGTGTCCACCTGCCAATCGCGTGCCACGTAGTCGCCGCCGTAGTTGAAGTATGTCGTCAGGCGGCTGGTGGGGTTCACTTCCAGCGTGCCCAGAGCGGAGAATGCGTGAATGGGCGAAATGACCCCGTCGGGACGAAGCGTGACGTCGGTGATGGTCGAGGAGCCATAGCGGCCCACGCCCGCACCCCACAGGCCCTTCAGCCCGATGGTGATCTTCTTGGTGCCCAGCGGTGCGCGGAAGCCGCCGCCCAGGCCGCCGCTCCACACCGTGTTGTTGCAGGGCGTGGTGGTGCTGCCGCAGACTGCCTGGCTGGCGATGGCGGTCGCCGAGGGATAGATGCGATCGCGGAAGGAGCGCCCGATGCCGAAGACCTCCCAGTGGCCCCAGCCCGGTTCCACCGCGATCTTGGCGATGAAGTCCGGCGTCAGGTTAAAGGAGTAGTTGACCAGGTTCGCCCCGGCGGCGCTCTCTGCAGCGTTGTACAGGCCGCCGTTGGTGCCCGCCGAGCCCAGCAGGATGTTGGTGGGCAGGTTCTGCCCGCCCGGGTTCAGGGTCTCCGCGTTCTCCGCCGAAATGCCGAGGAAGAAGGCCTTGCCAAAATCCTTGCTCACGCGGAAGCTCTCCTGCCGCGTCCACACGAAGCCGGCTTCGTACTGTGCGTCGATGGTCGCCGGCAGAATCTCCGTGCCGCGCGTGAGCCCCTGCGTGGTCTCCGTGGCCAATGACCATCCCTGGCCGCCGGAGAAATCCCAGCCGCTGGCGGTCTTGGCGTCTGCCCACAACTGGCGCTGGCGCATGGTGTAGCTGTTCGACTGGTTGTTGTTCGAGGTGGTGCCGGAGCTCAGCCAGTCAGCCTCGTAGTAGCCACTCAAGGTCACGCTGGGCAGCTTGCCTGTAGCTTTCAAAGCGGCGCGCGACTGGCGGCCGCTGGCGAAGAACTCGCTCAGGTTGTAAGCCTCGGAATTTGCAAGCGGAACACCCGTAAACGCGGTGTTGATGTCGCCGGCGGTAGCGGCGCTGCGCCACACCGTTTCACCCGCCAGGAAGCTGCCCGCCGGCGAGAGCGTAATTCCCTTGTAGTAGAGCGCATCGGGATTGGTGATCTGAGTCTTGATGGAGTTGGTTTCCTCGGTGAGCGAAGAAACCACGGCCGCGTTGGCCGACTTCATGTCGTTCACCGTGGTCTGGAGCGTGGAGACCGCGGTCTGATTCTCAGTGAAAGCCTGCTGCTGCGCATCCACCGCAGCCTGGGCTTTGGCCGCCGCCGCCTGCGCATCCGTTGCGGCCTGCTGCGCCTGCTGCAGCTGCGCGTCCTTGTCGGCCAGGCTTTGCTTGAGCGCGTCAATCTGGCTCTGCATCTGCTGGCGCAGCTGGTCGATCTGCTCCTGCACGGAAGGCCCTGGAGGCGCGGCTTCCACGTGGTGCTTCCTTGGCGGGGGTGCGTCCTGGGCGTGGATGCAGGAAACAACGAGACCGGCTGCAAGCATTGCCGCGGCAGCCGCATGGAGTTTGAATTTCATCGGGCCTCTCTTTCCTCTCAGGTCAGTTTGTTGGCGCAAAACCAATTGCTGCGGTGCATGCGAGCATTCGCGTCCGTACTTCGGCAAGGCATGCTCCGCACGGGCTTTTCCACGGCTCCGCCCACAGTGTTTCCGTTCATGCGATCGCTGTTCCATGCCGATCGAACACCGGGCAACATCCATGTTGGAAAGCAGTAAAAAATGGAATGCGGAAAAACTCCGTGCGGACTTCCAACGTGAAAGCAATGGGGAGTGCTTCGAGCTGGTGAAGCGTTGCCTTGCCGCTTCCGAATCCAAGACTCGCAGAGCAAGATTAAGATTTGACGAATTCACATATTTTTCACAATGCAAGCCGCGCGCACAGAGGCGTCTGCGCGCGTGCTGAAATTCATTTTGCTTTAACGGGAATCAAGCGCTCGCGCAGTTTTAGGGCGCAAGCAGCCTCAGGTGAGGCGCCAGTCAGCGGCGCTCCGGTTCTTTGCCCGCGCTCAGCAGATTCGCAAGAATGCGGTACGCGCCCGGGACGAGCTCAGGGAACTGGCGATAGAGAGCGAAGGCCACATAAATGTACGTCCCCTTTCCCGGATGAGCCATCAGCAGGCCGCCGCGCTGGGGATCTTGGCCGGGATCGGCAGTTTCAGTGAGAGCGGTGTAGCCGGGATCCCAACTGTCGAGGAAAGAATGGCCGCGCTCCTCGAACCATCCGTCGAAATCGGCCTCGGTGATCGTGTTGGGCCAGGAGAGCAGCGGGTTCGCAGCATCGAGGAGCTTGACCGGCGCGCGCTCGTCGACCACGCGCTCGGCCATGCGCCCCATGGAAAGCGGCAGCGGGGCGGGAAAGTTGCCGCTCTGGTATTCGACCACCATGGTGCCGCCCTGGCGGACGAACTCCTCGAGCCGCGGTTGCGCTGCGCCGAGCGCGGGACGCGTGGAGTAGGCGCGAATGCCCACAACGAGCACGTTCCACTGGGAGAGATCGCCGGATGCGAGCTCCTCGTCGGAGAGAAGGTGCGGCTCGGCGCCCAGGGCCGCGATGGCGTCTGGCACCGTGTCGCCGGTTCCCATGATGTAGCCGATGCGCAGGCCGGGCGCGAGCTTTACGTCGATCTTGCGCGTTCTGAGCGTGGCCGGCTTGTACTGGTTGTACGGGCGCAGGCCGGGATAGCTCACGTTATGCCAGCCGGCCGAGTAGTCGTGCCCGCCGGCGTGCGCAACGGCGCGGATGGTATAGGCGCCGGGGCCGACATGGGGTGCGGTGACTTCAAAGGCAAGCGGCATGGAATCGCCCGCGCTCGTGAAATGGAACGCGCGCTCGGCGGGATCGGAGCGCCAGCCCTGGGGAAGCTCGAGGGTGACGGTCCCTTCGGCCGCGCTCTGCGCGTGGAGGATGACGTTGACGGGCAGAGGAGAACCGTCCAGCGGAAGAATGCGCGCCTCGGGCTGGACGGTGACGCCGATCTTCGGCGTGACCACCAGCGGCTCGTAGACGCCGCCGACGCCGGTGACGCGCTGGAGCGTCTGCACCACCTTGCCCAGGCGGATGGGCACGCCATCGAAGGTGAACTCGACCCACGCAGCCAGCGGATAGGGCGCGAACGACCGCTCACGCCAGGCTTCGTTGGCGATGTCATAGTAAGGCTGCTCGGTCGTCGGCCGCGTGAAAAAAGGCTGCGTGGGCTGCGCGTCCGCGGGCACGCGCAGATGGAAGGTTGCGTCCGTCGTCGGGCCGTTCGCCTGCGCCGATTCGGGCCCTCCCTGTTTCCACGGCTCGCTCGTCTGGCTCTCAAACCAGGTCTTCAGCACGCGCACCTGATCGGTAGCGCTGTAGGTGTGCATGCGCACGGCAAACTCCTCACCGGGAGAAACGCTGCGCTGTGTCTCGTCAGCCGTTCCACCGCGGCCGGAACCGCCGGATTGGCCTCCTCCGGAGCGCGTGGTGAAGGCGATCATATCGAACCCCAGCAGATCGGCGAGGGCGCGTTGAAACTGATCGATCTTAGCGCCCAGTTCGAGCTCGAGGCCTGCCTTCGACTCGGCGTCAAGATCGCCGGCGGCGATGCGCGCATAAAGGTCGAGGGTCTGGCGATAAATCGGGGCCAGCTTGTGAGCACCCTCTACGCCGGACTGATTTTTGCAGTCGTCAGCAAATGCGTTCACGCCGCTCTGAATTTTTCGCAGGCCGTCGGTCAGCCACGTGGGGGCGGCCGGACCCGCGATGCGCGCCAGACCCGCAAGACGCGTGTCGATGCTCACCAGCGGGTTCGAGAAAAGGCCGCCGGGTTCCCCGTGGATGTTAGGAGATTGCTGCGCCTCAGGCACAACCGCCCACAGGTGATACTCGGTCGTGTCCGGGCCGGCGAGCGCGGGGCTTGCGCCGCCATATTGCGATTTCTGCTCACCCCACCCTTCGCGCGCAATCTGCACATAGGTGCGGCCGAGCACCGGGTCCCATGCGCCGTCGGACATGGATGCATCCGCGGAAAGGCTGCTGCTCGACTCCCCGGTGACGTAGTTTTGAAATTTTGCCGGCGCCCATTTGCCGGTTGCGTAATCGAAGATGCCCTTGTCCGTCACCGGCGCAAACGGCATGCGCGAGTAAACCGCGAGCGGCTGCCAGGGCTCGATTCCGTTCCTGAGCTGCTCAGGAAAAACCTTGGGATCGCCGGCAGCCTTGAAGGCCTCCTGCGCAATTTCGCCGGAGACCTGGTGATGTCCATGGCCGTCAGAGACGCCACCGACAAAGGTGGAGATGATCACCTGCGGCCGCACCATGCGCACGGCCAGTACCGCGTCATAGAGCACGCGGTCGTGGCCCCATTGCGCGAACGACTCTTCCTGCGTTTTGGAAAAGCCGAAGTCGGCCTCCGTGCCCCAGAGCTGCGTAGCGCCGTAGTATTCGTCGGCCTTGAGCAGCTCGTTGGTGCGGATCAGCCCCAGGGCGTCGTACTCCTCGGCCGACATCGCGTTCTGGCCGCCCTCGCCGCGCGTGAGCGTGAGCAGCGAAACACGCACACCCATGCCGCGCGAGAGATACGTCATCAACGATCCGTCTTCATCGTCGGGATGGGCCACGATCACAAGCACGCTGGCCGTCGTGCCCAGCCGCTTGAGCGTCTGCTCTAGATCGGCCTGGCCGCGGTCCATCGCCAGAGGGAGAGCCTCGGTCTGCGGCTCGGGCAGCGCCACCTGGGAAAGCTCGTTCTCCGCGGTCGTGGGCGCGGCCTGCTGCGCACCCAGTTGCTGCGCACCCAGTTGCTGCGCACTTTGCCCCGAGTAGAGCGGAACGGCCAGAGCCGCGCAGGCGATGACAGAGTGCAGTCGAATGGGAGGGACCATGCTCCAAGCCAGTGTACAATCCGTTGAGCGTAACGGCTTCATGGCCATCCTTCCGCCCACATCCGCGAGCCGCGATCCTCTCGCCCGGCGCATTGGCCTGCGCTCGGCGGTGCTGTTCAACATGCTGGAGATGATCGGCGTGGGCCCGTTCATCACCATGCCGCTGGTGATTGCCGCAGCGGGCTTCCGGCTCTCCGTGTGGGCGTGGGTGCTGGGCGCGGGCCTGGCCGTTGCCGACGGCCTGGTGTGGGCGGAGCTGGGCGCGGCTCTCCCGCGCGCCGGCGGATCGTACGCGTATCTGCGCGAGATCTACGGGCCGCGCGGAGCAGGCAACTGGCTGAGTTTTCTTTATGTGTGGCAGGTGAGCTTTACCGCGCCGCTCTCCATCGCTTCGGGCTGCATTGGACTTTCGGGCTTTCTTGCCGTTTTCTGGCCCGGTCTGGACAGCGCGCCGTTTGCCGCGTGGCCCGCGCTGCACTATGCGAACTTTGCCGCGGCGGGGGCGTGCGTGTTTGTGACCGCGCTGCTCTACCGCAACCTGGGTTCCATCGTGCGCCTGGCCTGGGTGCTCTTTGCCGGGGTGATGGCGGCGCTGGCCGGCGTAATCGTCTCCGGCTTTGCGCACGCGGCGCAAACCGGAGGCTGGCACATGCCCGCGGCGCCGCCCCTCGGCTTCATCGCGGCGCGCAACGGGCTCGCGCAGGCGACGCTGCTGGCCACTTACTGCTACTGGGGCTACTACAACATCAGCTTTCTGGGCAGCGAGGTGCGCCGGCCGGAGAAGACCATTCCGCGCGCCATCCTGGTCTCCGTGCTGCTGGTGGCGGCTTTCTACGTAACCATGAATCTGGCCGTGCTGCCCTCGCTGCATGACGCCGCGGCCCACGCGGCTGAAAGTGCGGCTCTGCGCGTGCAGCTTGTGGCCGACATTGCGCGGTCGGCCTTTGGGCGATGGGCTGGGTACACCATTGCCGCGCTCATTGTGTGGACCGCGTTCGCGTCGGTGTTTTCGCTGCTGCTCGGCTACTCGCGCGTGCCTTACGCGGCGGCGCGCGACGGCAATTTTTTCCGCTTTTTGGACAAGATTCATCCTCAGCACGGAATCCCCCACCGCTCCCTGGTGTCGCTGGGCGCGATGGGATTTGTCTTCTGCTTTTTCTCGCTCCAGCAAGTGATCACGCTGCTGGTGATCACGCGCATCGTGCTGCAGTTTTCACTGCAACAGGCGGGCGTGATGCTGCTGCGCGTGCAGCGGCCGGAGCTGGAGCGGCCGTTTCGCATGCCGCTTTATCCCCTGCCGCCGCTAGCGGCCATGGCCGGCTTCCTTTTTCTTCTCGTCTATCGGCAGCACGCGCTGTGGGGGTTGGCGGTCGCGGCGGGCATCGGGGCCGCGGGAACGGCGATCTACCTTGTGCGCGCGTGGCAGCTCAGGGAGTGGCCGTTTGCGGCGCGTTCGTCGCCGGGTTGAGGCGAGGAGTCGGTTCCCCTGGCGCGGATGCGCACGCCACTGCAGGTAGCCCTGCTGCACAAACAATCCGGCGCGCGTCTGTAACTTCGCTGCCCTTCCAGGTGTCTAATACTTGTAGCGCTCCCATGCGCGAGGTCGCCTATGCTGATCGGCAAGCCGCCTGACATTCCGTCCTCCGAAATTACGCCCCCAAGCGCCTATCGCGAGTTCATGAACCGGCGCCGATTCCTGAAGGGCGCTGCCGCCGCGGGCGCAGCGGCGCTGGCGGCCGACCGCGTGGCCCGGCTGATTGAGCCGGGCAGAGTGGCCTTTGCTGAAACCAAGCTGCAGACCGTGCCGAGTCCGCTGACGACGACCGGAGAACAGCTGACCAGCTTCGAAGACATCACGCACTACAACAACTTTTACGAGTTCGGCGTGGACAAGGGCGATCCGGCGAAGAATGCCGGCGGGCTGCCCACGCGCCCGTGGACCGTGAAGGTGGAAGGCAAAGTGGCCAAACCGCTCACCTTCTCCATCGACGATCTGCTCAAGCTGCGTCCCCTCGAGGATCGCGTGTACCGGCACCGGTGCGTGGAAGCGTGGAGCATGGTGATTCCCTGGGTGGGCTACTCGCTTTCGGAGTTCATCAAGCAATGCGATCCGCTGCCCAGCGCCAAGTACGTGCAGTTCCTCTCCTATTTCGACCGCCATGTGGAGAAATGGTCGGGCGAATCGACCATCTTCTGGCCGTACAGCGAAGGCCTGCGCATGGATGAGGCCATGAATCCGCTCACGCTGCTCACCTTCGGGCTCTATGGCGACACGCTGCCCAACCAGGATGGCGCGCCGGTGCGCGTCGTGGTGCCGTGGAAGTACGGCTTCAAATCCGCCAAATCCGTCGTGACCGTCCGCTTCGTCGATAAACAGCCGTCCACCACCTGGAACGACATGGCCCCGAACGAATATGGCTTTTATTCGAACGTGAATCCGAGCGTCGATCATCCCCGCTGGAGCCAGAAGCGGGAGCGGCGCATCGGCCTGCCCTTTTACGCGCAGTGGCGCGACACGCTCATGTTCAATGGCTATGGAGACCAGGTAGCCTCGATGTATGCGGGCATGAACCTGCGCAGAGACTATTGACGGCGCCGATGCCAGCCAGTCACACCTCCGGGACAAGCGGCCAGAGCGTGCGTCATTCCTCTCGGGCCGGACGGTTATGAAGCGCTCAACCCTGATCGCACTGAAGACCGTTGTCTGGATCGCCTGCCTGGTCCCATTCGGCTTTCTGGTCTGGGGCGCCGTCACCAACAACCTCGGCCCCGATGCAACGGCGGAAATTGCCAACACCACAGGCCTTAGCGCGCTGTGGATGCTGGCGATTACGCTGGCTATCTCGCCGGTGCGCAGGCTTTCAGTTCATCTGGCGTGGCTCATCCGCTTCCGGCGGCTGATGGGTTTATTTGTCTTCTACTATGCTTCGCTGCACGTGCTCACGTGGTTGGCGCTCTACAACAACTTCAGCATCCGCTCCATGCTGGACGATGTAACCAAGCGGCGATTCGTCATGGCGGGCATGGGAACGTACCTGCTGCTGCTGCCGCTCGCCCTGACTTCGACCAACTGGGCCATCCGCAAGCTGGGCGGGAAGAACTGGACCCGGCTGCATTGGCTGATCTATCCGGCAGCCATCTGCGCCACCATCCACTATTGGTGGAAGGTGAAGACCGGCGTCCTCGAGCCGGCGCCGTACACGCTTGTGCTGCTGGTGCTCTTGCTGGCGCGGCCGGTGATGGCGTGGAGCAAACGGCGCAGAGCGCGAGCGGTTTCAGTGTAAGCGAATCTTCCCGCAGATGGGCGAGCAGATTTCACGCTGCGCCCGGCTTTTCCATTTCCAGGGTGTCGATGGCGATGGTTTCCAGCGCAGTTTCGAGCGCGGCATGGCTCGAGAAGTTAAGCATCATCTGCACCACCGGCCGGTAGCTCTTGCGATGCAGCGGCGTGGGGCCGAGTCGCGCCAGCGCATCCAGATGCTCAAGGGAACAGTAGCCCTTGTGGTGCGCGAGGCCGTAGCCGGGATATTCGCGATCGAGCTCCACCAGCATGCGGTCGCGGTGCACCTTGGCCAGCACGCTGGCAGCGGCAATGGAAAGGCTGGTGGCGTCGCCCTGCACCACGGCCTGCTGCGGACAGGGCCAGTCGATGGTGTCGAGGCCGTCGATGAGAAGGTAATCGGGGCTGAGTGCGAGCTGCTCGACGGCGCGGCGCATGGCGAGCAAGGATGCATTGCGGATATTGATGCGGTCGATGGTCTCCACATCGACGGCGGCAATGGCCCAGGCAATGGCGTTGGCGCGAATCTCGCCATCGAACTGGTTGCGCGCTTTTTCCGTGAGCTTCTTGGAATCGTTCAGACCGTCGAGCGGGCAGCCCTTGGGAAGGATGACTGCAGCCGCCACGACCGGCCCGAACATGGGACCGCGGCCGACTTCGTCCAGACCCGCGATGCGCAGCGCCCCCTGGCGGCGCGCCGCACGCTCGAGCTTCCAACCGCACACCGGGGCCCTGGCCATGTCTTCGAGTATAAGAACAGCTCGGCGACTCCGAGCCGTCTATCGCGACGAAACCCTCGGAAATCCGGCTCCTAATTTGAAGGAGGATTTGAGGCCGAATTCATTTGCGCTATCGCAGACTTTCAGGTGTAAGATCACTCAATCGCAGACAATTGCGCCTGGAGGGTATTACCAGTCGGTACTGGGCGCCGTCTGCGAAACCGTCGAGTGGCCTTATCAGCCATTAGGGTTCAACTCCCTTGCCCTCCGTAGGATACTCGGCCACAGGATTTGACCGGCAATTGCCGGTGTGATAAGCTGTTTGTAGTTTCGCAGACGGCTTCCAGTACTCTGGAATCCCTGAAATGCAAAGGCCCCGGACTGATAACCCGGGGCCTTTGCCCGTTTAGATATTTCCTCGTTTGCGTTGGTCCGTAAACGAGATCCCTCTGCAAAGCAGAAACATTTCCTATGCACGAACGAAAACCCTCAGTGCGCGTGCTGAGGGTTCTGTTGAAATCGCGGAAAAATCAGCCGCTCAGGCGCGGACTTTGCCGGACTCGCGATCGATTTCTTTAAGGCGCGCTGCCTTGCCGCGCAGCCCGCGAATGTAAAACAGCTTGGAGCGCCGCACCTTGTAGCTGCGGATCTTTTCGATCTTGTCGATGACCTTGGAGTTGAAAGGAAAGATGCGCTCGACGCCCTGGCCGAAGCTCATCTTGCGCACGGTGAAGGTGCCCTGCGGGCCGTTGTTGATGGCGATCACCAGGCCTTCGAAGGCCTGCAAACGCTCCTTGTCGCCCTCCTTGATCTTCACCTGAACGCGGATCTGGTCGCCGGGAACGAACTCCGGCAAATCGGTGCGCTTGAGCTTCTCAGCCAGGCGCTGCATAACGGGATGGATGGACATGGTAACTTCCTGCGAGTGGTCTTCAGAACCTTTAGTTTATCAGAGATGCGGCCGTTGGGCCTAACCGGCGGAGGCGGGGATTTCCCCGTCTCCGGTCTCGAACCGATTTGTCCGCAACCCGCGAAAACAGGCTATTGCGGCGGCGCAGCCGGGGTGGCGGAAGCATCTCCGCGCTTGGCCGTGAACTGTTGCGGCGGACGATCGCCGGCGGCGCCGAACTGACGGGTGAAATCGATGGTGTCCCCATTGGCCTTGCCGGTGTAGGAGATGGTAATCGAGTTGCCGTTGAAGTTGAGCACCTGGTCGAAGGTGATGGTGTCGCCGTCGACCTTGCCGTTGGAGATGTCGGTGTCGCCGCGCGGCGTGGTGATCTTGCCGGTGAGGGTTGCGCCGTCGACGTGGAAGTCGAAGACCAGCGTCTGCGTGCCATTGCGTCCCTGCACCTGTGCATTCCATTTGCCGTTGAAGTCCGCGGCCAGCGCGGCCACGGAGCCGACGGCAAAGATTAAAACAGTGAGCCCCAATTTGCGCATCATGCCAAGTTCCTCTCAAAGATCGTTGCGATTCCGGCGTGGTCTTCCGAGGCCTGCCGGAACCTGTGAAGAGGGACGGATCGACTCCCGGATAAGACTCAGAATGCGGGGAAAAATGAGAGCTGCGCCCTGGAGCTGCGCCCGGATTACTTGACCAGCGTGGCGCGCTGGATGGGCTCGACCTCTCTGCCGTAGCGGCCGCGCAGAGCGTTCCAGCGCACGATGGCGATGTCCTGAAGCATGCGCATGCCGTCTTTGAGATAGCTGATGCGCGTGCGCTCGTCGTGCGCCCAGCTCACGGGCACTTCTTCGATGCGGTAGCCGCGCTTGAGCGCGATGAAGAGAATTTCGGGATCGAAGCCCCAGCGATCGATGGTTTGCAACTGGCAGACGGTTTGCGCCGCGGCGCGCGTGAAGGCTTTGAATCCGCACTGCGTATCGGCGAAAGGAAGTCCCATGATGGCGCGGGTAACGGCGTTGAAACATCGGCCGAAGAAGCGGCGATAAAGAGGCTGACGGATGGTTTGGCGGCTACGCTCAAGCCAGCGCGAGCCGATGGCGATGTCGGCGCCGCGGGTGATGGCATCGAAAAGGCCCTGTGCCTCTTCAATGGGCGCGGAGAGATCGGCGTCGGTGAACATCACCGTCTCGCCAACGGCGCAGAGCAGGCCGTTACGCACGCTGTAGCCCTTGCCGCGATTGCTGGGGTTCTCCACCAGGCGGACTTCAGGATTCTTGGCGGCGAAGGCGCGGACGACTTCGGCCGTTCGATCGCGCGAACCGTCATTGACCACGATGATCTCCGCTGCCCAGCCGCGGCTGCGGACACAGGCAACCACCGCCCGCAGCGTGCGGGGGATGCGCGCGGCCTCATTGTAGGCGGGAATCACGATGCTAAATTGCGGATAGGACATCGTTTACACGATTCCACGGCGGGTGCGTGCCCAGCCACAGCACCAGTGTCGGGAGCGTGCCAGGGCCGGCCGGATTCAAGCCATGATAGCGCACTGGGCCCCGCGACGATTTCCTGCGGCGTGCGGGGGTGGCGAGGCGGGCAAATCGCTGATGCGCAAAGGCTAATTTGCAGGGGGGACTTGCTTTTTTCGCCCGTTCGTGGGCAGAATCCCTTTATGCTGAGAGCGGAGGTCTTTGAGACATGACAAAAGCAGACCTGGTGGAGAAGGTAACCGCGTTGGGCGACCTCACTCGCCGCGACGGCGAAGTAATCGTGGAAACCATCTTCTCCTCTGTTATCGGTGCTTTGCAGAGCGGCGACAAGATTGAGATTCGCGGGTTCGGCTCGTTCCGCATCCGCCAGCGCAATCCGCGCATCGGTCGCAATCCAAAGACCGGCGAGCGCGTGGAAGTTCCCGCCAAGAAAGTGCCCTACTTCAAGCCATCCAAGGAGTTGCGCGACCTCGTGAATCCCGGCGAAGCGGCCAAAGCTGTTTCCTGAGATTCTCCCCATGCGTGTTTGAGCGTGCGCCCGGTGCCGGCACCGCTTTCCGCATCCAGATTCAACCTCAAGCCCTTGCTCTCACCTTCGCGTGGCGCCTTTGCTGGCGCGAATGCCAATCACTGCCATCATGCGCCCGGTGCGGCCGCCTGAGCCGCGATGAGAAAAAAACAGATCCGGATGGCACTGAGTGCAACCACCCGTAATCTGAATCGCGTTTGCGGGGATTCCGGACTCGAGCAGCTGGCGCCGATTGGCTTCAATCAAATCGACGTGAAGAGCAGCACCGGCATGTGCGTGGCCGGGGGCGCGCTGGTTCATGAACAACAGGGGGTAACGCTGCCGCAGCTGGTCTGAATCGTAGACCTCGTGAAACAGTTCGCGTGCGTACGCAAACTGCGATTCGAACCCCGAGAGCACCTCTTCGCCTACGGCATAGCAACAGGGACCGATGCCGGGCCCGATGGCGGCGATGAGGTCCGCAGGCCGGGAGCCGAATTCGAGGCGCATGCGCCCAATGCCGTTTTCGACGATGCGTTTGACGATGCCGCGCCAACCGGCATGGAAAGCGCCGACCACCTGCTGCCTGCGGTCGGCCACCAGTACAGGAACACAGTCCGCGGTTTGCACACCGACGAGCACTCCCGGCTGCGCGCAGAGAAGGCCGTCCGCCCTGTGCGGGCGCTCGCGCGCGGCGTCGCCAGGAATTGCAACCACAACCAGATTCGAATGGAATTGCCGGACGGTTATGAGCGGAGTGGCGGGATTGCCGGTGACGGCTTGAGCCAGAAGCCGACGATTGCGGATGACAGTCTCCCTTGGATCCTCGGGCGTGAAGCCGAGGTTGAGCTCTGATGGCGCTTCTTCACCGCAATACGCGCGGCTCAGACCGCCCAGCCTGGTGCTGAACCCGCTCCACAGCCAGGAATTGTCCCAGCCTGCAACGGGCAACCAGCGGACGCCGTTCGGCGCCACAAGCGGAATGGGCGCCGTATGGGCCAACTCCGCGCGCATTGAGGGCTCCAGGCGCCGGGGGCGGGCGAGGCGGAGATTCTTTCGGTGGCTCCGAGTCAACCCGGTTTCTTCGCCGGCATCTTCGAAAGCCGCATCGGAAAGACGGCCGGCGCGATCATGTGGGGACGTTGAAGCGGAGCGGCGAGGAGGCGGCATAACGAGGTGGATAACCCTCGATTGTAGCGGGATGAATCTGCTCGAAGAGAATCGGCGGCAGGGAGCTTGGTTCAGGGCGAAGTGGCCGAGACGTAAGTTGGGCCTGCCTTCCGGCAGGCCCATTTGAGAGGCAAGTAAGGGAGGGAATCCAGGGGGGTGTTTGGGAAGAGGTCCGAATGGACCCTCAAAAAGGAGTTGAAACCTTTCTTCGGTAGGACATCTTGGGGAAGCCTCTGCTTGTTACTCTTACAGATGCGAATTGCGGGAAAAGGTTGCACCCCGGAAATATGCACAGGAAAGAAAACTTTTCCACATGGCATGCAGGTGTGGAAATCCCACATTTGGAGGAGCTGCCTGGGGTAATTCCGGGCAAGCTTCGCCTTCTGTTTGCCAGGTTTTGCCGATCTAGGAGAAAGGGGTCCGTTGCCGGCAGCTCTCCGAACCCCCGTCCTCGCTATTCGATGGTCAGGGAGACCGTGCCGACGTTAGCGGTGGTCGAGCCGGAGGTACCGGTTACGGTGACGGTGTACGGACCGGGGGTGGTTCCTGGTCCTCCGCTCTTGCCGCCACAGCCGAGCACCGAGAGGGAAACGGCCAGCGCCAGGAACGCGACCATAGCGAGCCAGTTCCGGCGACGCCGGGGAACGAAGACTAACAGAACCACGGCGAGCGCGGTTCCTCCAGCCGAGGGCCAGATGAGGTTCTTCGGCTCGCTCCTGGCGCTGCCTGGTGCATTGGCGCTGCCTGGCGCAGCGCTGACGATGGTAAGCAAGGAAGCGGCGGCTGTATTCCCGCTGATGGCCACTGCGGCGGGCGAAAGCGTGCATGAGGGACCGTCGGCCACCACCGGCGTGATGGCGCAGGTGAGGTTGACGGTTCCGGTAAATCCATTCGTCCCAATGACGGCGATCGTCGCGGTGTTGCCCGAGGTCGCCCCGGGTTCAATCGAAATCGACGCGTCGGGGTTGCCGCTATAGGTGAAGCCGGGAGCTCCGGTTACGGAGAGCGCGATCGTGACCTCCTGAACGCTGCTGCCGGAAGTGCCGGTCACGGTGATGTTGATCGGCCCCTGGATTGTGGCGGTTGCCGAGGCGGTGAGAGTGAGCGTGGTGGAGGCACTGCTGGTGGGATTGGGGCTGAAGCTGCCGGTCACGCCGCTCGGCACACCGGTCACGGTGAATGTGACGCTGCCGTTGAAGTCGCCCAGATCAGTGATGGCGACAGGGATGGTCGTGTTTTCGCCCTCGGCGACAGAATAGGCCTGGTTCTGCGTGGACAGCGTGAAACTGGGCGGGACCTCGACACTGACCTGAATGGTGGTGGAGTCACTCAGGCTTCCGCTGGTTCCGGTCACAGTTACGGTCACCGGACCACCGAGTGAGGCTGAGCTGGCTGCGGTGAGGGTAAGCTCGCTTGAGCCGGTGGTGGGATTGGGGCTGAAGGATGCCGTGACTCCGGAAGGAAGCCCGGACGCGGAGAGCGTCACACTGCCGCTGAATCCGTTGGCTTCAGTCACCGTTACGGTCTCAGAGTTGGCGCTGCCCTGGGCTACATCCAGCGTGGGCAGCCCGGCCGCGACGGTAAAGTTGGGCGGACCGATGGTGAGCTCGATGGTCGCACTGGCGGTGAGAGTCTGCGAGCCGGAAGTACCGGTTCCGGTGATGGTCACCGCGGCGCTTCCCGTCGGCGTGGAATCGCCGATATTCAGGGTGATGACTTGCGTGCCTGTGGCGCTGCCGGCTCCGAAAGATGCGGTGACGCCGCTGGGCAGGTTCGTGGCAGCCAGCGTGACCGCGCCGGTGAATCCGCCAATATCGGTGACCGTGATGGTGCTGGTGGCTGTGCCGCCCTGGCCCACGGACAAGCTGACGGGCGAGGCGCTGAGTTTAAAGCCCGGCGGGAGGGCAACCACCGTGAGCGCGATGGTGGTGGTTGCGGTCAGGCTGCCGGAGGTTCCCGTAATGGTGACCGTTACCGGATTCCCCGCCGCAGCCGTGCTGCCGGCAGCCAGTGCAAGGATCTGCGTGTTGGCCGCGCTGCCCGCGGTAAAGGACGCAGTAACGCCGGTGGGCAAGCCGGAGGCGGCCAAAGTGACAGTTCCGTTGAACCCGTCAAGCGGCGTGATGGAGATGAGGGTGGAGGTGTTCGAGCTCTGGCTCAAAGTGAGCGCGGAGTTGGCGGGCGCAAGCGTGAAACCCTGCGTTTGCGAGCCGAACCATTCGGGGAGCGTGGTGTCTCCGGCGGTCTTGTTCTGCGGCGAGTAGCCGGTGTCATTGGCCGCAGGCGGCGAAACCATCCACGTCCACCAGAAAACGCCTTTCATCCAGGAGGTCTGCTGGCTGAACACCTCGAAAAATGCTTCGTAGCAGTTGGCCTGCTCGGCTTCATCGTACGCACCGGTGGGTGTGTAGTTGTACGGGGCCGCGTTCGAGCCGGTCGCGCTGGGATAGCCGATCTCGGTAAAGATGAGCGGCTTGCCGGGATAGGCGCTGGAGAGATTTTCAAGCGCGGCCACGGCGTTGAAATCACCGGCACAGGGGTTGTCGGTCCAGCCGCTCTCAAGCTCCGCCAGCGTAGGATCGGGAGGCGTGCTGGTGTTGCAGTCGGCCGAGTTGTCGATGGGGAAATAGCCGTCGACGCCGATGATGTCGACGTCATTCCAGAAGGAGACGGTGGTGAACTCGTCGCCGGCGCTGGTGGCGTTGGCGCCGTAAACCAGGGTGAGATCGGGATACTGCTGGCGCAGCGGAGTGATGACGTATTGCTCCCAGTACGATTCACAAGTGCCGGCGCAGGTGTTGCCGGTGAGCATGGTGAACTCCGTGCCGATGACGAGAATGCCCACGCCGTTCTGCGACGCGATCTGCGCGTAATGCAGGATGAAAGACTGGTAGCTGGTGAACCACGCCGTGAGCCATGCCTGCTGCTCGGCAGTGGTGGTGTCCGTCGTAGGCCAGGTGAAGTCGCCGCGCCAGGTTCCGTCAATCGAGTCTACGTGCGGCTTGAGCGCGACCGTGACGCCCTGTGCCTGCAAAGCCTGGATGGCCGCGATCACGGCGGCGTCAGCGGGCGATAGCGGATCGGTGCTGGCATCGTAGCCAGGAGACGAAGTGGTCTCCGGTGCAATGGAGTTCGAATCGTAGGTCTGCACGTACCAGGTGGCCACCACGGCGGTATAGTTGGCGCTGGTTTCGCGGATGGTTTGCGCAGCCTCCGAGCTCGAGAGATAGCCGTCCTGGGTGTAGTCGGTGAAATCGATTCCGTTGTATTGGAAGCCTGACTGGCTTTGAGCCGCGGCTCTGTGCGAGCCGGCGAAGGTAGTCAGCACGGCCAGCAGGATTCGAGCAACGGAGCGCAGGGCGCGGGGGGAGAACGCGTGCGCACGCTTCATGGCTTCACCCCCGTCTGCGTCAGGCACCAGCTGGGGACGGCGATGCGGTCGCCGGGTTGAACGCCGTTGCTGCCGCCGACCAGCCTGGCCGCGGAGCACTCGGCTCGCGCCTGGCAGCCCCCGGCGCAGCCAACAAGTTTTGTGATTTCGATCTCGACCGAGCGCGGATTGAACGAGCGCACCGTACCGCAGAAGCCGTCGCCTGCCCAGGGCCGGACGCAAACGCTATCGCCCACAGATTTGCCGGTGGAGTGCGCGCCCGACTGGAGAAGGAGCGCGGCAATCTGCGCCTGGCCGGTGTTTTCCGCGACATTCAGCGCCGTGCCCGTGCCGCGCGAAGACCAATCGAGACTGGCGCCGGCGGCAATAAGCGCCGCAACGGCATCGATCTTGCCGCTCTCGGCGGCGGCGATGAGCGCGGTGCGGCCGTCAGCCGCGGTCGCGTTCACGCCTGCTCCTGCGGCGAGCAGCGACTTGACGCGTGCGGTATCGCCCTCGGACGCGGCGGACACGAGCGGAGTGAGGCCCTGCGCATCGCGGGCGTCAAAACTCGGGGCTCCGAGTGCCGCGTTATGTGAAGCGCCTTGAGCGAAGGCGCAGCCCGGGAAAAAGCTCAGCGCCAGAATCAGGAGTGCGCGCGGAAGGCGCGCCGATGGCCGAGGAAGATGCGGCCGGCCCGGGGGATGCAGAGACAAATGCATGATTGCCTCTCGCGGAATCGGCTGGATTCCGAATGGGGTGACCGTTCACTGCGAATCGACGGTAACAAAACCTTTGGGATACTGTCTTCACAATAACCGCAAAGTAACGCCTGCCAACACCTTACTTTGGTGCATGTCCGCTTTGGGAAAAAGTGCGGAAGATGCTCCCAGAGCCGATAAGGAATCCTGAAATCTCAGTATTTTCTTGCGGAGAAGCTTTGGCGATGGCGATTGCAGCTTTATCTACGGCGGGATTTTCCCAGTACATTGCCCTCACCAGCAACGTGGGTGGGGCACAGCAGGCGTGGCAGTCGCTCCAGCAGAACCTGGCCGCGGGCAACCTGAGCGCAGCGCAAACCGCATTCAACTCTTACCAGAAGCTGAGCCAGAACTCCGCTTCGAGCAACTCCGGCTCCAATTCGCAGCTTTCGAGCGACATGACAGCGCTGGGCAATGCGCTCAGCGCGGGCAATCTCTCTGACGCACAGCAGGCATTCGCCACCGTCCAGAACGATCTCAAGAGTCAGCCGCCGATCGCCGTCGAGAACGCCGAGAGCGCCGTGGCGCAGACGGTTGATGAGGTGGACGAGCTGCTGGATTTTCCCGATGCGGGAGCGTCGTCTTCAACCACGGCCGATCCTACGACCACAATCCTCGACAGCGCTTACGGACTCGACCCGTCTTCGAGCGCAACCGATCCCGATCTGGCCATGCTGGAGGCGAATTACGGGTCAACGGCAACTGCCGCGACCGACGGCAGTTCTTCCTCTTCGTCGACCGCCGCGCCGAGCGCAGGCAATGCCGGCAGCGGAGCAAGCGTCAACGTGTACGCCTGAAGCAGCCCGAAAAGCCCGGCGTCAACCGGGGGCGCACCTTAATCCAGTTCTCTCACCCAGATGTTTCTGAAGCTGATGGGCGCGCTCTTGTCGCCGTGCGCCTGCAGCTTGATGGGCGCAGCGTCGTACGCCTTGTAGAACGGCTGGCCGATGTAAAGCGTCTGCCCCGTGAGCGCGAAATGGTTCTGCACCAGAACGCCGTTGAAGAAAACGGTGACGAAGGCGGGCGTTTGCAGCGAACCATCCGGATTGAATCTTGGCGCGATCCAGATCACGTCGTAGGTTTGCCACCGGCCGGGCGGGCGATCCGGGTTGACTAAAGGAGCGCTCTGCTTGTAGATGCTGCCGGCCTGGCCGTTGACATAGGTCGAGTTGTTGTATGAGTCGAGCACCTGCAGCTCATAGCCCGCATCGCCGGGACCAGTGGAAGCCAGAAAGACGCCGCTGTTGCCGCGCGATTGTCCACTGCCGGTGATGTCTTCAGGAATCTTCCACTCGATGTGGAGTTGATAATCCTTGAATCTGCGCCTGGTTTCAATGTTGCCCACATCGGGCGCCTTGTTTACGGTAAGCACGCCATGGTGCACGAACCACCGCGCCGGCGTATGGTCCTGCGCCGAGACCCACTCATCCTCGTTTTTCCCGTTGAAGAGAACAATCGCATCGGAGGGTGGAGCGGCGTCAGTGGCGCCAGGGGTGACGATTTTGGGAACCGGCTGCCAGACCTCAGTGTCTTCCGGTTTTGGCTGCGCTGGCTGCTGCGCGCACCAGGATGCGGCGACGGAACAAACAGTGCATAGCGCAAAGAATTGCGCGATCGGCAGAAAACCCGGTCTCATGGGAGGAATTCCTTTCGCAGGCCTTTTTACATCACGCCGGCAAGGCGCTGGCAAGGGGCGCAACATTTACCGGGCAGGGTCCGGCTTGGGCCGCGCCATTCTGTCAACCACGCGCGTGATCAGGCGCACGGGAACAAACCGCACCAGGAAGGCGGCGAAGCGCCGGTCGAGCCTGGGAATAAGAAGGCGCTTGCCGCGGACGAGCGCATCGACGCCGCGACGGGCGACCTCTTCGGCCGATTGGAGATCGCGGCCCTTGAATCTCTGCGCGCCGGCCACATCGAAGAATTCGCTCTCCGTGGTCCCGGGACAAAGCGCGGTGACTCTCACGCCGAAGCGCGCCACCTCTTCTGCCAGGCCGAGGGCAAAGAAACGATCGAATACTTTTGTGGCTGCGTAGGTGGAAATGTAGGGAACCGGCTGAAAGCTTGCGGTGGAGGCCACGATGAGCACCCAGCCGCGCCGGCGCTCGACCATGAGCGGAACGAAATGCCGCGCGAGGCGCACCACGGCCTCGCAGTTGACGCGGACCTGGCTGAACTCCTGTTCGGGCTCGGTGAGGTAGAACTCGCCGTAATGGCCGAGGCCGGCATTGTTGACGAGAATGTCGACGGCGAGACCGGCGCCGGCAGTGGCATCAAAGATCTGCTGCGGCGCAGCGGCGTCGTTGAGATCCGCCACCACGATGCGGGTTTCAATTCCCCTCCCTGCAAGTTCGGCCTGCAGGGCTTCAAGCCGCTCGCGGCGGCGCGCGCTGAGAATCAGTTTCGCGCCGCGGCCCGCAAGCTCGCGGGCCAGCGCGGCGCCAATGCCCGCGCTCGCGCCCGTCACCAGAGCCCATCGCCCCTGAAATTCCTGTCCGCTCGCCATTGGCTTCCGTTTCAGCTCCTCAGCAATTTGAAGGCATGCGTCCACTCGTTGCGCAAAAAGCCGGGAATGCACCACAGTATGCAAAGCGGCTCGATAGCGCGCGCAGCTTCGGCGCCGCCCATGTCCGCGACTTCCCATCCAAATTGCTCCACGATGCCGCCGACCGCTTTCTTCGCGACCTCATGATTGCCGCAAATGAACATTGTGGGCTTGCCCGCGGCGTAATGCGGATCGACCATGCGCGGGGCGCCGACGGAGTTGAAGGCCTTGACGAAATGCGATTCGGGAAACTCGCTCTGCAACTGCTCCATGAGCGACTGGTTGAGCCCGGTAAAGAGTTGAAGCACGCCGTGCACGGGCGGAGCGTCGGCAATGGGGTTGCAAGCGTCGGCCACCGGTTTGCCGGCCAGGTCTTTCGCGCCGGCCAGGCGGAGTGCGTTCGCGGCCACGTTGCCTTTGACGGCGAGAAACACCAGGTCGCCGAATTCCGCCGCCTCCGCAAACGTCCCGGTTGCGACTTTGGGGTTCTGCGCCGCCCATTCGCCCAGTTTTTCCGGCGAACGGCTGCCGATTTTTACCTGATGCCCATGCTTTGCCAAACCGGCGGCCAGTGTTTGCGCCACATCCCCTGATCCGAGAACTCCGACTTTCATATCTGCCTCCTTGCGGGAAAGTTTCGCTGCGTACAAAAACAATTCAGTTGGAGTTTCGCTTCCTGCCGGACGGAGAATCCTTTGTCCGTCTTGCGGGAGCGGCGGCCTTTTTGCGCGATTCCCTGTTCTTTTCGACGCGCAGCTTCCACGCCGTGTGCAGGGCGCCGCGAAGGGAGTCTTCGTCAGCCTCGGCGAGGCGGATGTGAGTCATGCCCATGCGTCCCCACCCGCCGTGGATGGGTAGATACAAATCAGGGCGCTCGGCGATGAATGCAGCCTGCAGCTCGGGCGTGATCATGAGATTGCCGTAGCCCTCTTTCACCGAGGCCAGCGTGGCGAAGATGCGGCCGCCGACGCGAAAGTCGACGGCGCCCATGTGGGAGCCTTCCTCGGCGCCTTCCAGGCTAAGGGCAATGCGGCGAAAATCATTGGCAGTCATTTTGAGCAAGTCAGCGAGTCAGCAAGTCAGCGGGACGGCCGTTTGAGTTTTGCGGTTCAAACTCCTCATTCAGCCAGCGCGTGAAGGCGGCAAATTCCTCGTCACGGCCGAGGAAGTCGCGCACCATTTCGCGTCCCGGTTTCGAGCCGCCCTGCTCGAGCACGGTCTTGCGGTAGCGCGCGCCGGCCTCGCAACCGAGCAGGTTGCCGGGATCGAACTGACCGAAGAAATCCAGAGCGATCACCTTGTCGAAGGCGTAGGTGTAGTAATTCGACGAATAGCCCGTAAGATGGCCGAAGCTCGCATACATGTGGTTGCCTTCGATCCAGGTCCACGGCTGCAGCGATTGGTAGAGACTCTTGGTGATCGCATCGAGGTCAATACCGGCAGGTTCCCGGTCGTGCAAGTCGAGCGAGAGCATGGTGTAGTAAAGCTGGGCGCGCATCCAGTCGGCGCGGCCGAACGCGCTCGCGCGCTTGAGGTCCTGGATGAGTTTTGCGGAAAGGGCCGCGCCGGTCTCGTAGTGCCGGGCAAAGGACACCAGCAGCTCTTCATCGCGAAAGAACTCCTCGAGCATCTGCGAGGGAACTTCAATGAAGTCGCCCTCGGTGGCAAATCCTGAAAGCCCCACCCACTCGGTGTGGCCGCCGAGAATGGCGTGCATGAGATGGCCGAACTCGTGGAAGAACGTAACCACATCAGAGTATTGCAACAGGCCGGGATCGCGGGGCACGGGCTTTTTGTATTCGCGCTCCTGTTGTGCGGCTCGGGCTTCGAGCTCGTGCTGTTGCTGGGGAATGTGCTCCGGCTCTCCGGAGAGCGCATCGAGCGGCTGCGGCGCAAGCAGGGCCGGCTCGTCGTCGCCGCCGGGGAAATTGCAGATTAACGCCGCTTCAGGCAAGACGCGCCCGCGCACACCTGTAACCACGGGCGCCGCGGAAAACCACTTGTCCTTGCCCTCGCGCGGATGCATGTCGAGATAAAACCGACCGAGATGCCGGTCACCGTCGAAGACGTCGAAGACTGTGACCGAGCGATGCCACGCGGACGCGGGCGAGGGGCGGAACTCAACCTGGAAGAGACGCGCCGCCGTCTGCAGCACGCCGGCTTCGACGCACGCGTAAGGAAAATAAGGGCGCACGGATTGCGAGTCGAAGTCGAAGGCCGAGCGGCGAAACTGCTCGTACCAATAACTGCGGCTGGCAATGTCGATGGCCTCCAGGCCGGGCTGGCGCTCGCGCGCAAAATCGAGCACCAGTTTGTGCTCGTTGCGCGCGCCGTCGCGGCTGGCTTCGTCGAGTTTGGCCAGAAACTCACGCGCATTTTTCGCCGAACCCATCATCTGGTCAGCGGTAGCCAGATCGGCCCAGTTCGCAAACCCGAGCACGCTCGAAATTTCCTGGCGCGTGGCCAGCAGGTCAAGGAGAATCTTGCGGTTCACCGGATAGGCGCGCGTGTTGTAGGCGAGAAACATGCGCTCGCGCAGCGCCGCACTGGAAGCGAAGGTCATCACCGGCTGCATGTCCGGCGGGTCAGTGGAGAGAACCACGTTGCCGTCTTCGTTGAAGGGGTGGCGAGCAAGATAATCGGCGGGAAGTCCGTCGAGCTCGTCTCCCGAGGCTGCGATGGTCTTCGCGCCCTCCTGAATGTTGCGGCTGAATTCGAGCGAGAGCCGCGTGGCTTTTTCGTGCAGCGCCTGGAGACGGAGGCGGGTTTCGCGGTCCTTGTCCACGCCGGCCAGGCGATAACTGAGCAGCGTACGCTCGATATAGTGCCTGGTCGCCGCGGTCGCGCCTTCCAGGTTGATGGCACTCAGGGCTTCGTATACTTCGCGATTGAGACTCAGCGCACTGGCGGCAACCGATACGCGCTGGGCCTCAGTTTGGGCCTGGTCGCGCACCGCCTTATCTGCGGCGACCGAATTGAGAATCCCGGCCTGGGCGCCGGCCAGGCTCAACTGCTCAATGGCCGCGTCGTACTCGCGCAGCGAATTCGCAGGCGTCCGCTCGCCTTCCACGGCGAGCAAACGGGCGATGGCGGCTTCGTGCTCAGCCAGGCGCGCACTCACCCAGGCCGAGAGCGCGTCGGCTGAAGCCGCGCCGCCTCCGTCCCAAACGTGGAGGCGAGCGTTGGCGGCGGAGGGCGACTCGATAGGCATGTAAGAAGAATCCTCCAACCTTCTAGGTTGCCACACCGGGGGGCTCCGGTGCTCGATCGCTCCAGTCCGGATGGTTTGCGGGGCGACCCGGATTCGACGGCAAACAGACCCGATTCCGGGTGCCTATTGGTCTTGATCCTGAATGCGAAAGATTCCGGTAACGACGGCGCTGTCTTTCTTGCCCTGCGCTGAGGCATAGGCTTTCACCGTGAGCTCGGTTCCCTTCACCATGATGGGCGCCGTGTAGACTGGCGAACGGTCGAGCGGCTGCGAATTATCCACGGTGAAGTGCATGGTGGCGCCGGGCGTGGCGCAGCGCAAAGTCACGGCGGTGTCGCCCAGGAATACGCCGGGACGGGGCGAGAATGCCGGCTCGGCGGTTACCTCCAATGCAGAGGACGATGCGCCGGCAAGCGCCACCGCGACCGGTGCGGCGGCACGCTGCGGCCGGATGTTGAGCACGAGCGATTCGAGATAAGCCCACTGAAATTCATGAATGGGCCAGCCCTGATAATCGATATTCCAATCGCCCAAAAGCGCAGAGGCGCGCTGAAACGGCCCGGCGATGCTCACCGAGTCCGCGGCGCGGATCGCGGCAACGAAAAGATCGATGCGGGGAACGTTGCGGTCGTCGGTGATGCGCAAATCGTAGAGTCCGGCGCCAGGCAGCGCGAGCATAAGGGAGCGCCCGCCTTTTTCGAGCGCGCGATGGAACTCCGCCGGAACGATGCGATCGACGGGCAGCAGATCGTACGTGTAGCGGCCATTCGGCAAGTCCGCGGCGAGCCCGGCGACCTGGACGCGGCTACCGGCGCCGATGACGGCGACCACCTCATCGCGAGGCAGGGGGCGCACCTCTCCGCGTGCGGCGGGCGAATAATTGTCATGCGCACACGCGGCACGAATGCGCGCCAGCATTTCCACGGCAAAGGGATCGGGCCTGCGGTAGAGCGGGGGCACGCGGAAGCCGTGTGCGCAATCGGCCGGGGCGAAGCATTCGTAAAAAATGCGCTGCCCATCAGGAAGAAAAATGTGGATGGCGTGACTGCCTGCCTCATCGCCCGGCTGCAGAAGAGCCGCAGGCGGAATCGCATCGCCACTGAGAAGAGACGCATTGCTTCCGGCGACATGCCACTGCCCGCGCACCTCCCAGGCAATGCCAAGCGGCGCCTGCGCGGCCTGTTGCGCCAGCGTAGTACCGGACACGGGCAGAAGCGCGATTAACGGAAGAGAGCCCAGGACTATGCGCGGGAGCAGCGCAGAGCCGCGCGCGCGACGGGGAGCGATCATGTTGCCCGGCATGTTCGCATGCATTGCCAACACTTTGATGCGTCATATGGCGAAAACGGATTACCCGGGATTGAAGCAACCGCAGCCAGCCCGGAGGTCATCCAAATAGTCGCTTCCGAAGCTGTGCGGAGCGTTCGCAATCGAAAGATTCCTATTGTTACATCGTTGTTGCGCTCGTAAACGACCAGGGTCCTTTTGCCGAAGGGAGTTTGCCGTACTGGCGTGTCCGTGTGTTCCCGGAAAGAACCCTTGAGTTCTTTCGTGAGGGTGGGTGCGCACTTCGATGCGTGTGTTCGTGCCAGGCGGCTCCGACTTCTTCAAGCGCGGGCCTCAAATCCCTAACTTGGCGAAGGTAGAAGCGCATGTTTACACATTTCCCGTTCCCCCAGGGTGCAAGTTTTGATTTGAATTCCGCCAGGACCAAAACACTGAGAAAACTCGCCACGCTTTGCCCGTTGGCACTGTGCGCACTCTGCATGACCAGACCGAGCCTGCCGGCGCAGACGCCAACACCCGTGCCGGTTCTCACCTGGCGTTACGATCTGACGCACGCCGGGCAAAACACCGATGAGACCGCACTGACGCCGCAGAACGTGAATGTAAATTCATTCGGCAAACTGTTCGCGATGCCCGTGGACAGCACGGTATACGCGCAGCCGCTCTATGTGCCCAACATCACCATGAGCGACGGAAATGTGCACAACGTGCTTTTTGTCTGCACGGAGAACGATTCGATCTACGCTTTCGACGCCGATTCGAATGGCGGCGCGGATGCAAATCCGATCTGGCAGGTCAGCCTGCTCACGTCAGCGCATGGAGCGAGTGCGGGCGCGACCGCCGTGCCATGGAGCGACACCGATTCGCCGGATGTGGCTCCGACCGTCGGTATCACGGGCACGCCCACGATCAATCCCGCCGCCAACATCATGTACGTGGTGGCTGCGACCAAGGAGAATGGCACGTATTACTCGCGTCTCCATGCCATCAACATCGTCACCGGCGCGGAGGAGCCGGGCAGCCCCGTGGTGGTGACGGCGACGGTTGCCGGAACCGGCAACGGCAGCTCCGGCGGGCAGTTGACGTTCAGCCCGCTCTGGGAGAACCAGCGTACCGCGCTCGACTACTACAACGGATATGTCTACTTCGGTTACGCGGCGCACGGCGACAACGGCCCCTGGCATGGTTGGGTGTTCGCCTACAACGCCACCACGCTTGCACAAAGCGCGGTCCTGTGTCTTTCCCCAAATGGAGACGGCGCCGGCGTGTGGGCCGCGGGAGCGGGCATGCCCATTGACGACGACGCAACCGGCGGGCGCATGTTTCTGGTCACGGGAAATGGAACCAACACCACGTATCCGCCGTTCAACGCCAGCAGCGAGCTGGGCGAGAGTGTTGTCGACATCAGCCTTGCCAACGGCGGGCTTACGCCCACAGATGCTTTTACCCCCTTCAACTACGAGACTTTGAACAGCCACGACTGGGATCTAGGCTCGGGCGGGATTCTCATGGTGCCCGACCAGCAGGGAGCCTATCCGCACATCCTGGTGGAAGGGGGAAAAGAGGGACGCATCACGGTTCTCAACCGCGACAATCTCGGGGGCAATAACGGAAGCGCGTCGTCCGATGCCACTGCGCTCCAGGAGATTACAGGCATCACGCCGGAGGGCGAGGGATTCTGGAATACCGCGGCTTACTGGAACGGCAATGTCTATCTCTGGCCGGAGTTCGGCTCACCGATGCTGTTCCTGATGAACAGCGGTGTGATGAGCACCACGGCATCGAGCACGGATACGACGATCACGTCCAACTTTCCCAGCCCGTCGTTCTCCATCTCTTCCAACGGCACCGCGGACGGCGTCGCCTGGGCAGTGCGCTCAGACCAATTCAACACCGATGGGCCCGCCGTGCTTTACGCGTGGGATGCCAATGAGCTCACCAGCACCATTTACGAAAGCGACACCAATTCCACGCGCGATGCAGCCGGACCGGCAAACAAGTTTTCCATCCCCATTGTGACCAACGGCAAGGTGTACGTGGCGGCGAATGGGGAAGTGGACGTGTACGGCCTGCTCAACGGTGAGCCGAGCGCGGCTGCACCCACCATTACTCCGAATGGCGGCACGTTCGCCTCGACAGCCACGGTGACGCTTGCCACAACGACGGCGGATGCAAACATCTACTACACGCTGAACGGAACCGCGCCCACGCCCGCATCGACGCAGTACACAGGACCGATCACCGTGACCACGGATACGACTTTGGAAGCGATAGCCAGCGCGGCCGGCTACCTCCAGAGCGGAGTAAACACGGCGACGTTCACCTTCTCCGACCAAACGCCGCTCCTGACTTTCTCGCCGGCCGCGGGAACTTACCTGAATGCGCAGTCGGTGACGATCACCGATGCCGATGCTAACGCGAAGATTTACTACACCACCAACGGCACTACGCCGTCGGCCTCGTCGACCCCGTATACGGGCGCGATCGCCGTCGCGGCCTCGATGACGATAGAAGCCATCGCCATCGACCCCAGCCTCGAAAACAGCGACGTGGGAACGGCGGCATACGTGATTCAGAACGGAGGCACTTCAATCAACTTCAGCACGGGCTTTTCTTCAACCGCCGGGCTCACCTTGAATGGCAGCGCCGTGGCCGATGACGACACCCGTCTGCAGTTGACCGACGGCCAATTGTGGCAGGCTGGCAGCGTCTTCTGGGACGCGCCCATCAATATCACGACGTTCACCACCAATTTCGAGTTCCAGCTCTCGAACGCGGAAGGCAACGGCATTACGTTCACGATTCAGAATATGGGAGCGAACGCCCTTGGCGGCGACTCGGCCGGACTCGGCTACCAGGGCATTCAGCAGAGCGTCGCGGTCAAGTTCAACTTCTACAATTACGAGAACGAAGGGAGCGACTCGACCGGCTTCTACACAGATGGAGAACCGCCGGTGAGCCCGACTATCGACATCAGCCCCAGCGGGATCGAGCTGGGCAGCGGCGATGGCATTCAGGCGCAGCTCACGTACGATGGCACCACGCTGACCCTGAACTTGAGCGATCCTGTAACCGGCGACACCTTTACCACCTCGCAGGCAATCAACATTCCGCAGATCGTGGGCGGCAATATGGCGTATGTCGGATTTACGGGAGGAACGGGCGGACTTACAGCAAGCCAGAAGATCCTCACCTGGACGTACACAACGTCCGCGCTGACGGGCACGACAGGACCGACAACCTTCGCACTGAGCGCCTCGCCTGCGGCGTCCATTCCGCAGGGCGGCTCGGCGACTTCAACCATTACCATCACACCGAGCGGCGGCTTCACGGGCACGGTAGCGCTTGCTTGCGCGGTAACCTCCGCCCCTGCGGGAGCCGTGGATTTGCCCACCTGCTCCGTGACCCAGCCCGCGGCCATCGCCTCGGGCGCGGTCACCGCCACGCTCACGGTGAACAGCACTGCGCCCGCCAACACGGCATCGAACACCGCGGTTCCCCAATTATTTGTGGCTGGCGGGGGCGCCAGCCTTGCTACCCTGCTCTTTTTCTGTCTGCCCATTCGGCGGCGCAGGTGGAGAACGTTCTTCAGCCTGATCGTGTTCGCGATTCTCACGGCCGCAGCCAGCGGGTGCGTCAGCTCCGATGGAATCGGCGCTCAAAGCAGTTCCGGAACAACTGCGGGCGCCTATACCATCACGGTGAGCGGAATCAGCGGATCGACGATGGTGAGTACCTCGGTGGCGATCACGGTGCAATAAGACCGACCACAAGCGAACGATACGCAACCCAACAGACCCTGCCGGCTGCTGCCTCGTAAAAGCGAGCGGTGGCCGGCAGGGTTTTTCTTTGTTGCGCTTTCATTCGATCCCGATATTCGGTTGAGCCCCCGGCCCGACGATTGGCAAAGCGAAGACCGGCAAACCTGTTTCGGAAGGCCACGCCTGCAGGCGGCTCGCAGTAAAAATGGGAGCGGCGCGTGAGTGGGTGTCTTCCGTTTGACCTTCATCAGTCGCTATCGCCGGACAAATGCGCGTGGACCCTTGAAGCAGGAAAGATGGCGAATGCAAATTACCGCGCCTGACTCCATCGAGGGATGTATCTCCCCTGAAAGTTCTAGTTGACACCCCTAAGTTACCGCCTATACTCGTTACCAAAGAACCCTCTATTGACACCGAGCCAGCTTCGATGGGCGTTTGTCTGCCCCGCGGGTGTAGGGTCCTTGCGCAAGATGCCAGTTGTTTGGCGACTCTGGAAGGACGCATTCGCGGCTCGGCCTATGATCTCAACCGTAATTCATGGGAGCAAGACCGACCCTGCCCGGAACGATTTCCGGATATCGGGGATTTCTGCCGCGCTTGCGCACGTGACCGCTTTGCGTGGAGATGAATGTTTCTCCAGAAAAAGCGGCGAGGGAAATTTGCGGGCGTAATCCGGGCGGGATCGTTCCTCTCCGTGGCCGCATGGCGAAGGCGCAAAGCAAGTAGCCCTAAAGCGCCCGATCACGCTTCCGCATTCTCCTCTTCCAGGTCCTTCCTGCAGCCGGCAGCGCGCAGGGCGCAGCAGTTTTGCGTCCACTGACTCTCTGGGCAATTTCAATCCGGTCCTGCAAGGCGAATGGCAACGATGCGAGCCGCGCAAGGCAAGATACGAGGTTTGGTCAACATGCTGTTCCCACCGAAGGCACCGGCTGCAGCCGCAAGAGATACCAGCGCACGCGCTCATCATCTGAGTGCACTCATCATGAAAATTCTTTCTTGTGCCGCCTTGGCGCTTACGGCGTGCACAATGCCGACTTTGTCCGCCATCTCAACGGCATCTGCGGCCACGGCAACATCCGCCATCACCGTGACCACTCCCGCAAACGGAGCCCAGGTCACATCGCCCTTCACCCTGACTGCCAGCACAACCACGTGCGCCTCCAAGCCCGCGGTCTCCATGGGTTATTCGCTCGATGACGGGCAGGCGATCATCGAGCCGACTTCTTTCACCGCCTCGGTTACGGCGAGCGAGGGCGCGCACGTTTTGCATGTGAAGTGCTGGGGACAGGATGTCAACTCCGAGGTCTCGCTGAATATCACGGTGGTTGCGCCTCCGGTGTCGAATATTACGGTAACCACGCCCGAAAACGGGGCTCAGGTGGCTTCGCCCTTCGCGCTTGTCGCCAGCGTAACCACGTGCGCTTCAGCGCCCGCGGTGTCGATGGGTTACTCGCTCGACGATGGACAGGCGGTCATCGAGCCCACTTCGTTCAGCGTATCCGTCACGGCGAGCGAAGGCGCGCACGTTTTGCACGTGAAGTGCTGGGGCCAGCAGACCAGCGATCAAGTGCTGCTGAATATCACCGTGACTCCGGCAACGGCGGCGACGCCGACGTTTTCGCCTGCGCCCGGAACCTATACCAGCAAGCAATCTGTGACCTTGTCCACGACCACTCCGGGATCGACGATCTACTACACCACCGACGGCTCCTCGCCCACGACCTCTTCGGCGCAGTATTCCGGGCCCATCGCGGTGAACGGTTCGGAGGTGATCGAAGCCGTCGCGGTCGCGCAAGGATATACCAGCAGCGGAATGGCGCGCGGCGATTACGTGATCTCGTTGCCGGCAGCGGGACCGACCATTCCTTCCGATGCAATCAGCGTGACGCAAATCCAGACATTCCCCAACTGGCAGATGGACCACGATCCAGGCACGCCGGGAACTGCTGTCGGCTCGATGAGCCTGGTCGGCGATCCCTCGCTGAGCGGCGAAGCGGCTGAGTTCAACACTGCATTCACC
Source organism: Acidobacteriaceae bacterium (assembly GCA_030041045.1). Classification (GTDB taxonomy): domain Bacteria; phylum Acidobacteriota; class Terriglobia; order Terriglobales; family Acidobacteriaceae; genus Telmatobacter. The sequence goes on from JASHOQ010000078.1 coordinate 59,078, forward strand.
GACTGGGGCGGCGAGCTCTACTCGGTTTCTTACGCGAACGACTCCAATGCGGCGAATTTTGTCTACGACGCCGAAGTGTGGATCGAGGAGGGCAGTGTTCTGGGCAACCTGGAGATGGACAACAATCAGGTGGTCGCCAACGGAGACACCATTATTTATGCGTTCCAGTGCGCCGGCGACTCGAACACCTGGGATTACAGCGAAAATGCGGGAACACCGCAGGCGCCGGTGGTGAAGTGGGTTCAGTCCAATCAGCCCTGCAATCCGGAAAACTGGACGCCGAACACATGGCACCACGTGCAGATCAGCACTTCGCGCGACGATTCAGGCAACGTGACCTATAACGGCGTGTGGCTCGACGGAGTGGAAGCGCCCATTAACGAAACCGTGCCCAGCGCGTTTGCTCTTGGATGGGCTGCGGGAGATTTGATGGCGAACTTCCAGATCGACGGTTCGGGCGCAAGCGGAGCCTCCACGTTGTATGTGGACAAATTCACCATGGTTCGCTGGTGAACCGCGAAGCGGGAAGCAATATAAATGCTGAGGTTTTGCTCCTGAATCCGCGTCGCTTTTTACATTTTGTTGGAGAAGTTTTTGCGCGATGCGCGTAAGAATTACGGGGATGCCCGCGCGCCGCAATTTTTCTTGAAAAATCCGCAAAAAACGATTGCCGCGATCGACAAATTGTGTAACCATTCCCTAGAACATTCTTAAAGGTTGCCTGCGATCAATCTTGAGCGTGCGAAGCGAACGCAAAAAGTTTTTCGACCTCATGAAAACGCACGAGCGCTCGAGATTTGGATCGGAACTTTGTCCGGCGGTAGGTGGCACGATCATCGGGACCGCCGACGCAGAGATAGAGGTTGCTGAGTAGTGCGACGCCGGCGCGTGTGTTCCTGCGCCGCTCAGAACAGCCCATCAAGAACCGAGAACGGGTTCGGCTCCCGCACGAGAGCGACGGGGGAGACTGCGCCAGAAATCCGTCTTCAAAGGAATCCGATGAAGTTTACCCGAGCGCTTCTTGCCGCCTCCTCGCTTGCCGTCTCCGCAACCATCCCCGCAATGGCGGGAGTGACCGTCAACAGCCCAGCCAACAATGCAGATGTATCTTCGCCGTTCACGCTTTCTGCCTCTGCGTCCACGTGCTCCTCACAAAATGTAGCGTCCATGGGTTACTCGTTCGACAGCAGCTCCGACACCACCGTTTTTTATGCGCAATCGATCGATGCCTCTGTTTCCGCCTCCAGTGGAACACATACGCTGCATGTCAAGGCTTGGGGAGACGATGGCTCTTCGTGCGTAACCGATGTCACCGTCACAGTCGAATCGACCGCCACCGCGATTATCCCGTCGACTGCCGACATCGTCAGTGCCCTGCAAGGGCTGAGCGGGTGGCAGGAAACTCATGATTCCGGCACGTCGGGCACCTCAACCGGCTACATGGCCCTGGTTACTTCGCCGACCCTCTACGGGAGTTCGCGCCAGTTTGTGACCACCTTTACCGACAACGGAGGTGAGCGCTACTCTCTCTCCTTTTCCGACAACGTCGATGCCGAAAATTTTTTCTACGACGGCTGGGTGTATCTAACCAGTTCCGCCAGCGACCTCGCCAATCTGGAATTCGACATCAACCAGACGATGCCCAACGGTCAGACGGTGCTGACCGGCGTGCAATGCAGCGGCTGGGACGGCACGTGGCAGTACACGGCGAACGAGGGCACAGCCGAAAGTCCGAAGCCCACCTGGATCAGCGCGAGCGGAACCAGTTGCAACCCGCGCAGCTGGTCGCAGAATGCGTGGCATCACGTGCAGGCGAGCATATCGCGGGATTCCTCCGGCTCAGTCACTTATAACTCCGTGTGGCTCGATGGAGTGGAAATCCCCCTGAATGCCACAGTGTACGGAGCGGCTGATCTCGGATGGGGTCCGGTCGTCGACACCCAGTTCCAGGTGGATGGGGTTGGCTCAAGCGGCCATGTTACGGCTTACCTGGACGAGCTCCAGATTTCCATGTGGTAATAGAGAAAAATCGCCACAGCCGCCCGTTCCGCCGGTCACTGGATGAGCGGTTTGCCAACCGCGGGCAACAATTAATCTACCGCTCCAAAATCGAATGACCGGATGGAATAACAGGATGGAATAAGGTGATTGCTCGTCTGCTAGCGGTCTTCGCCATCGGCGCAGAAGCACTCTCGAAGAAGGTGTGCACGGCCGTCTCCAATGCGCAATTCACCTCTAGGGACGCGCAGCCCAGGCGAGGCCGTCGGGACCGGCGACGTCAACGTGGCCGGCCATTTCAAGGGTGTTCAAGTCGATGACGGCGACGTAGCCCGCAGGCGAGCAGGCCACGTAGGCGCGCGCGCCATCGGGCTGCACCAGGATGCCGCCGGTTCCGCGCACGCCGGAGAGGCGTTTCACCACCGTGCGTGTGGCCGCGTCGAGAACCACCAGTGTTCCCGCGGTGACGAGAACGCGGCGGCCGTCGGGGGTGAACTTGAGCCGGTTGGCGCCGGGCACATCGGCGTCTATGGTCTCCACCACTCGCTTTGCCGCGAGATCGATCACGGAGATAGTGCCGTCGCCCGCGTTCGCCACCCAGGCTTCTTTGCCGTCCGGCGAAACATCGAAGCCCTCAGACCCGTGTCCCACAGGGATTACGGTTTCATTCCAGTCCCCGCCGGGAGGGCCAGGGATCGGCGGGAGTCCCGGCGGCGGAGCGGCGGGAGCGCCGGCCGGCCCCTGGGTGTGATCGAGGATCGTCACCGTCCCCGAGTTCACGTTGGTGGTGAGAATGCGCTGCGCGCCGGGGAAGACGTAGATCATGTGGGTGCGGTTCTGGCCGGTGCCCATGATCCAGTCGATCTTCTGCGTAGCCGGGTCGTAGCTGCCGATGGCCTTGGCTGCCTCGGCTGTGAACCACACTTTGCCATCGACAAAGGCGAGACCGTGCGGCCCGCGCAGCGCACCGAGATCGATAGAGGGCAGCTGCTTTTGCGCCACCAGGTCGATGACGGCGAGCGTGTGCAATGCACCGAAGCCGTAATTGGAAACGTAAGCCGTGCGGCCGTCCGTGGAGGCGATGACTTCGTGCGGATCGTCGCCCACGGGAATCGCCGCAACAATGCGCAGGCTCGCGGGATCGATGATCGACAGCGTGTGATCGTGCTTGGAGAGCGCGAGCAAAGCGGCTTGGTGAGTTGGCTGCGCGTTGGCGGCAACGCAAAGAGCCGCCGCGAGCGAAAGGATTCCGAATTGATGCCGAAGATGCATGGCGCTCGTCCTCCGGGCGCAAGCAGTATAACCCTCGGCGGAGGCAGGCTTGCGCTCAGTGGCGCGCAGAAAATCCGCGCTTGCGGGCGCTCGATTGTGATAGTGTGATGCCACCGGATCCATCCCGAGTATCCAATTTCAGGAGTCGCGTATGTCCGCTCGCTTTCTCAGGGCAGGCGTTCTGTTTCTCTGCGCAACCGCGGTTCTGCTCCCCGCGCAGCAGGCGGGTCCTGCCGCGCCGGCCCCGGTGCGCGGCCTTCAGCCGGAAAACAGCGAAGAACCGCCGGTCAAGAACGGCCAGCTCTACGTGGTTGCCATCGGCATCGATCACTACAAGAACTGGATGAACCTGAGCACAGCCGTGAGCGACGCCACGGGATTCGCCGATCTGCTGGTCAAGAACTTCGGCTTCCAAGAGATTGTGCCGCCGCTCACCGATAGCAATGCAACCGCGAAGGCCATCGACGAGCTCATCGAGGACGATTTGAGCTACCGCCTGCAGCCGGAAGATTCGCTGGTCTTCTTCTTCGCCGGCCACGGCACCACGCAGCCCCTCCCTGCCGGAGATCAGACGTACCACGTGGGCTACATCGTACCCTGGGACGCGCCCGCGCAGGGAGCGGGGGAAACGCACTGGAGCGAATACGTAAAAATCGAGACGCTGCTGCTCAATCTCAGCGAGCTGAGGGCCAATCACATCCTCGTGATCCTGGACAGTTGCTACAGCGGCATGGCGCTGGGGGACAAGGTTTCCGCCTCGCGCGGCGACGTGGAACTGGAGCAGAACGTGTTGTCGAAGCGCAGCCGGCAGGTGATCTCCAGCGCCGATCGCAACCAGTCCGCGGCCGACAAGGGCCCCGTTCCCGGCCACTCCTTATTTACGGGACTGATGATGCAGGGACTCACCACGCGCAAAGCGGACCTGTCCAATCAGGGCTGGGTGAGCGGGACCATGCTCGGGCTCTACGTGAAGACCGCGATCGGGGGCGCCAACGAATCGAAACAGATTCCGCAGTTCGGCACCTTCGGCACGGACGAGGGAGGTGAGCTGGTCATCACCATGGGCAAAGGGTCCGGCGCCGGCCCGGCGAACAAGCCGGACCCGGAGGGCACGCTCACCGACGACGAAAAGAGCGAGCTTGAAAAGGTGCGCAAGGAGGAGCACTACTGGAGTCCCGACGATCCGCTCAAGAGATTCGTGCTGGCGCGCAGCGGCTCAGTCAAACTGTGCGAGGGCGGCGACGCCTGGGGCTGCGAAGAAGCAGCGCGCAGCTTCACGCTGGGGCTTGGCGGAGCCATGGATTATGCGCGCGCCCTGCAAATGGCGCAGCAGGCATGCCAGGCGAAGCGCACCGACGCGTGCGTTCTTCTGGCGGATCTGTACCGTCAGGGCGAAACCATCCAGCCCGACATGCAGAGCGCGGCGCGGCTGTATCAGGAATCCTGCGACCAGGGCGACCTGCACGGCTGCATCGGGCTCAGCCGCATGTACATGACCGGCGAGGGCGTGGCCAAGGATCCCGAAAAGGCGAAGAGCCTGTTCGCAAAAGCCTGCGATGGCGGCGTGATGCAGGGCTGCAACGGTCTTGGCGCCATTTACGCGTTCGCCATCGGCGTTCCGCAAAACTACGCCGAAGCACTGAGCGAGTGGCAGAAGGCCTGCGAGGGCGGCTTCATGCGCAGTTGCGAGAATCTCGGCAACCTCTACGCTACCGGCCAGGGAGTGGAGAAGGATTTGGTTCAGGCGAACAAGTTTTACGACAAGAGTTGCACGGGCGGCGGGATGGAAAGCTGCAACAACCTGGGCTGGATGTACCAGACCGGCCAGGGCGTGTCCAAGGATCCTGAGCATGCGCTGAAGCTTTACCAGCAGGCCTGCGACGGCGGTTCGACGCTGGGCTGCAGCAACCTGGGCAGCCTGTACGCTTTGGGTAACGGCGTGAGCAAGGACCCGGTCAAAGCGGCCGGCTACTTCCGCATCGCCTGCGACGCAAGCGAAGGCGGCCTCTACGGCTGCAACGACCTCGCCTTAATGTACGAGTACGGCCAGGGAGTGACCGTAGACCTGCACGAGGCCGTGCGTCTCTATCGACGGTCCTGCGATGGAGGCCAGTTGGTCGGATGCCGCAATCTCGGCCGCATGTATGAGTATGGCCGCGGCACAGACAAGGACGCGGGAGAAGCCGTGCGAATCTTTCGCCAGGCATGCAATGAAAACGATCTTGCCTCGTGCGTCGAGCTGGGTGCGCTGGAAGTCGAGGGCGAGGGCACGCCCAGGAATCCAACCGCGGCTGTGGCTCATTACCGCAAGGCGTGCGATGGCGGCGGACCGCGCGGCTGCCTCAATCTTGGATACATGTACCTGACCGGCCAGGGCGTGGCCAAAGACCCAACGCAGGGAGTGGGACTTTACCAGAAAGTCTGCGACAGCGGCAATATGCTGGGCTGCACGGCCCTGGCCTCGACTTACGCCACGGGCGAGGGCGTGGAGGAGGACGACCAGAAGGCTGCCGATCTGTTTCGTAAGGCGTGCGACGGCGGGGCTATGAACGCGTGCCTCGGCCTTGCCGGCGCCTACTACATGGGCAAGGGTGTGCCCAAGGACCAGAACCAGTCCATGGCGCTTTCGCAGAAGGCGTGCGACAACGGCGCCATGGCCGGTTGCACGCAGCTCTCCTTCCTGTACGGCACAGGTCACGGCGTAGCCAGGGACCGGACGCAGGCGGCTGTCTACAGCCGCAAAGCCTGCGATGGAGGCGTGCTGGCAGGCTGCGTGAATCTCGCAGTTGCCGACTACATGGGTTGGGGAGTGCCACAGGACAAGACGCTGGCCGCCTCACTCGATCACAAGGCCTGCGACGGCGGCGAGATGAATGCCTGTACCAGTTACGCGTCACTTGAGTTCATGGATCATCGCGGGCTGGGCGCGGAAGCCGGCTTCGCCGACTTGGCGGCAGCCAGCCGCAAGGCCTGTGACGGAGGCGATATGCTCAGCTGCTCCATGTTCGCACTCATGGCGCACAACGGATTGGGTGTTGCGCAGGATGACGACACCGCGATCGCCATGGACCGCAAAGCCTGCGACGCGGGCGACGCGCAGGGCTGCATGGGCGCCGGCACCTTGCTGCACTACGGCGTGGTCGTACAGGGCGGCGGACCCACTTACGCCGATTACTACCGCAAGGCCTGCGAAGGCGGACTTGCGGCCGCTTGCACAGCGCTGGGCATCGCCTACCAGGACGGCGTGGGCGTAACGGTCGATTCTACGCAGGCCTTCAACTTGTACCAGAAGGCTTGCGATGGCGGCGAGCTGACCGGCTGCCACAATCTTTCCGTTCTCTACCAGAATGGCGAGGGCATTCCCCGCGACCCCGACAAGGCTCTCACGCTGCTGACCAAGGCATGCAACGGCGGCGACCCGAATGCGTGCGATGAGCTGAAGGTGGAGGAGTAAACACGGTGCGGCGAGCGAGGCCCACCTAGAGTATTCGCGGCACTTGGAGCGGCGGAGAATTCTCTCCCCGCTCAAGCGCGGCGAGCCACGCGCGCAGGCTTGCGCGCAGCTCTTCCACCGCGATCCCTTCGAATTCGTCCGGATAGCGGCTCAGCTTGGTGAGCGCGCCGCGCAGCAGGGACGCAGTCCCCGGAAGATTTCCGCGGCGCCGGTGATGAAAAGCCGCAGCCACCTGAATCAGCGCCTGAAGAAAAGTTTTCTCCGGTTCCTCGCGCTTGAGCCACACGCTTTCCCAGTGCTCGTGGGCCTCAAAGAATTCGCCATTGCCATAACACTTGAGGCCTGCGGCCAGCGCACCGCTGCTCCAATCAAAGGACATGGCTCATCTCAAGCGGCAAGTGCGATCGATTATTCGGGCAAAATGATCTGGCCATTGATTTCGAAATTTCGGCTGACGGAGGGCGCATCCGTTTCCGGCTGGCCGCCGCCGATGGAGACCGTGTAGTTGCCCGGCGGCACGAGGATTTCGCCGGCATCCGTGACCATGCTCAGATCGCGTGGCGCGAGGTGGAACTGGACATCTTGGCTGGCCCCCGGATCGAGGTGCACGCGCTTGAAACCGCGCAGCGCGCGGATGGGTGCGCCGGGAAGATCGGGAAATTTCAGATAGAGCTGCACCACTTCGTCTCCAGCCACTTTGCCGGAGTTGGTGACGGTGACCGACGCGTCGAGCGGGTCGCCGGCATGGAGCGGCGCGTTGGGCAAAGTGAGACCGGAATAAGCGAAGGTGGTGTAGCTGAGGCCGTATCCGAAGGGCCACAGCGGCTCGCCTTCAAAGTAACGATAGGTGCGCCCCTTCATCGAGTAATCTTCAAAATGCGGAAGCTGGTGAATATCCTTGTAGAAGGTGACAGGAAGGCGTCCCGCGGGATTGTTCTTGCCGCTCAGTGTTGCAGCAATCGCCGCTCCGCCTTCTTCGCCGGAGTACCACGCTTCGAGGACAGCGTTGGCGTGCTGCTTCTCCCAGTTGACACCGAGGGCGCTGCCGTTCATGAGGACCACGACGAGAGGCTTGCCGGTTGCGGCCACTGCCTGGACGAGTTGTTCCTCCGGCTGCGGCAAATCGAGGCTGGTGCGGTCGCCGCCGAGAAACCCCGGCTGGTCGACCGGCATCTCTTCGCCTTCAAGGCGGCTGGTAATGCCGACGGCCGCGATCACCACATCCGCGTCCTTTGCCGCGGCAACCGCAGCCGGATCGGGCGCGTTGCTGACGGGATTCCAGATGAGCTGCGCTGCAGGCTTGGCGCCCTGCATCTGCCCATAGGTTACGTCCAGCAGAACGCGGCGGCCTTTTTCCAGATGAACCTGGCCGAGATTCGTTGTGTCGCCGAAGGCCCGGGTAACCTCCCTGCCATCGACCGAGACCTGCGCAAATCCATTGACCTTGACGCCGAGAAGATAGTCTCCTGTCGCAGGTGCTGCGAGAAAGCCGGACCAATGCGCCGCGATCGCGGCAGTGCCTTTTGCCTGATCGGGAACATTGTTCTCATTCAGATCGATGGCCGATTCCACGCGCGAGGTAATCGGCACCAGCTTCGCTTCCCTGCCGGCGCGTGTGCCGTACTCGGCTTTGAGGCCGGGCTGGCCATCCGGCGTAGACAGCGCAGACGCAGGCACCGGAGATCCCTCATCAGAAAGAAACTGCGTGCCGGAAATATAAGTTATCCGGGCGTCGGGGAACTCGGCCTTCATGCCGTCGAGCAGGCTCACGGTGTGCGTCGGCCTGCCGGCGTAGTTGCCGAGAAGCACCGCGGTCTGATCGGCGAGCGGACCGACGATGGCGATGCGTTTGACAGAAGATTGGAGAGGCAGTACGCCGTCGTTCTTGAGAAGAACCATGGACTCCTCGGCAAGCTTGCGCGCGAGCTCGCGATGCTCGGGGCTGTCGAGTTCCTTTTCATCGATTTTTGCGTAGGGCACCATCTCCGGCGGATCGAACATGCCCAGCTTGATACGCGCCGTGAACAGGCGCACGAGCGCCGTGTCGATGGCGGACTCGGGAAGATAGCCTTGCTGCACGGCATCGATGAAGGGCTTGTAGTCGGAATTGTCTTTCAAGTTGGGCCCGCCGCCGTAACATTCATTGTCCATGCCGCGAATGAGCGATATGGCCGACGCCTGCGCCTGCGTGGTGCGGTAGCGGTGGCCGGTGAAGATATCGCGCACCGCGTCGCAGTCGGAGACGACGTATCCCTGGAAGCCCCATTTCCCGCGCAACTGATCCTCAAGCAGGTATTGATTGGCGCAGGCCGGCTGTCCGTTGATGGCGTTGTAGGCGCACATCACAGACCCGGCTTTGCCTTCGACGATTGCGGCGCGGAAGGCCGGTTCGTAGGTATCGAGCTGGTCGTGCCGGCTCACATCCACATCGGCGAAGTGGCGCGTTGGTTCCGGGCCGCTGTGCACGGCGTAGTGTTTCGGGGTTGCAATCACGCGATAGTATCTCGGATCGTCGCCCTGCATGCCGGTGACAAAGGCGACTCCCATGCGCGCGGTGAGAAACGGGTCTTCGCCGTAAGTCTCCTGCCCCCGGCCCCAGCGCGGATCACGAAAGATGTTGAGGTTCGGCGCCCAGAAATCGAGGCCTCCCATGATGCCGACGTGTCCGGCGCGTACGTCCTGCACATGCTTGATGCGCCCCTCGATCCCGATATCGGTGGCCATCGCGTGAACCCCGGGCGCATCGAAGGTCGCGGCCAGGCCGATCGGCTCGGGAAACTCGGTCACGCCGGTGTCGATCACTCCATGCAGCGCCTCGCTCCACCAGTTGTAAGCCGGAACGTTGAGGCGCGGGATAGCACGGGCATCGTTGACGAGCTGCGACGCCTTTTCGTCCAGGTTCATGCGATGGACGAGGTCCGTCGCGCGCTCCTGCGGCGACAACTGGGGATTCATGTAAGGCAAAGCGGACGTGTCCTGCGCATGCGCGCCGCCCACCATGCAAGCGACGCAGGCGGCGAACGCCAGGAAGCCGATTGTCCCGGATGCTTTCATCGCTTCTCCTCAAAGCTGTGATAGAAAATTGGCCGCCATCGAAGACCCGGAGCGCCACGCGCGCAAGCATGCTCCTTCAATCGCCGGATTGCCTGCCCTAACAAGTCAAGTGTAAAAGCTCGTTTCAGGGAAATGGACGCCCCACGCGCGGAAAAGCCGGATCCTTACTTCGAAGCTGTCGACCCCATGATCTCCTTGACGTCGCGTTCTACTTCGGTCTCGCTGACTACGCCCCTGACGATGGCACGGACATTTCCGTCTCGGGCGATGTAATAGGTCGTCGGCAGGAAATCCAGTCCTCCATAAAGGGAACTGACCTGACCGTTCCCGAGCAGAACGATATAGTCAATACCCGTCCTGCGGACGAACGGGGCAATCGCATCTTCTCCGTCCTCATCCATCGACACCCCGATGATTTGCAATCCCCGCGGACCGTAGGCTTTCTGGAGCTCAATGAACCACGGCAGCTCTCTCACGCAGGGCGCACACCAAGTCGCCCAGAAATTCAGGACCACGGCTTTTCCGCGAAAATCGGAGAGATGGACCTGACTGCCGCTCAAATCGGGCAATGCAAATTCCGGCGCCGGGTAGGGATGAGACGGGTGAAGAGTGGTTGGCCGATTCACGACCAACAGCAATGCTGCGCATAGAGCGATCGCCGAGGCTCGCAGGAGAAATCGAGGCTTCATGTTGCGAGTGCACGCGCCTCCATTCCCACGTCTCTCACTCCGCGCGCAGCGCCTCCACCGCATTGACCCTTGCCGCCCGCATGGCGGGCACCGCCGAGGCAATAAGGGCCGCAGCAAGAATCACAATCGCTGAGAGCGCGAGTGCCAGCGCTCCCGGCTGGTTGATGGCCGCGACGTAGCTTCCGGCCAGTCGCGTGGACGCAAGGCCGAGGACCGCGCCGACGCCCACTCCAATCCCCGCCATCAGCAGCCCATCGGACAGCACATCGGCGAGGAGGTTCGAGGGTTGCGCGCCGAGCGCAATGCGAATACCGAACTCGCGCGTGCGCCCGCTGACTGAGAAAGCCAGCACGCCGGCCACGCCCACTACAGAGATGAGCAGCGCCACCGCTGCGAATCCGCCAAAGACGATGGCGTTGAGCCGGTCGGGCGTGAGCACTTCGGCGCGCACGTCGCTCAGCGTCGTTGCCCGCTCCACCGGCTGATCGGCCGACATGTTGTGAATCAGCCTGGTAATGGCCGGCACCAGCGCATAGGGATCCTGGTGTGCGCGCACAAACAGCCTGTCGCTCCATCCTTCCTGGTCGACGGGCTGGTAGATGGTCATCGCCGGCTGGGGAACGATGTTCTCATCGTCGAAGTCGGGCACCACGGCCACAATCCGCCGCGGGTCCGGGCTGATGCCAATGAACTTGATCACGCCGTCGGTCCACCAGAGGGTGTGGTTCACCGCCTCCTGTCCGGGATACAGCATCTGCGCCAGACTCTGGCTGATGATCACCACGCGCTCGTTCCCGTCCTTGTCGCCGTCGTTAAAGTCGCGTCCTTCCAGTATGGGAACGCCCATGGTGGCAAAGAATCCCGGCGACACGGGGCGGAAGTCCGCCCGGAATTCGTCCTTTCCATCCAGTTGCCGGTGCGCCCCCTGCGCCGCGAATGTGAAGCTGATGTTCCCGCCCTGGTCGCTGCGCCAGGGAACGCTGAATCCTTCCGATACATGCTCCACGCCCGGCAGCGTGCTCACGCGTTCCTTGATCTCGCGATAGAATTCGCTCACCTGCGCGTCGGTTTTGCCGTAACTCATCACCGGCAGATTCACGGCCAGCACATTGGCTGAGTCATACGGCGGCCGCGTCTGCTCCAGCACGTAAAGCGTCTTCAAAAGCACGCAGGCGCCGGTGAGTAAAAGGAACGACGCCGCAATCTGCGTGATGGCGAAGATGCGCAGCTTGCGGTTGCTCGCGCCGGTTACGCGCGCGCCGCGCCCGGTGAGGCTGTTAGCCGGCGTGTCGGGCGACGGCAGCCGCGGGATGTAGGCAAGAAAGAACGAGGCCAGGATGGCCAGCGCGGCTCCGAACCACAGCAGGCTCGAGTCCAGCGTAAGATCGGCCGCGCGCACGGAGAATCGCTGCGCGTAGTGGCCCAGCACCTTGACCATGGGCACTGCCAGCAGCACCGCCGCCGCCGCACCGCTGCCGCACAGCACAAGGCTCTCAGCGAGAAGACTGCGGCGCAGAACCGAAGGGCTCGCACCCAGCGCCGCGCGAATGGCCAGTTCCGGCTCGCGCCGCACCGTGCGCGCCAGAACCAGGTTGGCCACATTCGAGCTGGCGATCACAAACAGCAGGCCTGAAGCCGCAAACAGCACCCACAGGATCGTGTTCGCGCGCGCATTGATCTGGTCGTGCATGCGCGTGGCGCTGATCATGAAGTGGTCTTCGGGCTTGTACACCTCGGGATGCGCCTGGGTCATGGCCGAGTACACGGTGTTCAGCTCGACGCGCGCCTGTTCGAGCGTGGCGCCCGGCGCCAGCCGCGCGAACACCTCCGTCATGCGGTGCTCGCGCCCCTGCACCATGGTGGCCGAAAGATGATGCGGGCTGGTGACCACGTTGGCGATAATCTCGGTTTCCACCGGATACGGAACCGACGGCTCCAGCACGCCGACAACCGCTGCCGTGCGCGCGCCGCTGAAGCTTTCCAGACGCACCACCTTGCCGAGCACGCTGGGATCGGAGTGCAGCGAGTCGCGCCAGAACTTATAGGTCAACACAATGGCCCCGGCCGCATTCGGCCCGTCGTCGGCCGGCGTCAGCAGCCGGCCCAGCACCGGACTGAGGCCCATCACCTCAAAATAATTGCCATCCACCACGCCGGCGGGAATTTCGCGCGGTGTGCCGAGGCCGACAACGGTGAAACCGATCTCAGAAAAAGTGCCCATCTGCGTGATGGTCTTCAGGTTCGTGCTGATGTCGTGAATCTCGGGAATCGAGAAGGTAGCGTTGGGCACCCCGATGCCCGGCGCGCTCTGGCGCAGATACAGCAGCCGGCTCTCATTCTGGTTCGCCAGCGGCCGCAGCAGCACCTCGCGGACCACGCTGAAGATGGCGGCGTTGGCCCCGATGCCCAGGGCCAGTGTGAGCGCAACGGTGACCCACAGTGCAGGGACGCGCGCCAGCGAGCGCAGGGCGATTTTGAGGTCGCGGAGGAAGGGCATCTTTGAGGCCTCCAACTAGGGGATCGGATCAAATTAATCGTACTGCGAACCTTGGGAAATGGGTAGACCGGAGGGAGCAGCAAGTGCGGAAACCCTCAGTCAGCCGAAGGTTTCCACTCGCGCTATAATGCTCCTGGGCTTCCCAGAAAGATTTTATCCTTACTTCATTGCGGCCGGGCTTTGAAACGGCAGCCCAGAAGGGCGGCGTAGTCCAAACGTGACGCAACGAGGGCTGTGCTCTTTTTTGGCAATCATCCTTTCCTTTCCAGCCGCCGCCCAGGTTCCGGCCTCTCGGCTTGTCACGCAGCCTGTCGACAACACCAGTCTGGCGACCCTGCCCGGTTCCGTGCACCCGCTCGCGCAGCCTGGCTACGATCAGGGAGCCGTGAACGAATCCGTGCCCGCGGACCGGCTGTTGCTGCTGCTCAACCGTCCGCCCGATCGCGAAGCAGCCTTTCAGCAGCTTCTCAAGGACCAGCAGACGCCGGGATCGCCGAACTATCACCATTGGCTGACGCCGGAAGAGATCGGCAGCCGCTTCGGACCCGCAGACGGGGATATGGATGCGGTTGTCGAGTGGCTCTCCGAGGGCGGATTCAATGTGAGCCGCGTGTCCAAGGCGAAGCGGTTCGTTGAATTCTCCGGCACCGTTGGCCAGCTGAATAACGCCTTTCATACGCAGATACGCGAGTACCGTGTGAACGGCGAACTGCACCATGCCAATGCGACTGCAATACGAATTCCCAAGGCGCTTGCGGGAATCGTCGCGGGTCTCTCGCCCTTGCACGACTTCCGGCCCACAACCCAGTTTCTAGAGGCTGGGAAAGGGCACTACGATGCCGGCGCGCGCCGCTTCATTCCCGAGTTCAACCTGCCTTCTTCCTGGAGCCCCCTGCTTTATGGGGTGGCTCCGGCGGACTTCTATACGCAGTACGACCTCAACTCCGTCTATTCGGCAAACGTGACCGGCAGCGGCGTCACCATCGGCATTATCGACGAGTCGAATATTGACCTCAGCCTGGTCAGCGCCTACCGCAATGTCTTCGGAGTCGCGGCCAACCCGGTTCAAGTAGTGCTGGACGGCGGCGATCCCGGTTCGACTTCGAGCTACGTCGAAACCTACCTGGACGTGGAGCTGGCCGGAGCTGTGGCGCCTGCGGCGACCGTGGATCTTTACCTTTCCGCCGGCTCGCCGTACCAGGATCCGCTGGAGTTGGCTGCATTACGAGCCGTCGAAGACGACCAGGCCGACGTTTTGAGCGTGAGCTGGGGCGCGGGCGAACAAGAGCTGGGGACCAGCGGCAACCAGTTCTGGAATGCGATCTGGGAGCAGGCCGCGGCGCAGGGACAGACAGTGCTGGTGGCTGCCGGAGACTATGGCCAGATACCCGACGACAACTATCTTGTTGAAGGATCGCTCGCCGGACCGGCGGTAAATGGTCTGGCTTCCACGCCCTGGAACGTTGCCGTCGGGGGCACGGATTTTTACTACTCCGACTACGCATCCGGCGCTCCCAGCGCATCAACCTTCTGGAATGCCACCAACAATCCCACGACCAAGGGCTCACTGATCGCGCCGATTACCGAGCAAGTGTGGGATGACGCCTACGGCCTCGACGCGATTTCCGACGGCGTGGGGCGCGGCGAGGTGTATGCCGCCGGCGGCGGCGCCAGCAATTGCAGCACCGTGAATGCCATTACCGGCGGCTGCGCCAGCGGTTATACAAAGCCTTCGTGGCAATCCGGCCCCGGCGTGCCCGCTGACGGCGCGCGCGACCTGCCCGACGTCTCGCTGTTCGCGTCGAATGGAGCCAATTACTCCGGTTACGTGATCTGCGATTCCGAAGGAGAGTGCGCGCCGGACGCGAGCGGTAACTTCGGCTTCGATATAGTGGGCGGCACCTCAGCCTCGGCACAGGCCATGGCCGGTATTATGGCGCTGGTGGTCCAAAAATACGGCCGCCAGGGCCAGGCCGACACGGTGCTTTACCCTCTGTCCCAGCAAAAGCCCTCTTCCTTCCACGACATTACCTTGGGCGGAAACTGGGACGTCTGTGTCCAAAGCGACGCCGACTGCACGCTCAACGGCGCAGGCGTGGGAGTCGACGAAGGTGAGTCGACCGTCTACTCCGCCGCGACCGGTTTCGATCTCGCCAGTGGATGGGGCTCGGTCGACGGCGCCAATCTGGTGAACAACTGGAACAGCATTACATTCCAGTCCACCAATACATCTCTTGAGGTTTCGCCCACTTCGGTCACGCATGGTCAGAACGTGACTCTGAGCACCAGCGTCACTCCGGCCTCGGGCAGCGGTACGCCCACGGGAGCGGTTTCGATTCTCACCAACTCCACGCTGCCTTCGAGCGAGAGCCAAACCGCGATTCTCCTCAATGGCGGCGAGGGCTCCACGACGGTGAACGATTTGCCCGGCGGCACCTACGAGCTCACCGCGCATTATGGCGGAGACGGCGTCTACGCCGCCAGCGCCTCCTCATCCCAAACGCTGACCGTCATGCCCGAACAGTCGACCCTCGCGCTGAAGATTCTTGGGGCAAATAACGCCCCCGTTTCCGACCTGTCGTACGGTCTTCCCGTCTACCTGAGCGCGCAGCCTGTGGGAGCGAATTTGCTGGCCGGCCAGAGCAATGGCGCCGCCACGGGCAGCGTTGCGTTCACATTGGATAGCGCCACCGCTTCCATTCCGCTGAATGTGGGCGGCATCGCCTCGTGGACGACGCCCGTTCTTTCCGTCGGCGCGCACACGGCCAGCGCCACCTACTCCGGTGATGCAAGCTTTCTCACCTCGTCGGCGGCTGCGGTGAGCTTTTCCGTTGCAAAAGGCTACCCGGCGATGACGTTGAATGTCCTTGCGCCCTTGTCATCCTCATCTGGAGACTGGGTCGTCAACGCCGGGGGCAGCATTAACCTTGCCGCCGAAGTAGGCCCGGAAGTGGGCATCCTTTCGGGAGAAGTTGCTCCTCCGGGGGTCGCCGGCCCCACGGGCACTGTGACCATCTGCCTGAACACAACCAATCTGGTTTTCCCGTCGTGCACAAAGCCTAGCTACACGCAAACCGTTCCTCTGGTCTCTCCGAACGGGCTCTATAGCCTGTACTCTGAAGCAGCGGCGACCTTCACAAACCTGGCCGCAGGCGAATACTATCCCCAGCTCGCGTATAACGGCGACGCCAACTGGCAATCCTCCGGCGTGAATTACCTGAATTTCATCTCCGTCGAGGCCGCCACTCCAGAGACTGCTTCAACCACCACCCTGAGCGTTTCGCCCGACAGCATCTCGGGAACGCAGGAAGCCCAGCTCACCGCCACGGTGACCGGAAGCAATGGTGTGGCGCCCACGGGATGGGTCTACTACTACGACAATGACGTGCTTCTGGCCGAGGAATTCCTCGGCTCCTCCGCAGGCGCCACCAGCACCAGTTCCTTGAGCGCCGGCCCCACAGGGTTCTGGAACAACGGTCCCAATCAAATTGTCGCCATCTACTACGGAGACACCAATTACGCGGGTTCCACCAGCAACAGCGTGAGCCTGACCGTAAGCCAGACGGTGGGCGGCTTCATGGTGGTTCCCGCGGTCCCGCAAATCACGGTGCCGAGCGGAAGCAGCGGAACCATTGCGCTGAACTTGACCTCAGTAAACAACTTCAACGGCACGCTCGCTCTCACCTGCGCACCGTCGTCGAGCCAGTTGACGTGCAGCATCAGCCCCTCCTCACCTGCGTTGAGCACGACCGCGTCGGCCACGCTGACCATCAGTGCCACCGCTCCCGCTGCGACCGCAATGCGCGGGACCGGCCCGGGGCGCGGCTTCCGGTTCGGGGCAGGAACGGCGTTCGCACTCGGTTTCGTGCTCATCCTTCCCTGGAGCCGGCGGCGCGGAATCCGGATCGGGACATGGATGGCCTTGCTCACGGTTGTGCTGACCGTGTCGTTCCTGGCTGCCTGCGGCGGAGGCGGTTCCACGAGCACCGGCCACTCGAATCAGACCGTGGTCGACACGCCTGCGGGCACGTATTCCGTGCTGGTCACCGGCACGGCCAACGGCATTGTGCATAGTGCCCTGGTCAACGTGATTGTGCAGTGATTTCCGGTCGTCTTTTGAAAGCGACGCTCGACCTTTACAAGTCTGCTGTTCTCACCATCCAGACCGCCGTCGTTATGCCGCGCCTTCCGAACACATGCTGGGATCGCCCTGGATCAAATCAGCGCATCGCGTTTCTCCGCGTTCGCCGTTTCATTCTGCGGGTTCGACAATGGTTCGCTTACAAACAGGCCGCGAATGTGGTTTGCCGTCACGACCCATGGCACTGCGAGTGAAAAAGCAAAGCGGGCCAGGACGGCAAGCAAACCGAAGCGGCCCAGATGGCGCCAGTCACGGTGAAACGCAAACCATAGCTCCAGCGCCAGAATCGCCAGAAAGGGCAGGACGCTCCAAGGCAGGCACGCCAGCGCAGCCACCTCCACGGCACATCGCCCGGCATTGCGGAACAAGCGCGCCCAGCGCACCCGCATCTGACCGTCGGCATACGCATACCGCCCCATGTTGTGAAGGGCCGACCGCAGGGTGAACTGCGGCCCGTAGAACGCCTTGGCGTTGGCGATGAAGGCCGGCGTCGTCCGCTTCCGCGCCTCAATGTCATAGAGTGCGTCCTCGCCCACCAGTACATGCTCCGGAAAACCGCCAATCTGCTCCCACAGATTCTTGGTAAATGCCATCGACCGCGCAGTGCACGATTTGGTTGGAGCGTCTGCGGCAAAGCGGATGCCGAAGAACGGCGCCGCCGCCACATCCCACACCGTGCATCCATTCGCATCCATGCAAGAGCCACCCAGCGCGTATTCGGCTTTCCCGCTCAGCAACGGGGCGGTCAGGTTTTCAAGCCAGTCAAGCGCATACCGGCAGCCGGCGTCGGAGCATGCAACAATATTCGATTTCGCCGCCTTGATGGCGACGTTTCTGCCTCGCGCAACCGGGCCGGTGGAGTATTTTAAGCTGCAAGTCTCGTCGCGGATCGGCACCAGCCGCGCATCCTTTGCCTGCAACGCTTGAAGCTGCTCCCATGTTCCATCCGTGGAACCCCCGTCGACCACGATTACTTCAGCCGCTGGAGGCTCTTGCTCCAGCAGGCTTGTCACCAACCGCTCGATGTCTTTAACCTCGTTCAGAACCGTGGCTATAATGCTCACAGGCTGCATGGAGACAGTATAGCGGGTCAATAATTGCGCCCGCGCGAAACAGGGGAGACTGGAGAGACAGGTCCGGCGCAGGTTCGCTTCCCGCCGCTCCCACAAAAATTCCATCGCATCCGATGGTTTCCACAACCCATCGCACGAAGCAGGAGCCGGGCAGATTGCAGGAAGAAGCGAGAGAGGCCGTATGGCCGATCTACATCGTCTCGCTGCGCGATGCCGCCCAGCGACGAACGCAGTGCGCCAGGACGATGGCGCGCCTGGGCCTCCGCTTCGAGTTCTTTGACGCGGTCGAAGGCGCAAAGCTTCCTCATGAGGAAATCGCGCAGGTCTACGACGCGGACGCGAACGCCCGCCTCTATAAGCACCCTTTGTCGCCGCCGGAAATAGGCTGCTATCTGAGCCATTTCGCGCTGTGGCAGCGGATCGCGTCCGGCGCTCAAGGCGGGGCATTTCTGCTCGAAGACGATTTTCAGGCCCAGCCCGGACTGGCGGATGTATTAGTGGCCATCAGCCGCGCAAACCTCGAAAACTGCATGGTGAAACTGTATGCGCGCCGGCCGCCGCGAGGCGCTGAGATAGACAAACTGCCGGGCGGCCACAAACTGGTGATGCCGCGTCACGTGCCGGGGATGACCCTGGGGTACGCGGTGGATAAGGTGGCCGCGGCCAGGCTGGCAGCACGGACATTGCCCATTGCGAGGCCAATAGACATGGAAATCAAGCACTGGTGGCAGTTTGACGTGCCGGTGCTGGTGGTCGCGCCCTCACCCCTGCGCGCGGACTTGGGTGAGACGGGCAGCACGATCGAGGCAGCGCGAGTGAAGGCGAAACGGGAAGACCATTTGGGCAGCATCGCGCGCGCAGTTCGCAACCTGCGCTACCAGATTGCGTACAATGCGGCAGTGCTGCGGCACCGCCCGCGCGAGCGCGAACATGCGCACAGGCTAAAGGCGATCTTGCGGAACCGGACGGAACCATGAACGGCACGGAGCGGCGAAACCTGTAGGTCCGGGCGGGAAGAAACTCACTTTCGCAACGGCTTGAGGGCGCACACACCTTCAGCCATCACCCAGACCGCTAAAGCGCGCAGAGTGCAGCGGCATTCAAGGTGCTGCATTCAATTGTCCACGGAGAGCTTTGGCTTGCTTCAGAAGCGGCAGGTCCGGATCGGCATCCTTCCAAAGAGCGAACAGCAGGTTCAGAGAGCTGATGGCCGCGCGGGATGAATTCAATTGCCGGTAGTCCCACGCGTTCTCGTAGAGCCCCTCGAAGTATTGTTGCTGCGGCTCCCATCCAATCGTGCCCCTGTTCCCGCTCTGCACAAATTGCGTGTACCAGATCGTCGCCTGGTCCAGATTGCCCATCTTCTGGTAGATGTGTGCCAGCGCTTCGCGGGTTAGGACGGCTGTGCTCTCCGTCTCACTCTCCCCCGGCGGCTTGAGGAGCCCGAGCGCAGCCTTATCGTCTCCGCCGGCCGCGACCACTTCAGCCTTGAGCAACTGAACATAAGCCACCTGCTCATTGGAGCGATTATTGACCATGGGTGCAATCAGCGCCAGGATCTTCTTCGCCTTGTCCACCTCGCCGGCGCGCGCATACGCCTGGCCCACCAGCGCGCCATACTCCACCTTGCGGCTCAACACGCCCAGGTTTTTGAGGACCTGGTCCAGCTCTGCAATCCGTTCCCCGCGGTTCCCCTGGCCAGCAGCCACCACCGCGAGCATATACCGGATGCGCGCCACAGAATACGGATCGTCGGTTCTCCCGAGCGCACGCATCAGCTCCTGCCGCGCGCTCGCGTACTTGCCCTGATACAAATCGAGAAACGCCAGCGAGCGCTCTCCGTTTGCGGCCGTGGCGGAGTCGCCCGTGAGCAGCGCCGAAAAAACCTGTCTTGCCTTCTCCGCCTGGCCATTGAGCGCCAGCGTGAGCCCATACTCGCGGTTCACATCACCGGCGACGAGCATGCTGCGATCCAGAGAAAACGCCTTCTCGTAGGACTGAATTGCGGGCGGGAACTGACCCAGGTCCTTGAATGCCGTTGCCAGCTCGACATACACCGCCGGATCGTCCGGCGCCTGCTGCGCAAGCTGCCCCAGTGCCGGAATCGACTCCGCGGCATTGCCGTGCATCAGCAGCAGGCGCGCGTAGCTGTAGCGCGCATCCCAATCTCCGGGATACTCCTTG
This sequence comes from Acidobacteriaceae bacterium, assembly GCA_030041045.1. Classification (GTDB taxonomy): domain Bacteria; phylum Acidobacteriota; class Terriglobia; order Terriglobales; family Acidobacteriaceae; genus Telmatobacter. Next base: position 79,440 of record JASHOQ010000078.1, read on the forward strand.
AGATAGCTCCTGAAAAGCGCGGACGCATCGGCGATCCGCTCCTGGCCCTCGGCATACTGGATCTCGATCAAAGAGCGCTCGCGCGGCGTGGTTCTTGCAGAGAGCGCCAGCGCCTTCTGAAACTCCTGCTCGCCCAGCGCCGGTTCATTCATGAGATAGCTGAAGTAGACGTTGCCCAGCGCCGCGTGCGCCATGGCAAACCCCGGATCGGCCGCAATCGCCGCCTCGTACAGCCGGATGGCGCCGTAACTCCGGTCGCGGTGAAAATTCTCGGATCCGTCGGCGTAGGCCTCGAGCGCCTGCAGGGAAGGCGTGGTTACCTCCGGCAGCGGACGATGCGACTCCCGAATCTGCAGCCTCGACTCGCCCAGCCCGCGGCGGATGTCCGTGGCGATCGTGTCTGTCGCGCTGAGAATCTGGTCCTCGCCGCGCACCCGCTCCGCATAACTGCGCACCACGTTGCCGGTGGCAGGGTCGACCAGTTGCGCGGTGAGCTGATATTCATCGCCCACGCGCGTGATGCCCGGAGCCACCAGCCCGGGAAGGCTCTCGCGCTGGCAAATCTCGCGCCCCACGGCCGGAGTGATAGCGTCGCTCTCGTTGCGCGCCATCAGGCGCAGCACGTAGCCGGCTTGCAGCCGCGAGTAAATATTGAAGCGCCGCGACTGCTCCAGGCTCACGGTGAGCGCCGTGTATAACGCGTGATCGAAGCGCGGATCGCCGGTCTGATTGTCGAAGTCGGCAATCAGCACCGGCCCCTGGCTGGCGGAGGAGAGCGCCGGGTTGGCGCGCGTGAGCCAGCGCCAAGCGCCGGCGCACACCGCAGCCAGCGCCAGCAGCGCCGCTGCCGGCACAACCCACCGGCGCGCGCGCCAGGGCGAACCCGGATACGGCTCGCGGCTTTCTTCGCCCGCCGGAACCGGCGCAGCGCCCGCCCAACCATTTTTTCCGTTAAGCGGCGCAACGCCCGCGGCCGCTTCCGCGGTCTCCGGCTGCGCCGGAACCGCGCTCAACTCCATCACCAGGCGGTAGCCGCGGCCGCGCACGGTCTCAATGTAGCGGGGATTTTGCGGATCGTCGCCCAGCACCTCGCGCAGCTTGCGCACCGCGGTGTTCAGCCCGTCCTCAAAGGCGACAAAGGTGTCATGCGACCACAACCGCTCACGCAGCTCGTTGCGGCTGACCACCTCACCCGGCCGCTCGGCCAGCGCCATCAGCAGCCGCAGCGGCTTCTCCTGCAGACGCACGCGGCGCCCGTTCCGGCGCAGCTCCAGCGCCCGGAAATCCAGCTCGAACGGTCCGAAGCGACAGCCCAGGGCAAACGCAGGGGGAAGCATGAAGACACCACCGGCATCAGGGCTCGCCATATTGGGGGTTTGGCGTGGATTGAGCATAGCACAAGGCCTATCCGGCGCTAGCTGAACACTTCCATAAGAATTGCATTTTCTAAGAATTAGCTGTTCAGAAAGAGTTCAGCCAAAGGTCAGATGCGGACCATTGCTCCCATGCACTTTAGGAGGTAAGTTACAAGCCACCCGGCTCCTCATCCCTGCCCCCGTAGCTCATAAGGAGATTGACCTATGCGAACCGTCAGATTCCCATCCAATTGCCCCGCGCCTCATCCTCGCCGCCACGCGCTTAGCAGTCTCAGGTTTGCTGTTCTGGTGGGCGCGCTGCTCGTCTTCGCTGGCAAGGCAGTGCGGGCCCAGTTGCCCATGGCTCCGCACGCCGCGGCAAACGCCGGGGCCGCAAGTGCGCCCGCGGCGCCGGCCGCCGCTGCGGCGCAGAAGCCTGCGGCGCAAGCGCGGGAGGAGGGCGGCGGGACGCACGAAGGAATCAAAGTCCACGGTCACTGGGTGATCGAAGTGAGGAGTCCCGATGGCTCGCTGGTGCGGCACGCGGAGTTCGAAAACTCGCTCTTTAGTGGCCAGATGCTGTACGCCTTCCTCGGCGGCACCGAGACCCCTGGCGCCTGGACGGTCCAGCTCGAAGACGGCGCGGAGCAGTACGTCTTGTACCTGGATGAGCCAAGCGCAACCGCACAGATCGCATCCGACGCAGGGTTTTGTACGAACTCGCCGTCCACAGAGGCATGCGCAAGAAGTTTAGCCGTGGCTGCAACCGCTAGCGGGGGTCTGACGCTTTCAGGATCGATCACGATTCCGGGTACTTTCCCAGTCACAGTAACTCTGGCCTCGGCGGTGACGTCTCTGGGGTACTGCCCGGGAGACACTTATGGTGCACAACTCTCAGGAGCCCTTTCGACTGTCTCCCCGAGCTCATGCCTACCCGTCAGCACGGATTTGAATATCTCGAACACCTTCACCGAGAGGCTCCAGGGCTTTGCCGTGCCCGTCAGTCCTGGTCAAACCGTCAGTGCGACTGTCACGATCACCTTCTCCTAGCTCACAACGCTTCTTGACGCAGTGCGATTCAGCACGGGAGGCTGCAGGTGACCGGCAGAAGCACAAGGCGAGAATTCGCGAAGCGGCGACGCGCGGTGTCGCGCTGCACCGCATTGCGCCGTGCGCTGCCGGCAGTGCCCCTGCTCGCCTGCGCCGCCTGGCTCACTCAGCCGGCCCAAGCCCAGATCTCCGAGATGACCATCATCGCCGGCTCTACCCTGGCTGTAACCTGCCAGCAGCCCAACACGCTCACGGGACCGATTTGCAACGGCGGCTATAGCGGAGACGGCGGTTACGCCGTGAACGCGCAGTTTGAGAACCCCGCCGGCGTCGCCGTCGCCCCCAACGGCAACTACTACATCGCCGACGGCCTGAATGCCCGCATCCGCGTGGTATACGCCAATAACGGAGCCATCAATACCTATGCAATCATCCCCGGCCAAAGCACAGGAGCGACGGCCACGGCCGTAGCCACGGATGCGGCAGGAAACATCTTTTACGGGGACAACAACGGCAACGTGTACATGAACGGCACGGGTCTCTCGAACACAGACAGCTTTTCCGTCGAAGCCCTGGCGCCGGACAACAACGGAAATCTCTACGTCCTCTCGAGCGTTCAATTCGAGTATTACCGGCTCTACATCGTGAATGTGAAAACCGGCGCGGCGACCCTGCTGCTGGATACCACCACCACGGCGGGCATCAACAACGACAATCTGTACGGCCTGGCCACGGATGGCGCGGGCGACGTTTATATCATCGATCCCGCCTGGCACGGCCTTTCGAACAGCGTGACGGGAACGCCCGTCATCCTGGATTTCTACGTCACAAATACAGGGGGAACGTACAGCGTCTCGTCGACCACGCCGGCGCTGGTGTTTTTTACCCTGTACGCGGCCTACGGGCAGTCGCTTGCCTTTGAGCCCTCCACCGGAGCCTTCTACATCGACGAAGGCTCGGCGGTGATCAAGTACACGCCGGGCAGCACGGTTGTGCCCCCGGTGGCCGGCACCGGAACAGACGGATACAACAGCGGCTACGACGTGGATAACGTGGCCGAGCCGGCGACGCAGACCGAGATCAACACCGTGGGAGGAATCTCGCTAACTCCGGCAGGCGCGCTCTACATTGCGGACACGGACAACAACGTGATCCGCCGCGTGACCGACTCGCCCGGCTGCCAGGAGTGCGGCCCCACCACGCTCACCCAGACGGACCAGTTCCCGCTCCTCAGCCTTGATTACGCGGTCAATCCGGTCACCAACAAGCTCTACCTCTCTGACCCCGCCTCCAGCGTGGTGAACGTGTACAACCTGAGCAACGACTCGCTCATCACCTCCGTTCCCGTGGGCAGCTCGCCCGGCCAGCCTGCGGTGGACTCGGTGAACAACGTGGTCTATGTGCCCAACACGGGCAGCAGCTCAGTCACTGTCATCACCGGAGTCACAGACACCGTGGCGGCCACCATCCCCATGACGCTCGCCTCGCCGGGCTTCACGCCCTCCACAACGCCGCTGACCATCGCCGTGGATCCCACGCTGAACAAGGCCTACGTGGCGCTGAACAACGGCGGCTTCATCAACGTCATCCAGGGCCCCACTGCGGCCAACGGCAATGCGGCCTGGGCGCAGGGCGCCAGCATTCCGGTCTTCATTCCCAGCGCGCTGGCGGTAGATACCAAGAACAACATCGTCTACGCGCGCTGCTTCTGCGCGGAGGGCTCCGGTACGCCGCTGGGCGAAGAGCAGTACTCCATGGCCGTGATCGACGCGAACACCGACACGGTGACGAGCACGCAGCTCGAGTTCGTGGGCCAATCCACTGACATTGCCACCGACAGCATCGCCGTGGACGAGACCAGCGGCAACGTCGTCATCGCCGATTCCGAGGAACCCACGCTTCACATTTGGCAGCCGGCTACGGGCGGTTTCGAACAGATTACGCCCAGCTTCTATCCCGAGCATGTGGCCGTCGATTCCTATAACGAGGTCGCTTACTTCACTGACGGCTACGGCAACAGCGGCTCCTACAACCTGACCACCGGCCAGAACCTTACGCTCACCCAGAACCCCAACGTGGAAGCCACCTGCGGCGCGGCCTCGAGCGCAATCGGTCTCGATCCGACGACCGACCAGGCGTACATCACTGTCTGCCCTGAGACCGTGGCCGACCCCAACTGCACGACGACGATGTGCGCGGGACTGGATCTTTTTGACGGACCCACGGGGAAGCTGCTGGCGCAGCTCCCCCTGGGCGATCCGTCGAATAGTGACAACTCCCTCTTCGGGAATTTTGCCGTCGCCGTCAACCCGTCCACGCATGCGGTCTACGTGGGAGACTCGGTCACCAGTACGATTGACGTGGTCAACGGCCCGTCGGGGAGTCTGCTCGCGCAGCGTCCCTTGCTCGTCTTTTCACCAAGCCCGCTGACGCTTCCGGCCGTTGCTGCCGGCGATACTACCTCGGCAACCCTCACCGTGACCAACTGCGGAACCCAGTCGGCGACCCTTGCGCCTACGCTTTCGGCGAGCCAGTCCTTGGGAATGGGGCTGATCACTCCGGCGACGTGCACCGCAGCCGCGCCCACCACCCCGAGCACAACGTGTCCTCCGGCCACGCCGGTCCCGGGCACGTCGTGCTCTTTTGATGTACAGTTCGCGCCCAATCCGGGCATCAGTGGGAGCTATAACGGCTCGATCATGTTTTCCGATCAGGCCTTGAATGCGCCGCAGATCATTCCCTTCACCGGGACGGTTGGGCTCACTTCGGTGGTGTTCTCGCCTGCGGCCGTCGACTTCGGAACCATCCCGTATGACTCCGGCACCACGATTCCGGTGACGGTCACCAACGTGGGCAGCTCCAACCTCATCGTCAGCAGCACTCAATTTGTCCAGGAGGGCAGCACCAATTACTCCGCGGACTTTGAGCAATATAGCAACTGCCTTGGCAGCACCGGCATTGCGCCCAACGCCTCGTGCACCATCACCGTCTCCTATTATCCTGTCAGCTTTCCCGCGGGCAGCACTGAGTTGGTGTACCTGCAAGTGACGGACAACGCAGGTACAGGCACGCAGACCCTCGACGTCAGCGGCAGCAGCGGCAGCGCGTCGCTGGGTTTCGCGGTCTTCTCTTCAGGCAACACCTCGAACGCCGAAAACCTCAGCGTCAACTTCGGCGATATCGAATACAGCGCTCCCAGCGCGACCGCGAAGATTACGGTGGAGAACGAGGGCGGCGGAGCGCTCACCTTCAACAGCATCGATATTACTTCCGGCGACTTCCAGATCCTGAGCAACACCTGCCCGACGGCTCCGTCGTCGCTGGCGGCATACGGCTCCTGCGTCCTCGGCGTCTTCTTTACGCCGACAGAAGCCCCGGGCAGCGTTGAATCGGCACAGATCGTCTTCAACGAATCGAACTCGACCGTCTCCTCGCAGTCGATCTCGCTTTCCGGCACGAGTTCCGCGCCGCTGGGTCCTCCCTCGCTGCCGCTCTCGAGCACTTCACCGCTTCTGGTCTCCTCTGACAACAGCGTTCCCCCCAACCCGGCAGCCTCTTCGGCCGGCGGCACCATCGCGCCCGCGCCCTATGCCGCCGTCAGTTCCGGCGGCCAGTTCGTGGCTTTCTCGTACAGCGCCACAAATCTACCCGGCCCGCTTCAGGCCGAACCGAATTCTCCCTTGAGCGGAGTTTATCTGCGCAACACCTGCGTGGGCGCCGATCCCAACTGCGACCAGAACACCAACTTCGTCGCCTACGGACCCACGGCCGGCCCGGCATCGAACGGCGGCGGCGCGTGCGGGGGGTCGTCGACTTCAGGTACGGGGAGCACTTATCCGGCGATCGACAACACCGGCGAATTCGTCGCATTTCTCTCCGGCCAGTGCAACTTCAACGGAAGCACTTCAAGCAATGTCACGCAGATCTTTCTGCACGATGTGATTCATGGGACCACCAACCTGGTTTCTGCCAATGCGGCGGGAAATCCCGTAAGCCTGGGCGCGGCGCAAAATCCTTTCTCCATGAGCTCCAACGGCCAGGCCTTCGCCTATGAAACCGCCTCGCCCGAGGTGGTCACCGGCACAACCTTCCCCTCGGGCGGTTTCGACGCGCCAGGCGCCAACAATCCTTACGAGGTGTATTGGAGCAACTGCGCGCAGCAGAGCAACGGCGTTTGCGCATCGTCGCCGATTCTCATTTCGCAGGACACCACCAATTCCAACGTGGCCGCCAACAACACCGCGGAAGACCCCGCCATCAGCGCCAATGGGCGCTACGTGGCCTTTGCCTCGCTGGCCACGAATCTGGTTTCTGCGACCATTCCCAGCGGTTCCGAGCAGGTCTTTCTGCGGGACACGGTTACCTCCACGACCACCCTGATCTCCGCCGGCGCAACCACGGAGAGCGCGAGCAGCACCAATCCCTCCGTCTCCGGCGATGGCCGCTTCGTCGCCTACGAGTCCGACGACCCCAGCCTGGCGGTAGCCGCGGGACTGCCCTCGACCAGCGACACGCAGATCTACCTGCGCGACACCTGCCTGAGCAACGGCGCGAACGTCTGCGGAAGCGGCTCGCCTTCCACCACGCTTCTTTCCCAGTTCAACGGCAAAACCGCAACCGAATCGACGAATTCTCCGTTTATCTCGGCCGACGGCCGCCTGGTGACGTTCACCTCCGCCTCCGCTTCGCTCAATGAGATGAATTTCTCCAGCCTCGGCACCTACGAGTACGACACCTGTATCGCGAATGAGGCTCCCGTCCCCTCCTGCACGCCGGCACTGTACTTGCTGTACTCGCTCAGCACCACCGCCTTCGGCGGCGGCGAGCTGCCCACCGCGCCGGTGGACGCCACCGATCAGTTCGCCGTCTTCAACATCACCACTCTCAGCGAAGGCATCTACCCGGTGGCCCAGGCGTACCTGGGACCAACCACCGTCACCGCTTCCTCAATACCAACAAGCACCACGCTGAAGCTGTCCGGCTCGAGCCTGTTGACTCCAACCTCGGTCATTTACGGGCAGCCGGTTACTCTCACGGCCACGGTGAGCCTGTCCTCTGGCGGAACGCTCATGACCGGCGGGTCGGTTAATTTCTTCGATGGATCGGTATTTCTGGGAACTGCCACGCCGAACACCCAGGGCCTGGCAGTCCTCACCACCCCGAACATCGCCCCCGGTCCGCAGTTGTTGAGCGCCGTGTTTTCGCCCAGCGGCCTCTATGGTCCCAGCTCTGGGCTCGCAAGCCTTGACGTGCTGACACTCATTGAGCTCCAGGTTTCGCCATCCACGGCCACCATCGGCGCGGAAGCCACGCAGCAATTCTCGGTAACCGGCACTTTCAGCAACGGCGAGGTGTATCCCATCCCCGGCACCATCAGCTGGAGCGCGACGCCGGCGAGCGTGGCCTCAATCGATTCAAGCGGGCTGGCCACAGGATTGACCGCAGGCACGGCCACCATCACCGCATCCCAGGGCAGCATCTCCGGCACCGCAACGCTCACCGTGACCACGGTGGGACCGGCGCCACCCATCAACGTTCCTCCCAACGGCGACACTGAAAATATCACCGTCACCGACACCGACACGGTGAGCGCCTACACCCTTCCGGCAGCGATTAACGTCGACGTGCCGGTCGCCTACTATTCCGTCGGCACGCCGCTCGGCTTCGGCAGCCAGAACGGCAGCCAGCAGATCGTCGCCGTGGCCAACGCCGGCCAGGCTCCCATGACGCTCTCTTCGGTGGCCGTCAATGCTGGCGCTCCGTTTTCGATCGCGGCCTTCCAGTGCCTGAATGGCAGCACCACAACCGGCTCGGACTCGGCAACCCTGCCCAGCGGCGGCTTCTGCACTGTGACCATCACTTACTCCGGCACATCGCCTGCTACCGACACCGGCACGCTTACCTTCACCGACAATGCCGACCTGAGCAATCTGCTTTCCACGGCCTCCGGCTCGAACTACACTCAATCGATCACGCTCAACGGCACTGGCGGCGTCACAGCTCCGCCCGCGCTGCCGCCTGCGACCATCAGCGTTCCCCCCAACGGCGACTCCGAACAGATCACCGTAACAGACACTGCCTCGGTCTACGCCGGATACCTGATCGGCGGAACCGTCACCGGCCTTAACGCCGGCACGTCCGTCACGCTGCTCGATAACGGCACGGACTCCGTCGCCATCGGCAGCAATGGCGCCTTCACCTTCCCAATACCGATCGCCACCGGGTCTGCCTACGCCGTCACCGTCAGCGCGCAGCCGGCCAACCAGATGTGCACCGTCGCCAGCGGCGCGGGCACCGTTGCCGCGGCCAATATTACCAATGTGTCGGTTGTCTGCAAGACCCAGACATTGACCACGCTCTCTATCTCGCCCTCGCCGGCATCCGGCGGACAGCAAGTCAGCTTTACGGCAACTGTGGCTCCCCTTGCAGGCACGGGAACGCCCACGGGCTCGGTTACGTTCTCCTGCGTTAACGGCCCCGCCGGGCAGCCCGTCACTTCCGGGGCCGTCAGCCTCGTCAGCGGCGTCGCGGTCTGGAATACGACTGCGCTCGCATCTTTCGACTACAGCAATTGCTTCAACGCAGCGTACTCTGGCGACAACAATTTCCTGCCGTCCACTTCCACCAGCGAGAGCCTCGAGGTCTCAGACTTTCAAATCAACTTCCCAACGCCCTCCCATCTGAATCTGCTGCCCGGTCAGAGCACCCAGCTTCCCCTCACTGTCTCGCAGGCAAATGGCGCATTCAACGGCACGGTGAGCTTCGCGATGACCGGGCTTCCGCCCAGCGTGACAGCCAATTTCGATCCCGCCACGGTGACGCTGACAGGCGGCTCCGGATCGGTCACGGCCATGGTCACGCTCACCGCGGCCCAGCTCAATGCGCAGCAGGCTCCCGCGTCCGGTTCGCGCAGCATCAGGACCCTCATCCTCGCCGTCCTTCTGCCGCTGTTCGCGCCTCTTGCCGGCCTCGGCCGAGTTCGCCGCCGCCTGCGTCGCCACGGCCGGCTTGTGCTGCTTATGCTTCTCTGCTTCGGCGCCCTCCTGGACTTGAGTTCCTGCGGCAGCAGCAGTGGCTTTTTTAACCAGCCGCCTCAGACGTACACGGTGACCCTCACAGCTACCAGCGGCACGGATGTGCACTCAACCTCATTCAGCCTGACGGTGGAGTAGGTGAAACCATGAAGCGCAGCGCTGTTGCAACCATCGCTCTCTGGCTGCTCTTCTCCGGACCGGCGCAAGCTGTGCGGGCCCAGACGCCCTCGGAGGCGAACCATGGTTTCACTGGAATAGCGCCACTCGAGGTCACGCTGGCCTACAGCGCCGACCGCACCAATGGCGTGGCAGGCGGGTGCGGCTGTTTCTGGTTGAGCGGCGGCAGGGCTGAAGCCAGCGCAAACTTTCCACGCGGCATCGGCATCGTAGCTGAGCTCACCGGACAGCACGGCAGCAACATCAACTCCACCCTCAACAGCCTGAGCCTGGTATCGTATCTCTTCGGGCCGCGGTATACGTTTCGCTCAAGCATGCGATTGGTTCCGTTTGCGCAGCTTCTTTTTGGTGGAGTGCACGGCTTTGATGCGTTGTTCCCAACCCCAGCGGCGTCCGTTCCCAACCCGGACGCTTTTGCCTTCGCCGCCGGCGGAGGGTTCAATGCAAACCTTTCAAGCCGTCTGGCGGTGCGAGTCATCCAAGGGGACTACCTGCGCAGTCAGCTGCCCAACGCCGGTAACAATCGTGAGAATCACTTGCGCTTGTCCGCGGGAATCGTCTTTCGCTTTGGATCCGGCATGATCAGCCGGTGAAGCCTCAGCCGCGCGAACCCCTTTGGCCTGCCCGGCGAATTTTCTACAAACCAGTATCATGAAGGGCCTGGAAGCAGTAATTGGGCTTGTGGCCGATCGTCTCGAGCGCATTGAGCAACATTGTGCCCAGTCTTTCGACCCATCGCTATCCCGCCGATCCCGGCTTCGGGTTTCAGGAATTTTACTCGCGATTAAGCGAGATGGGCTTTGTGATCTGTCTGGGAAAACTCGGCCACGAAGCGCGCTTCCGCCTCGGCACTATCGGCCGGCTGAATGAACAGAATATGAAAGGACTGCTCCGGGAGATCGCCGGCGTTATGGATCAAATGAAGCAGCCAAGCATTCAAGCAGCCTGGCCTGGAGCCGGCGCCGGGAAAAGCCCGCTTGCGCAACTTTATATGAGCCGCGAAGTGTCGGGAAGCTGCTCACGCTCCAGAGGTTAGCAGACCCTGTCGCACTTGGGCCGAGGCCACGGTACCCTTGGCCGGGCTCCGCAGCCGTGAGAAAACGAAAGCTTCCCGGTAGCCGTGACAAACGGCGCCACAAAATTTCCGGCGTTAACTTCACCTTCGAATTACCGTCTATAATGTCGGATCAGACACACTGCGGGAGCCACTGCGCACCATTGGCTGTCGATGCTCCCGTAATCATAGTGTGCTTACCTGACTGGGCCCCAGCTCAAGTCCTGCATCGCCTTTGCAGTCCATTACCAGCAGAGTGCCAAGGTCTCTCGCAATCTGAGGAGGTAATCATGATGCGTAGGACCTTGCTTTTTCTTTTTGTCCCGGCCCTTGTAAGCGTTCTTCTGGCGGGATGCAGCTCCAACCTCACCACTACCCCCACGGGCACCGCCGCAGCGGGGACGGTTCCCGTTTCCATCTCCATGACCGACGATCCGCCGGCCGGGGT
>JASHOQ010000079.1 GCA_030041045.1 Acidobacteriaceae bacterium
CTCGACGTGAACTGGATCCAGAGCCACAGCTACCACCTGCAGAGCGGCATCTTTGAGACCAATCAGCCCACGGAGGCCAACTACCAGAACTATGTGGTCACCGGGGAATTTCCATCCACCTATAACGGGTATTGGGGCAGCACCGGCCCCGGATGGGAGGGCCTGACGCCGTATCCGCAGGCCGAAGCCGGTTACGGCCCCATGCTCTCGGTGGGCGCGCCGCTGGGCAACGGCGACTACAAGAGCCTGCAGGTGAGCGTGCAGCGCCGCGCCGCACACGGCCTTTCGCTGCTGGGCAGCTACAACTGGTCGCGCACCCACGGCGATATCGACACCGACTTTCAGGAGCTGTGGGGAACGGGCTCGCTGCAGAATACCTATGACTTGAAGGATGAAGCCAAGGACATCATCGACTTCGACGAAACCCACATCGTGAAAGGCTACGTGATTTACAACCTTCCCTTCGGCCGGGGCAAGATGTTTGGTTCAGCCGTCAGCCCGCTCACCAACGGCTTCATCGGTGGCTGGAGCCTCGACGGCGACTTCCACTATGACACCGGCACGCCCATCTCCGTGCATTCAACGAATTACTACGAAGGCTTTAATTCCGTTTATGTCAACCTGGTGTCGGGTTGCAAGCTCGCCACGGGGACGCGCAAACTCTTCCAGCCGTTCCTGAACACGGCCTGCTTCCAGAACCCCAATCCCGGCGCTTATGGAGGAGCGGCGCCGCAATTCGGCAACGGCGGCAACTACCAGTCGCAGGTGCGCAACCCGGGGCTGGCTACGGAAGACCTGGGCGTGCATAAGAGCGTGGGGTTTGGTCCCGAGGGCCGATACAACCTGACTTTCCGCATGGAATTCTTCAACGTATTCAACCGCGATGCCCTGGGCGGACCGGACACCAATATGGCCGACGGCACCTTTGGCCAGATCATCAGCTATGGTGGTGTGGGCGGACGCATCGGCCAATTCGGCGCGCGTCTAACCTTCTAGGCCTCCGGCCAGTCGCAGGCCGCCATTGCGTTCCATGGCATCGAGCTCTGAGGTTTCCCAGGTCTCAACATCGAGACCTGGGGCGCCCATCCGCCCAGCCTGTTGAAATGGTCCCGAAGGTGAGCATAATCTGTATGCCCTTCTCATATAACTTTCGTCTTCGTTGCGTGGTCGCCCTCGGCGCCGTTCTGCTCGCCGGCTGCGGCAGCGGCGGAGGCTCGACCACAGGCACCACCACTACACAAACCGCCGCGCCCACCGTCGCCACCACCGCGGCGCAGAACGGCGCCGTCATCGCATCCCTCAATACAACCACTGCCGGCGCCACCATCTACTACACCGTGGACGGATCCGCGCCGACCACGTCTTCGCCGATTTACGAGGCGCCATTTCTCGTCGCATCGAACCTCACACTCAACGCCATGGCCGCAGCTCCAGGCGACACAAACAGTACCGTGACCAGCCAGACGTTCGCGCCGAATATTCCCTCGGACACGCTGGTGTGGAGCGACGAGTTCTCGAACACCACCGGCGCCAACGCGCAGCCAAACCCCCTCACGTGGACCTACGATACCGGCGCCGGCGGCTGGGGCAACGACGAGCTCGAGAACTATTGCGGCTGGAACTCCTCCAGCTCTCCGTGCAGCAGCGCCAGCCCTAACGTCTACGTGGGCACAGACGGCTACCTGCACATCGTCGCCGAGGAGCCTTCCCCAGGCGTGTACACTTCGGCCCGGCTCAAGACCGAGGGACTGTTCAGCTTCCAGTACGGGCGCATCGAGTTCAGCGCCGAAGTTCCGGAGGCACAGGGCTTCTGGCCTGCCGACTGGCTGCTGGGCAACAGCATTGCCAGCGAAGATTGGCCCGCGTGTGGAGAGATGGACGTGCTCGAGCGCGTGAACGCAGCAGGCTCGCCGGACTGGAACATGGGCTCAATCCACGGCACGGGATTTACCGGCAGCAATCTCGGCACCCAGTTCGATTTTCCTTCCGGCGAAACCGCGGGATCAGCCTTTCACACCTACGGCATGATCTGGAGCAAGGGCAGCGTCGCCTATTACGTCGACAACCCATCCCAGCCCTATGTAACCTACACGCCTGCGAGCATCAGCGGTTTTTCCGGTTCGGTCTGGCCGTTCGATTCCGGACCGAGCTTCATCATCCTCAATCTCGCCGTCGGCGGCTCGTGGCCGGGATCGCCCAATGCGAGCACCCCGTTCCCGTCGCAGATGCTCGTCGATTATGTGCGTATCTACACCAACTAACGAGGATCACCGGAAAGCCCTTTCGAAGGAGATGCATGCGCTGCGCTTCGCCGGACACTGAAGACCCACGACTCTCGATGGCCGCATTGCAGCGCAGCCCACGTTTCGCTCTGGCCACAATCGCCGTGCTCGGCTCCGCGCTCGCGGTCAGTGCTGCCGGCGCATACGCGGGGGGACCGAAAAAAACCGCTGCCGATTCCGCGGCCAGGGCGCGCACCCTCATCTGGAGCGACGAGTTCAACGGCCCTGACGGGAGCATGCCCGACCCCGCAAAATGGGCTGTGGTCACTAACGGCTCCGGCTACGGAAACCGCGAGCTCGAGTACTATACAGACCGGCCATCGAACATTCACGAGGAAGACGGGAAACTTGTCATCAGCGCAAGGCGCGAATCCTTTAACGGCCCGGATGGCCTGGTGCGCGGCTACACGTCGGCGCGCATCGAGTCGCAAGGCCGCTTCCAGCTCAAGTACGGCCGTATTGAAGCGCGCATCAAGATTCCCCCCGGTCAGGGACTATGGCCGGCATTCTGGATGCTCGGCAGCGACTACGATCGCATCGGCTGGCCGGCCTGCGGCGAAATCGACATCATGGAGAATGTCGGCTTTGAGCCTTCGCGGATTCACGGCAGCCTGCATGGCCCCGGCTACTCCGGCGGCCATCCCCTCAGCGGCTTTTACACCCTCCCCAACCAGGGCCGCTTCAGCGAAGGATTTCATGTCTTCGCTATCGAGTGGGAGCCGGAGACCGTCCGCTTCTACGTAGACGACATCCTCTATGAGACGCAAACCGCCGACAATGTTCCCGCGGGCGCGCGTTGGGCCTTCGACCATCCTTTCTTTCTGGTGCTGAATGTCGCCGTCGGCGGCTATTGGCCGGGCGATCCCGATGCCTCCACTCCCTTTCCCGCCACCATGCTCGTCGATTATGTACGCGTCTACCGGATGGGCGAGGAGCGCGCTGAAAAGAGCCGTCCCTGATGGTTTTTCGCCTCCCCGTCGCAGACCGGTACCTTGCTGGGAACGCGCGGCCTTCATTTGCATGCAAGCAAAATGCTATGATTCCAGCTACGAATCTCAGGCTGCGCGCTGACGGCTTTCGTATTGCAGGCAGATACGAAGGTGGTATCGGGCTTTCGGATGTCGCGCGCTGCCAGAGCTCGGTGAGCGGGCATGCCACTGGACGCACCGGTCGAGAGAATCGAGAGTTCCGCCGAATCAGCGTCTCCTCAAGGCGGCGGGGACGTGCCCGATCGCTTCCGCGAAGAGCGCGCGGAGTTGGAGCGCGTTCTCAACGATCCAGAGATCAGCCGCTCCCAGAGCCTGGTGCGCTTTCTTTCCTTCATCTGCAACAAATACTTTGAAGGCCAGACGGAGGACATCCGCGAATACACCATCGCCGTGGAGGCCCTCGGCCGCAAGGAATCGAGTTTCGACTCGCATATCGACCCCATTGTTCGCGTCACTGCGCGCTCGTTGCGCAAGAAGCTTTGGAAGATCTACTCGAACGAGGGTCGCAGTCATCCGCTGCAGATCGTGCTTCCGCTCGGCCACTACGTTCCCCAGTTTGTCCGTCCGAACACGCCCGGCGCGCACATGGCTCCGCCAGACGAAGCCACGCTCGACGAAGACGATGCCGCTGCAACCGAAGACGGCGCTCGAGCGGGCGCGCAATCGAAAACCAGGGCCGGCTTTTTTGCCGATCACCGCCGCCTGCTTTTTCAAATCGCTTTGGGTCTTCTCGTGGTCCCTGCCGTCTTTTTGGCCGGCTACTACTTGGGCCAGACCCGCAGTCGTTTGCCGCAGCCGGATACTGGATCGCTGAGCTGGGGCGATCCCGTCTGGAGCGATGAATTCAACGGCATTGCGCAGCAGCCGCCCGATCCCTCCAAATGGACCTACGACGTGGGCTACCAGGCCGGGGGGGAAAAGCCGGAAGTGGAGATCTACTGCGCGCCCAAAGGCGCGCCGCGGGACTGCGATCCGCATCGGCCCAATGCCTTTCAGGATGGCGCCGGACATCTGGTGCTGCGCGCCCAGCGCAATCCCGACGGCGCCTGGACCTCGGCTCGCATCACCACGCGCGGGCTCAAGGAGTTTCAGTACGGACGCATCGAGGCGCGCCTTAAGCTGCCCGTGGGCACCGGACTGTGGCCGGCGTTCTGGATGCTGGGAGCGAATTTCCAGACTGCGGGCTGGCCAACGTCGGGATCGGTTTCCATTGTGGAGAATGTTTCGAACACGGCGCGCAGCAATGGCCTCGGGCCTTCGATCATTCGCTCCACACTGCATGGGCCCCGCTACTCCGGGGCCAACGGCCTTTGGCACGATTTCAAGCTGCCCAACGGGGCACGCGTCGACGACGGCAGCTTTCACACCTATGGCGTTATCTGGTCGCCGGGCATGATTCAGTTCTATATGGACGACCCGTCCAACGTATTTTTCGTCGAGGATTCGAGCAGCCTGCCCGAGGGTGGCCAGTGGGTCTTCGACCACCCATTCAATCTGGTGATCAACCTCGCCTTGGGCGGAGACTGGGCCAGCGATCCCGACTCGACCACCCCCAACCCCTCTGACCTGCTGGTGGATTATGTTCGTGTTTACACGATTCCTTCCGTCGCCGCACCGTCGATTCAGTGGCAGCCCGAGGATGTGAAGGCCGGATCGTCGGTGGCCAGCATTGTCAAGTTGCAGGCTCCCCGCGTCGTGGGCCGCGTGCACCTGGCCTGCGCCACCGAGCCCGCCATCGTGGAATGCGACCTGGGCCGCTCGGTGGTGGACTTCTCCGACACGCTTACGCAGGAAGACAGCCTCACGCTCTCCACAACTTCATTTACGGGCAACGGTCGCGTAACCGCGCCCCCCGGACGCTACAAGCTGACCATCACCGCCACCACGATCAGCGGCGATCACTCCCAGCTCGCAGCGCCGTTCGAGGTGCGCGGGGCCGGGTAAAGCGGGCCCGCGCGCACTCCTTCCGACCGTTCGCTTCAGGCGTCCTGCATTCCAAGCTGCATGCAGACCGTCCGCTTCAGCCGTTGCTTTCCGCTGAAGACTCTCGACTTGACCGTAATCACGCTGATGTTGAGCGCGTGCGCCGCGGCGCGGTGAGAGAATTCCTCAAGAACACACAATTGAAGGGCGCGCCGGGAAACCGAGTTCAATTTTCTGATTTCCCTGCGCAGAATCCATTCCAGCTCCTTGCGCTCGCAACGCTCTTCGGGGTTCTCCGCCGGATGCGGAAAATCGAAGAGTATGGCCGAGCCTTCGCTGGGACGCGTCTGCTCGAGCGGCAGGAGCACGCGCCCTTTCTGGTTGCGCAGCCAGTCGCGTGCCGTGTTCTGCACAATGGCGCGCAACCAGGTGCTCATCTGCGCGTCCCCGCGAAACTGCGCCAGGCTGCGGAAGGCCTTCAACAGCGCCTCCTGCACAATGTCTTCGGCCTCCTCGCGTTGCGGCGTGATCCGCTGCGCCAGCCAAAGCAATTGGGCGCGATGTTTTTCCGCTGCCTGGGTAAATCTGACCAGTTTGTCTTCTGAAGCCGGCAACCCGGGCATGTGCGCGCCTGGCCGGTACCCGGCTGGCTCGCACTCGTTCCGTGCACCGTGTTCCAGCTTGTATTCGGCGGCGATAGAAGATGTGCTCATGCAGCACCCTCCCGCCGGCTTACCGCGGCCGCAGGCGGCATTGCGCCTGCAATTTCGCGCAGGACCGATCGTGCAGCCCGCGCCGGACCAGGGGTCAGTTCCGCCGGAGCTCGAAAAGAAAGCAGCCCGGGCGAGAGAGGCCCAATGGAACTCATATGCTCCTCCATAGAGCAATGCTCCTGAAATGTGTTGGGTGTAATGGAGCACGCGCGCGAGCGTCACGAAAGACGCGACCGTGCGGGGCCCACTATGCCAGGGAGACGCGCTGCGGAGGGGGTGAACGGAAGGGAATGAGGAAGCTGAAAGTTGCCGGACGGCACTCCTCGACGGGAGGCGTGCCGGTAACATGGGAAGCGATACGGCGCGCTTGCGGCGGAGAGGGAGGCAGCGGCTGCAAATCGGAAATGAAGCGGCCCTTGCTCCCGATGCGGTGAACCGCCACTACGGAATGGTTCCGCGGCTCCAGCCAGAAGCGGGTGACCGTTGCGCGGTTGATCGGCGATTCGTGGTGCAGGTTAGCGGCGAGCCTGTGACCAAGACCGCAAACGGCGACGGCAAAAGCTAGGCCGATCAGCCCAAGGGTATAAGGTCGGAACAACTCACGGAAGGCATGATATCGATGGTTCGAGGAATGGCTCGCGGATAGGACGCACGCCTTTGGCGACGGTTGAGGGTTCGAGATTGGACTTCGAGCGGACAATTTCGAGCCGTACTCTCAAAACGCGTGCTTCCAGTATAGCCCCAGAGTTGCCCGGAAAGATAGACAATTCCTACGCGGCCCGGCGTAATTGGCCGGTTTCCCGCAATCCGAGGTAACGATCGCGTTTTCGCGGCTCGCGGGAGGACAGCCTTCCCGTCTACCTGGCGGCTGCGCTAGCCGAATGCTGGTCGGCGTATTGGACCAGCGCGGTAAACCGTGGATCGCCATCGAGCGGCGCCAGGTCGGGGTCGGTGGGCATCTGCGCCACCACCCAGTGCGCCAACCCGTGATCCACGGCGCCTCGGAGCAACTCGAGCGCCTGGTCGCGGCGGCCGCGCTTCAGCTCCAGGCACGCCAGATTGTATGTGCTAAGGGCCGTCTTCGGGTCGTTCAAGCCCAGCACGCGCATTTCGTCGGAGCGCGCCTGTTGCAGGATGCGCTCGGCGGCGTCGTAGTCCTTCAGCCGCGTCAGAATCTCTCCCAGATTGCTCATTGCGGAGAGGGTGAGCGGATGGTCGGGTCCCAACACACGTGTACGGATGGCGATCACCTGCTCGGCCAGGGTTTTGGCCTCGCCCAGTTTGCCTTCATCGGTGAGCACGGCGGACAGCGTGTTCATGGAGCGCACGGTTTCGGGGTGATCGGGCCCGAGAACTCTGCGTTTATCAGCCAACACCTGCCGGTCGAACGATTCCGCTTCGGCGAGCCGATTTTCGCGATAAAGGATAATCGCCAGATTGTCGGCCGCGTAGAGTCCGCGCATCGAATCGGGACCCTCAATCTTGCGCCACATCGCCAGCTGTTCCCGGTGCAGGCTTTCCGCCTCCGGCCAACGCCCCAAATCCTGCAAAGCAAGGGCAAGATGGTCAATGGCTACCAGCGTGTCCGGGTTGGAATTGCCGAGCGTGCGCCGCCGATAGGCCAGCACCTGGCGCAGCATGGTTTCCGCCTCGGCCGCATGGCCCTCTTCGCTGAGAACAGGACCCAGATAGTTCATCACCGTCATGGTCTCGGGATTGTTGGTTCCGAATCGCCGCTGGCGAATGGCCAACACCTGCCTGAGCAGGTTCTCGGCATCCTTGTATTTGCCGCGGCGATAATCCGTCCACGCAAGCGAGGTTTCCGCTTTGAGGGTGTCGTCCGCCTCAGGGCCCTTCAGACGCTGAAAAATCTCGGCCGCCTGGCTGTACATGGATTGCGACCGCTCGTAGAGGCCGAGGTTTTCGTAAACCTGGCCCATGACCGTCATCATCTGCGCCTGCAGCTCCGGATCTTGCGACAGTCCGGCGCCAATGCCGTTGGAGGCTTTGTCGAGAATTTCGCGCGCGGTCACCTGGTTGCCGTGCGCCTCGCTCGGATCGGAAACCTTGAACATCCCGGTCATGAAATCGGTAATCCGGTTGGCGCGGTCGCGTTCGCGCGCAATCCGCCGCAACTCGACCGCCTGCAATGCGGCAAATCCGGCCAGCAGCAGCACCAGCAGAGTCACCGTGGCCAAACCCACGCGATGCCGGCGTGCGTACTTCCCGAGCTGATAGCTGAGACTCGGCGGGTGCGCCTCCACCGGCTCATGGCGCAGGAACCGGCGGATGTCGGCGGCAAGCTCATTGGGTGTTCCGTAGCGTTTTTGCCGGTCTCTTTCGAGGGCCTTCAGCGCAATCAGGTCCAGATCGCCTACCAGTTGTGCCGCCAGCCTGCCGCGCCTGCACTGGCGATGTTCCGCGGCTTCAAGGGCGACCTGGGATTTTTCCGCGGCCTTCGCACTGGGTCGCGGGGTGGTTTGCTTCTGCGCGCGCTCCACCACCTCGCTCAGTGACAGGTTCCGCCATTCTGCGGCGTCGAAGGGAGTCTGTCCCGCGAGCAGTTCGTACAGCACCACACCCAGCGAATAGACGTCGGTGCGCGTATCGATATCGCCGCCGGCAGCCTGCTCGGGGCTCATGTAGCCCGGCGTTCCGGCCACAGCTTCCGTCTCTGAAGCGCCCGGCTGCAGCTCGATGGCGCGCGCCAGTCCGAAATCGATGATGCGCGGCGTGGGCTTGCCATCGACTTCAATGACGAGGATATTGGCGGGCTTCAGGTCGCGGTGAATGATCGCCTTCTGGTGCGCGTGCTGCACCCCCTCGCACGCCTGGACGAACAGCTCGAGCCGCTGCCTGAGATTCAGCTTTTTTTCGTCGCAATAACGGGTGATAGGCTCGCCGTGCACATACTCCATCACCAAATAAGGCTGGCCCTCGGCGGTTGCGCCCGCGTCGAAAACCTTGGCAATTGCCGGATGCTCCATCACCGCGAGCGATTGCCGCTCGGCCAGGAAGCGCGCCAGCATGGCGCTGTCATACACTCCGGCACGGATCAGTTTGAGCGCCACCTGCCGGCGCAGGGGCTCGGTCTGCTCGGCAAGCCACACCTGCCCCATCCCGCCTTCGCCAAGTTTTCTTGTGAGCCGGTACGGGCCGATCAGGTCGCCGACCTGCGCTTCAGCCGGCATCTCGACGGGAATGAACGGCTGCGAGAGCCCGCCCGAATCCACATAAGCTGAAAGCAGCGACCGGATTTCTTCGCGCAGGGAATCGTCCGGTCCGCAGGCGTCCTTCAGGAATTCTTCGCGCTCGGCCGGCTCGCGCTGGAGAGCCGCATCGAAGAGTTCCTTAACCCGCTCCCACTGCCCTGTCTTTTCCAATGGAGCTTCTCCCCACTTCGCGCGTGAGCCATGCCTTGGCCATGCTCCAGTCCCGTTTGACCGTTGCGGGAGAAACCTCGAGCGCCTCGGCAGTTTCCTCCACCGTGAGGCCGCCGAAAAACCGCAGCTCCACGATTCTTTCCTGCTGGGCGTCGCGTCGGGAAAGCCGGGTCAACGCATGATCCAATTCCACAAGATCGACATTCGCCTGTTGGGGGAGATCGAAATTTTCGGCCAGTTCTACTTTGTACTGAGGGCCCCGTTTTACCGCTCCGCGGCGGCGTGCGTAATCAACCAGGATCTGTCGCATCAATCTAGCCGCAACCGCGACAAAATGCGCCTTGTTTTCGGTGCTCAACGGGCGATCGCCCGCTAAGCGAAGATATGCCTCGTGCACCAGTTCGGTGCTTTGCAACGTATGATCGGCCCGCTCCGCCCGCAGGCAGCGTCGCGCGGCCAAACGCAACTCTTTGTAGACGAGAGGGATGAGTGCTTGCAGCGCATCCCGGTCCCCGCTCCTCCAGCGCAGAAGCAGTTGGGTGGGCGAATCCGATGGCTGTAGCACGCATCCATCCCTAAACTTCTTGTTTCACGTAAAATAGCTTACCTTCGAATGCGAGTCAATAAGCATCTCGGGCCCTGATTGCGCGTTTGTCTCCGCGATTCTCTTCTCCATTGAAAAATGACGAGTTCCAGCTTGCAGGAAGGCAAAACAGTCTGAGCGCAAGGCGCGGGCGCCGGCATCTTTACCTGGTGCTCTTTCGACCCAGCATTGCGCTGCAGTATTTGGCCTGGGGTGCGGGAGACGGCGGGGCGGGAATGGTTCAGGATCTGTGCACAGGCATCGGGCATTCCCCTGTTCGAAGCAGCGAAATACGCGCACGATCTTCATCTGGGTTGGCGGACGACGAAAATCGCGGAACACCTGGGCATCGCGCCCGTGCGAGGATCAGAACGGCGGAATCGATTCTGTTCCATTCGCCTGCTGATTATTTCGCATCGAAAGAATACAGATCTTGCGATTGCCGCGGGCCATTAGCATCGAAACCCAATTCGCGCGAACTCATTTAACGCCCGACAACGGGCTTCCGCCGGCACAAACGGCCCGGGCTTAGAAGCGCAGCTGCGCGGCGCCGATCAGACGCTGCACCTCCTCGTCATGTTCCGTACTATCGCAACTGTTTCAAGTTGGCAGTCAGCAATGGCACTCCGCATGGGGTTGGCGACGCTCTTCAAATCGGCGCGGCCGATGCTGTACGCGCGTCCTTCACGCAACTGCCGGGCACGAGCACGGGATACGCACCGATTATTGACTGGACGTTCATCGCAAATTGAAGCAAACATAAACATGCGCGAATTACAAAATTGTCATTGTTGAGGAGGCGCTCCAGAATGTATTGCCGGCTTGCTCATGTGATGTCACCTTCGCGAAGCTGGCGCATGAAATCAATCTGATCAGCGCGCCTAGGGCGGAGTCCTAAAGGGTCCCTTTACTCAAAAGGGCAAACAAGGCCTGCGTTGCAACGGGACAAACCGCAACCTCCGAATAGCGGTGTGGATGAACGCAACATGCGCGGCATGACCGGCGCTGCGAGAACTTCGCGCGTTCGGGAAGGTGATATCGCCCCGAAACCCGATCTTCGATCTGGAGGTTGTGTGCATCATAAATCGAATGTAAATCTCCATTCTCCCAGGCACCGCGCGGCGTTTCGAAGTCTTGGTGCACTCAGCGCAATCGGTGTGCTCCTTTTGGGAGCCAGTACTTCTCCCGCGCAGGTCGACCAAAGCGGATTGAGTGGCACGGTCACGGATTCCTCGGGCCGTCTGCTGCCGCAGGCGCACGTCACGGTGGTCGAAAACGCAACCGGACTTCGGCGCGAGACCGTTTCGGACTCAAGCGGCGACTACGCGATTCCCGCATTGCCGGTGGGCGCTTATACCGTCACTTTCGAACATCAGGGATTCAAGAAGCTCGAGTTTGTCGATGTGGAGCAGGTGATCGGCAGGACACGCACCCTGGACGCGACGCTCGCGGTGGCGAACGGCGAGGAACGCGTCGATGTCTCCTCCGCCTCCGCGCTCATGGACCGCAACACCAGCACGGTAACCGGCTTGATCGAAAGAGAGCAGGCGGATGAATTGCCGCTCAACGGCCGTGACTGGTCGGCGCTGACGGCCTTCGTTCCCGGCGCCATCGACACCGGCGGCAGCAATCAGCGCACGGTTCGCTTTGCCGGACGCGGTCTCGACGACAGCAACTTTACTTACGACGGCGTCGACGCCACCAACATTGTGAATCAGACGCAGCGCCAGTGGGTGCGGCTGTCCATTCCGCTGGATGCGATCCAGGAGTTCCGCGTCGATACGCTGATGGCCACCGCCGAGGAAGGCGCCACGGGCGGCGCCCAGTTGGACGTCTCCTCGCCCGCCGGTACGAACCAGTTCCACGGACGACTATTCGAATATCTGCGCAACGATTTCTTCGACGCACCGCTGCCGGAGTGGGCCTCCAACGGCGAAGCCGAACAGCCGCTGCGCCTGAACCAGTTCGGTGGATCGCTGGGCGGGCCGATTGTGGATGACAAGACCTTTTTCTTCATCGCTTCTGAAGTGTACCGGCAGCATTGGGGCTATCCGGTGAGCACGGACGTGCCCAGCCCGGCTTTTCGCCAGACGGTTCCGAGTTCATCGCCCGTATATGCGATCATGAACGGATTTCCCACGGCCGGACCCAAAAGCTTTCTGACCAGCGGCCTGTATTCAGACCCAAATATTGACTTGCTTACCTGCGCCTGCACGCAGGTGGTCAATGAGGGCTCGGCGATGCTGCGCCTCGACCAGCGATTCACCGAGAAGACCACGGGCTTTATGCGCTTCAACTACGACCGTTCGGTCGATACGCAGCCGCTTTCCGCTTCCGCAACCGACCTGCAGCAGAAGGTTTCCGCGCCAGTCAATGGCGTGCTGGAAATGTTGCACGTCTTCAGTCCCCACCTCGTAAACGAGGCCAAGGCAGGCTTCAATCGCTCCACGGACAACCAGTACAACTACAGCGACTCCGGGATTATTTATCAGATTTCCGTTTCCGGGGGCCCTGGGCCGGGATTTGCCACCGAGAATTACACCTACAGCAGCATCTACGTCGGTAACTCCTTTTCGGGGCTCGACAACCTGACCTGGGCCCATGGACGGCATACCTTGAAAGCCGGCGTGGAATTCCGTTCCATTCAATTGAACCAGGAATATGGACAACACGGAAAGCTCACGTTTTCCTCGATCGAAAATCTCGCTGACAATGTAGTGAAGAAGGCCACCCTGACAGGTTCCTTGCCGGTCAACCACCTGCGCAAGAACGATTACTTCGCCTACGCGCAGGATGAGTTCAAATGGCGGCAGAATCTCGTCCTCAACCTGGGGCTCCGCTACACCATCTTCGATCTTTTCCACGAGGCCAATGGTCTGGCCAACCCGTTCGATTTTGCCACCTGCGGGCCGCAGGGATTCTGCGGGGTGGGCGCGAGCTTCGGCAATCAGAACTACGGCGACGTCGATCCCCGCGTAGCCTTCGCGTGGACGCCGCGGAACAACAACCGCACGGTGGTTCGCGGTGGATTCGGCATCTACCACGAAGATGGACAGCTAGACGATCAGAACCTGCCCGCGAAGAACGAAGTGCCCTCTTATTCAGCGTCAAATTTATCGCTTCCAGGTAATTTCCCGACCACGGATGCGATCCCTTACGGCGCCGGAACCCTCTCACCCAATGCCGAACAACGGGACCGCAAAGACACCTACGTCGAGCAATGGAGTTTTTCGGCGCAGCAGGAGCTGCCGGCGAATTTTGTGGGCACAATCTCCTACCTGGGAAGTCACGGTGTGCATCTGCTGGAAACCAATGTAGTGAACCTGTACGAAGCTCCGAGCTACACCACTCTGCAATACCCGGCTTTTGCTCCTGCCATCGGCTGGCGCGGCTCCGTGGGCATGAGCACGTATAACGGACTCTCCGTGGCCATGCGGCGTGCGTTCACCCGCGGCCTTCTGGTGACGGCGAATTACATGTGGTCGCACGAGATCGACAACGGCTCCAACGGCAGCGGCGATGGCGACGAGGTGGATCCGCAGAACCCGCTGTGCCAGGCCTGCGACACCGCCAGCGGCACCTGGGACGCGCGCAGCGTGGTCAATGGCAACGCCGTGTATCAGCTTCCCTTCGGCCTGGGCGAGCCGATGCTGAACCATCGCGGAATTGCGGGCGTTGTTGCGGGCAACTGGGAGCTGACCACCTCGGCGCTGGCTCGCACCGGCTTCCCGGTGAATGTGCTCATGCCCTCGAGCTACATCGCAGCCGACGGAGCCTCCGGTACGGAGCGGCCCGATCTGGTACCCGGCGTCTCACTCACGCCGCCCGGGGGCAAGCATGTTGGGGAGTGGGTCAATTCCGCTGCGTTCGCTTATCCGGGCACATACAGCAGCACGGGATTCGGCGATGCGCCGCGTGATTTAGCTCGCGGTCCGGGCACGTGGCAGATCGATATGAGCGCCGACAAGACCTTTCCCCTGTGGGAGCGCTCGCAGCTGCAGTTTCGAGCCGAGTTCTACAACCTCTTCAACCACCCGCAACTGGGTGAGCCGAATGCCACGTGCAACAACCTCACAGCTCCAGGAACCACGGGCTGTGGATCCGTGTTCGCCAACATCACCAGCACCGTGAACACCGCGGTATCGCCGGTGACCCCGGTTGGATCGGGAACCCCGCGTGAGATGCAGTTCGCCCTGCGCCTGGATTTCTGATGCCTGCCAAAAGATCTTCCGGAGCCGGCTATGAAGATCCTGATTATTGAAGACGAAGCCAAGACTGCCAAATTCCTCAAGAAGGGCTTGAGCGAGGCCGGCTACGTTGTGGACGTTGCCGCAGATGGCCTGGAAGGCCTGCACCTGGCCCTCGAAGTGGATCTTGACCTGATCATTCTCGATGTCATGCTTCCCGGCCAGGATGGATGGCATGTGCTTGCGCGCCTGCGCGAGGCGAGCCGGAAAGCGCTGGTCCTGATGCTCACCGCCCGGGATGCCGTGCACGAGCGAGTGCATGGCTTCGAGCTGGGAGCTGACGATTACCTGGTAAAACCGTTCGCATTTTCTGAGCTCCTTGCGCGTGTGCGCTCCCTGCTGCGCCGGTCGACCCTGCGCGCGCAGGAGACCCTCCGCATGGCCGATCTGGAGATTGACCTGTTGCGCCATCGCGCCACGCGCGCCGGCCAGAAAATCGACCTGACGGCAAAGGAATTTGTGCTCCTCACTCTTTTGGCGCGGCGCGCCGGGGAAGTGCTGTCGCGCACGCTGATCGCGGAAACGGTCTGGGACATGAACTTCGACAGCGATACCAACGTGGTGGACGTAAACGTGCGCAGGCTCCGATGCAAAGTCGACGATCCCTTTCCCGTGAAGCTGATTCACACGGTTCGCGGTGCCGGTTATGTCCTTGAAGCCGAACGGTAGCGTGCCGTCTGCCATGCGCCTGCGCCGAAGTCTGGCGTTTCGATTGACGGCAGCCTACTCGCTGGCAGGCCTGATGCTCGTGCTGCTGGGTACGGCCAGTCTCTACATGGTGTTGCGAACGGAACTGGACCGAAGCACTGACCTCTTCCTTGCCGACAAATTACACGTGCTGCGCACCATCCTGCGCGACCGTCCGGAGGATGAGGATGCGCTGAGGGAAGAAATTGAACTGGAAACCGCAGCCCGGCGCTACCAGCGGTTTTACATTCGTCTTGTCGACGAGCAGGGCAGGCCCGTCCTCACTACGCCGGGCATGGCCGAGAAGCTGGATATCGCCGAGCTTGTCCGTCGCACCCAGGGCCGTCCCGAACACTCGATTTCAATGGTTGGCAACCACGGGCAGCCCTTTCGCGTCACCGGCGCCACGGCCCTGGTCGGCGCGCCGCCCATGGGCACCGATACGATTCAGGTTGCCGTCGACACCTCTCAGGAAGAAGAGTTGCTGAGACGCTACCGATTGTGGTTCTGGGGCATTCTGCTGGCCACATCCGTTCTCTTCCCCATGGTCGGATACCGGACTGCGCGCCATGGTATTCGCCCGGTTGAGGAGATCGCGGCAACGGCGCGGAAAATTACCTCGACGAATTTGCGCGAGCGAATCCAGGCAGAAGGTTATCCCTCGGAGCTCGAGTCGTTGGCTGGGACATTTAATGAGATGCTGGACCGCCTCGAAGAATCCTTCGAACGGATTTCGAGATTCTCCGCCGATATTGCGCACGATCTGCGAACGCCGGTCAACAACATCCGCGGCGAAGCCGAAGTGGCCCTGGCTCGCGCACGAACGGTGGAAGAGTATCGCGAGGTGCTTGAGTCTTCACTGGAAGAAGCTGTCCGGCTTTCGGACCTGATTGGAGATCTGCTGTTCCTGGCTCGCGCCGAGAGCCCGCTGACGGAGCTGCGCCTGCTGAAGGTTGAAGTAAATGAACTGCTCGGCACTGTGCGCGATTATTACGATGCCACGGCCGCGGACGCCGGAATCTCGCTCGTCCATGCCAATCGAAATGGGCCCGATAGAAATGGGGTTGACGGCAACGGGCCGCTCACTGCGGAGTTGGATCGCTCGCTGATGTTGCGGGCCGTTAGCAACCTGGTCTCGAACGCAATCGCACACACGCCGCCGGGAGGGACTGTGAAGTTGGCGGCCGGTGCCGAGGGCGACGCAATTCGCATCGACGTCGCCGACACCGGCACCGGCATTCCCGCCGAGGCGCTGCCCAAGGTATTCGATCGCTTCTTTCGTGTCGATCCGTCGCGCTGCAAGTCTTCGGGCGGAACGGGATTGGGCCTGGCAATCGTGCAAAGCATCATGACTCTTCACGGCGGCACTGTGCAGATCACAAGCGAACTTGGCCGCGGAACGATGGTCACACTGCGCATTCACATTACTGCAATGTCATGACAAAACTGTCATCCCCGCGCCATGCCGATGTCATTTTCGCTTGGCTAGACTTTCTCCGGGTCTTCAAATTCGGCCGGGTTCTCCAATCGCCGAATGAACGCGTGGGTCCTCTCGTGTTTCCCGGTCTACTGCGCGGCCCAGCGGCCTGTCGATAGTCAAAGGAATCGCAACCGGCTGATTCGCCTGCCAACGTCTCCCTAACCGTCAATGAGTTTCCGTTTCCCGAGTCGAACCCGAGCTGCGCAGCCGATTGCGGGCTGCGCAAGGAAAGAATCCCCAAACAAATAGGAGAAGGACAGATGTCTCGAATGAATACTGGAATCTACCGTCTGCTCGCCGGCCTGCTGTCGATGGGGTTGAGCGTTGCTGCGGGTGCGCAGTCCGTCGAGTTCCCGACCTACACACCCGGCGAGAACACGAGCGCGACCACCGGTCCGACCTACTCGAAGCCCTTGTCCAATCCGTGGGTCGCGAGCGACGGCACGATTATCACCCCCGCCGGCACGCAGGTCTACCTCGGCATCACCACCCGCGCCAAGGCCATCGCGTTGAACCCGACCGGCAATCACACTGCCGCCGTCCTGCAAATGGGCGCCCCCCAGGCCGTTACCATCTTCAACACCCAGACCGGCGCTGTTCTCGGGACCTACAAAGTGCCCTACACGAACTCGAAAGGCGGGACCAGCTACGACGCAGACGGCAGCTCCACCGGCATCGCCTATACACCGGACGGCAAGTACCTGCTGTTCAGCCAGGACGGCGATTCCGGCCCTTCCAGCTTCGTTTCCATCGCCAGCGTGAATGCAACGACGGGCCTGCTCACAAACTACGCCCAGGTCAATGTTCCCATCGGCGTCAACAGCGAGGGCCAACTGAGCAACGTCACTTGTTTCACTTCCACCGGCTACAATTCCTTCGGCCTCCCCACGGGGCCTCCGGCTACGGGTGTCAGTCCTCCAGGAACCACCGGAAGCTTTGCCATCCCGTGCGGTTACCCTTATTCGATTTTTTCCGATGAGACATTCACATCCTATCCCATGGGCATCGCGATCTCGGCGGATGCCAAGACTGCCTACGCCGTGTTGGATAACAACGATACGCTGACCAAGATCGATCTGACCGCGACCACACCGGTCGAAGGTCCGGAGGTCCGCGTAGGCAATATTCCCCACAGCGTCATTCTCTCGCCGGACGGCAAGACCGCCTACGTCTCCAACGAGGCTGGCCGGATTGCTACCGCGAATGACTTCCAGCTCTACTCCAACGGCACCCCGGTGGTTGCCGAATACCCAACTGGGACCACCGCCACCGGTACCGTCTCCGTGGTCGACTTGTCCACCTTTACGGTCACAGGCAGCATTGAGACCGGACATCACCCGACCGGGATGGCCTTCTGGGGCAAGTACCTCCTGGTTGCGAACACATATAGCGACAGCATATCGGTGATCGATACGACCATGAATCAGGCGGTCCGGACGATCGACCTGGGGCTGCCGATCGCCGTGCCCGGCGAAGACGGATCAGCCTACGGCGCCGGGCCTAACTCGATCGCCGTCGATGCCGTGAACAACATCGCCTACGTCGCGCTGTACAACGCCAACGCGGTCGCCGTGGTCGATCTCCACGACAGCGGCTTCAATCCCGTCCTTGGCATGATTCCGGTCGGCTATGCGCCAAGCTCAGTGGTGCTGGACTCGGCGGATAACGCGCTGCTGGTGGCCAACGACAAGGGTCTCGGCACCACGGGATACGGGGTGGCTCCCCCGCCGACCAATACGGCCGAAAATTCGTACGCGAAAGAATTCGGTGTGGTCGATTTCAACACGCACCAGGATCTCGGCACCGTCAGCATCGTGGCCATTCCGAAATTCGGAACACTGGATGCCATGACGCATCAGGTCTTCGAGAACAACCACTGGGACCTGGTGGAGAATATCTGGTCGGCCGCAGGCGGCAGCCCCTGGGCCAGGCCGGTCGCCATTCCCAAGCATATCGGCGATCCTTCGACGATTAAGCACGTGTTCGTGATTATCCGAGAAAACCGCACCTACGATCAGATGCTGGGCGACGTCGCCGGAGGCAATGGCGATCCAACCCTCGCAGTTTTCGGTGACGGCACGGCTGCGGAAACGGCCTACAGCTATGAAGTCTCGCCCAACGCGCACGCACTGGTGCAGCGCTTCCCGCTCTTCGACAACTTCTACGATCCCAGCCGCCAGTCGGCCGACGGCCACAACTGGATCACGCAGGCCATGGCGCCTTATGCCGATGACATCCAGTCGCCGGACTGGCTCCGCGACTACCCTTCCAACGGCGGCGATGGGATCGCGTATCAGAAGAAGGGACACTTGTGGGATGCAGCGGCCAGGGCCGGCGTCTCGGTAAAGAATTACGGCGAGTACATCGAGTACAACACCTTCACCCCGCCTGGCTGCACCTTGAATAACAACTATACGGATGCCGGAACTTCAACGGCCATTGCTTTGCCGTTCACCGTTTCGATGAGCTGCGAGCCCAAGTGGATCGACTGGTACAACGACATACTGGCCTACGAGTCCGGCAAGGAAAGCCAGCTCTACAACTACAACTACGTCTCTTCATACACGCCGCTCCCGAACCTGTACAAGGACACGGTGCAAAGATACCCGCAGTTCGATCTGAACATCCCCGACCAGTACCGTTTCGATGTCTGGCAGCAGGATTTCAATCGGGACGTTGCCGCCGGTAAAGTGCCCCAGCTGGAATTCATGTGGATCAGCTCCGATCACACCGGCGGACCGCCGATGGCCCAAGCCATGCAGGCCGATAACGACCTGGCCCTTGGCCGCTTTGTCGATGCCATCAGCCATAGTCCCGTTTGGAAAGACTCGGTGATCTTCGTCGAGGAAGATGACGCGCAGACAGGCGTGGACCACGTCGACGGTCACCGCAGCCCAGGGTATGTCATCAGCCCGTACGTCAAGCAGCAGGTGAACTCCGATGGCACCGGCGCCGGTGTCAACGCAGACAGCATCTTCTACACGCAGGTCAACTTCACCCGCACCATCGAGCAGATACTCGGGATCACGCCCATGAACCAGAACGACCTGGTGGCCTCGCCGATGAGTGAAATCTTCATCGACAATCCGCCGGTAAAGAACTTCCTGCCGTGGGCGCACGTGCCCAACGACGTCCCCCTCAACCTGGGCGTGAATCAGACGCCCACTGAAACCTCCATTCCTGGCGCAACCGCTTCGGTCAGTCCTCTCGCCTATCCGGGCATGACCCCTGCGGCCAGGGCGCTGATGGCCGGCTGGATGAAGAAGAAGGCCCAAATCTTCGCCGGCAAGTATCAAACTCCCGACTCCGAGGACGTGGATACGGTCAGGCACTATGACTGGTACGAGGCCACCGGGTTCAAGGTCCCCTTCCCCGGCGAGAAGACGGTTCGCCCCGCGAGCGACTTCAACAAGGCTGCACCTGCCAAAGCCGACGACGACGACTAGACTGCGCACCGGCTCAAAGAAGGCCCTCTCTCCGGTAACCGGCGAGAGGGTCTTTGCTTTTCCAACCTAAAGCTCTCGCCCGCACTGTGGCACGCTGAGGGCAGAGCAAGAAAAAGGATTTCCGCTACAGCGGCCTTACGGCTTCCTCGTGTATGGGGTCTAAGTTATCGAGTGAAATGGAGGCGCGGGCCGGGATCGAACCGGCGCATAAAGGTTTTGCAGTTTTGACAATAACTCGTAACCCGCTGACAAAACAGGGCGTTTCCGCCGGATTGTGGTTGCCAAAAGGGGTGGTTCCAGCCCCTTTTGGCGTCTAATTGGCAACCATAATGGCAACCATGGGCAACCGTTCACGCTTGCTATCAAGACGCAGTTTCCTCGGCCGCCGTGCTGCTCGGTTCTTCTTGCCGCTATTCGCATCCTGAACCTCGAATGCACGCATAGTGCGGCGAGTCCAATATTCGGTCAAGTTTGCCTTCCTCGGGAAGTGTTTCCTCGGCTCGCAGTGAAGCCTGGGTGAGTTGGTGCGGTGGGAAGCGCGCCTGGACGCGCTAACGGTGGTGAATTAGCCGGTCCTCAAACTGTCCCCCAAACGATTTCGAGGATTTCCACTAAGTTGATGATCTTATCTGGCGTCCGCGTCGGGATTTGAACCCGCGTTGTCGCCGTGAAAGCGGGTCCGGGGCCAAATTGCAAGGTTTGGCCCATCAGGGTCAGATTCGGCAATCGTCAATGCTGGCGCGGGGATTTGCCATTTTCTCCGTTTGCAAGGTTTGCGTCCGGGTGCGCGGTTTGGCGTCCAAATTGTCACGATAGCGTCACGCCACGGGAGACTTGATCCGGCTGGTGGCCTAGTATTCCGGCCAGCCTCCAGACGCGTTACATCCAGAGCCCCGCGCACGCCGCCGGCGCTAAACTCGCCCGATGGAGATCGCCGTCAATTTCGATCACAACCGCAGTGGGTGGGTCCTGCACTCGATGACCGGCGGTGTACGGACCCGCATCGGCCCCTGGCTCTTCTTCCGGGAGCAGGAGACCATGCTGTGGCTCTTCCGCTACGTGGGCGCTGGCGAGACTGCGATCAGGGGCGCCGAACAGTGTATCCATTCATGGGGTCGCGGAACCGTCCACATCGAGCTCGCGGGCGGCCGCCGGAATCTTCTACGGCTATGCCCGCCCTTGTCCGATTGCCTTACGCCGCTCGGGTAAAAGGCGAGGCCGCCGAAGTCGTCGAGCGACCTCGCTCCAAAAGCACTACTCTGATCGAGCTAGTGTGGGATGAGTCTACTTCTTTCGAGAGGGCAGCGTCAACGAAATTACGGTTTCTTTGGTGCCTGCGTCGGAGACTAATGAGCTTCCTCACGCTCTAGCTCAGCGCTCTTCAACAGGATGATGCGCTTCAATTCCAGCAAAGCCGGACCATCTGGATTGATGTCGGCGCTCTGTTCGATACGCTGAAGCGTATCGCGGAGCATTGCCAGACGCAGGTGGTATGTAGACGTCAGCGGATGGAATGCTGAATTTCAATGAAGGGCTGCATCCTGGTGCGCCCGTCATTTTTCGTCGCCTTGATACCATGACCGATCAGGATCAAAGCCGCGGCAGACGGGCGCATCCTCGGCTCGATTCAGAAATTCCTCTTCGCTTGCGCTCGCAATTGTGAGAAAGCAATGACTACAGATGGAATCGAACGAACCATCAAGATTGTGCTTATGCGAAAAGGCGGGACGGGTAGGTACGGCCATCGCTGGCCCCAATTCATGCTCGTATCCGTTCGGAAGCTATGTATTGACCTTATTCTCTTTTCGGTACTCCGTCTAACAATCTCAACTAAGTTTCATGGCGACATTCGCGGACTGCCGCGAGTCTAGGGCAAAAGCTAGAGGCTGTCGATAGCGTCTAGCGGCCTCGCTCTCAAACTCTTAGACTTGCCGATTCATTACAGAATCAGCCTGTGCTTCACCCAACTCCAAGTGTGGAAGTAGCATCTTTTGCACACAGAAAAATACATTCCCTAAATAGCCTCGCCCTGCCGTCTGTCATGAGATGGCGGGGCTATTTTTGCGCGCCGGGATTCCTCCCGGCTGTTTATTGCCAACCCGTTTCGAGACACAAGCAGCTTTCCGATTTGCTAGATCGGGGGAGGAATGGTTTGCAATGAGGGAGGCTGGCGTTGTCTGCAATCATACGCTTCTGTCGGCGGATTGCAAGCTCTCAAGGGGGCGTTGCCAAGGCCGCGCCAAAGTTGAACCGCATCCCCGTTCCCCCGATAGTGCTATCCCCACCCCGCATACGCCTGTCTAAACTGGACTGAATTCTCAAACAGCGTCCAGGGGGCTCTTCCATGCTCTTGCCTTTGGTTTTGGGCTTGACGGCAGAGGCACGGCCATTACTTGATGGTATGCCCGGCTCGCTTATTTTGGTCCGCTCGGAAAGTTGCTCACAATGACGGCGATTACCCCGATCATAACTCCTCCGATGAGCAGCCATTGCAGATAAAGCATCTTATCGAGAAGC
>JASHOQ010000080.1 GCA_030041045.1 Acidobacteriaceae bacterium
CTCTACCACAACAATCGCGACGGCACATTTACCGACGTGACGGCCAAATCCGGTCTGGCCGATCGGGACGGGGAACAGGGCTGGGCGCAGGGCGTCTGCGCCGGGGACTACAACAACGACGGCTGGGAGGATCTCTTCCTTACCTACTACGGCCAGAATCGTCTCTACCGCAACAACGGCGACGGCACCTTCACGAATGTGACCGCAGAGGCCGGCCTGCTCCATCCCCAAACCCGCTACAGCACCGGGTGCACCTTCGTGGATTACAACCGCGACGGCCACCTCGATCTCTTTGTCTCGAACTATCTCGAAATTGACCTGGCCAATGCGCCCAAGCCCTCGCTCGACGTGCCCAACTGCACTTACGCCGGCGTGGCCGTCTTTTGCGGGCCGCGGGGCCTGCCCTTTGCACAGCAATACCTCTACCGCAACAACGGCGACGGCACCTTTACCGACGTTTCCGAGCAGTCCGGCGTGGCTGCACTGAACGGATCGTATTGCCTGACGGCAGTGAGCTTCGACGCCGACGAGGACGGCTGGCCCGACATCTTTGTGGCCTGCGACATGACGCCATCCTTTCTGCTGATGAACAACCGCAACGGCACATTCCGGGAGGAAGCCCTGCTGCGCGGCATCGCTCTCAGCGGCGAAGGCCAGGAGATGGGCGGCATGGGCGCGGGCGTGGGCGATTACAATCTCGACGGCCACACCGATATCGCGAGGACGCACTACTATAACCAGGCCACGGGCCTCTACCGCAACAACGGCAAAGCCTCCTTCGACGACGTAACCGTGGAAGCCGGGTTGAACAAGGAAACACGCTATGTCTGCTACGGGGCCGGCATTGTGGACCTGGACAACGACGGCTGGCCTGACATTCTGATTACCTCGGGCGCCCTGTATCCTGAGGCGGCCCGCGCCAACGCAACACTTTTTCCCGTGCGCACGCCGCGCATCCTGTTTCGCAACCAGGGCGACGGGACCTTTGTTGAGATGGGCGCTGAGGCCGGCCCCGGTATCGCAGCCGAGCACTGCAGCCGCGGCGCAGCCTTCGGCGACTTCGACAACGACGGCGACGTGGACGTGCTCATCATGAATCTGAATGAGCCGCCCACGTTGCTGCGCAATGACGCTCCCTCCGGCAACCATTGGATCAAGGTGCGCCTGGAGGGCGTCAAGAGCAACCGCAGCGCCATTGGTGCGCGCGTCGTGGTGCGCTATGGCGGCAAGGTGCAGGTGCAGGAGGCCGTGAGCGGATGCAGCTTTCTCTCTTCTAATGATCCGCGGCTTCACTTCGGACTGGGCGCGGCAATCTCTGCGGATATTGAGGTTCGCTGGCCGTCGGGACTCGTGGAGCACGTGCGCAGTGCGGCCGCCGACCAGTTGCTCACGTTGCGCGAGGGCGAGGGGCAAGTCAAAGGCCGGCCCTTCCGGTAGATCTTACCGAACAGACCAATGAACAGAGCTATGGCCGCCAAAAAAACCGCACCTAGAATCGGTAATAGCGGTAAGGGTTGTCGCCCATGGGAAAGTCAGTGCGATAGTCGGGGTGATAGTAGCCGGCCTCAGCCCCTTCGGGCATGGCTGTCGGCGGCAGGTTCAACAAGCGGCCGGGAATGGGCGGTTCGCAATCATGCCCGGACCGATCCCCATTCGGACCCGTCCACATGCGATCCGGGTTGAGAACCGGTTTACGCGGCTCAAAGATCCTCCTGTCCGCTCCGAAACTGGCGCCCAGATTGGCGAGCAATTGGGCCACCGCGCGTGTGGCGCGCCAGCGCGTGTAACGAAAATATGTTTTCTCGTCCGCGTCAAAACAGTCCGGGTCCACCTGGCAAAAGATGGCTATACCTTTGCCCACCGTTTTGCGGCCAAGCAGGCCCTCCGCCCCGATCTCAGCACCGTCAGTCAGAATCCAGGCAGAGCCATCCATGTAAGTACGCCAACGAAGATCGGACGCGCTCAGCCCCTTTGCCTCGTGCCAGTCCGGTACCGAGAGCGAGCCTGCAAAACCGGCTTCCGCCTTTTTCAATGCCGTGCCCAGCCACCCGTTTGCCTGCGCGCGCGGCAAGAAGAATGCCCTGCCGCCTTGTTCCAGGTAGGCGTTGAGTGCGGCTGTATCGAGGCTCGCATCCGCGCCCACCAGCACCAGCCCGGTGTCCGCATCGAACGTCTCCGACCGTTGATAATCCACTCCAATTCGGTCCAGCCAAGCCGCGCCGGCATCGCCGCCGGCATACACCACCTTGCTCATTCGCGGCGCCAAAGGCGCGTGCTGCGCGTAATCCACAATGCGCTCGGCCATCAGCCGCGCCGC
The DNA here is from genome assembly GCA_030041045.1 of Acidobacteriaceae bacterium. Classification (GTDB taxonomy): domain Bacteria; phylum Acidobacteriota; class Terriglobia; order Terriglobales; family Acidobacteriaceae; genus Telmatobacter. The sequence goes on from JASHOQ010000080.1 coordinate 2,318, forward strand.
CGGATCCGGCACGACATGATCTTCGAGGTCCAGAGTACAAACAATCAGCCGCCCCTTGCCATAATCCAGCTCCATCAGAGGCACATAAGCCAGGTCGAATTCGCATTCGAGCAGCGGGGTCCAGCCGCTGCGGTGCGGTTTTTCAATCGCCGCGCTGGTGACTCCGCCGCGGTTGCCCCAGTGCCACCCGGCGTAGGGCTGACCGCCTTCGTTGCCTCTGTGAAAGTCACCAACGTATTCCGGATATGCCGCAATCAGCGTGCTGCTGCCCGTCCAGTCGCGCAGGTCGTCGGCATCAAACTCCTCGGCGAACGGGGAATGGGGAACGGGAAAAGCACGCCGGCTCACCTTGGGGCAAACGCGCCATCCGAGGGCTTCCGTCATCCACGCCGGGTCTTGCGCAAAGATCAGTGCGCGGCCGCCCGCGCGCACATAGGGCTCCAGTCTGGCAGATAGCGTCCCATCATCTTTCAAGCCATTGCGTCCGATCACCACCAGCGGCGCCGCATCCTTCCAGGCTTCGGTCATATAGCCCAAGTTTGCCAGCATCTTGCTGGTCAGTCCGTCCGGATCCACAATCGCGATTCTTCCCTTAACCGCTTGCTGTGCGCCAAAGACGCGAAACGCAAAGGTATCGTGGTGCGTGGCCTCGCCGATGGTTGCCGTGAGTGTAATCTCCCCGTCCACCTTGCCGCCGCCCTTCACTTGGGGCATTTCGATCTCGATGGGAATTTTGCGGATCTCCGAAACCGCTAGTTTGCCGCGCAGTTCCCCGTTGCCCACCGTGTTCCCGCCCACCATCGCAACCCAGGCCGCGCTGTAATCCTGCGGCTGACGCATATCGTTGATCAGCACGATCTGTTTCCGGAACCTCTCTCCGGGGCGGAAATGGTGGTCTTTGGCGATGTATCCCTCAGGCGGACCGGCAATCCACGCCAGCGTGGGGAAGTTAACCTTCTCGAGTTCGTCCTGTATCCACGACCAGGTGCGCAGGCCTCCCGGCAGCCCGGCGGTGCGCCAGCTTCTCCACGTGTTCGTGCGGTAAAGAGCCTGGATTTTGCGGTTGACAGGAAACGGGTCCAAATGGTCCTGGAAGCTCAAGTAGAGCATTCCTCCACGGAACTGGTCATGCAGATACTTCCGGTACTCTGCGCCTTCCGAGGTATAGGCGTCTGCGCCAAAGTAAATGGCGGCGAATTCCGTCAGCAAAGGCTCGCTGGTGATGTTGGTGCGAAAGCCATCGCGCCCGCGAAGGAACGTACATTCCACAGGAGTGCCGAACTCGGTCATGGCAATCGGCATCTCGCCATTCTCCGCCCACGCGCTCAACCATTCTTCGCGTTCCTGCAGCGGCAGCAGGTCCAGGTAGCAATTTGCCGAATGCACATCGCCCGTATCGGATCCTTCGTGGCTGTAATAAATCCTCGTCGGGTCCAGTGTCTTGATCTCCGTGAACATTTCTTTCGCGTTGGCGAGAAGCTCCTGCCAGCGCTGATCGTCCAATCCCCAGCCGTGGCGGCCGAAGTGCCGCGGATCCAGATCGACCGCGTTGTTGAAGAAATTCGCACCGGCAATCCACATCACCGCCGACGGATGTTTGCGGTAGTGACGGATCCACACCGCAGCACGCTCCAGGGCCCGCTGCTGGTTCTGCTCCCAGGTAAATTTTCCGCTCGGATCCCGCATGTACCGGTTGGCATCGAGGACATAGACCGCCGTCAGGTAGCCCTTATGATCCGCCTGGTCGAGTTCGGGTCCGGCGTCTGAGTCGTCCCCGCGCGTGTCCGGGTTCCAGTTCCCGAGCTCCGAAAAATTGTCTCCCACCACGCCGAGCGCTCCCTTGTAGAAGCACGGCTGCCGAAGGTGAATCACAGTGCCGTTGAGAAAAAATTGCCGGCCTTCAATCCAGAACTCCCTGAAGCCGAACTCCTGGTTATACTGGTCATCCACGCCCGCCCCGGTCACGGTCAGCCGCAGCGTGTAAAGCTCGGGCTGATCCACGTCCCACAGGCGCGCATTTCTCCAGGGCCAGGAGACAGTAACGGTCTGCGTTGGCTTGGCCTCGACAGCGGCCTCCGCCGTGAAGCTCTTTTCCACCGCCCCTTTTTCGTCGAGCATCTCCGCGAGCCAATGCACTTGACCCGCCTGCGTGAGACCGTTGAGATCGACATCCAGGGCAACGTCGTTCTTACGTGTGGAAGTGCGGATGAAAACCTCGCTGACGCATGCCTCGGATGAGCGGCTTTCCAAGTAAACCCGGCCCACGAGCCCCCGCGTCTTCAATCTGGCCGCGCTGTAGGTGACGGCCATGAATGCGTTCTGCCAGAAGTGCCCCACCATTTGCGAGTCCGCGATGGCAGCCACCAGCACGCGGATCTCCGCTGTCTTGCCCGGCGTGACCGCGTGCGTGATATCCACCGAGCCCCATGGCCAAGGAACTTGTCCACACTCTTTGCCGTTGACATAGACGATTCCGTCCGTGCACACGCGGTCAAAGCGCAGGCTGATCACGCGATCCTGCCAGTCGGCGGGAATCGGCGCCTCGCGCTCATACCAGGCGCTCGCGACCGCTGCCCCATCGTAAGTGTCCCATTGCGGACCGCTGCCAAAGGCGACGAAATCGGAAGTCTCCGCCTCGCCTCGGCGAATGCCCCAGTTGCCCGGCACATGGATGTAGGACCACCCCACCTTCGGCGGGCCGGTCTCTCCGGCAATGGCGGGCGTGAAGCGCCAAATCCCGTCGAGCGAGACTCGCGACCGTTTTGCATTCACTGCTTCAACGCTGGTCTCATCCCAGTTCAGGCTCACGCCCGCCGGCAACACGGCGTCTTGAGACTGCGAGTCTGCCAATGCCAACGGCGGGAGCAGCGTCGCGCCGGCCAGTGCTGCCGTAGAAGTCTGGATGAATCGGCGGCGCGTCAGAGGATCGCTTGCCCGATGCTTCGGCCTGTGTCTCCGGTTCACAAGTTTCACTCCTCAAAAAGCAGCGTTCCTGCGTCAATTCAGGCTGTGCCTGAGCGCGAACTTGTGATATATCAGAATGGGTATGGCTGTCAAGCGCCTGCCGATGGGCGGCGCGAAATGCAAAGCAATTTTGGCAGGGCGGTAACGGATGGTTATGATGCCATGGGGCGCACGCTGCCCCGTGGCAGAGCCGCGAAGGAGAATTGGCAATGATCCATCGGGTTGGACTTTCTTTGATCCTGGCAACTTCGCTGATGCCGTTATGCAGCGCAAGCGCGGCACAGGGGCAAGAGAAGTATGAGCCGACGCTGGCGTCGCTTGACAGTCACCCGCTGCCGCAGTGGTATGCGGGCGCAAAGCTGGGAATCTTCATCCACTGGGGACTGTACTCTGTGCCGGGCTGGGCGCCGCTGTCGCATCCCGAGCACGACTTCGCCAATGCCGACTACATCAAGAACGACCCTTACGCGGAATGGTACCTGAACGCCATGCGCATTCCGGGCTCGCCGACGCAGGCTTATCACATCGAACATTACGGGGCAGACTTCCGCTACTACGACTTTGCTCCCATCTTCAATCGCGAGTCGAAGAAGTGGAACCCGGACGCGTGGGCGAAGATTTTCCATGACGCTGGGGCGCGCTACGTGGTGCTGACGTCGAAGCACCACGAGGGCTTCACGCTGTGGCCGAGCACCACGGTGAATCCCAATCCTTCGATCCCGCTGAACGAGCGGCACGCGGAGCGCGACATTGTGGGCGAGCTGACAGCGGCCGTTCGCCGGGAAGAGATGAAGATGGGACTCTATTACTCCGGCGGGTACGATTGGACGTTCGATTCCGGTCCTATCGAAGCGGCTGCGGACTACCAGAGCGTAAAACCGGAATCTCAGGCCTACGGAGACTACGCCTTCGCCCAGATTCACGAACTCATCAATCGTTATCACCCCGCGCTTCTGTGGAACGACATCGACTGGCCGAAGACGGGCCGGCCCATGCAGGTGGAGGCGGACTATTACAACGCGGTGCCGGACGGAGTGGTGGACGACCGGTTCGGGATTCAACACGCGGATTTTACTTCGCCGGAGTATCAAAAGCTGGAGAAGATCGAGCCGAAGAAGTGGGAGGAGTGTCGAGGTCTGGGGCGATCGTTTGGTTATAACCGCGCCGAGGGCGAACCGGAAACCATTGCTCCCGCCGATCTGATTGCCTTGTTGGTAGACATTGTAAGTAAGAACGGCAACCTGCTGCTCGACGTGGGGCCGGAAGACGATGGAACCATCCCTCCGGTGCAGATGGAGCGGTTGAAGGCGCTGGGCGCCTGGCTCAGCCAGAACGGCGAAGCCATCTACGATACCGTGCCCTGGGAGCGCGCCGTTGGCAAGACAGTCGAGGGCGACGACCTGCGCTTCACGCGAAAGGGAAACGATCTCTACGCAACCATTCTCGGCACACCGAAGGCGCGTACAGCGACGATGGAAAGTCTGACAGCGCGGCCAGGCATGCAGGTGACCATGCTTGGCGATGCCACACCTCTGAACACGAAGTCAGCGGGCGGTAACCTGCAAGTGGCGCTCCCGGAGCATCTGCCCGGGAATTATGCCTATGTGCTCAAGCTGGCCGGTTACGCGCAGTAGCTGCAGGGATGCGCCCTTTGTCACTGTCGGTGCATGTGCGTGGCAGTCAATCAATCGGCTTCGGATTGCCCTATGCCGAAATGGGTTGTGCTTGCTTCGACCCCCACAATCCGTAATACGCGATAAAAAGGTAGCAGAGTATGGGAAGTACGAAGGCCTTCTGAATGCCGACCTTGTCGGCCAGTGCGCCAAGCAAGACGGGAACAATCGCACCTCCTACGCATGCTGTCATGATGAGCCCTGAGCCCTTGCTGGTCATTGGTCCCAGGCCGGCCACTCCCAGAGCAAAAATGTTGGGAAACATAATGGAGTTGCAAAAGCCGCAAAGCACAAGAGTCCAGATAGCCGCCTGCCCATGAGTGAGCATGGAGGCGCAGAGAAACAGGGCCGCAGCGATGCCGAAGCCTCCGAGCAGCTTGCCCGATTGAATTCTTGTCAGCACCCAGGAGCCAAGCAAGCGACCCACCAGCGCGCCGAACCAATAGAGCGAAACCAGGAATGAGGCCGTCATGGCGCTGCTCATGCCTTGGTTCTTGAAGTAATTCACCGCGATGGACGCCAGTCCGACCTCTACGCCGACATAGAGAAAAATGCCCACTGCCGCCAGCACCGTATGCCTGCATCTCCAGATACTGCGGATCCGCATGAAGTCACTTTGATTGCCGGACCGGGACTCTTGTGTCTGCGTGATATGGGGCAGGTGCATCAACGCTACGGCGACCCCCAGAAGCAAGAGACCGGCGGCAATCAGCATGTACGGTCCTTCCACCGTGCTTGCAACGCTCGCCTTGGAAGCCAGCTTCGCTGGATCCTTGAGAATGAACGCTCCCCCAACCAGCGGGGCGAGGGAGGCGCCGATGGAATTAAAAGCTTGCGCGAGCGTCAGGCGCATGGGGGCGCTGCGTTCGGGGCCGAGGATGACCACGTACGGATTGGCAGCGGTCTGGAGCGCAGTCACACCTGCACCGACAATAAAGACCGCAGAGAGAAACAGCGGAAAGTTAACCAGCTTGGCCGCGGGAACAAACAGCAGCGCGCCCACAACCTGGATAAACAGCGAGACGACAATTGTCTGCTTGTAACCGATGATCTCGATCATCCTGGAAGTCGGCGCGGAGAAGACAAAGTAAGCGAGGAAAAATGCCGAGTCCGCTAACATTGCCCATGCGTAGCCAAGATTGAAGATAGACCGCAAATGAGGCACGAGCGCCATGTTGAGGGTGGTGATGAACCCGAAGATGAAAAACAGCGCGGTGATGATAATGAATGGGCCCGTGTAGCTGGGCGCGCTTTGCGTCGTTGACGATGCGGATTGCGTTGTCATACAGGTTGATCTCTCATTTCCTGAAATCATATGCCGTGCTGGGATCTTTCCGTCATCGGGACGGCAAATTCCATTGCAAGCGAACCCATCCCTTCAGACTGCCGGCTGACCCTTTCCCGAAGTCACAAACAAGAATCGCGCCATTCTCTCCCATAATCTGAATACAAAGAGCAATTCCGCCTTCTCGCAGAGCTTTGCACTATTGCAGTGCAACCCGCGCCTGCAGTTGCACGTGCTCCTCTTTGCGCGGTAGTGTCCACACCATCCACGCAGCCACCAGGGGAATTAGCCCAAAAAGTACAAAGGCCGGCCGGAACGAATAATGATCGACCAGCCAACCGGTCACCAGGCTAAAGATCATTCCTCCCATTCCGGAACCCATGCTCGCGAGTCCCCAGATTGAGGCGACCGCCCCTTTGGGAAACACGTCGCCCGGAATCGCCAAAAGATTTGCCAGAGCGCCGCAGTACCCGAAAGTCGCAGTGGCAATGAGAGCAATGCATAGTGCAGCGCTGCCGATTCCACCCGCGAAAACCGCCGGCGTCATCAGCGCTGAAAAAATAAGAATTGCCATGCGGCGCGCCGTTGCCGGCCCACCTCCCGCGCGCGACAGAACGCTGAAAACGGCGCCTCCGGCAAGATTCCCAAGCGTGGCCGTAAAGAAGGGGATCCAGGCTGTTTCGCCAATCTGCCGCATCGAAAATGAGTGGGCAACCTTGAGGTATTGAGGGAACCAAAAGATGTAGAAATACCAGACTGGATCGCTGAAGACCTTCGACACGGTGAACTGCCAAAGAAATCTTGACCGCAGCAGCGCTTTGAGGGGAAGGCGATTTGCCTGGTTTCTTGTGCCGGTCGCTTCCGGCTCCCGGTAAATGACGAGCCACCCTGCCAGCCATAAGAATCCCAGCAGGCCGATCACTACAAATGCCGTCCGCCAACCCCGCGCCAGCATGATCCATGCGAGCAAGGGAGGGGCGAGAATGGCCCCGATGGATGCACCGCTGTTGAAAATGCCCGAAGCATGTGAGCGCTCTCCAGGAGGGAACCACTCGGTGATCAATTTCACGCCTGCGGGATAATTGCCGGCTTCTCCAATGCCGAGAAGAAACTGAAAGATTCCCAGGCTCACAGCCCCCGCAGAGAACGCATTCAGAATCTCCGCACCGGACCAGAACGCGATGGTCAAGCCATAGCCAATCCTGGTTCCCAGCCAATCGAGCAGCCTGCCTGAGACGCCGTTCATGAGCGTATAGGCCAGCATGAACGCGAACACGATTTGCGAATAGCTGGTGGCCGAGATGCGAAATTGCTGGAGCAGTACCGGCGCCATCACGGATAGCGTCTGGCGATTGAGATAGTTGATGACCGTCGCCAGAAATGCAAAGCTCAGCATCCACCATTTTCTGCGGTCTTTCGCAATCAGTTCGTACATTCAAGGTCTCAATTGATGCGGATTACTGCGCTGCGGCGCATCCATTCCTGATATATCATTGTTGTAATGGAGTCAATGAAAAAAAGCGCCCGCGGCTGGACATACTTGAGCGGGAATGCGTTGCTTTTGGTCGATTGTCGAACCGCGACACGGCTCTATCTCAAGCAGAGTCGGCGTCCTCGAGAAGTCCGGAGCCCACATCTACCGCATGGAAGGGGCTCCCATGATGCTGACCAAGCGGCCGCACGCCGGTTTCGATTGGGGAGGGCCTGCTTCCCGGAGAGCGGTGAGCTCATCGGTCTTTTTTCGCCGGGCCGTTGCGGGATTTCTTCCCATTGGCTTCAGGATTCCTGTTCTTCAACCGCCAGGCGTCTCCTTTATCGAACTGCGAGAGACACTTCAGGATCTGTTCGAGGCCATAGCGAACGTGTGCGCGCATGGCGGTATCGGCGACCAGCGAATCGCCGCTGCACAAGGCCTCGGCCAGGGTGGAATGAAAGGCCTCCGGCTGGGTGCGCCGGTCGGCGGCGATATCGTAAAGCCAGTTGAAGATGAGGACCTGCTCCTTCTCGATGGCGCGGCACAGCCCCGGACAGCGGCTCAGTTCTGCGATGCGCATATGGAATTGCATGTGGTAGGTATGCACGGAGAACAGGAAGCGCGAGTCGGCAGATTCCAGGGCACACATCTTCTGCAG
>JASHOQ010000081.1 GCA_030041045.1 Acidobacteriaceae bacterium
GTTGCCGTCAATCGCGGAGGCCGCGCCGGTTCCCTTGATGCGCATCATGCCGGCTTCGCCCCCGGGACCGAGGACGGTGTTGGTCTGAACCATGGTGTCGTACTGCTCGTGCACCCAGCGCTTGGAGCAGACGTTGGCGCTGGCGAGCAGGGTTCTGAGATCGGCGGTGAAGTTGCGGTCGCGGGCGAGCTCGGCGGCGGCGGAATCGGGAGGCTCGCGCGGGACGGGCGGCTTCCAGTGGCCGATGGGACGGCGGTAAAGCGGCGCATCGTCCGTGAGAGATTGATTGGGAATATCGGCCACCAGTTCGCCATGATGGCGGATGCGCAGGCGCGGCTCGGGCTGGACCATGCCCACGATGACGGCGTCGAGTCCCCACTTCGAGAAGACGCGAATAACCTCGTCTTCGCGGCCTTTCTCCGCGACCAGAAGCATGCGTTCCTGGCTTTCCGAGAGCATGATCTCGTAGGCGCTCATGCCGGTCTCGCGCTGCGGCACGCGATCGAGCTCCACATCCAGGCCCACGCCGCCGCGCCCGCCCATCTCGCAGGTGGAGCAGGTCAGCCCGGCCGCGCCCATATCCTGAATGCCGACGATCGCGCCCGTTTGCATGGCTTCAAGGCACGCCTCCAGCAGCAGCTTTTCCATGAACGGGTCGCCCACCTGCACGTTGGGCCGCTTCTGCTCTGAGCCCTCTTTGAACTCCTCGCTCGCCATGGTTGCGCCGTGAATCCCGTCGCGACCCGTCTTCGCGCCCACGTAGATCACAGGATTACCCGTGCCGCTCGCCTTCGCGTAAAAAATCTCGTCCTTGCGCACCAGGCCGAGCGCAAACGCATTCACCAGCGGATTGCCGCTGTAGCACGGCTCGAACTTCGTTTCGCCGCCCAGGTTGGGCACGCCAAAGCAATTGCCGTAGCCGGCGATTCCGCTCACCACGCCTTCGAGGATCGCGTGATTCCTGTGCACCAGGAGCTCACGCTCTTTTGCGTTTCGGTTTGATTCCGCAGCGGCGCCGTCGTCCGCGGAAATCGGTCCGAAGCGCAGCGAGTCCATCACCGCCAGCGGCCGCGCGCCCATGGTGAAGATGTCGCGCAGAATGCCGCCCACGCCGGTGGCCGCGCCCTGATACGGCTCAATATAGCTGGGGTGGTTGTGGCTCTCGATCTTGAAGGCGCAGGCCCAGCCGTCGCCCACGTCGATTATGCCCGCGTTCTCGCCCGGCCCCTGGATTACACGGTTGTTGGGGCGGTCGCTTTTCGTCGGCAGGCGCTTCAGGTGCACGCGGCTCGATTTATAGGAGCAGTGCTCGCTCCACATCACGCTGTAAATGCCCAGCTCGGTGAGCGAGGGCTCGCGCCCCAGGGCCGCAAGAATGCGCTCGTACTCCTCCGCCGTAATCCCATGGCGGGCGAGCAGCTCCGGTGTCACGCTGGCTGGCACGGGAACGACTGCTGAGGAAACAGTAGTCATTGCGGCTGCCTCCATTGTCGCACGACGTCGATCCGCCGATGCCGCGATGGGTATGTGGAAACCGCGGACGCTTGCATTACCTTCGGTATCGCAACCCCTTGCGGTTCCCCCAAAACCCGTAGGCACCGGCGCGCGATCGGCCTGCGGCCGCATGGCACCGGAACCTGCGCCTGTGCGATACTTTGGGAGCAGCCTACCTTTGAGCCGGGATGGCGGAACTGGCAGACGCAGCGGACTCAAAATCCGCCGACCCTTGCGGTCATGGGGGTTCGACCCCCCCTCCCGGCACCAAGCCTCTTAAATCAGTGCTTTAGGGGGCGTTCTAAGAGTCGTTCTAAGAAATCTCACCGAAATACTCCGAATCGCAGTATTTGCCCGGTGAGGTTTTGGAATGGCAATACCCAAGTTCACACTATACAAGCACGTCAAACTAGACTATGGCTGGCGTTACTGTAAGGCTGCGTGGCACAGCAACGGCAAAGTCAAACCAAACGTTGTACTCGTCAACGGCATCGAAGAAACGCATCGCGAAGGCTCCTACTACCTAAACCACAACAACATGTGGATTCCCGTTGGGGACGACGCTCTCGAAGCTGCCAGAGAGCGCCTGAAACACCGGAATACAGCCGAGTACCACCGGCTGAACGGTACCACGCCACCCGACCAGAAGAAGCCTTCTTCAATCGTTGGAATCAGCATCCAAAAGGCGGCTGATAATTATCTGGCGGAAATCGAGCGTGGGGTTGCCTCATACAACAAGCGGAAGGGTACTCTTCAGTTGGCGCAGAATACCTTGAAGAAGTTCATCGCACACTCCAAAGTACAGTACCTCCCCGAAGTCACGGTTGCCAATCTGGACAACTACGCCGCGTGGTGCATTGCCACAAGCCGCACGCATTCGCCGCAGACTGGTCGTAATGAGTTCCTCCGGGTCAATCAGTTCTTGAAGTCCTGTGGAATCGTCCTAACCAAGCGGAACGGAGACAAATTGGTGCCCGTGGGAATGAAGGATGCGCCAAAAGTGCCGCAGAAAACCACCGTCATCACGAATACGGCAGAGGAACTGGAAAAGTTTTTTGCAGCTTGTCGCGGGTTTAAGCAGTGGGCAGCTTTCCAGACCTTACAACGTGCCGGGCTCCGCGAAATGGAACTTGCAACTTTGCGGCCCGAGGACATCGTTCTCAATACGGATGAACCGTACATCGACGTTTGCAAGCGGACCGTTGATGGCTA
>JASHOQ010000082.1 GCA_030041045.1 Acidobacteriaceae bacterium
TCGCCGATGCGGGCCTCAGCGAGCTTACGCGGATGCCCCACGCGCTCGATTCGGAAAAGGGCTTTCGCGTGCGTTCGAGATTCACTTTCGAAGACTTTATTGGAGCTGCACAACCGCCATCTCCGCTACGCTGGCTCGCCGACGTATTCTTGCCTCTTGTCGGTGCACGCAAGATGATCACGAACGAGGCTCGGGAATTTCTGCAGCATCTTTTGGAGGTGAACAGTTCACGCGTGCAAAACGATGTTCTTAATCGCATTGAGGATAGCCGGGGACACCTGGAGGTCGAGATTCGCAAGTTGCTGCACGAAATTAGCCGTATTGCGGAACAGGCGCTCGACCGGGCACGAAAAGTCAAAGAAGAAGGTACAGCTGCCGTGCAGTCAGCGCTTGAGAGGCTTAGCCGAATTGAAGAGGATATTTTGGCACTTGTGTAGTCCCTGCACACGCTTCCAGGTTTCGCAAAATGGTCGCCTGATGCACTCATTGCTGGTATGAAGTGAACTCAGAAGCCACGGTCTGCCCCGGTTGCGAAGCTGATCTAACGCTGGATCCTCGGACGTACGTAGAAAAGTTGATCGCGGCGCTCGTACATCCATTGCCGGAGGCAAGAGTGCGCATCTGCTGGCTGATCGGCGAGAACCATATCCGCCAAGCGGTGCCGGATCTGATGAAGCTCGCGACCGACGATCCGGATCTCTTTGTTCGCAAGGCTGCCTTGGAGGGTTTGGTCGCGTTGTGTGATCCACGTTCAACAGCCCTCCTGCGTTCGATCGGTCGGAGCCAGAACCGCTTTCTTGCCGCGGCCGCATGGAAGAGTTTGCACGCCATAACCCAGGAAGAGAAGCCTAGCGGCGAGCGGAACGAACTATAGTCACAGTGCTTCAGGAGATGTTTGATGCCGTATGTGCGTGGCACGTTTGCAGGCGAGCGCGCCAGACAAATCGCCAGACTCGGCACGTTGGCTACCAAGTGCGTTCAGCCAATGTCGTGGTGGCCAGAGGAAATCTGCGAGAAGGTAGAAAAGATCATTTGGAGAGTGTACCTGCTCGGAGACGCTGGAGAAGATTGGCATGAGTTCACGGCCTACGACAAGCAGGGGAACGTGCTTGGCATTCATCGAACAGATGGTTACTGAAGGTGAATAGCTAATGTACCGTGCAAAGCTCTATGACCCGGAGGCTCATTCCTATCGCATTCGCTATGCAATTGCCGCCATTTTGCGCGACCGGATTGCGAACGAGGGGGCCTTCCGAGTCTGCTTTGAGATGCTGGATGAGGAAGAGGTGATTCGCGCGATTCTGTTTCGTGGGCTGAGAAGCCCGCGGCTGCGTAAGGCGCTCGAGCGCAGCCACATAGTCGATCTCACACATTGGCTTCTTCGCTTCCCGGACCTCGCTGAAGCGTATTGCAGAAACGGTTCGCCCTCGTCTGCCGAATGAGCCACCCAGAAGAGTATCGGGGATCGAGACGCGCGCTTGCTCTTGCGTGAGAGGGCGAAATGAACTGCACTTGATTGACGCCGGGCCGTTTCTACGTCGCTCTGTATGCGAAGAGTACAAGCAGGAGGAATGCAAGTACGTAAACTACGTAGGCGTTTAGTCTGCCGTGATGCATACCTGCCAGGAAACTGGCGATTCTTCCCACAGCAGTGCCCACCGGACGCAAGAATACCCGGTCGACAACATGAGTTTCCTCGCGTTGCCTGTGGATGGCGGTGCGGAAATGCACGGCTACGGTTTGCCGGGTGTCTTCAATGATATTGGGTCGGAAGATGGCGTGGAAGACGACACGCACTGGGTTTGAGAAACCTGTCGCTGTATAGGTCATCTGCGGCAACAGTCGAGGTATCCCTCCGGCCCAGAGCGGGCGACGGGCTACGTTGCGCTTTCGCGTAAGGCGCATGATCACCACAGCTGCCATGAAAACCAGCAGCACAAGAGCTATGAAGCTGTAAGAAGGCGACATGGCGAAGACAACGGGATTCCGTTCGGAGCCACGCAGCAGTACGACCAGGCCGCGACCGGGCAGGAACCGCTTACCTGACTGCGCGCCCAGATTATGGAAGTCCTGAAGGAACGCTGGCGGGAGCTGGCCGTTTTCGGAAGTGGCTGTGAAGAAGGGTGGCACTAAGGACTCTGCTGCGCCGGCACTGATTAGCGGCTGCAGATCGTGGTTTAAGGCCGGCATGACGTAGGTTGGGAGAACGCCCAGTAAGACACAGAGAAAGGCAAGCAGCACCATCGGCGCGATTGCCACTCCCTGGGCTTCGGCGGCTCTCGCCGCGTTTTCAGAGCGCGGCAATCCGAGAAAGGCCATCGCGAAAGCTTTTACAAAGCACGTGACTGCAAGTGCGGCCGTCAAAGCCAGGACCGCACCGCAGACTGCGAATAGCAAACGCAAGGGGACGGATGGGAGCTCAACACCGCGCAGGAGAGTCTGAAGTGTGAGCCACTCGCTGACAAAGCCATTGAACGGCGGTACGGCAGAGATGGCGAGTGCACCAATAAGGAATACGCCCGCGGTCCATGGCATCACTCGCGCCAGCCCGCCGAGGTGGTCGAGATCGCGCGTGCCGGCGTGCTCATCCACCGAACCTGCGCCTAGAAACAGGAGGGCCTTGTAGATGGAATGGTTGAGCATATGATAGAATGCCGCGATCATTGCCATTCCCGACAAGAATGGGTGACCAGCCGCGGCGAAGATAACGCTTGCACCGAAACCGAGAGTCACGATTCCAATGTTCTCGATTGAACTGTGTGCGAGGACCCCTTTCAGGTCTGTTTCCGTCGTCGCGTAAAGAATGCCCACAAGAGCCGAGACCGTTCCGGTCGAAAGGATCACGACCCCAGCCCCGGTCGTCGTTACACGTGCGATTTGAAAATCCAACCGAATGATTCCGTAAAGCCCCAAGTTTAGAATCACACCGGACAGAATCGCTGAGACGTTTGCCGGTGCAGCGGGATGTGCTCTGGGGAGCCAGGCATTCACCGGGACCAGACCCGCCTTCACTCCAAATCCGAAGAATGTGAGTAAAAAGACTGCCCAACGCACGAAATGAGTCAACGCAACGGGCGCTCTCGTGAGGTCTGAGAACTGCCAAGAGTCGGTACTAACTGCGAGGATGAGCAAACCTACTGTTATGGCGAGGAACCCCGCTTCGCTCATAGCCAGCATGAGATAACCAGCCTGGGCAGTGCCTCTGCGCTGATGCTCGAAGTTCACGAGAAGGTAACTCGAAATCGACATCGCTTCCCAGGCGAGCAAAAAGCCGAAGACATCACTTTCGATCAGGATCCACACAATGGACGCACACAGAACGAGATACCAGGCGTTGAATGCTGCAAGGCTGTAGTGGCCTATGAAGCGCCTCATATACGATCCGGAGAAGACAGAGCTGGCCAGAATGACAATTGCGCCAATGAACAGGAAAAACGCCGACACTCGATCGAGAAGAATCGTGAGCGTGCCGATGGAAGGGATAGTCCACAACAAGTGACGAAAGGCGCCTCCTGACACAAGGACCACGCCAGATGCCCATAGCGCGGAAACCGCGGCAATCGATCCGGCCCACGCCAGTACCACGGGTATTCTCTTCTCAGGAACCGCTGCCCCAATAACGATACCTACAACACATACCGTAAAGAGCAGAGCCAATGCGACCCCAACAGAATTCATGCACCCCCCTAGATGCCGGGAGCCTCCGCCTAAGTTCACCTCCGGATGCCGAACAGAATCCTGATGAACAGCGGTGTGGGAGTATTCCGCAAGTTCTAACCTCCCCGATAGAGAAAAAGTATGAGCAGAAGGAACGCGAGTGAATAGCCGATATAGGCGTTTAGTCTTCCGTGGTGCATCCCTGCCAGGAAGGCGGCGATTCCCTGCACAGCGGCGCCTACAGGCCTAAGCAATAAGCGGTCGACAACGTGGGTCTCCTCGCGCTGCCGGTGAATGGCGGTCCGAAAATGGACCGCCACGGTCTGTCGCGTGTCTTCGACAATGTTCGGCCGAAAGACGGCTTGAAAAACGACGCGGACGGGATTGGAGAAACCCGTTCCCGTATAGGTGAGCAGCGGCAAGAGCCGTGGAATTCCTCCGGCCCAGACCGAACGCCGAGCCACGGTGCGCTGTCGCGTCAGGAGCCTTAGTCCGAACCACGCAAGAACAAAAAGCACGACCAAAGCAGCGATGCTGTAAGAAGGCGACATCGCGAAGACCACGGGATTCGCCTCGCCCCCGCGGAGAAGCACTACGAGCCCTCGGCCGGGGATCAGGCCTCGACCCGCCTGCGCGCCGAGATTGTGAAAGTCTTGGAGGAATGGGGGAGGAAGTTGCGCATTCGCGGGCGTCGCCGTGAAAAAGGGCTGCACCAGAGCGGAAGTAATGCTCGCGCCTGCCAGTGGCTCAACCCCTTGGTTGAGCATCGGCAAGACATAGGTTGGAAGAATTCCGAGAAGGAGGCAGACAACCGCCAGAAATCCCAAAGGGAACTTGCCTTGCCCTATCGGTAACGCCCGCAGTTCCCAGGTGCCTCTCCGGATCCCCAGGAAATTCATGGCATAGGTTTTCACAAAGCAGGTCACGGCTAAGGCTGCGGTCAGGGCGAGCGCAGCTCCGCAGAGCGCAAAAACGATCCGTACCGACGTCGACGCAAGGACAGCGCTGCGGAGCATTGTTTGCAGAGTCATCCATTCACTGACGAAACCGTTGAATGGCGGAACCGCGGAGATCGCCAAACAACCGACAAGAAAGACGATCGACAAGCCAGGCAATAGGCGCGCGAGGCCCCCGAGCTGGTCCATTTCTCGCGTGCCTGTCGAGGCTTCCACGTGGCCGGCCCCTTCGAAGAGCAGAGTCTTATAGACCGAGTGATTCACCATGTGGTAGAGCATGGCGGAAAGAGCGAGCGCAGCGGCAACCGGTTCGCCGAAAGCGCGAAAGACGAGAAAGGCACCCAAGGAAGCGACAATGATTCCCGCGTTCTCAATAGAACTATGGGCGAGCATCGTTTTCATATCGCCATCGGTGGTCGCGTAGAGAATTCCGACCAACGCTGTAACGCTGCCCGTAATCAAAGCGACTAGGCCCGCTCCATATCCGCCGCGCATGAGGTCCGCGTTGAGTCTCAGAATTCCGTAGAACCCAAGGTTGAGCGTGACCCCGGCGAAGATGGGTACGAAAACTGACGGAGCCGCAGTATAGGATCGCGGAAGCCAGAAGTTCACCGGAACCAGACCAGCTTTTACACCAAACCCGAAAAAGCCAAGGAGGAAGACGGTCCACAGTGTCTGAGGCGTCAGCGTTGCGCCCGCTATGCGCAGGGCCGAAAAAGAAAAATCGGTGGCAAAACGCGCAACTAACAGGAAGGCGACAGCGACCGCCAAGAAGCCAGCTTCGCTCATGGCCAGCATGATGTAACCGGCGGACTTGTCCGACTGGCTGGACAAGTCATAGTTGATCAGCAAGAAACACAGGATGGACATGCATTCCCAGCTGATGAGAAATAGAAGTGTATCGCCGGCTACGAGAATCAGGGCGACTGAGGCCATGAGCGCGAAGTAGAGAATTGAGTAGCGTACAGCGGGATGCGCAACGTGTGCGTGCCTCTTCAGGAAACTCCCCGCGAAAAGCGAAGCTGAAAAGTACACAATTCCGGAGATAAGAAGAAAAATCGACGACAACGCGTCGAGATGAATGGTGAAGCTGCCAAACCCATTCAACGTCCAGAGCGTGGCTCCGCAAGGCTGACCGTCGATGAGCACTGTTGCGGACGTCAGGACCATGAGCACTGCCGCCAGGGCTCCTGCCGAGGCAAGCACCGCTGGAACCCGCGTGCGACCGAACAGGGCGGAGAGCACGACTCCTGCCGCGCAGACGACGAAGAACGCAACCAACGACGATCCGGCGAGTTGCGGCATCGATCAGGGTCTCCTTTCGGAGATTGGTTCGAGACTCTTCACCGATTTCCTGCCGGCCACAACCAGGAGGCCATGCAGGATTGCCAAAGGCGGCGGCGGGTTTCCAGGAACCTCAAAATCAACCGGCAAGACCGAGCCAACGCCGCCGGCGCACATGAAGCTCTTGCCAAACACTCCGCCAGAAATGGCGCAAGCGCCGACGGCGATCACCTTCCGCGAAGTTGGCATAGCTTCCCAGGTCTTAAGCAACGGCCCACGCATGTTTTCGCTCACTGGACCTACGACAAGAAGAACATCGGCGGAGCGCGGAGTAGCCGTCATAAAGAACCCGAGCCGGTGCATGTTGTAGAGAGGACTATTGAGTTGCTTGACTTCGTGCAGGCAGGCGCCGCAATCTCCCGCATCAACGACCATGATGTGCATGGACT
>JASHOQ010000083.1 GCA_030041045.1 Acidobacteriaceae bacterium
GTTTGGCGCATAAGTAGAGGTCCACGAAGTCGCGTTTGGTGCCGCGACTTGCGATGGCGCTTACTTTCATACAAGCAATATCGCGGGGATCGGCAATGGCCACGCCGAGAAACGTCGTTGAGGCGAAGAGTACGGGATAGGCGTAGCCAAGGAAGCTGACTTTGGTCTTCCCGATGGTCGCATGAAGAGTGTAAGGCGCCTTTGAGGCCAATGAAAAATCGGGTAGTTCCTGCAATTGCTGCAGCAGAGCCTCCTCGTCGAATTGCTCGGGCGAAAAGAAATCGAGATCGAGCGAGAGCCGATGGCCGAATCGCAGGGCCAGCCCGGTTCCGCCGGCCAGGTAGGAATTATTCAGCAGCTGCGCGTCTCTAAGAACGTTGATCGTTGATTCTGTTGAGGCGGAAATTGCCTCGTGATGCCACGCCCCGTGTTCATGATCGGTCATGGCAATTTCCTTCGCCGGGTCAGGTCCCAGCTAACCGCCGTTTGTTAGCGCCGCAACTTCGCGGAATGGAATCCCATATACAAGCGCCCAGAACGTGGCGGATTTCTCCGATAGGCGGCGTTCTGCCTTAAGCACGCGGCGAATCTCGGCCTCAGAAAACTTCTCGCGAAGCCATGCTACTGCCGTCTCGTCGCCGAGTTCTAGTACTCGAAGAATGGTGTAATCCGGATAGGACTCGGGCATGAAAGCATCGAGGTTCGTGTCCCAGAAAAGAGAGTGTAAGTCGCTGGGAATCATATATTTATATTATACTCCGACAACCGCTGAAAATCAACGGTTTGGCTCACCGCTCATCGCTTCGATTTCTCTTCGTGGTATTCCATCTCGGTGTTGATCTCCCAGATGTTCTCTTTGGTCGCCACGCCATCAATAAGATTGTCGACAGCCGTCATGGCGGTCAGCATCGAGTGGTCCTGGTTGTTGTATTTGTGCATTCCGTTGCGGCCGATGAGAAACAAATTTTCAAGCTTGTCGGTGTAACCGCGAATGACATCGAATCGGTCATAGCTTCCAAAGTAGGCAGGATACGTCTTCGGCACGCGCACCACGTGCGAGTCCTCGACGTCTTCCGGTTTCACAATTCCCATGCGCCCAAGCTCTTCCACCGCCAGGCGGGTCATCTCCTCGTCGCTGCGGTTCCATAGCGCGTCGGATTCATTGCAGAAATATTCCAGTCCAATCCACACCTTTTGCGGATTCGCCACCAGCCACGGGCTCCAGTTGTTGAAGATTTGCAAACGGCCTACGGTTACATCGGCTTCTTGAATGTAGATCCAGTTGTCCTTGATCCGCGACCCGTCCTCTTCGGCAACCGCGAGCTTATCCACCAGCATGCCGACGGTGATGAAGTCCCGGTATTGAAGCCCTTCGCTCACTTCCTTCACCTCTCGAGGCACGTCGCCGATGGCGCGAATCAGATCGCGCACCGGCATCGTCGAAAAAAAGCAATCTCCGGCAAATTCGAAGCGCTTTCCGCTCTCGTCCGCGCCTTCGACCGCAATCACGCGCTCCCCATCCACATGGACTCGATCGACCGTTATGCCCAGGTAAATCTCGCCTCCGCTGCCCTGCACCAGATCGGCGACATGCTCCCATAGCTGCCCCGGACCGAACTTGGGGTAGAGGAACTTTTCAATCAAGGAGGTTTCCGTCTGTTTTTGTGCAATGTCGCCTGCGCCTTTGCGCGCAAATGTCTTCTTCAGGAAATGAACCGCGACGCCCTTGAGCGAAAGCCCCTTGATGCGCTGCGCGCCCCACTCGGCGCTGATCTGGTTGCAGGGTACGCCCCACACTTTCTCCGTATACGATTTGAAAAACGTCAGGTAAAGCTGGCGCCCGAAGCGGTTGATGAAGAAATCCTCGAGCGTGCGTTCTTCCCGCTGCGGCAGCAGAGCAGAGCGCAAGTAGCTTATGCCGCACCGTAGCGTCCGGTAAGCTCCAAGTTTGCGCAGGGTGTCGAAAGTGAGCTGAATCGGGTATTCAAAGAAGCGGCGGAGAAAATAGATTCGGCTCTTGCGCTCGCGTACCAGCATCACCAGGTCCGCGTCGCCCCGCTCGCGCCCCGAATCCGCAGAAGAGACGGAACTCTGCATGCCCTGGTAGCGCAGGTCCACCGCGTCACCCGCTCCGGCCTCGATGGGCATCAGCTCCAGCCACCATTGCATCACGCGATCGGATTTGGAGAAGAAGCGGTGACCTCCAATATCCATGCGGTTGCCCTTGTAGCGCACCGTCCGTGCGATGCCTCCAATCGCATGACCGCCCTCGAGAATGACCGGCCGGATGCCCGTGCGCCGCTGAAGTTCGAGCGCCGCCGTCAGCCCCGCCGGGCCGGCCCCGATAATGATCGCTGTTCCTTGTTTTGAAGACTTCGGGTTCACCAGCAAGCCCTGCTGAACAGCCGGTCCGGAATGGTGAGAATTCGTCTCCGAGGCCATCTGCGCCCTCAGGAGCTCCGCACGATGCGCTTATAGTAGCTCTCGGTGATTTTGCGTCCCGCGGCGCCAAAGCGCGGCGCGCGCCGGATTCTCAGTTTGTGGGCGACGAAGGAGAACGTAGTCGCCAGCACGCCGAACCCATATTTCACGCTGCGCCGGAAGTTGATGGAGGAGGCTTCCTCGAAATACTTCGTCGGGCACGAGATCTCGCCGATTTCGAAACCGAACATCACCGCCTGCGCGATCATCTGGTTGTCGAAAACAAAATCGTCTGAGTTCTCGAGCAATGGCAGTGTCTCCAGCAGCTCGCGCGAAAAGCCGCGGAAACCGGTATGGTACTCGCTGAGCTTCACGCCGAGAAAGAGGTTTTGAAACGCCGTGAGCAGCCGGTTGAAGATGTACTTGTAAACAGGCATCCCGCCCTTCAGTGCGCCCCTGCCCAGGATGCGCGAGCCCAGCACCATGTCGTAAACGCCGCTGGCGATCATGCCCGCCATCGCCGGAACCAGCGAGGGTGTGTACTGGTAGTCGGGATGCACCATCACCACAATGTCCGCGCCCGCGGCTAGCGCCTCGCGGTAGCAGGTCTGCTGGTTGCGGCCGTAGCCGTAATTGGCGTCATGCACAAAGGTCTGCACCCCCAGCCTGCGTGAGAGCTCCGCCGTCTGGTCCCCGCTCGAGTCGTCCACAAGAATCTTGATGTCCACCACGTCGGAGAGCTCCTGAACCGTTCGCTCCAGGGTTTTCTCGGCGTTATACGCCGGCATGACCACCGCGATCCGCTTTCCGTTAATCATGGCTCGCACTCCTGAAGCCCTTGCCCGTCACTCTTCGCGCGCCGCCGTCTCAATGCACCGCGGCCGTCATCTGCGGTACGTGGTAGGGCGTAACCCGCGCCGGATCAGCATCCGGCTCAACCAGCCATGCCGTCCTTCCGGCGTAGTCGTGAAGCAACTCTATATTATCCCTGGGATCGAGTTCCCTTGCCCATACTACTTTGGAATCATCAATATCGGCCCAGTTATAGACCCATTCCTCGTCGGTCGCCTGGTGACCCGGCCCATAACGGACAATCGCCAGCTGGCCGCCTGAAAGCCCCTCCAGCGACGCCTCCACCTGCGCCCGCTCTTGACCGTAGCCCGCCGGGCCGTACCAGATGACATTCCAATACTTTGGAACATAGTTGAGGGGCATCGCACAGGCTCCCAGCACCGCGAGCACCAGGCAGGAGACAACCATCATCCGGGTCAGCGCCCGTCCGGCCGGCTTGCCCTCAGGCCGCCACACCCGCAGATGGCGCATGGCCTCAAGCCCGATGGCATAAAAAGCCGCGGTAAACGGCGCCACGTAATGCGGAAGCAGAAAAACCTCGATCCCCATGCCCGCCGCCAGCACCAGCACACAAACAAACAGTAGCCGCACGCGGCGATCCAGAAAAGCGCGCCGGATCATCAGCAGTGGAATCAGAAGAACAAATCCGGCGTAAAACAGGAATGTGGATCCGGCCTTCTCGAGCGTATAGGTTAGAAATCCCAGCGCGGAGTGGATTCTCCGGAAGTATTTCGCCTCGAACTCATAAAAATGCTGCATATCAACGTTGTGGTAGGCGGGCTCGGGCCGCTCGTGCTGCCAAACGTAATAAGGAGCGATCGCGTACGTATTGCGATCGATGGTGTAAGGCAGCGTGGTTAGGCTGCCGAAGACGCGATAATCGTAGTAACCCAGCCATGCCACGGTGGCGACGACCATGGCGATGGGGAGCGCTGAACCGCGCATCAACGCGGAAACAGAAGGGCGATTCCTGCCTTTCAGCGCCCAGCGCCCCAGAACCACCGCAACCGGCAGGCAGAGCAGCAGGCCCTCATACGGCCGCGTGAGGACCAGTATCGATGCTCCCAGCGCCATCGGAACGCCGTAGCGCAGGCGCGCCGTCCTGATCAGGCGAGGCAGCCCGCCGAGCACCAGCGCTCCGCCCAGCGCCGCCAGCGAGCCCGCGGCGTGGTAGGAGTTTGTCCAATAACTGAACAGCCCCAGACGCAAAACGGCCAGAAACCCTCCCAGCAGGGCCCAGTTTGCCGGCAGCCATGCCTGCAGCATCCAGCAGAGCGCCGCACACATCAGGGCGCTCACCACCAGCTGTCCAACCCACCAGCTGCCCAGCACCGCCTTCCCTGCGGCCAGTATGAGCGCCTCGCCGGGAAAATACATGGTCATGTAGGTGGGTTTCATGGTCACGTGGATGGTCTCGAAGCTCACCCACATCGCGGGCGTCGGATTGGTCAGCCGGCCGTGCAGAAAAGTGTCGGCGGCCAGCAGAAAACTGAAGTCATCGGCGCTGAACGGCAGCGGAACCGGATAAAAGGGAAGAATGGCCGCGCGCAGCAGCAGCACGCTCAGGCCGGCAGACAGAATCGCCAGACCTTTTCTTCGCGCCAACTGCGCAAACCACCGTTCCATTTGCCGGAAAAAGCCTTCGCCGATTCCCGGCCATCCGAAGGAAATCGCCAGCGTGAACGCCGTCAGGCTCAGCTCTAGGATGAGAAGTGTCGGGCTGTGCGCATGGGAGGACAACGCCATAAGAGTGCGGTGCAGCGCCGTTCACTCGCCCGGCCTGCGTAACCCCTTGCAACCGACGTGCTGCCTGAATGGGTCGATTATACTGGGCCGCAATCCTCAGGAAAATCGAAATCGCCGAATCAAACCTG
Source organism: Acidobacteriaceae bacterium (assembly GCA_030041045.1). Taxonomy (GTDB): domain Bacteria; phylum Acidobacteriota; class Terriglobia; order Terriglobales; family Acidobacteriaceae; genus Telmatobacter. Next base: position 5,148 of record JASHOQ010000083.1, read on the forward strand.
CGCCGCCAACACCCAGTAGAACGCAATCAATGCGCCAGCTGCTCATATCTGGCAATTTGCGCAAAGGTCTCCTGTTTCATATCGGCGCCCTGTTGCCAGCCGCGGTACCATTGCACGCTCCATTCCAGGTTGGCTTCGATCCCCAGGCGCGGCCGCCAGCCCAGTTGCCTTCGGGCTCGGCTGGTTTCGAGCGTCAGAAAGTGATCCTCGTGCACACTGGAATCGGCATCGCGCGTCC
>JASHOQ010000003.1 GCA_030041045.1 Acidobacteriaceae bacterium
GTGACCGCGGTGACCGTCGGCGGAGCGGAGATGGTGGTGAAGCTCCAAACGTCGCTCTGCGCCAGCGCAACTCCGTCGGAGGCCGTGATCCCGGTGGTCAGCGTGGCGGTGTAGATGGCGCCGTAGGACAGGGCGGCGCCGGGAGTGAACGTAGCGGTGAGGCTGGTTGCGTTGTAAGTGACGGTTCCGGTTACTGCGGTTGCGCCCGGACCGGCGAGCGTAAACGTCGAACTGGTGATGGTGGATGCCGTCATCGCCTCGCTGAACGTGGCCGTGACGGCGGAAGTGACGGCCACGCCGGTAGCGTTGCCGGCGGGCGTGGTCGAAGCGACCGTCGGCGCCGGCGGCCCACCGGTGGTGAACGACCAGCTGTTGCTCGAGGCCAGTGCGGCTCCTTCTGCGCTCTGCACCCCGGTGGTCACCGTGGCCGTGTAGCTGGTGTTATACGAGAGGGCCGTGGCCAGCGTAAGCGTCGCCGTGAAAGTGGTCGCGTCGTAGCTGACGGTTGTTCCGGTGAGGGCGGTCCCGCCCTGCGGCGTGAGCGTGAAGGTCGAGGCGGTGAGGGTTGATGCGTTCATGGCCTCGTTGAAGGTGACGGTGACCGTGGTATTGGCAGAGACCCCGGTTTCGCCGTTGCTCGGCGTGAATGCGGTGACCGTCGGCGCAGGGCCGGCCGCGGTGGTGAACGACCACGCGTAATTGGCGGCCAGCGCGGTTCCCGAGGAAGACTGAGCCCCGGTGGTGATGGTGGCGGTATAGGTGGCGCCGCTCGCAAGCGAGTTGGCCGGGGTGAAGGTGGCCGTGTTGCTGGCCGAGTTGTAGGTGACGGTTCCTGTGACCTGAGATCCGCCCTGCGCGGCAAGGGTGAAGGTCGAGGAAGTGATGGTGGACGAATTCATCGCCGTGCTGAAGGTGGCGGTCACGGCCGAGGTTACGGCGACACCTGTGGCGCCGCTTGCGGGACCGACCGCAGCCACCGTCGGCGCTGCCGGAATGGAATGGATCGATCCGCCGCCGCCGCAGCCCGCGAGCGAAAGCCCGGCGAGAAGGCACAACCCCAGTGCAGCTTTCCATTGCGCTTTGCTCATTCCCCAACCTCGAACTCGTTGCCGGCATCGAGAGCAATATTTGAGAGCTTGACCCATAGGATGCGTGCTTGCATTTCTCTGCGCGCGAGCATTTGCCGTCGTGCCATGCCGTAGACGCCAAGGCCTCTCCCTAGAGAGAGGCCTTGACAGGCGAGGGTGCGGACCGGGCCGGTTATTTGACAACCACGTTTACGGTGGTTGCCACGGTGGTGGTGCCGGCCGTGGAGTTGATGGTTACGGTTCCGGTCTTGCTGGAAGCGCCGCCACAAGCGGTGAGCTGGCTGATTGTGAATACCACCACGATCATACCCAGCGCCAGCAGCAGGTAGCGCCGCTTCTTCCAGCCGCAGAAGCAGAGGGCGATGGCCGCGAGCGTTGCTCCGCCAGGCAGGAACGGGTTAGTTCCCTTCTCAAGGAGTGCGGAGCTGCCCTTGCTCATGGTCACTGTGACCGGAATGGTCGAGTCAGAGCCGTTCGGAGTTACGTTCGCCGGACTGAAGGCGCAGGTCACGCTGATTCCCGTGCTGGCCGTGCAGGCGAAGCTGATCTCCTGGTCAAACCCGCCCGCCGGCGTGAGAGTCAGCGTGACGGTTCCCGGCGTGCTGGAGGTGATGGTCACCGTGGACGTACCCGAGCTCGAACTTGCGGTGAAGGCGGGTGGGGTCGAGGTGACGGTGTAGGTTGCGGTGGCCACTGCGCTGGCGCTGTAGCCTGTCTCCACGGCTATGGCTTCAACGGTGGCAGTGCCGGCCGTGGTAAGGGTGAAGGGTGCGGTGTACTGGGTGGACGCTGTGGTCGGCGTGGTGTCATTGGTGGTGTAGTAGATGGTCGTTCCCGTCGCCGCCGTGATGGTCACCGTATCCGAGCCACCGGTTCCGGTGCTCAACACGGTGCCGCTCGCCGGACTGAACGTGGGTGCAGTCACGGTGCCCAGCGCGGTGACGGTGATGGTCGCCTGGGCCTGAGTGGCCGCCGCGTAGTCAGTGTTGCCCAACTGGTTGGCGTCAATCACGATCGTGCCCAGACCGGTGGCGGTGAGGGTGCTGCCGGTGAGCGATCCCGCGCCAGCCGTGCTCGAGGCATCGATCGAGAAGGTCACCGCATTGCCCGATGCACCGCCGGTAGCGCTCAGGGTTGTTTGAGCGCCGAAGGCGAGCGTGGTGGGTGTGTTCTCAGCGAAGGTGATGGTTTGCGCAGCCGCAACGGCGGCGATCGTCCCCTGGACCTGCGTTGCCGCAGCGTAGTCGGTGCTGCCCGCCTGGTTGGCGTCAACCACGATGCTGCCGATTCCGGTAACGGTCAGGGTACTTCCGCTCAACGTTGCCACGCCTGCGGTGCTCGAAGCATCCAGCGTGAACGTAACCGGATTGCCGGAAGCGCCGCCGGTTGCCGAGAGGTCCACCTTGGAGCCGTATTGAGCCGTGGCCGGCGGGGTGAAGCTGATGATTTGCGCTGCCGGGTTGACGGTGATGGTCTCCGATCCCGAGAACGCAGCGTAGGTAGTACCGCCGACCGTGCCGCCGGCGACGGCGATATCGAGGGTGAACGCGCCAGCGCTGGTATAAGTCAACGTGTCGCCCGTGAGGCTCGCGCCTGCCGTGTTCCCCGTGGCGGAAATGGTGAAGGTTGGCGCGTTGCCGGAGGTGTTGCCGGTAACGCCCAAGGTGAAGGAGGCAGTGGGCGAATAGGTCACCGGCGAGCTGATGCCGGTGAGCACGACGGGCTGCGCCACTGCGGCAGTTGCATTGACGGTGGCTGTTGCGGAACCGCCATTTTCGGTGTCGGACGCAGTCATGGTGGTGCTGACAGAGCCCGAAGTGCTGGCCGCGGGAGTAAAGGTGATGGTGGAGGAAATGCCGCAGCCGCCGCCAAGAGCCATGTTGGAGGTCCCGCCCTGGACACCCGCCCACGTGTCAGTGGTGTCAGTGAAGGCAAAGCCGAGGGTGGGCGACTGGTCGCAGCCGAAGTTATCGAGCACGTTCACCGCGCCCGAAGTGGGAGTGGCCGCCGAAGCGTTGCCGGTGATGGTCGCTGAGCCGACCGCATCGTAGCCGATCGAGTCCCCGTTGTTGTAGCCGGAGAAGTAGAAGCTGCCGGGGTTGAGAGTATCCTCGACGATCGACTTCGCGCCCGGCGCCGCGATGGCGATCGGAGGAGCACTGTAGCTACCCGCGGGCAGCTCGAAGATGCCGGTGTACTGATCGGCGACGAAGATATTGTTGTTGGCGTCGATCACCAGCCCGTCGAGATCGTTGTTGTACTTGCAGGGTGCGGCAGTGCACGCTGGCGAGAAGGTTTCAAGCAGAGTCGGCGTGGCCGCATAGCCGTTGGCGTTGGAAGAATCGACCGGCAGCTCCCAGAGGTTCGAAGTGTGGACGTAGCCGCTGCCTGTGACATCGATCAGAGCGTCGGTAAAGAACACATCGTCATTGGAATCGACGGCGACGGGGCCGGGATAGTACTGATCGCCATTGGAGTCAGAGGGCACCTGCTCGGAGAAGAGCAGGACCGGAGCCGTGGGCGTCGCACCGTAGAGGCAGGTCGAACCGCACTCGTAGACCGAGTACTGGCCGTTGCCCGCGGTGCCCTCGTCATTGGTGTCGAAGAACAGATTGCCCTTCGAATCGAAGATCAAGGCAGAGATGCCGAGCTCATCTGTGGTCCAGGTGGAACCGCCGAGGACGATCTCGCAAACTCCGGCGCTGTCAGAGGAGGTTCCCGTGCAAGTGGGAAGCCCGGTGATGGTGGTGAAGGTAGGATAGCTTCCATTCGATTGCGGGGGCAGTTTGAGGACGGTGTTCTCGTACTCGCCCGAGGCGTAGAGATAGTTGCTGCCGTCGACCGCCATACCGCCGGCGCCGCTGAGCGGGCCAATTACGGTGGGTGTGGCGATGGTGCCATTAGTCCTCTGGAACTGCTGGATCTCGCCGCTGCCGTAGGAGGTGCCCATGTAGACGTAGCCCGCAGCGTTGATGGCTGCCGAGTGACTATCCGCAGAGTCTCCGCCGAAGACGCCGCCCGCCAGGAAGAGCGGACCCCACGTGCTCTGGTCGATCGAGGAGACGACTCCGCCTTTAGCAATGGTGGTTGACGTTGCGCCCGACGCGCTGTCGGATGCGGTCATGCTGGAACTGGGCGAGACGCCGGTCGCCGGGGTCAAGGTGATGGTGTAAGGAACAAAGGCGGCAACGCCGGCCGTCGAGCCGATTTGAATCGATGAGCTGGAGCAGGTGCCTGCGGTGCCGGGTGCGAATTCGCTATTGGTGAAGGTGAGAGTCAAGCCGCTAGCCGGGCAGGGCTCGGTGTTGTCGGCCACCATGATGCTGGCCGTCGTCGCCGTCCCGGGGAAGGTGGGGCCGCTCAGCCCTAAATAGCCGAAGGTGTCAGTGCCGCCGGAGACAATGGCCGAGGAGCCGCCTATGAAAAACAGGTTGTCGTAGGCGTCCTCGCGCACAAGCGCTGCGCCCTGGTTGCTGATGGCATAGAGGCTCGAGGTGCTGACCACACCTTTATTGCTGGTCATCGCGTAGATGCCGGAGTTGGCGAGGCCGAAGTACACGGTGCCCGCACCCGGCGTGCCCACGCCTTTGTCGACGTAAACGGCAGCGATCTTGTCGTCATACTGGCCGGGGCTTGCGATCGTATAAGTGATGAGAGTGACCGGCGTGGCGTCGAAGCCGGTGGTTACGCCGCCGAAGCCCGTGTTCTTGGCCGTGGTTGTCTGCAGCTCGTAGAGGTCGGAGTAAATGACCGTCTGGTTGCCGTCGTCGGTGACCGCCGAATCGGTGAAGTAGAGATTGCCCTGATAGTCGAAATCCATGCCGCCGAGATAGAGCTGGCCGGTGGTGCCCGGGGTGGTGGCCAGGGGCTCCGAGTACAGGAGGATGGGAGCCGCGGTGCCGGCGATGCAGGTGCTGCCGCACTTGTAAATGGAAAAGGCCGGGGTGGCGTAGCCGCCGCTGGCGACCTGGCCGTTGTCATCGCTGGCGATATAGAGATTGTTCGCCTTGTCGACGGCCAGTGCCGAAACACCGAAATAGCCGAGCGAGGCCGGCTCAGTGACGGAGCACATGCCCAGGACCTGGTCAGATGCCTTCACACCGGTGCAGAGAGGAAGCGCCGCGTACGCGGCCGAGCCGGTCGGGTCGGTGGTCCAGGAGTAGGTTCCGGCGGATCCTTCGGTGTAGGTGGTTCCGCTCACGGTGCCGGTGGGCGTGATCTTTACGATCTCCTGGTTATATTCGTCGGAGACGTAAAGAAAATCGTTACTGTCGATGGCAACGCCGCTGCCATTGGCAACCGGGCCGGCATTGCTTGCCGCCCATCCGGGGCCAGTGAATTGGACAATCTGGCCGCCGAAGGTATTGCTGGTGACAATGACACCCTTGGAGTTCTGACCCCAGGAGGTGCCGCCCACATTTTCTCCGGAAAACGTTCCGCCGTCCCCATAACCGGCCGCGAGCACGCTTTCCCAGGTGATCTGGCTGACGACGATCCCCTGTCCAGGCTGTGCAGTCAGGTTCGCGGCGCCCGCGAAGATGCAGATCGCCAGTACGGAAAGCAGGGCAACGAAGCTTCCCCGCGAGATGTACCGCTGAAATTTGTTCACAACGATTCCCTTCATGAATCCTCCCCTGAATTGTCCTTATCGCCGGGGCAACGCTGTTGCCTTCCGCACTCTGGTTCGCTTGCAAACTGGTAAGCCCCGTCGGCTCGGGGTGCGAACGAATGGCTCGCCCGCTCCCGCAGCCGCGCTGGCTCACTCCCAACTTTTCTGCACATACCCCTGAAACGTCCTGATGCCCCGCCCCTTCTTTCGATCGGGTGATCCGGTTCCCGGGCAGAACGCACGGAGACACCCAATCGCGCCGACCAGGGCAGCTTCCCTGAATCCGACCCGAACCTACTTCATCCTCCGGCCATCGCCAATGAACTGCATTGGGAGCTCTGAATAACCGATATCAGGCTTAACGTGGTATCGCTCCCAAATCGCAGCGAAGTCGGCCGCAAAGTGCCACTGGAGCCTTGGCGACCGTGGAATGATTCAAAGAAATGCGGAATAATCTTCGTCTGCCACGGCAAAGTTGTCAAGATAATTAAAGTGGGAATTTTCCCGTCTCCCGCTTTTTTACCGCGCTGCGCCCGCTGCAGTTGCATTGACTTGCAAGGGGTTTTCCCTCTTCCATGCTTGCGGACGAAGTCCGCTGGCGCGGCCACGGGAAGCGCGAACGGCTGAGAAGCCGGCGCCGGCTGCGCAGCGTGAAATCTTCACCACGTCTCCGCCTTTTTCCTGCCAGATTTTCCCAGCCGGGGTCATCAAAGCTACTTGCTGTCACTCGCTTAGAAGAATGCGCGTGAGAGCGCGGCCATGCACAAGGATCGGGTTGAAGTATTTTGCAACGCGCGGTTTGGACCGTACGCGAGCGGGGGAGGGAATGCATCTGGATTTCGCGCGACCGCCGCCTCGCTGCAGTGGCGAACGCCGTGGTTCGAGCGTGCAAGTCTTTGTGTATCCGGGGGAGAAGGAGCGGCGGCTCGCGGAGCGGGTCCAATGGGCACAGTGTTTCCGAAACCGGCGCACACGATGGCGGCAGCGGGGATCGATTCGGGGAGCATTTCGTCCCATGAACATTGACCCGATTCAGCCTTTGGTAACGTGCATCGAAGGCCACGGAAAAATGGATTTTGGCTGCGAAGATTTCTATTTACGGCCGCTGCTTATGCTTCTAGTTTCGGCCCGCCGCAATTTCTTCCCATGTGCGTTGACGCACATGGTCAATTCCGGATAAATCGCTTGACTGCTCTTGCGGTTGAGCACCATAATTTGAACCCGGGATCACATTCAGCGCAAATTGGAATCATGCACACTAACAGGGCGCCGGAACTGTTATCGATACCATCGCGCTCCAAATCCCGTCAAAAAAGGACAGCCAAGGGGGTTACGATGAGGTTTTTTCCTGGATTCAGGCGGATGCCCGCGTGGTTCATGTTTGTTGCCGCGGTGCTGCTGCTCACGCAATCGCCCGCCTTTGCGCAGGAGACCACAGGCAGCGTAGTTGGCGTGGTTCAGGACACGACGGGCGCGGTGGTGCCGGGCGCTCAAGTGACGGTAACCAACCTGGACAATATGGCGGAAACCAAGACCGTAAGCAACGGCACCGGCGAATTTGTGATTCCGGCAGTTCCCGCAGGGCTGCGGCTGCGGCTGCGCGTGGAGATGAAGGGATTTGCCACCTGGCAATCGCAGCCATTTCCGCTGCGGCCCGGCGATCGCGTGGGCTTCAACGACATCAAGATGCAGGTGGCTGCGGCCGCAGAGCAGGTGACGGTGGAGGCGATCGCCAATCAGTCGCTGAAGCCATTGGATACGCCGGAACGCAGCGACGTGATTACCGCCCAGGACCTGGACACGCTGGCCATCGTGGGCCGCGATGCCACGGAGCTGATCGAAGTATTGCCCGGGTTCGCGATGGTCAGTCCCGGGGTCAACAATCAGTCGGCCGCAAACACAGCGGTCGTGGGTCTGAACGCGGGCATCACCGGCGCCTACTCGGCCAACGGAGCGGGCCCCACGGGATTGGCGACGGTGATGGACGGCGTCTCCATTCAGGACATCGATACCAATGCCGGAACCGTGCAGTCGGTGAACTCCGATATGGTGCAGGAGGTCAAGGCCACAACGTCGACCTTCAGCGCCGAGTACGCCAAAGGGCCCGCGGTGCTGAACGCGACCACGAAGGCGGGCACCAGTTCCTATCACGGCGAGGCGTACATGTACGCCCGCGACACGCTGTTCAACGCCAACGACTGGTACAACAACTACCTTCAACAGACCCGGCCCCCGGGCCGCTATCTCTTTCCGGGCGGCCAGCTCGGCGGTCCGCTCTGGATTCCGCGAACCCAGTTTGGTCGGCATAACACCAAGCTGTTTTTCTTTGCGGGTTATGAGTACTACAACCAGAACTTCTGGAGCCAAACGCTGGGCTCGTGGGTGCCCACCATGTCAGAGCGCGTGGGCGACTTCAGTGCGTCGTCGTTGAATTCCGAGTTGTGCGGCGCGCGCCCTGACGGCGGAGTGAACCTGGACGCGGTGCTGCCCATGTGTTACGCGAACAACTACCTGCCCAACGGACAGCCGGTGGCCAACGGCAACGTGACCCCCTACGCCAATTCGAGCGGCGTAGCGCTGGTGACCTGGCTGCCCCTTCCCAATGCCAATCCCTTTGTCAACGAGCAGGGCTATAACTACGTGCAGGAGGTCATCCAGAATCAGGACGGCTCTCAGTTTCACGCACGCGTGGACTACAACCTGAACGATTACAACCTGATCTTTGCCACCTATGGCCGCCAGGCGCAAATCACCGATGAGCCCGTCGCCTGGGGATATGCTCCGAACAACTCCATGATTTATCCCGGCCAGGTCACCGCCGGCGACATTTCCAACATCCTCTCCGTCCACTACATCTGGAGATCCCACGCCAACGTCACCAACGAAGCCAGCGCCTCGATGTCGTTCATCAGCGACCCGGCCAACATGGGCGATCCCAATGCAGTGAGCCGTTTCGATATGAACGAGTACAACTGCACCAGCGCGTCGGAGCGGGCGTCGGGGAGCTGCAACAATCCCGCCAGCGACAATTTCGATTACCTGGGTGAATACAAGAACAACTACGACTACTCGGTGCCGGCGCTCGAGGACTATAGCTCTCTGGGTTATCCCAACATGCTCATGCCGGGCGGTTTTTACAACAATCAGATCAAGATGAAGAAGGTGGTGCCAACGCTGTCAGACACCGTGGACTGGCAGAAGGGAGCGCACAGTTTCGCTTTCGGCGTATATGCGGAACGGGGCATTCTGAACGGCGATGCCGACTACGCGGCCGCGTTTCCGCAGGGCGAGTACACATTCAATCCCGGAAATGGATACTACGAGTACAACTCCGGCGCGGGCGGCGCAACCGGACCCTTCCAGGAATCCAATTACGTAGGTTGTGAAAACCCGGATCCGCTGGGCAACACCCGCCTGTCGGGTGCGGCGTACTTCGGCAGCTGTATCAATCCCGTGGCCATGATGTACATGGGCCAGTCGGATTCCTTTACCCAGACCAATTTCTCGCCCATCGTGGACATGCAATACACGTCGCTGGCGGGATTCGTCAACGATTCGTGGAAACTGCACCGCGTCACGCTGATGCTGGGCGCTCGCGGAGAGCACCTGGGTCCCTGGTTCGACCGCCACGGCAACGGCCTGGCCACTTTTTCTCCCTCGCTTTATTCCAGCCAGTGCGTGGGCCGCGACTGCAGCAGCGAGGCGATGCCCGGGATCGCGTGGCACAAACAGAACTCATCCGTAGCCAACTCGGTCAACCAGCCGCCGACCATGTATTTCAGCCCGCGCATTGGCGCCGCGTGGGACATCTTCGGCAGCTCCAAAACGGTGCTGCGCGGCGGATGGGGCGTCTATCGCAACCAGGAGCCGTTTTCTCCCTACGCTCTCGCCGGGGCTTCGGCGCAGGGCTACAAGACGAGCTACTCCATCGGACTTCTCAGTTTCGATCTGGTCGACAACCAGTCGCCCATCAATCCTCCCGATGTCAACGTCTACACACTTTCTCCCACGGACACCGTACGGCCCATTTATTACCAGTTCAATTTGACCTTCGATCAGCGCATGCCGAACTGGTCTTTCCTGAGGAATTCACTGGTGGAGGTCGCCTTCGTGGGCAGCAAGAACCAGAACCTGCCCAGCCTGGCCTCGGGCGCGGCCTACAGCGAGTCCTCCGATATCAACGTGCTTCCGCTGGGCGCATATTTTTCGCCCACCTTCTCCCTGGCCAGTATGCCTGCCTCGATTATCGAACCCAACACGGGGTCGAACATTGGCGGCATGACGACGGCGGAGCAGGACTTCTTCCGGACCTATCCGTTTTTCCAGCACATCTACGCTCTGAAGCACAACTATTACGCGAACTACAACAGCGCGCAGGTGAGCTGGAACCGGGCGACCGGCCTGCTGACGTGGGGCGCGAATTACACCTTTTCGAAAGACCTGGCGACGGCCGCATCCTACAACAACATTCTTCCCGACCCCATCAACCTGCGCAATGACTACAACCCGGCTCCGTTCGATCGCAGCCAGGTTGTGAACGTCCACTACCTGGTCAACTTCGCCACCCGGTACCATGGCGGCAATTCCTTGGTCTCAAAAGTCGCGAACGGCTGGATGATCTCAGGCATTTCGACATTCCAGAGCGGTCCAGACCTGCCTTCGGAGGAGGGCGAAAACTTCGGTTTTGGATACGGCAACATTCAGGTGACGCGCGTGTATATGCCGCAGCAACTCGATCTGGACAGCGGCGCCGACAAGACCTGCGCCAATATCTACGGCGTGACTCCCGATGCGAATGGACACACCTATTGCGTAACCAATATCAATCCAGTGGTGTGGACGGGCACGCCCGATTACCAGCTGATGCCTACGGTGAGTTGCGATCCGTCGGGCGGGAGCGCGAAGCACCAGTTCATCAATGCGACGTGCTTCGGCGTGCCGCTGCCCGGCAGCGCCACGACGGGCAACCTTGCGCTCTCCAAAAATCCCAGCGGACAGGGTCAATACCGGTTGCCGTACATTCATGGCCCGGCATACCTGAACAACAATCTGTCGGTGTTCAAGGACTTTTCCATTCGAGAATCGAGAACGCTGGAATTCAGCGCGTCCGCATTTAATTTTCTCAACCACCCGCTGGTTTCGTTCAACAACAACGACAGTTCGAATCTCGACCTGGGCAACCTGCTGGGCGCGGTTCCGGGCCAGGACCTTACCGAGTCGGAGCTGGGGTACAAGGATTTCGGGATCGCCAACGTCAAGTACGGCTCGCGCCTGATGGAGTTGAGCGCGAAATTCAAGTTCTAAGGAACGGCTCCGCTGATGCGGCGCCAGCACGCCGGGCAGTCAGGAAAGCATCTCCGATCACGGCAAGAGGTTTGCCCGCAGTGCGGAAAACGAGTGAGTCGCCTCCTGGAGGGGGTGACGTTGGTAAGAGGAAGAGGCGGTGAAGCGTGGAGATTTTGCATGAGACTAATGGGGGGAGGGTTTCCATGGTGGTCAAATTAAAAACATACGTTCGCCGGCTGGTGCACATCGGCATGGGGCTGGCGGGGGCAATTTCGATGGGCGGAGCCGCCGTGGCGCAGACGCCTGCAGTGACCACCGGCTCGATCGTGCCCATACCCTCCAACAACAGTTTCTCCCAGGTCTACAAGGTCGAGTTTTTCAATGGGAATGTTGTGGCGCTGGACTCGGGAGGCGGCGCCCTGTACCAGCTCTCTCCCGGCGCCACTTCGTGGACCACGCTGGTGGCACCGGATACGACGATCGGGGCCGGCTTCTCTTCCGAGGGCATGTGCATGGATGCCCAGGGAACGCTTTATATCGGAATCCGCTATTCTCTCAGCTCCGTTCCCAACTCTATCTTCTTCCGTGTTCCTTACAACTCCACCACCAATACATGGGACGTTACGACGGCCGACGGCTGGGGCAGCAACATCATCGATCCCACCAGCGGCGAGGCGTTTGTGACCGAAACCGGCGCCGACGACGTGGAGTTTCTGAACAGCACGAAAATGGACGGCAGCGGCACTCTCTATTGGACGACCGAGGCCGTGAACGATCTGGTTTCCGTTCCCGTGGATAACCAGGGCAACGCGGACAAGGCGAGCATCAATGTGAATTTCCTGGTCACGGGGATGAAGAACGACGCGGCAACTTTCAAAGTGGATCCCAGCGGCAACGTCCTGCTGGTGGAGCGCCACGACGCGAAGCCCACGGCGGAGGTGGTGGGGCTTTTCTTTATCTCGGCGGCGGATTTGACTGCGGGGATCACGGGAACGGGGGTTGGCGACGCAGAAGCGCAGTTCACGCAGATCGATCCGGGCAATCCGGTGAAGTACTCCGGAGTGACGCTGGATGCATACGGCAATCTCTACATGGTGTCGGAAAACAACTCCAGCTATGGGGAGACCATGGCGGGCATCTGGGAGATTCCGAACGAATGCAGCCCAACGGGGGTGAACGGTTCCAACGCCACCACGTGTTATGTCTTCGCCAACCTCTCTTATCTGGGGCCGCTCGGCGGCAACCAGCCCATGGCGATCGATTCGCGAGGATATCTCTGGGTTCTCACATATCAGGATCCAGGGATCGATGGCGATGCCGCCTATCCCGATGTCTATGCCATCGCGGTGTGGGCTCCGGGGTCGCTCAACCTGGGAGCCCAGCCGGACGGGACCGCAGGAGGGCCGCTGGGGCCAGTCTGCGCCGATGGGTCGACTCCGTCGGGCGGACTCTGCGCTAACGGAAATCCTCCCATCACCTCGGGAATCCTGTGGGTGAGCTTCAATGAGCCGGTAACACCGGGAGCTATCAGCTTTTCGCAGCCGGGAGGCGGGACGGCTTTTTCCGCGGAGATAGCCGCCGATCCGCTTCCCCCAACGTCGGGAACGGCTCCGGTTCCATGCACCGTGGGCAGCGCCTATACGGCACTGGAAACATGCCAGGTGTGGGTGCAACTGGATGCGAGCGCGCCGGGCACGAACTCCGGCCAGTTCAGCATATTGGACGCGAGCAACAACGTGGTTTCCGGCAGCACGGCCAATCTGAGCGGGACGGGCGAGGGCCCGGAGGCATCGATGCTGGAGACTCCCGCGCAGACTGCGGTGGCAGCCACGCTCAGTACTCCCGCGCAGGTGGCTTCCGATGCGGCGGGAGACACCTATGTCGCGGACCCCGGCCTGCACAAGGTGCTGTATTTCAGCGCGAATTCTTCGGGCGCAACCGGCACCTCGATAGGAAAAAACCTGGTGAGCCCCACCGGCGTTGCCGTGGGCGGGTCCGGCAACGTGTACATCGCCGACTCGGGCAACGTGTATGAAATTCCGTGGGTGAATGGCGCACTCAATGCTGCGGGCCAGACGACGATTGCCACGGGACTGGGCGCCAGCGGCCTGAACCTGGCAGCGGACGGCATGGGCAACGTCTATGTAGCCGATCCGGACAATGCCAGGGTGGTGAAGATTCCCAACTCTTCGGCAACCGATCTGGAGACCAGCATAAGCACCGCCGGCGCTTTGCCCACCACGATTACGGTTGGCTCCGGCTTCACCAAGCCAAGCGCGGTCGCGCTCGACTCCAACAGCGAGGACCAGGTGTGCTATGGCGCGCCTCCTTCCGGCAGCAACCCGTGCACGTCGGCCGAGGTTCCAGCCGGCACCACGGACTTGTTTGTAGCCGATGGCGGGAATTTGTACGAGATCACGCCGTGGAACGTGCAGACCGAACTCACCAGCTCCTTGTCTGGGCCGGTGACCGGACTGGCGGTGGATGCGTCGGGGTCAGTGATTGTGGCCGAGAGCGGCGGAATCGTGCGCATTCCTTCCATTGGAGGCACCCTCAATATCGACAGCGCGGGTCCGCTTGACACTTCCCTCGCTGTGCCCAATGGCGTGGCCCTGGATCAGCAGGGCAACCTGTATGCCACCGACATGACGGGCGGCACTCCCAATCTGTTCGAACTGAGCGTGAACGGATTTGTGAACTTCGGCAACGGTCTTACTCCGACGGTGCTGAACGAAGACGATGTCCCGCTGTTCAATACCGGCAACGAGCCCTTGAATGTGACCGGAATGCCGACATTCAGCGGTCCGGACGGCGACGGCGCTTATTTCTCCGTGATCAACCCCCCGAGCGAGGGAACCGGGTGCGATTACACGGGAGCCACGGCGGTGTCGACCGGCGCGGCCTGCACGTTGGGGATCGGTTTTACGGCGCCTGCACCGCCGGCTGGGGACACTTCCCCAACTACCTATACCGGGACCATGTCACTTTCCACCAATGCGGGTAACGAGCCGAGCGGCACGGTCATTTCGAGTCTTGAAGCGACGGCTCTTGCCGGTCTGGAAGCGACGCAAACCACGGTCACCCTGAATCCTTCCGGCTCGACTTTCCCGGGGAGCACAATGGCGACGGTGACGGTGACTCCGGAGCCGGGCAACGGCATTGACTATGCCAGCAGTATTCCCACAGGGCCGGTGACTCTGACGCTGGCGCCTGCGGCTGCAAACAGTACACAGCAGCCGATCACGCAGACGGCGCAGGCTGCCGGGACCACTCCGGGCGGCAGCACCACGGCTACGTTTACGTTGACCGCCATTCCGGGCGGGATGTACAACGTGACGGCAACCTATGGCGGCAATCTGGCGCAGTTGTTCCAGAAGAGCAACAGCAACCTCACGCCGGTATCGTTCACCGTGGCCACGGCCGCCCCTGTTATCACGCTCAGCGAACCCCAGGGCGTCCAGCCGAACAGCGTCAATAGCGTGTACTACGTGGGGTTCGGCACCACCACCGACGTGACCGCCAATGTTTCTTCGACGCTGGGCACGCCCACCGGTACGGTCACGTTCATGAACGGAACCACGGCGGTGGCTACGGCTACGCCGGACGCGAACGGCAATGCCACCTTCAATGCGGGTGCACTTTCGGATGGCTCCTACAACCTTACTGCCGTTTATAGCGGGGATCAGAACTTCACTTCTGAGACATCCGCGGCCATTGCTTTCCAGGTCATCCCGCAGAGTGTTTTGATCTCGGCCAGCCCCACCACGATTTCGACTGCGGCAGGCACGCCGGTGGCGAGCACCCTCACCCTGGAGTCGCTGGTGGGGTTCTCGGCTCCGAACGGGACTTATATCACCTGCGACAACTCCACCATGCCGTATTATGCCGAGTGCACTTTCAGCAATCCGACGCCTGATATCTGCGCTCCGACCGCCGGGGCCGGCAACACCTGTCAAGCCACAACGACAGTGGTGACCATCAGCACCAACATCCCGGTGAACGTGCCGCCAACCTCGGGGTCACTCGAGAAAGACAAGTCCCGCACCTCGCCGTTTGTGCTGGCCGGTCTGTTCGGACTGGGCCTGCTGGGTCTGGCGGTGCGCAGAAGAAGAATCTTCAACCGGTACTTGCTCGATGCCGGATGCCTTGTGCTGTTCCTTGCGGGGACGGTTTTGGGTGTTACCAGCTGCACCAACTCCAGCTATACCCACACCCCGGTGGTTCCCAAGTACACAACGATGAGCGGCCAGTACAACGTGAGCATTATCGTCACCAATCCGAGCTCGGGCGAGGTTGAGTCGTTGCCCTTTACCCTGCCGGTGACGATCCAAGCCGCGTCGGGGCAATAGACATTTCATGGAGGGCAGCTTGCGGGAAGGGCAATTTTCCGCAGGCTGCAGAATGCAGGTTTGCTTATGCCGCGGATTCACATAACGAGCGAGATGGGTAGAAGTTTTCCAGGGAGAGATGACATGTTCAACGAGCCACTCCGTGCGCTGCGCCGGTATTCGGCATGCGCGTTGATGGTTTTCCTCGCCGGATGCCTGTGCGCGAAAGCTCACGCGCAGGCCACGCCGACGTTTGCCGGTTTCGCTACCGGGCTGAATGCCGGTTCAGGTTCGAATGCCATCAGCCCCGGCCCCATCCCGAATGTTGCTGTCGATTCCTACGGCGACGTGCTGGCCGTAGACGACCTGAATGGCGCGCTCTATGAATTTCCCGCCAACGGCAGCGCTGCCGTCACCCTGGTTCCTGCCGGCGGCCTGTTCAGCGTCAAGGGAGCCACGGTCGTCACTCCGGGCATCGCCATCGATTCGAGCAACAACCTGTATATCGAGGGCGGCACATGCGTGTTGATGTATGCCTATGCCAATTGGGGACAATTGGCAAGTTTCACCGGGCAGAGCACCGCGGCCGATGTGAATGACGCGAGCGCCTGCGGTTCGACCGCTCCCACCTTCGTCAACTTCGGCTCGGGCACAGTGGCCTGGGCGATTGCCATCGATGGCTCGAGCCTTCTGGCGGCGACGAGCTCGTCCTCCGGCAACAGCATCGTGAGCATCCCCGTGACGGGCGCCTGGACGGCTCCCGTGGCAGGAACGCCGGCCACCGTGATCAGCGGCATGCAAGGGGCTGCGATTTCCGTCTCTGCCGATCCCTCGGGCAATATCTATTTTGTCGAGCAGGGTACAAACGCCCTGGCGGGCGCCTACGAGATTCCTGCCGGGCAGACGGGACTGAGCAGCGATGCGGGCCTGACGGCCATCGATTCCAGTACTACTGTGAGCGGAGTGGCCGCCGACAGCCAGGGCAATATCTATATCAGCGACAAGCAGGTGGGTGTCTCCCTGCTTCCCCAGGGATTCACCTCGAGCAGTACGGCTTTGTTGCTGACCTCGATCCCCGCCCAGGGTACGGTTACCCTGTTCCCGTACGGCAGCGTGAACGGGAGCGGCGTGCCGGGCAGCGCGAATTTGTTTGTACCGACGCAGCAAGCCAACGGGGGCGTGGATGAAGTGGCCTTCAACGCAGCGGAATTCGGCTCGCTTGCGGTGGGCGCGGCCAAGCCGGAGTCGGGCACGGTGGTCTTCAGTTTCAACAATGCCAAGGGGATCACTCCGGGCACCATCGAGGTGCTGGAAGCCGGCAAAAGCAATGCCGATTTTGCCACCGCGAGCACAACGACCTGCGTAACAGCAGCCCAGGCGACGGCCGGGACAACACCGCCGCCCTATTCGGCGCAAACTTCCTGCATTGTGAACGTGAACTTCGCTCCGCAAATCACGGGCGCGGTTTCCGCTTCGTTGACCATGCTGGATGGGAGCGGCAATCTGATTGCCTCGATTCCTCTCAATGGCATCGGCGTAGGCGGAGCCGTACAGGTTCTCCCCGGAGCGCAGTCGACGATTGGCGGAAGCCTGATGACGCCCGACCAGATTGCCGTGGACGAAGACGGAAACGTCTACGTGGCTGACGCCGGCCTGGGTGCGGTGGAGATGTACCCGGCGGGTTCGGGTGCGGGCGCCGCAGCGACGTCAGTGGGCCAGAACCTGAAGGCTCCGACGGGCGTATCGGTGGATGGAGCCGGCGACGTCTTCATCGCGGACAGCGGCAACGTCTACGAGGTTCCGGAAACCGCCAGCGGCTTGAACTCGAAAGGCCAGGTGACGCTCCAGACCGACCTCGGCGCCAACGTGCGGCTGGCCGCCGATGGCCTGGGCGATCTGTACGTGTCCGACGTGAGCAACCAGAAGGTCTACGAGCTGGAGGATTTGAGCGCAGGCACCAACGCGGGCCTTCCCGCCATGCTCAACGCGCAAACTCTCACGCTTTCCGGCGCTGCCTTCAGCGCGCCTTCCACGATCGCCGTGGATTCCGGAAACAATCTCTACGTGGCCGACGGGGCCACAGTCTATGAAGTAACGCCATCGGGAACCCAGAGCCAGGTTCTCAGCGGCTTGAGCGGGGTTACCGGCCTGGCAGTCGATGCGTCAGGTTCTGTTTATGTTTCCGAGGCAGGACAAACGGTGCGCGTTCCCGATGTGAGCGGGACGCTCAGCGCCGGCAGCGAATCGACCGTGGCCAGCGGGGTTTCGAATCCAACATCCGTGGCGGTGGATTCGCTGGGCAACATTTATGTGGCCGACGGGACAAATCTGAATGTGAACTTCACCAACGCCAGCGCGTCGCTCAATTTCGGCACCTTGACCTCCGACCCCACAACCGCACCGCCGCCTGCGGGCTCGTCGTCGACGCAGACCGTTACTCTGCTGAACAATGGCAACGTGCCGCTGCAGGTGACCGGCTACGAAAGCCAGCTCAATTACTTCGCGCCCACCAACGCGGAAGTGGGCTACACCGTGGCCGACTTTACCGAGACGTCGGACACTTGTACGGGAAACTCGATTTCCGTCGACTCGACCTGCACGGCAACCATTACCTTCAGCCCCGCCCCCGGTGACGGAGGAACACTGACGGGCGAGGTTCTGGTTGAGGGCAATGTGGGCAATGCGCCGGTGGGCGTCAATGGTTCCGGCGTGGCACCAGCGCTGGCCGGTTCGACGACGACGTTAACCGCGAGCAGCAAAGGCACCATTGAAGGGGTTCCGGTTTCTGTGACCGTGGCGCCCAATGCTGCGGGCAGTGCCACACCCACGGGAACGGTGACCCTGACGGTGGTGTACGGCAACAATGTGCCTCTCACTGACCCGTCGCTGCCGACCAAGTATCAACTGACGGCGACGCTCAGCGGCGGCGTGGCTACCTTCGATCCCATCGCATTGCCCATCGCCAGTTACACCTTCACCGCGCGGTACAACGGCGACCCGACCTACATCTACGGGAACTCCAGCAACGATGCGGCAGTGGCTGTCGCCAACCCCGTACCGGTTACGCTCACGCAGCCTCTGGCCACGTCCTCGGGCCTGCCGGAAGTCTATACGCTTCCCTGCACCTCGGGGTCCGGCGCCAGCTGCACAACCACGTATAACTACGACCAGCCGTCAGGGAATCCTCCGGGTTACCTTGTGCTGGCAGACGGCCAGGGTTCCGAGGAAGACTACAACGAAGACTGGACCAATTGGGAATACACCTATCCGGTGACGATCGCGTCAGCCAGCGGCGACGACATGATTGCCACGGCGGTTTACAGCGGCGGTAAAGAAACGGGCTGGAACCTGGGGGCGGTGAGCTACGTTCAGTCGAATGGACAATCTGTTTGCGGCTCCGCCGCGGGAAGCAAATCCATCGTCAACGTGTCGACCACCACGGGGAGCGTGGGAGAAGCGGACCTTGACCCCTCGTGCGTGGCCATCGACACCAGCAATGACACCATTCCCGACATCATGACCTATTACTCTGTAACCCCCCAATACAGCGGAACCTATAACGACCTTGTCAACGTTAATCCCAATTATGAGAATGCGACTGGCCAGGCCGTGAGTTTCTGGGCGCTGGCCCATCCCATGGTGCAGATCAGCGCCAGCCCTGCTTCTTTGAGCGTGAATGCGGGATCGTCGGCGTCGACAGCGCTTACGATCACATCGATCCTGGGATACGGGTATGCGGGCCGCACAGGGAGCGAGAACAACTACTCGCTTCCACTGGATCTGCAGTGCCAGGGCCTGCCGGCTTACGCGAGCTGCACGTTCACCTATCCGACGCCCAACCCGGCGGACCCGAACGCACCAACCAATCTGACCTACAATCCCGTTCCCTTGCCCAGTAATCCTCAAGGACTGCTCTGCACGACGAGCACAACGGCCGATCCGCTGTATTGCGCTGTTGACGTGGGCCCCAACCCCGGCACCATCAACGGACGTTCCGGAAATCATGGCGGCTCAACGACAACACCCTGCAGCGCCATCGATGGATGCCTTGGGCCGGGCACGGTGACCATGACCATAACCACCAACGTATCTGTCGGGACGACCTCGTCGAAGCTCGAAAAGGACAAGGGAGGGATCGCCTTCGCAGCTCTCTTTGGCCTGGGCTTGTTCGGTATCGTGTTCCGCAGAAAAGCTGCGGGTTGGGAGCGCTTTCTGATGGTACTGTGCATGCTGGTCTGCGGCGGAACAATCGCCGGTATGACCGCGTGCAGTACCACGATTCTGGGCACGGAATCGACCGCCGCGGTCACGCCATCGGGATCCTACTGGGTTACGGTGACAGCCAAGGAAGCCGGGAGTCTCGTGATCACTTGCAGCAACGGACCTACCTGCATCAACGGATCCGAACTGGTGACCGGAACCGGAACCCAAATGTCGCTGCCTTACACGGTCTACGTAACGGTCGGTCAATAAACGAGCGACAACGAATCAAACGAGCGACAACGAATCGGCCTCGCTCCGGGTACAGGAGCGGGGCGAGGCATCGCTCCCGCAAGGCCTTTCGGAACAGCTTAACTGGGAAGGGGATTGCCGCGGGCGAGCGCGGATCCCTCGGCGCGTGCGCTGCTCTTGAGATCCCGAAGCCATGCCACGCCGCAGCCCACAAGCGCGGCGCGGTCCATGAGCTCCGACATGCGCAGCTCGGGCGCCTTTTGCGGCAGGCAGGCGATTACAGCCGGCAGGAACCACTGCGCGGCGCGGGCGATGCCGCCGCCCAGCACCACCACACCGGCGCCAAAATCGGCCAGCACGGTGCCGATGACTCGCCCCAGGTGCCCGCCGAATTCGATCAACGCATCGCGGGCCGCTGCTTCTGCCGGGGCTGCAGCAGCCACGTCGGCGGGGCTGCGCGTTTCTCCCGTGCGGCGTGCATAGGCCGAAGAGATGGCGCGGGCGGAGACGAAGTCCTCTACCGTTCCGTTTTCGTAGGGCAAGTTCCAAATCTCGCCGTCTTTGGGCACGCCGGGACCTTCGGTCACTACGCGGCCGTCGACGGCGAAGGCGGAGCCGATGCCGGTTCCCAAAGTCAGTCCGATGGCGCGGCTGAATCCACGGGCGGCGCCGGCCCCCACCTCGCCCAGAAGATAAGCGTTGGCGTCATTGAGAAACTTTACTTCGCTGGGATCGCAACCGAAGCGCGAGGCGAGCGCGTGGCGGAGGTCCACGCCGTAAAGAAAGGGGAGCTTATGGCGCATGTGGCTGACACCGGCCTCGAGATCGAAAGGACCCGGCACGGCCAGCGCGGCGGCGATGCCGCCATCGAACCCGCCCGCGGCTTCCGACCCCAGCCGGGTCAAAAGATCGACAAAGCCAGCGCTCGATTCCACAGATTCATAGTGCGCGCTGACGACCGGCCCGAGATGGAATCCGATTTCGCAGCAGACCGCTGCCGCCACGTGGCTGCCGCCCACATCGAAGGTGAGCACACGATTTTTCTCCAGGCTTGCCATAAGCGGGACGCAATCAGGCTCTCAAATGAGACCGTTCCCATGGGCTCTGAGATGGTTACCATTTGTATCATAATGCCGCAGCCGCGCGTGCGGCGGTGGAAATATTCCGGCGCAGCTGCGCGATGGCGCGCAAACAGGCCCGATTCGGGAGTCACCGGAATTCTGTGTCTCTCCCAGGTCTCCGATCGCCAGACGCAGAAACGGCGAAATGTGGTAACGATCCCGGCCCGATTCCGGTGGCCGGAGCCGAGCGCGGGCGAAGAACCCGCGAAATGCTCTGTCAGCTCATGATGACCGGGTTGCGGTGCTTGCATCCGCAGGAGCGGCGCAGCACAATCTCCACCGGCAAAACGATGCGGTTGCCGGTTTGGGGCGTCTCGCCGCGCGCGATACGGTCGAAAAGCAGGCTTGTGGCCACGCGGCCCATCTCCTGCGCGGGCTGGCGCACCACGGTCAGCGGAGGCGCGGTG
Organism: Acidobacteriaceae bacterium; assembly: GCA_030041045.1. Lineage (GTDB taxonomy): Bacteria > Acidobacteriota > Terriglobia > Terriglobales > Acidobacteriaceae > Telmatobacter. The sequence goes on from JASHOQ010000003.1 coordinate 21,292, forward strand.
AATTCTGCCATGTCGAAGTCGTCAAAGCCGGCAAAGGCCACATCGCTGGGAATGCGGAGGCCGAGGTGAGAGATAGCGCTCAGAACGTAACGCGTGGCCAGCGTGTTCGAAGTGAGGATCGCCGTCGGCGCGTCCTTTCCGCTCATCTTCTCCTTGAGGAGGCGCCGCGTGTCCTCTTCGGTGTTGCAGTCGAAGGCAGCATCGGATCGAAGGCCGGCCTCCTGCATGGCGCGCCGGTAGCCCAGAAAGCGCGCGTTGATGGTGAACAGCGACCGGCTCAGCCCCATATAGGCAACGCGCTTGTGACCGTGCTCGATGAGGTGCTCCACGATGCGCCGCGCGCCGGCCGTATTCTGCACCAGCACCACGTCCAGCGAGGGGTCCTGCACGGGGCGGTCAAAGGCCACAACCGGCGTCTTGCCGAAGAGGCTGCGGGTGAGCCGGGTCTGGCGGAAGCGCGAAGGGATGACCACCATGCCATCCACGTGCCGCTCCAGCATGTGCTCGGCTTCAGTGAACTCCGTCTCCGGGTCTTCGGCAGAGGTGGTGATAATCACCGAATAGCCGCGCTCCCTGGCAACGGTTGTCACTGCGTGAGCGCAGTTGGCGAAGAACGGATCGTAGAGGTAAGGAATGATGAGGCCGATCGAGTGGCTGCGTTGGCCGCGAAAAGCCCGGGCCAGCTCGTTGGGCCGATACTTGAGCTGCTCGATGGCCGTCTGCACGCGTTGCGCGGTATCCGCAGAGACGCGTACGGCGCCGCTCAGCACGCGGGATACGGTCATGGTGCCCACGCCGGCCAGGCGCGCCACATCGCTCATGGTGGGTTTGCGATGCGCGGCCGGCATCCGGTCCCGCTGCTTGCTGCGATTCAAGAGAGGAGTGCCATTGACCTCGGACAATTCGTTCTCCAGGAACAGTTCAACTGCAAGCGATTTCGGATTGTGCCCGCCGTGTGGCTTGGGCCCTCTCGAGCGCTGCGGCGCTCATTTTCCGGCTATCGCCAATCCTGAAACCGCTGTCGCGCCCTGGCCGAATTTCCCAATGGATTTTCGTCCTTCACTCCGCAGCGCTTCTCTTATGCGGCGCTCCCGGCCAACCGGCCGAAAGAGCGCAGCGGCGCCGCTTCCTTTGCATCGTGGAATGAAGTCAAAGCAGGACTATAGCAGCAGCAGCGCACCGGAAGCAATCGAATCCGGAGTGAAAAGGGCGTCACACGGGCGTGTGCGCGGCAGAGAAGACGCCATGAACGGGATCATGCATGCATTTTCTTCCGCTTGCACCGCGCCGCCGGCCTGCGTCTGGATTCCGCGGGAAGCCCCGTGCAACCGCGCGCTTCCGGCAAGTGCGAGTAAGATGCATCCAGGATGACGCAGCGGAAGATCGTGCACATCGATATGGACGCCTTCTACGCCTCAGTGGAGCAGCGCGACGACGCGCAACTGCGCGGCAAGCCGGTGGTGGTGGCGTGGCGGGGCAATCGCTCGGTGGTGTGCGCCGCTTCATACGAGGCGCGCCGCTTCGGCGTGCGCTCAGCCATGGCCGCGGTGCACGCGGAGCGGCTTTGCCCCCAAGCCATCTTCGTCGCGCCGGATTTCGTCCGCTACCGCGGCGTCTCCCGCCAGGTGCGCGAGATTCTCAAGCGCCACACGGACCTGATGGAGCCGCTCTCGCTCGACGAGGCCTATCTCGATGTGAGCGAGAACAAATCCGGTTTGCCCACGGCCACGCGCGTGGCGAGCGCCATACGCGCACAGATTCGCGAGGAGCTCCACCTCACCGCTTCAGCCGGCGTGGCGCCCAACAAGTTTCTGGCCAAGATCGCCTCCGACTGGCGTAAACCCGACGGCCTGTTCGTGATCCAGCCCGGCGACATCGACAGTTTTCTTCCGCCGCTGCCCGTGGGCCGGCTGCCCGGCGTGGGCAAAGTGACGGAGGCGCGGCTGGGTGAGCTGGGTATACGCACCGTGGGCGACCTGCGCGCGCTCGAGCTTTCCGATCTCGAAGGCCGTTTCGGACGAAACGGCGCGCGCCTCTATGAACTGGCGCGCGGCATCGATTTGAGTCCCGTAATCCCGAACCGCCCCACGCAGTCCATCTCCGCCGAGGACACGTTCGAGCGCGACGTGCTGCTTGCGGAGACCGCGCCGCTCATCCGGCGCCTGGCGGAAAAAATCTGGAGCGCTTCGCGCCGTGAGTCGCGCGTTGCGCGCACCGTCGTCCTCAAGCTCAAAACCAAGGAATTCAAGATTCTCACCCGCAGTTGCACGCCCGCTTTGCCGCCGGACTCGCTGGAGGAGATTTCGCGCATTGCTCTCGCCTTGCTCGATCGGGTGCAAATGAGTGCGCAGCAGCGCTTCCGCCTGGTGGGCGTGGGCCTGAGCAATTTTTGCGATTCTCCGGAGCCGGAAGTGGAATCGCAGCCAATTCTCTTCTACTGAGGCGTCAGCGCCACGGCAAGCACGGGCTGCACAAGGCATCACGGCTCTTGCAACACTTTTCGCAGCTCTTGAAGAAGGATATGCGGATGTACGGGTTTGGCGAGATAGTCAAACCGGTATCCCTTCTCCGCCGCCTGCTGCGATAACTCCGCAATCGATATGTGGCCGGAGACCAGGAGTACTTTGCAGAACGGATGCTGGTCGCGTACATGAATGGCCGCGTCAAGCCCGCTCATGCCCTCCATGAAGACGTCGCAGATGAGGACGTCCGGCGCGAAGGATTGAGCAACCGCAACGGCTTGTTCGCCGCTGTAAGCAGATCGAGTTTCAAAGCCTTCCCTGTCCAGAACCCAACTAAGCGTGTTGGCAATTGTCTGTTCATCATCAACCACAAGAACTTTCGTCTTGCCTGTGACGTCCATGTCACCTCCCTGACTCGATTTCCGGCCCGTTTTCTCTGCGGCTGTCTCGGAGTCTCTTTCAGCACGGCAAGCTTCCTCCTTTGAAACTGCAAGTCCTCATGCGTGGCACGCGCTCTCAAGCGGCACCAACCTTCAGACTCGCGGTGAGGCGAGAAGGTTGTGCGCAATTATTAGTAAGTTGCAAGGCTACTCTGTTCGAGGGCGGAATGCCATGTTCGAGCGCATGGGAACGGGAAGGAATTACACCAACTCCGGGGATTTAGTTCCGCATATAAGTAAGAATTACCCGAGTCTCCTGCACCCGCTTATTTGCTTGTTGTTCCGCATCCAATTTGCGATGGAATGCATCGAGGACTGCGATTCTCGATACTCAGAGCAAACTCACCGGGACCCATTGCTGATATAGTCGTTCTCTTGGGGTGTGCGCGGCAGAACCGCGGAAGCGCGCGATCAAGAGAATGGACACGGCATGGAACAGCTTTACCTGAGCGGACGCTTCACCAACGCGGTGAATTACGCGCGGCATCTCCACATCGAACAGCGCAAGGGAACGCACATTCCCTATATGGCGCATCTGCTCGGCGTGGCTGCACTGGTGATGGGCGAAACCGGCCACGTCAATTTCGCCGTGACCGAAGACATGATCATTGCCGCACTGCTGCATGACGCCGTGGAAGACCATGGCGGCAAGACGCGCCTTCAGGACATCGAACACAACTTTGGCGCCGATGTGGCGCGCATGGTTGAAGGGCTTTCGGACACGCTCGCCGCCGACGCGAGCCACAAGGAGCCGTGGGAGGAACGCAAAAAGAAATACCTCGAACGGCTGCGCAAGGAGCCGGCGGACGTGCAGCTTATTTCCGCGGCCGACAAGCTTTACAACGCGCGTTCCATCCTGGACGATTACCGCGAGATCAAGGAGGAAGTCTGGAAGCGCTTCAAGCGCGGCCGCGACCAGCAGCTGGGGTATTTCGACGCGCTCCTGGAGATTTTCAAGACCTCCGGCACCAACCGGATTGTCGAGGAACTGGAGCGCGTGGTCGCCGAGCTCAAACAGATCTCCGCGCACGAAAAGCGCTGAGCAATCTCCGCGCCTGCAGCTTACCGCGGAATTTCCTGCCTGCCCACCACCTCAAAATCCTTCGACTGCACATCGGCGCCGTGATCGCCATCGGGCTGCGACCCACCGACATAAACGCGATAGGTCCCGGCAACCACGGCGCGCACGCCTTTCGCGTCGACTTGCGAAAGCCGGCGCGGATCGAGGTGAAAGACAATGTGTTTGCTTGCGCCCGCGTCGAGATGAATGCGCTCGAATCCTTCGAGAGCAAGTTGCGGCGAAACATCGCTCTGCGGGGCCTCAAGATAGAGCTCCGCTACTTCGTCTCCGGCACGGTTGCCCGTGTTCTTCACGTCGGCTTCCACGGTGAGCATTTCTCCGGCACGCAGCCTGCGGCTTGAGAGCTGCAGGTTCGAGTAAGCGAACGCGGTGTAACTCAACCCGTCGCCAAAGGCAAACAGCGGCTTGCCCTTGAAGTAGCGATAAGTGCGGTCGGCCATCGAGTAATCGCCGAAGGCCGGCAACTGGTCAATGCCGGTATAGAACGTCACCGGCAGGCGTCCCGCGGGATTGTTTTTTCCGCTGAGGGTATCGGCGACCGCTTCGCCGCCCGATTGCCCCGGGTACCACGCTTCGAGAATCGCCTGCGCGTTCTCCTCAGCCCAATTCACGGCCAGCGCGCTGCCGTTGAGCAGAACCACCACCATCGGCTTGCCGGCTTTTTTGAGCGCTTCCAGCAGCTCCTGCTGCACATCCGGCAGATCGAGCGAGGTGCGGTCGCCGCCGGAGAAGCCGGGAATGTTCACGTTCATCTCTTCGCCCTCGAGGCGCGGAGTGAGCCCGACAAACGCGACCACGACATCAGCCTTCTTCGCCGCGGCCACCGCCTCGCTCTGCAGCAGCTCTTGCCGCGGCAGCCATTCGAGGGAGATGCCTCCGTTGGGAATTTTTCCGCTCTGCACGTATTCGATCTTGAGAGCATGCGGATTTGTATCCGCGAAGGGAATCGAAAAATGCTCCAGCCCGCCGAAGTTGCGCCCGCTGGGCGGCAGCTTCTGCTGGTCCTGCACGGGCGGGGATTCGGACTGGAGCGGGTTGCCGTCGAGGTAAATGGCAACGTGCAGCTTGCCCTCACAGGGATAGCAGAGCGGCACGCGAAGCGCAAAATTCTCCGTCTCCGCAGCGGGCGCGGCCAGCGTGCCGGTCCAGCGCACGGCAAAGCTCGAGGCCGTGGTATCGGCGGAAAGGCTCGGCACCGGATTGGCCGAGGACCAGTCGAAGTTGATCTCCTTATCGTCGCGGGTCATCTCCGGCGCGCTGTCGAAACTTGCGCTCGCGAAGTACTCGCCCGTGAGCCCTTCCACGCTCGCGCCGGCTGCGGTGCGCAACATGGTGCGCGGCACTTCAATCGCGCCGCCCATGGTGTAAGGCGAGCCCTCCGCGTAGAGAACGTGATCGGGGCCGAACTCGGAGACGATTCCGTCGACGGGCAGGATGGGATCGCGCGGAATCGCGTTGTAATTGCCTTCGAGCGCGATGAGCGAGGCGGCGAGCGGGCCGATGACGGCGATGGTCTTGCCTTCCTCGGACTTCAAGGGCAGCAAGTCGTCCCGGTTCTTGAGCAGCACCATTGACTCGCGCGCCGCGCGAACGGCAAGCGCCGCATGGTCGGCCGAGTTGACTTCAGTGAAGGGAATGGAAGAATAGGATACGCGCTGCGGAGGATCGAACATGCCCAGCTTGATGCGCGCGGTAAAGAGCCGCTTCACCGCCGTATCCAGCTCGGACTCCGGCATGAGATGGTTGCGGATGGCGTCACCGAGCGCGAGATAGGCGGTGCCGCAATCGGTGTCGGTTCCCGCCTCCATGCCGTCCACCGAGCCGGTTTCGTGATCGGTGGCGTAATGGTGCCCGCGCGGCTGCGAGAAATCGTCGATGGCGTCGCAATCGGAGGTTACGTAGCCCTGAAAGCCCCAATCGCCGCGCAGAATCTCCTGGAGCAGCATCTTGCTGGCGCAGGCGGGTGCATGATCGATGGAGTTGTAGGCGCACATGATCGAGTCCGCCTTGCCTTGCACGATGGCGGCGCGGAAGGCGGGCAGGTAGGTGTCCCACAGGTCGTGTTCGCTTGGGTCCACGTCGGCGGCGTGCCGCGTCGATTCCGGCCCCGAATGCACGGCGAAGTGCTTGGGCGTGGCGATGGCGCGATAGTAATGCGGATCGTCTCCCTGGATGCCCTGGACGAATGCGGTGCCCAGGGTGGCGGTCAGAAACGGATCTTCGCCGTAGGTCTCCTGGCCGCGTCCCCAGCGCGGATCGCGAAAGATATTGATGTTCGGCGACCAGATGGTCAGCCCGTAATAGCGGTCGTGATTGCCGTGGCGGAGGGCGTCGTTGTACTTTGCCCGCGCTTCGACAGAAACCACTTCGCCAATGCCGTGCACCAGCGGCGCATCCCAGGTGGCCGCGTTGCCGATGGCCTGGGGAAACATGGTGGCGAATCCGGAGCGCGCAATGCCATGCAGCCCTTCGTTCCACCAGTTGTACGCGGGAATGCCGAGGCGCGGGATGGCGGCGGCGCGGTCGATCACCTGCGAGACTTTTTCATCGAGGGTGAGGCGCGAAACCAGGTCGTCCACGCGTTGCTGGATGGGCAGATCGGGATTGCGAAACGGCATGGCTGCCGCGGCCTGGATCTGTTCTTCGGCCGGCTGGGCGGGATCAGGAGGTGCCGGCGCCTGCGCCCGGACAAGAGGCGAAAGACACAGTGCGAGAACGACACCCGAACAGCGCAGACCCATTCAGCCTTCTCCAGTCTGCCTATCTTAAGGGTTGCCGAAGCCTTTCGACAAATCGATTTGTCAGGGGAGTTTTCCCGTATCCAGCTTCAGAAAGGAGCCGCGCGCGCCTGGGAAAAATGGAACCGGCTCCGGACGCCCGGGGCTTGACTGATGTGTCCCGGGCATCGGTGGAGCAGCCGGGGGCAGTACAGTGCTAGTGTAGCGTCCCAGAAGTTCGTGTCATAATCCGAGGTCGAGAAATGCAGATCCTTCGACTCACCACCCCCAAACTGAAGAGCGTTTGGGGCCCCGTTCGCTCAGGATGACAGCGGAATTTATGTTGTGAACTTCAGGGACAGGATACTAGAGCTGTTTGCATAAATGGATTAAGGCCATGAAGTAACTTCCCACAAGGGCTACGGCATTTTCTGAGTGACTGTGTCCTTTTCACTGCCTCGCAAGATCGCCGCTCCCTGTTGGTCGCGTCGACTCAGCTGTCCGTCTTCGGGATACAGCTACTCAGAAAATGCATTAAAGCCCCAATGTTTATGCGGCCTTTGCGGCCCGGCTCAAGTCACCCCATCGAGCATAAATCGCTCGATGGGGACCCCGACAAGCCGTGCCCTTTTACAAACCCATTTATGCAACCATCTCTAGAACTGCAGCTTCGCGCCGAATTGAATCTGCCGCGAAGTGGTTGACGTCGCCGTGACCACGCCAGCCGTGGGAGAGACCGCGGAGGGCGTGACGGATTCGATGCCGCCGCTGGTGGTGACCGTCGGCGCCGAGGAGTAAACCACCTCGTTGGGCGTGAGGAAATTGCTGTGGTTGAGCAGATTGAAGAACTCGGCGCGGAACTCCAGATTCAGCCGCTCGGTGATCTTGGATGTTTTGGCGGCAGAGAAATCGAGCTCGGTGAGATGCGGCCCCAGCAGCGAGTCGCGCTTCACGTTGCCATAGGTTCCGTAAATGGTGTTGCCTCCCGAGCTGTTGGCAACGCTCACCGTGGGCTGAAGAAACGCGTTGGGATTGAACCACTCCTGCGGCGTGCGCGGGTAAAGACTTCCGGAGAAGCCCGGATTCCAATCCGGCCGGATGGGGTTGCGCGAGTCGCCATTGACGGGAGGGTTGTAACCCAGCTGCGGTGAGAAGGGGAAGCCGGTCTGCGTGTTCACGATGGCGCTCGTGGTCCAGCCGCCGGCCAGAAATACAACCGGCGCGGGCCCCGTGGTGAGAAAGCGCCGCTGCGGGCCGAAGGGCAGCTCGTAGCTGGTGTTGAACGAAGCCGACTGGCGAATGTCGGTCGCCGCCGGGCCCCAATCCAGTTTGGGTTCCAGAGGAAACTCGACGTAGGCCGGGGTATTGCCGCTCACGCTGGTGTTCCAGGCCGAGCCGTCGTCGAGATTCTTTGACCACGTGTAATTGCCGCGCACCTGAAGCCCGTTGGCGTAGGTGCGGCGCACGTCCAGCTCGGCCGCGTTGTAAAGCCCCACGCCCTCTGACACCCAGGAAGTGCTGTTGGCCAGCGCCGGGTTCGCGTAAGCAGTGCTGGGATAGTAGACCTGGCCGCTCGACGTGTACGCCGGAATGGGCTCGTTCATGTCTTCGGAAAGAATCTGGTGGTAGCTGTGCCAGCCCACGTAGCCGGCGGTGAGGGTGGTGTGCGGCGCAATCTCCTGCTCGATTCGCAGGCTCCACGTGAGCACCGCGGGCGTAGCGATGTTGGGCTGCACGTTGCTGGGCGAAACCGTGGCCGTGGCCGGGGGCGGCACGCCGGGCGTAAAGTTGAGGCTCGATACCGCGATCTTCTTGATGGATTCGGCCGTGTTGAAGGGCGCCGTCTGGTCGGTGCGGTAGTCGAGCGCATCGAGCAGGCCGTGATAAACGCCAAAACCGCCGCGCACCGCGGTCTTGCCGTTGCCCCAAACATCCCACGCGAAACCCACGCGCGGGTTGGGCAGGAACTGGGCGCGATTGTCAAACAGCGCCGAGCCGCCGACGACAGGCGCCGTCTGCAGCACGCCGTCCACAATGGCGTAATTGGACGCGCGGTCCTGCGCCTCGTTCCAGCCGTTGGTCGATTCGGAGCGGAAGCCGGCACGCACTTCGAGCCGCGGCGTCACTTTCACCGTGTCCTCTACGAAACCCGCGCCCTCGAGCGAGCGCCAGCCCAGCTCCGTGGGCGCCGGCACCAGCGTGAACGTGGCCACCGTGCCCTCAAGGAACGTGGTTTCCGTGCTGAACGAGGCCTGGCCGTACTGGTCCTGCGCCAGCAGGTCGTTGGCCTGTACGCGTTGCAGCCAGCCTCCCGCCTCGATCTGCTGCCGTCCATGCGACCAGTAGATGTGGTCGTCTTCCGTAAACAGGTTGCGCGCCGTACGATTGTTGCTGCCCGTGTTCGCGCCCGCGCCGGTGATGGCCGAGGCGCCGTTAGACGCCGTGCTGCCGCTGATCACGATAGCGCCTACAGGATCGCCCGAAACCCAGCCGGAGACGCCGCTCACCGGCACGATTCCCGTGAAGAAATAGCTCGCCCGCGAGTAGCCGAAGCGCGCCGTGTTCAGGAGCGAGGGCGAAAAGACATGCTGCTCCTGGACGCTCGATACCTGCTCGCGCAGACTTTCGTTCACCAGGCTCAGCGGATTGGCCGAGGGGGTGTTGGCCGCCGAATCGTCCACGGTGTAAACGGCAAAGAGCAGATCCTTGCTGCCCAGGTTGTCATCGAAACGCGTGGTGCCGAAGTCCTCGCGAATATGCTGCGGCGGATGGGTAAAGGCTTCTGCAATGCCGCTGGGATTTCCATTCGACAGCAGCTCCGGGCCGTTCTGCGCCGGCCAAAGATTCAGCAGCGGCGCCACGGCGGCATTCACGCCCACGTACGTCTCCGTGCCCGACGAGTTGGGCAGATATCCCTCGCGTGCTTCGTTGTCGGGAACCAGCGTGACGTCGCTCAGCCCCCAGTTCTGGCGGAAGCCTTCGTAGTTGCCGAACAAGAACAGCTTGTCCTTCCTGATCGGTCCGCCCAGCGACCCGCCGAACTGGTTGCGCTGGAACTCGGGAATGGTGGCCTGGTCAAAATAATTGCGCGCATCGAGCGCGCTGTTGCGCAAGAATTCGAACGCTGTCCCATGGAGCTGGTTGGTTCCCGACGTGGTCACGATGCTTACCTGCGCGCCGTCGCGCTTGCCGTAGCTGGCGCCGTAGGTGTCCGTCACCACGTTGAACTCGCGCACCGCGTCCACGCCCAGCAGCTCGCCGCTGGTGCCTCCCGGCGTCACATTGATAAGCGAGGCGCCCGTGTACTCGATGCCGTTCAGGAGAAACAGATTGTCCTGCGGCCGGCGCCCGCTCACGCTGAACATGTTGCCCACCGACGAGTTCGATGTGCCGATGCCGCCCGAGCGCTCGCCGGTGTAATTCACCGTGGCCGGGTTGAGCGTGAGCAGCTCGTCATAGCTACGCCCGTTCAGCGGCAGCTCCTTGACTGCGCGCTCGTCGATGAGCCCCGAGGTCTGCTGCGAGGTGGTGTTCACGCCCGTCGACTCGGCCTGCACCACCACGTCTGTGCGCACCGAATCCACCGTGAGCTCGAAATTCACCACCAGGCTCTCGGCCACCACCAGCGTGATGCCCGTGCGCTCCTGCGCCGCAAAGCCGTCGTGCGCGGCCGTCACCGTGTAGTCGCCGACGGGCACGCTGGGCGCCGCGTAGCGGCCGTCGGCGCCGGTGGTCAGCGTACGCGATGCGCCGGTATCCAATTGCTTTACCGTTACCGTGGCGCCGCTCAAGGCCGCGCCGGTAGCGTCGCGCACCGTGCCGCTCAGCGTAGCCCCTACAACCTGTGCGTGCGCCGAGGGCGCGCCGAGAGCCATAAAGAGAACACTGAATGCGATAAGCTTGCGTTGGAACGTTGCTGCTGGCGTCACGTTGGTCTCCTCAAAGAGTTTCCAGTTGCGGCGGCCATGCGCCGTCCGGATGAAAGTTGCGCCGGTTGAGCAGAAGGATCAGCTTTCCTCAAGCGCACGTAAAGGGAAAAAAGGAATTGGGGAAGATCAGCGGCTACAGCAACAGCGACAACAACAGCCGGCCGGCCGGGAGGCAGGCATGGAAGGCCGCGAAAAAGGGAGTCGACTCATGGTTGCGTCAGTCACCGTATGGCAAATTCTTGAACCAGCATGGGCACCGCGAGTGCCTTGAGAAACAGCAGCGTTGCCCCGTCCTTTCGAGCTCTCTGCGAAAGGGTGGGACGAAAAGAACTTCGACCCGTCAAGATCGCAAAAACACGAAAGCCGCGCCAGCATTTCTGCTGCGTGCGCGGCCTTGAGGGAATTCTTTAAGCCCGATACAGCTTACCCACAGGACCGGCGCAACGTGCAGCAACACGCACAACACATCGATGCACAAACCGGGTCTGCGAGCGAAAACCTCATGGGAAAACTATACCTGTGACTATAGCTGCGCGTCAAATGGCGGGTACACGGCGGACGCGGGCGTGCAGCCATCATGAGAAGTACGTGAACACCTTGGTGATGGCAGACAGGATGTCGCCGGCCATGGAAAAATGCGAGGCCGTCGACTGGATTTGCTTTTGCAGCGATTGCAGGTCGCTGTTGGTGTCGCCGATCTGCGTCTGCAGTGCCTGGAACAGCGCCGAATCGGCGTTGAACTTGTACATATCGTCCTTGGTCAGGATGTTGCTCACATTGTCGCGCGCCGGACCCACGGCCTCCAGCACCGTGGCATCCGCCGTGGCCTGGTATTGCGCCTCAAGGGAGTTGTAGAGGGCCTCGTAGGCCGCGCGCAAATCGTCCGGCAACGGTATGGTCGGCGAGGCTGGCTGGTTGCCCGGGGGCGTCGTGCTCACGGTCTCCTCCTCAAAAGCTGATCAATTGGCCGGCGACAACGACGAGTAAAACTTGCCCAGGCTCTCGCCGGCGGCGCTCAGGTCTTTGAGCTTCTGCGCAAGGCTCTCCGGATCGTTGACCCGCGCCGCGGCGGCCAGCGCGCGGTGCGCCGCTTCAAGATTCACGATGGCCGCGCGCAACTGCGTCAGCGCCTGGTCGTTGGCCTGCTGCCGGCGCGCCATCGCCGGCAGCTTCATGAACTCCACGCGCTCTTCCTCGGGGTCGAGCTTCGCCGTGCGCAGAAACGTGGTCTGCTTGTCGATCACGTCGTTGGAGTCGATTTTCTCCTGTTCCTGGATCAGCTCGATGTCCTTGGCCAGCAGCTCGCAGAGCGATTGCACGTGCGGATCCATGGCCTCGATCTGCTGGGGCAGCTCTTTCTCGATGGTGCGATTCACCAGGAACTGGCCCAGCGCGTCGATGGCCACGCTGATCCCTCTCGCCGCATCCGCAGAGATGAGCGGCGGCAGCGTGGATGACGAGCTGGTACTGGTTGTGGTGGTCCCGCTGGACGTAGTCGTGGTGGTTGTCGTCTCCGTTGTCGAAGAGGGCGCAGGAGAGGCGCCGAGCGCGCTCTCCACCGTTGGTGCGAGCGTATTGGCAAACGATGTGAGACTTTCACCCATGGACTTCGAGGCCGCATCGAGCGCAGGCGAATCCGTGCCGCCGGTGATGGCGTCGAGGTTCTTGACATAAAGCTGAAAGGCCGTGAGCACGGCCAGGCGAACCTGAATGTCCTTCTCCGCGGGCCAGTCCTGAATGCTCGAGGGAACGAAGACCTGCGTCTGGTCGAAGGCGGCCGCAGCATCATAGTCCATGCTCTGGGCGTGAATGGCCTGCGCGGTATGGTACGCTGCCGTGGCCTGGTCCACCACCGGGGCCGTCGCTGCGGCCAGCGCGGTCACGTGCGGTTTGATTGCGGTGGAGCAGCCAGCCAGCAAAAGGGGGGAAGCGAGCGCCAGCACGCGCAGGCGCGCCGCACGAGCTCCGGCAGCTCTGCTCTGTTGGCTGAACATAGTTGCATGGAATACCGAGCTGCCACCGTTGTCAATCGAATTCAGCGTTGACGGAGAGTTTTCGTCTGTGCGGGCTTCGGCATTTTCTGAGTGACTGTGTCCTTTTCACTGCCTCGCAAGATCGCCGCTCCCTGTTGGTCGCGTCGACTCAGCTGTCCGTCTTCGGGATACAGCTACTCAGAAAATGCATTAGGGGTGCGATCAAGCGTGTGGAACGCTTCTCCTGTACGATCGCTGCTATAAGATGATGGAGGCGCAGGAAAGCACCGATCGATCCGTTGCCATGAAGGCCCATCTCGTCGACCGCTTCAACCCGTTCCGTTCCACTCCCAATTTCCTCACCCTTTTGCGCATCTGCCTGGCGCCGTTTCTGGTCGCAGCCATTCTCGAAGGGCATTACGAGCTCAGCTTCGCGCTCTTTGTGGCCGCGGGCCTGACCGACCTGCTGGACGGAACCCTGGCGCGATTGCTCAGGCAGCGCTCCATGCTCGGCCATTACCTCGACCCCGTGGCGGACAAGCTGCTGCTGAGCACGCTGTTTCTGGTGCTGTTGCACAAGGGGCTCATGCCGGTCACGGTGACAGTCCTGGTGTTCGGGCGCGACGTGGCTATCCTGCTCGTGGCCGCCATTCTCTACGCTGCGGTCGGCCGGCGAGAGTTTCATCCCAGCCTCTTCGGGAAGGCCAACACCCTGGCCCAGATCGGCGCCGTGGCCGCGGTGCTGCTGGAACAGCTCACGGCAGCGTCCTGGGTCGGCTACTTCCGCACCGTTGCCCTGGACCTGACCATGGCGCTCACCGTGGCCTCCGGACTGCACTACGCATGGCTGGTTTCAAGAAGACTGGGCGCTGCTCCGCCGGCGAATGGCTCGAGTCCCAAGTGAAAAAGCGCCGAGTGAAAGGCGCGCGCTAAGGGCAGGATTCTTCTGGGAAATCACGAGTCGCCGGAGACGTCTTCGGTTTCGGCCGAGTCTTCGATTTCCATATCGCGAAATTCCTCGGAGTCAAAAACCTCGCCGCACTCCAGGCATTCCACAAACTCCGTGTCTTCGTGCCGGGACACTACTCGTACCTTGGGATGTCTGCAAGCGGTAACCATTAATCGTCGTTTATCAGCTGAGAAATGTTCTTGCCGCCAGATTGTAGCCCGACTCCCACATTTTTTAAAAGCCTATTTGTTTGAATCTTTTCGCGCGTCCCGGTACTTTTCTCCGTGGCACCGGGGCCGGGTGGCGAACGCAAGCGGTATAGCAAGGCCGACAGAATCAGTCATATACTGTATTCGGACCGTTCGAGTCGGGATTTTCATGCTCAAACTGACCAAGAAGGCGGACTACGGGCTGATGGCGCTCAAGTATCTGGCCGAGCACCCGGAGACGCCTGCCTTGAGCGCAAAGGATTTAGCCGACGCCTACGGCATTCCAGCGCAACTGCTGGCCAAGATCCTGCAGCGACTGACCAAAACGGGACTGCTTCGTTCGCACGCGGGGATGAACGGCGGCTACGCGCTGGCCCGGGATGCGCGGGAGATTTCGGCCTACGAGGTCATTCACGCCATCGACGGGCCGTTTTTCATCACCAGCTGCACCAAGGGCGCCAAAGGCTGCGATCTGACCCCGAGCTGCACCATCAAAGAGCCGCTGGCACGCGTAAATGACACAATCGCCGGGGTTTTGAAGAGCATCAGCATTCAGGACCTTTCGGAGCACGAGCACCCGGCGCCGCGCATTGTGCAGGCCAGCCCGCTGGTTACGCTGACGCTTTAGCGGCTGCGGTTGCGTCTGCAGCGGAGGCGGGGTTCTGCCTTTTCCGAGGCTTGCCACGGTGCCGGCACCGCGAGTTCCCGCGAGCCTGGGGAGCAGCCGGAGCATCCAAAGAAGGGACGAACAGGGCGATTTGCGAAGGAAATGAGCCCGGAAAGTGGGCCCGGAAAGAGACGAATGGCAGAAATAGTCACGCTTGGATCGAAGCCCGAGGAGGGCGCGCAGCAGTCGCAGGCATCGGCGGAGGGAGTGCTCGTCACCCCTCCTGCGGTTGCGCACATCCGCGTTCAGCTTGCAAAGGAAGGCATTTCACCCGCGGAAGGCGGGTTGCGGCTGGGCGTGATCGGCGGCGGCTGCTCGGGGCACTCCTACTCCATGCGGCTCGAAGCCAAACCGCGTGAAAGCGATCATGTGTTTGCCTTCGAAGACGTGCGTGTTTTCATTGACCCGAAATCCTTTATGTTCCTCAAAGGCATGACGCTCGATTACGAGGAGACGTTGATCCGCCAGGGATTTAATTTCATCAATCCCAACGCCACGCGCTCCTGCGGCTGCGGGACGTCGTTTTCCACCTAGGGCGCATCTTTTTAGGGCGAGGGGTAATTCGAGAAATCGTTTCCGGTTAGAGCGGTTCCACAGTACATGTAGCCATATTTCACAGTTGCGGAAGGTGGCTTTTTCTTGGTGAAAAAGCCACTTAGCATCTGCGGCTTCGGGATACAGCAACTGTGAAACCGCTGTAGTGGGCCTCAGATGCAGATGGACCCTATTGCGCGAAAACACCTTTTGGCCGCGGAGATGGATAGCCGGAACCTCGCCGCGGTGGATGTGCGCGAGATTCGCTTCGCCCCCGGAGTGCAGTCGGGCAGGCATCTTCATCCGTGCCCCGTGGTTGGATTCATCCGCGAAGGCACGGCCAGCTATCAGATCGAGGGCGAGCCGGTGCTGACGCTGCCCACCGGTTCGGCGTTCTATGAGCCCGCCGACACCGTCATCGAAAACTTCGGCAACGCATCCGATTGCGATCCGCTGATCTTTGTTGCATTCTACCTGCTCGACGGCGAGCAGGAGCTGATCCGTATTCTCGAGGCGAGATAGCGCAGCTCAGTCGCGCCGGCTCTCCTGTTCGATCCATCCAAACGCGTTTTCGAAGTGCAGGAACTCTTTCGGTTCTCCTGGAACCAGATAGACGCTGATCACGTCGAAGCGGACCGAAACAGGGTGGGTCGGCGGCGGCTCGGCGCGCGTCAATTGGCGCACATACTGCCGCGCCAAACGGCGCAGAAGGCTGCGCTTCTGTGCGTCGACGGCGACCTCGGCGGGGCTCGCATCGCGCGCCGTGCGCGTCTTCACTTCGATAAAGCAAAGCCGCTCGCCCTGCCACGCAACCAGGTCGAGATCGCCGGGCAGATTGCCTGAAGACCAGCGTCTGGCGACGATCATGTAGCCTTTACGGCGCAAGTAAAAATAAGCTGCGTCTTCGCCTTCGATGCCCGTGGCCAGATGCGGCGGAAGCGCAGCCCCGCGGCGGCGCGCCCGTTCGCCCAGGCGGGTGAGCGCGCGCTCCATCCAGTCGATTCGCTTTTGAGACGGCTGTCGCATCGTACTCGGTTTCTCGCGCGGAGCCAGCCGATCTGCACCCTCAGGTCGCGCCGAACCGGGTTCGCGTGAGGACCCGCGGATGGAAACCTCTTTGCGCGGAAAATTGCTCTTTATTATGCGCCACCCGCGACCCGCGCGGAAGGAAGCAATTCAGCCCGAGCGCGGCCGGGTTCCGGCCGGCCGGACTCGTCGAATTCCTTTTCCGCAGCGCTGAGAGCCTCTTCGAGCAAGTCGAGGGCGACGGTTGCCTCCTCCGGGCTCACAACAAGTGGCGGCGCCAGGCGCAGCGAGGATTCACCGCAGCCCAGGATCATCAGGCCGCGCTCGAAGGCCAGGGTCTCGATGCGATTGCGCAATTCCGGGGCCGGCTCGCGCGTGGCCTGGTCTTTCACGATCTCGATGCCGATCATCAGGCCGCGCCCGCGCACTTCGCCCACGTGCGGGTGCGTCCGGGTCCAGCCGCGCTGCCGGTCGAGCATAAGCGCGCCCACGCGCGCGGCGTTGGCGATGGCTTCGCGCTCGAGGATGTCCATGGTGGCGAGCGCCGCGGCGATGGAAACGGGATTGCCGCCGAAGGTGGACGCATGCGATCCCGGCACCCAGTCCATGATTTCGGCACGCGTCATGCAGATGCCCAGAGGCATGCCGCTGGCGATGCCCTTGGCGATGCAGACGATGTCCGGCGCCACGCCGGCGTGCTCAATGGCCCACCACTTGCCGGTGCGGCCGGCCCCGCTTTGCACCTCGTCGGCGACCAGGAGAATCCCATGGCGATCGCAGATCGCCCTCAGCTCGCGCAGGAAGTTGTCGGGTGCGACCACATAACCGCCCTCGCCCTGGATGGGTTCGACGAAGATGGCGGCGACTTCTTCCGGGGGCAGGATGGTCTTGAAGAGTTTTTCCTCGATGTAGCGGGCGCAGCCGAGGCTGAAGGCCTCCTGCTCGTGCGCCCCGCCCATGCAGCCGCGATAAGTGTAAGGGAAGGGTACGTGGGTCACGCCCGGCATCAGCGGCGCGAAGCGGCGTTTCTGCTGCGGCTTGGAGCCGGTGAGCGAAAGCGCACCCATGGTGCGCCCGTGGAATGCGCCCAGAAAAGAGATGATCTGCTGGCGGCCCGTGTGATAGCGGGCCAGCTTGAGCGCGCACTCGATGGCCTCAGCGCCGGAGTTGCCGAAGAAGTACCGGTGCGGGCCGGGCATGGGCGAAACGGAGGAAAGCCGCTCGGCCAGAGCGGTGAGCCCCTCATAGTAAAAGTCTGTGCCGGAAATGTGTACGAGCTCAGCCGCCTGTTTCTGGATGGCGGCGACTACTTCAGGATGACAATGGCCGGTGGAAACCACGGCGATGCCGGCGGCAAAGTCGAGGAACTCGTTGCCGTCCACGTCTTCCACGCGGACGCCGCGTCCACGCCTGGCCACCAGGGGATAAGAGCGCGAATAGCTGGGGGAAATGAGCCGGCGGTCCGCGGCCACGGCAGCCCTGGCCCTGGGGCCGGGCGGTGTGCATACCAACCTGGGCCCGAATTGCGCGTGCAGGTCTTCTCGCGTCATAGCAGATGTCTCCTCGACAGATTGCCTTGGGGCAGATTACGTTGGGGCGGAGCTCACGGCCAATCCGGATAGCAGATGGGCAAGGCCGGCCATCCCGCCCGCCGATCATTCGCCGATCGGGTCACCGATCAGGCCGACGGCCGGGATTGTTCCATTCCTCTCACCCGGGCATGGGAAGAGCGCGGGCGAGACTTGGGCGCGAGAGAATCTTCGGACGGCTCGGGTATCAGTCGCCGCCGAAGAGGCTAGGTCGGGTGCGGACGGGCAGCACGCGCAGGTGCCGGCGCGGGCAGATGGAGCGGGCGCGCGCGCGCGACCAGCGCTTGGCGGCCGGAGCAGTGAGCAAATGCCGGGAAACGTGCGTCTGCATGGAGATCCCCGCTCAAGCTGAGGATACCACGGGGCATGGACAGCCATCCAGGCATGGGTCGAGTCCAGAACGGAGCTCTGGAAAGCGGCCCGGAACGGGACTCAGGACGGCGCCTTGTCAAAGGCGCTGGCGGGCACCAGGGGCGTGGCCGCGTCGCCGTCGAGCGTGACCGATCCGTTTTCAAAGGCGTGCAGGCTGGCCTCGTCGGCGGCCATCGTCATCCAGCAGGCCGCGCCTTTCTGGAGGATGCTGCAGGCGATCTCCATGATGTATTGGGTCTCGGGATGGCCCTTGGGACTGCCCTTGGCGCGCTCGATCCAGAGACGATGGCTGCCCAGCGAGTAGAGGCCGAAAACGGGATCGGTCAGGTCGAACTCCTGCTTGAGCCCGTCGGCCGCGCCCAGGCCGAATCCGGCCAGATCCTGCTCGGTCATGAGCTGCCCGTAGCAGTCGAAGGGCAGCTCGACGACGACGATTACCGAAGAAGGATTGCCGCGCCGAGCCGTAAAGGGCACGCGGATGCATGCGGTTCCCTTGATTTTGCCCTGCGCGGCGAGGGAGTGCTGCGGCGCTGCTTCCTTGGGTGGGGATGGCTTGATCTCGACCACGGCCCAGTCGGGGGGCAGGCTGTAGCTGAAGCCCATGGCCGCGGATGAATCCTGAGCGGAGGAATCGGTGGAGGGCGGCGACTGCGCACAGAGCGCCGCGCAGCCGAGAAGAAGGACGGCGATGGCCGGCATGCGCAGCAAGACGATTCCCCCTGAGCGTGATTCTCCCCATCGGGCGTGATTTCCTGCGAGCGGCCCGGTGATCGGCCCGACTCCGGTGCGTCCGCATCCTCAGCGGAGAAAATACGCGGATGCGACCGAGGCGATCCCGGCCAGGGAAAACACGATGCCCAGATACCAGTAGATGCGGCTACGGGTGAGCAAGGTCACCGAGGTGATGACCAGGCCGATCTCGAGCAGCGCCTCGGCGAAATCGAAGCGGTTGGCGCGGGCCTCGGCGCGGCGCACGTCGGCTTCGAGCTCATGGCCCTGCTTCTCTGCCTCGTCGAGCTCCTGCGCCCACTTGGCTTGGTGGTCGGCGTAGGCCTTGGCGAGCTTGGCGGCGGCCTTGGAGTCTGAGACGCTCACCACGCCGAGCAGGTCGGTCATCAGCTCGGTGTCATTCGCGCGGATTTTGTGCGCCTGGTAGAAGTTCCACTGGTCGGTGACCTGGTCCTGGGTGAGGATGGCCTCAGTGTGGGTGCGATGGCCGAGGACGGTGGTGATGGCCACCAGCACGGCCAGCACGGCCATGGTGAAGGCCACGGGCCGCATGCCTTCGTGCGATCCGTGTTCGGCGTGTTCCTGAAGTTCCTGCGCTTCGTCGGCTTCCATAGTTTCAGAGGTCCTCAGGTCTCAGTCCCGTCTTCTTTGCGATCTTCGCAAGCATCTTCGGACCAATCTCGTCATTATCGTGGAATGCCCAAGTAAATTCGCCAGGAAAATGGGGATTTTCCAGTTGCTTATGTGATCCCCCCTTGCTGATTCGCGGTTTCTCCCTCCAGCCAATTCGCAAAAGCGCGCGAAAGACCTTCTTTGCGCTAGTGGAAGGGAACCTGGTCATGAAGTAGCTATATAAAGCCTGAGGCGCGGTACGTCAATTCCAAGCTGCTCGGGCAGGCGCCGGGAGGCACTCATTCTGGAACGAGATGCTGACTTCGAGGGATAAAAACTGCGTCTGGCATGGCCGGGTTTCGACCGAGCTAAGCGACTGCAAATCGCACCTGTTCCGGCGTGCTTCGCTCAGCCTCAATGCGGTCCGCCACTACGCGCAGGGCGAGCGCTTCTACCTTGGATTGAGCTTCTTTCTTGGTTGCTCCGTAAGCTAGCACGCCCGGCAGGCTTTCAATCTCCGCAATCCAGCGGCCATCCTCTTCGCGATCGAAGCTAATTTGAAATTCCATCGCAGGCCTCCACTGAAACTCCGGGTTTCGGTCTCCCTCAGTTTACGTCAACCGCACCGTCTCAGCTGAAAGCTGACGGCTGAAAGCTAAAAGCCGCTTTTTACTTCCGCTTCCAGCGCGTGCCGTCTTTCGCGTCCTCGATGACGATGCCTTTTTCGGCGAGCTGTGCGCGGATCTGGTCGGCGCGGGTGAAGTTGCGCTGTTTTTTCGCTTCGACGCGCTCGGCCACCAGGGTGTCGATCTCGGCATCGGATATCGACGCGCTGGCCTTGAGCTCCGGCGCCACATCGGCCATGCGGCCCGACTTTTCCGCCCAGGCAAGGGCGCGGCGCGTGGCCTCGAGATCTCGATCCTCAAGCACGTCGAAGACCCGGTCGAAGTCGGCGAGGACCTGAAGGACGGACTCGCGGTTCGCGGCGAAGAACTCGCCCTTGTCCATGGCGGTGTTGGCGCTGCGCACCAGCTCGAAAACCGGCGCCCGCGCATCGGCGGTGTTGAGATCGTTGGCGAGCGCCGCGCGATAGGCCTCGCGCGCCGCAAGCGCCGCGGCTTCGACGGCCGGGTTCTGGCCTTCGGGAAACTCGCCGGAGGTGAGGCGGGAACGGAACGTCCGCAAGCGGTCGATGGCGCCGGTGGCGTCAGTGAGGCTCTCGAAGGTGAAGTTAATTGGATGCCGGTAAGGAACGGAGATGAGGGCCAAGCGGATGGCGGAGGCGCGGTAGCCCTTGAGAAGAAGATCGCGCAAGGTATAAAAATTGCCTTCGCTCTTCGCCATCTTGCGCCCGTCCACGAGCAGAAAGCGCACGTGCATCCAGTGGCGGGCGAAGGGTCTTCCCGTGGCCGTTTCGCTCTGCGCGATCTCGTTCTCGTGATGCGGGAAGATGAGGTCTTCACCGCCAGCGTGCAGATCGAAGCTCTCGCCCAGGTATTCCATGGCCATGGCGGAGCACTCGATGTGCCAGCCGGGACGGCCGCGCCCGAGGGGCGTCTCCCACGAGGCTTCGCCGGGTTTGGCGGCCTTCCACAAGGCGAAGTCGCGGGACGAGTCCTTCTCGTACTCGTCGACATCGACGCGCGCGCCGTCTTCCATGCCGGAAAGATCCTTCTTGCTCAACTTGCCGTAGGCGGGAAAGGCGGCGATGCGGAAGTACCAGGAGCCATCTTCGGTGCGGTAGGCCGCTCCCTGCTTCTCCAGCCTTTGGATGAGGGCGACCATCTGGGGGACGTTGTCCGTGGCGCGCGGAATCAGCTCCGGCCGCTCGACGCGTAAGGCGTCGAGATCTTCGAAGAACGCCTCTTCGAAGGGCGCGGTGTATTCGCCGATGGGCTGTCCGGCGGCGGCCGCGTTGCGAATGATCTTGTCGTCCACGTCGGTGATGTTCATGACGTGGCGGACTTGGATGCCGGATAGATGCAGGAAGCGGCGCAGCACGTCGATGTGCAGAAAGGTGCGGAAGTTGCCGATGTGGCCGAAGTCGTAGACCGTGGGCCCACAGGCGTACATGCGCAGCGCTCTGCCGTCAGCAGGGGTGAGCGGGTCCAGTTGTCCCGTGAGAGTGTTGAAGAGGCGGAGGGTCATCGTTCGCGAAATCGTGTGTGGGACGCGGCCGGCGGAGCCCGAGCGGCGCGGTATATGAGCCTATTTGATTGTAGCAGCGCGGGAATCGATGTCCGGGGAGCGAAGGAACCGGAGCGCGCAACGTCGGGTGCTGAGTTCAGGTACGGGTTCAGGCCCTAGATTCGCAACTCCCGGCGCGCGGTCTCGGCCACGCGGCCGAGGTCGGAGGTGGTGAGCACGCGGATGCGGTGCTCCTCCATGGTCTCCACGCCAAAACGGTAGAGGGTGAGCCGCTCCGCATCGGCCTCGCCGGTTTCCGGCGCGACGGCTCCGAGCTTCGCCGCCGGCTCGATGATGGCCGTGAGCTCGAGCTCGGCCTTCTCCACGCGCTCCACGCCCGCGCGCAGCGCGGCCGAGGAAAAGGCCAGAACCTTGGCCATTTCGATCCCCGTTGCGGCGCCTGCGCCGGTTCCCGTATCGAGGCTGACGGCGTGAAACATGCGGATGAGGCCGTTGGGCTTGTAGCCGGCATCGATGCGGAGCGGATCGCCGGGGCGGGTGTAGTGCGAGGCGGCGATTCTTTTTCTCAGAAGATCCCAGACCTGGGCGTGCTCGAAGGCGCGGCGCATCTCGGACTGGATGGCGGCGCGGCCTGACAGCCTGGGAAGTTTCTCGCGCGGCGGCGGATCGACGTAGAGGCGCATCAGCTCCTCGACGCCGGCGGGCAGGCTCTCGGCGAGATAGGCCTTCGCTTCGGTCATCTGCACGCCCAGCGAGAGCGACTCCTCGAGGATTTTTCTCAAGTTTCCGCCGTCTCCCATTTCCTCCCCGTCGGGGAGCAGACGGCGCCGCAGCTCGCTTTCCATGCCCTCGAGCACGGCGGTGTCGGCGTCGGGATCGAGGCAGCGCACGCGGCGCCAGTCGCGGGTGAAGCGGACTTCGACACGTGCTTCGGCGCGCGCAGACGAATCTCTCGCGTCCTGCTGGCGCAGGATGACGCCGATGTGCACGTACTCGTTGCGCACCGGGTCGGGCACGTAGCGGAGCAGCTGAAACTCGCAGGCGCGGCGGGCGATATCTGGAGCCGATCTTCCCGGGCCCCGCGTGTTTTGTTGCCGGCCCATGGTCAGTTCACCCTCCGGCCCATGATGAATCCACAGTCCATGGTCAGTTCACCCTCCGGCCCGCAATGAATCCACCGCCCATGGTCAGTTCACCCTCCGGCCCAGCGCCAGTTCGTCCTCCTGCCCATGATGAATCCGCCGGCCCATGGTCAGTTGGCCCTCAGGTTCATGCTAGCGCGGACCTGCGCGCGCTGCCAGGAATCGGGGAGGGGGGCGGGCGAGGGGGTTCCCCAATGGGGAAACGGGTTCCGGTCGGAGCGGCGGAAGTCTTCGATCAGCTCGCGGATGCGGGTGCGCCGCGCGAGCAGCTTTTCGACCAGCGCTTCCATTTCGCTCACGTCGCCGCCGTACCACTCGGGAGGGACTTCACCGGCCGCGGACCAGACCGTCGCCTCCGCCATGGTCTCCATGCGCGTCAGCCACGGCTCGAAGGCGTTCCAATCTTTTGCCTCCTGGTAGACAGTATTGCGATAGTAGACCCCGCGCAGCGGGGCATCCTCGAAGCGCCAGTCGCCGGCATGGAAGCAGTAGCCGAAGTCGATGAAGACGGCGGAGTAGCGGCGCTCGCGCTGGCGGCGCACGAACACGGCCTGGCGTCCATTGGCATTGGCGGTCCACTTGTCGAGGGCGAGAATGCCGGCGAACTCGGCAAGGTTCTTGACCTCGGTGAGTTGCTCCTCGGGCAGGTAATCGAGCACCTGGCCGGGCATGGTGCCCCCGGCGAAGCGGGAGCCGAACTCAAGGCCCGCGTGGCAACGCTCGCGCTTGCGCCCGAGATCGATCTCCAGACCGGGCGTGTTTTCGATGAGCCACGGCGAGACTTCGATGAGCTCGACGTGGGGCACGGCGAGCCCGGCGGCGAGGGCCAGACGCGAGGCGAGAAATTCGTTGGCCAGCACGCGCCGATGCTGGGGGTTGTTCTGGAACTTGACCACGTAGATGTGCCCGTCGGCGCCCAGCATCAGCTGCCCCTGCGCGCCTCCGCGCATCCGCCGGATCTGCTGCACGGCCAGAACTGCCACGCGTCACTCCTGGAGTCTGAGGGAATTCTAAATCGAGTGATCAGTGAACAGTGGTCAGTGGTCAGTTAATTGGTGCGCAGCGGCAGGTCCGCGGCTTCGGCTTGGCGGAGGGCGGCTTCTGGCCGAACACTGACCACTAAACACTGACCACTGACCACTGATCACTGAACACTAGCCACTGTCCACTGAGCACTAACCACTAACCACTGACCACTGACCACTAACCACTAACCACTAACCACTAACCACTATCGTTTCCCCTTCTCCAGCAACTCCGCCCGCGCGGCCAGGCCGATGGCCATGGCCATGACGCGGTCGTCGTGGGTGCCCGCGCGCGCGCCGGAGCTGCCGTCGGCCAGGCGCACGAAGCTGCGGCACTCGGCCAGCAGGCGCCGGCTCATGAAGTGCTGAGGCCCGTCGACCAGCGCGGCGGCGAGCTTGCCCAGCGCCGCGGGGCGGCTGAGCGAGGTGGTGAGCCAGCCGGACTGCCGGTTCTGCTGGTAGACGTGCTGATAGTCGCAAGGTCTTTCGAGATAGGCCAGCACCCCCGCGCCGTGATTGTTGCGCTCGACCACAAGCCACGCGCCATTGTATTCGCGGGCCAGGTCGCTGGCCAGGCGCGCCAGCTCCAGGCCGCCGCGATGGCCGGCGAACTCCGCGCACTGCAGGCCGGTTCCCATCTCCAGAACCTCGACGGCGGAGTAGTCGCCGCGGACGCCGCCGCCGGCGGGATCGACAGAGACGAGGTATTGTTTGTCCGCAACCGGCGGCAGCCAGATTTCGAGCTCGCCGTTGAGCCGCCGCTCGACGCAGTCGGCGAGTTGTCCGAGCTCTTCGAGGCGCGCCTCCACGGGCTCGAGCTCGAAGACCGGCTCGCCGCTCGCGCGGAAGCAGGTCTCGGCGCTTTCGGCGTACTCCTGCGGGGCGAGACCGCGGAAGTTGGCGCGGATCTGCCGCCGGAAGCCGATCTGGGCCAGGGTGAGATCGTACAGCGCCATCAGCCGGCGCTCTTCGTCGTTGAGCGAGGCCGAATCGACGGAGCGGGCGCGGTAGCTTTTTTCCCGCCACCAGGGAAAGAAGTGCTGCACGGTGCCGGTCTCGGCGGCCTTGAGCCATTCCTCGTGGAAGCATCCGCCCACGCCGTCGGGCGTGGACTCGAGGATCAGCTCGGCATCGGGCGCCATGGCTGCGCGCAGACCGGCGAGCGTTTCCGCGGGATTTCCGGGCCAGCGCGCGAGCTCGGAGCAATGGAGGTTTTGCACCGTGAGGCCGCGGCCGGCGTTGCGGTCGCCGGCGGTGACCACCTTGTACTGCGAGTCCAGCGCCGGGAAGACGATCTGGCGCGCGTTGGCGCGGCTGGTGCGCAACGGCCCCTGACGCAGCTCTTCGGGCAGCCAGTTCACAAACCGGTGGACGATGCGGAAGATCTCTTCGGCGGCCTCGCGCGTGTGCGCCACCTGCAGGGTGAGGGTGCCGGGCCGGGTGATGGTGCGCAGAAAAAAGCGCGCGGAGGCCCAGGTGGTGATGCCCATCTGCCGCGCCTTGAGAACGATGTTGCGCGGGCCGCGCCTGTTCTCGAACTCCACCTGCGCCGCATTGGCCTTGAGCGGAGCGGTCCAGCCCTCGCGCGTGCGCACCAGCAGCAATTTGGCGCAAAGCGCCATGCCGACGGTGGCACCACCCAGACTGTGCGGTCTGCGATCGAAGATCGGTCCGAACTGAGTCAACCCCTGGTCGAGGCTGTCAAGATGGAGATTGGGACAGAGATTGGATTCTTCGGCCGCGGCCGGAGCTGCCGCGGTTTCATCGGTCAACGAACCTTCCGTGGCAGCTTCCCGGGCACCGTCCCGGCACTCCGCGGGCGCCTGGATTCGTCCCGGATCACATCCATGGATGCTCGCTGGTTCGAGATGTGTGGATTTGCTTTGGTCTTCGGGGTTGAGGGGCATGGAAACCAGGCTCAGGTTGCGGAGGGGGCGGATTCGTCGAGGCGGCGCCGGCTATTGCGTCAAGGTGAGCGCAATTTGCGTTTGCGCGCCGCTGATGACCGTGCCCCCCGAGGAAAGCGGATCGAGGGTGATGGTTCCGAACGAGCCGCTCGAGCTGGTGCCCGCGGCAACGCTCGCGAGTGCGGTCCACTTCTGGCCGGAAGAGCTTGTGCCCGCGATCCTCGCTGTGGTGGCATTGCCCGTGGTGATGAGGTAGTAGTTCCCCGGAGTCAGGGTCACGTTCCCTGAGCTGCCGTAAGAAGAGCCGTTGGCGACGCAGGCCGGCCCGGTCGAGCTGAGAGCCGTAGCCGCGCTCCATGCCGCCACGGTAGTCGTGGCGCACCCGCTTCCCGTGCAGCTTGCGCTGGTCAGCTTCACCAGGGCGAAGTTATACACGTCGCCGCCGGTGGTGTCGTCTGTGGTGACATCGACGCACATGCGGTTGAAGTTCACCTGCGAGGGAATGTCGACGTCCTGCGCGTACTGGTCGTTGGCCGTTAAGGCGGGCGCGACCGGCTCGCTTGTGTTCATCATGCCGCCGGCTACGGACCAGTGCGTGAGCGGCGTCCCCGCAGCCGTGCTCATCACGCCGGAGCCGCTGCAGGTAATGGTCGTGCCATCGCATTGCGCGAGGCCTGGCGCGCTGTTCGAGGCATAGCCTGCTGAGAGCGCCGGCTGTACCCTGACGCTCACCGGCGGCGCGATAATGCCGGAAGAAAACGGGGAACTTCCATCGCCCTCGAGCCCCTGATCCAAAACATTCGCGGTGGAAATAACCTCTTCCAGGAATCCGGTGTGAGGCCCCGCGGTCTCGAACAGCCTGCAGGGACTGGAGGAAGTGGCTGTGGAGCAGCCGGGAATGGTGTTGTACACGCTTGTGGTCAGCGTGGCCGCGCTCGAAACCGTGCCATTCGACGAGGGAGCCGATTCCGTCAGATCGAAGGGATCGGTATTGGCCTTCTGCACCCACACGTAGGTGTAGGTTGTTGAGCAGCTGGTGGTGCAGTTGGTGGTCACCGTGCCCATGCTCGGGGCAGAAGGCGCGGCGGAAATACTCTTGCGCACCTTGCCGAGGGCCACTCCGGAGCTGGGCGGCGTTTGTAATCCTGTGTCGTGGCAGCCCACGGCGGATCCAATCACCGTGCTGCTGCTCAGGGTCACGTAATCGTCCGCCGTGGTTGCCCCGTCGAAGATGCAGGCGGCAACGCCGGACTGCACCACGGCGACAGAGTGATAGATAGCGGTGGTGGCCGCGGCAAGGTCGCCATTATGCACGATGCCCGCCGGGATGACTCCGCCCGAAACATCGGCAGCGGTCATGTACTGCGCGCCTTCCGTCGTAAGGCTGCTCAGAGTAAGTGGATTGGTCTTGGCGGGCAGATAGAGAGAGGGCCAGGCGGCGATGTTTCCGTAGCTCACGCCCACGGGTTGATTCACGCTGGCCACCTGCGGATCGGCGGCGATCGCCACCGGGCCGGCGGAAGAATAGGAGTAAGACGTAAGCACCGGGTCGCCGTGCTCGTTTCTCACAGCGGCAGTGGGCTGGTTCTGCTCCTGAAAGATGAGCGGCATGGCGAAGCCGCCGGAGACGATGTTACGGAAGATGGCTCCGTAATTCGGCCCTGCGTTCCCGTCCACCGCGCAGACCGCAGTGGGCGCATCAGCCGGGTTGCAGGTTACCGTCTCATAGGAATTGCCGGCGTTCCCCGCGCTGTGCTTGTTGTCATTCAGAATGCCGTAGGTCAGCGACTCGACCAGCGCGTTGGTCAAGTGAAAGCCGCTGGCGTCATTCTCCAACCCCACCTTGGTTGTGCCGTTTGGGTTGGAGCCGCCGATCAGCGAAATATTCTCAGCCACGCCGTTCTCCGCGCTGGCGGAGTTGTAGCCGATGCGATACCCCCAACTCTCGGAGTCGGTGTTGTCCTCCTCTTCCACTTCGGTATCGTAGACGCCGAAGTTATGCATCGCCCCGCCGCTGGTCGAGTTTGCGTCGCGGTTGATGCCGATCTGGAAATCAGTGATGCGCAGATTTCTCGCCTGCGTCCCTTCCTGACCCCAGGAGAGATTGAGCGCGGTCATGCCGGAGACGCTCGCAGTCAACGTCGGGGGCGTGCCACCTGTCGCTGCCGATACCGCCGGGGCGGAGGCATAGCCTGATCCGGCACTGGTGATTTGAGGCGTAGAGTAGGTGGTCGCGGACAACACGGTAATCGTCCCCGCCGCGCCACTGCCCCCGCCGCCCGAGAACGAAAGAGAATAGGTGCCAGGCGTCATGCCGGAGCCGCCGGTCGCGGAGACCGATGCGATCATGCCGGTGAGGCCGCCGGCGTAGAGGGCGCAGTTCGTCACCTTGTTGCCTTGGGTGAACGTGGTGTTGCCGGTCGCTCCCGTCGAGGGGCCGTCAGTGATCAGCGTGGTGGTGGGGTATCCGCTGCTCTCCGGCTGAATCATCCCGCCTACGTTGGTCGAGCTCCATGGCGGATAGATGCCGAATACGTCAGCGCAATCGATCGCGGCAGAAAGGCCCATGTCGATCTCCGCGTCCGCCGTCACCTGCTGCCAGGGCTGCACCTTCACTTTGAGCTGGTATATGTTGCTGTTATTTACCGAGCCGTTGGTATTGAGCAGAGAGGCAAACGGATTCGCCACCCAGGTCACAGCCGTGGTCTTCGAAGGCACGGTCTCGGAAACCGCGCGTCCCGCTCCCGGGGAGCTGATGAGCCCACTGATGGCATTTTCCAGCCGCGTTCCCTCGTCCGAACCGGATTCAAGATAGCTCGGCACGTCTTCCGCGACCGTGTCCTCAAGACCTACGAATGCGCCCGCGCCGGCGCTGGAAACCGTGGCCGCGTTACCGCTTACCGCCGTGCCGCTGGCGCTGTAGAAGGCGATCTGGCTCGTGGTTCCCGAGTTTACCGTGCCGCTGCCGCCGCCTCCGCCGCCCGATCCGCATGACGAGCCCGTGTTGGTCACATCGCCGGAAGTATCCACCTGCAGGCAATTGGTGCCCGACGAAGCTGCCAGCCCCGGAAACTTGATGCTCGTCGGCGCCTGAAACACAGCAATCAAACTGGAGCTGGATCCGGAATAGATGTCGGTCTCGGCGCCCGATCCGGACTCATAGTTCAGCCGGATGTGGCCGGTGGAATTGCTCGCGTCGATGTAGGTGTCGCCGCTGTTGGTGCTCTGGTAAGCCTTGAAGCTGTCAAGCCCACCTACGGCTGAGTTCAGCGCCCAGTTGTTGCTTGCGTCCTTGAGCATGTACCACTGGCTGTTGCCGTTCCAGTCCTTGTAAGTGAACGATCCCTTCTGGCTCGTCGTCAGTCCCGGCCACAGGTAGTAGTCCACCTCCGCGTCCACGTTGTTGCGCACGGTCATGGTGCCGGCCGATTGCGCCGTGCCGCCCACCTGGAGCGTGCCGTTGAACTGCGCGTTGCCGGCGTTGCTGATGGTGGCCACGGTTGCGGGTGACGCGCCGCCGGAGCTGAAAGCCACTCCACCGGTGCCCGCATTTGTGGAGCACTGGAAGCAGACGATGCCTGTTCCCGCCGCATTCAGGTAGCTTTGCGGGCTGCCGCCGGCGGTGGTGTTCTGCTGCACTCCGAAGCGCTGCACATTGTTGAGCATGTCGAGCAGGCTCCAGACCTGTTGCCCGCTCGTGCCGTCACCTGGACCCCATTGCCATGCATTCTGATAGCTGCCAGCGGTTCCCGGTACATCGGTGATGTACTCATCCAGCATCCCGCGCACGTTGCCCAGGCCGATGCCGAGGTACACGTGGTTGGTAATGGTGCTGTCAATCTGGCTGCGGTAAAGGTCCCCGTTCACGCCGTTGAAGCCGCGGTGGAACGAGTCCCAGAAACTGTTGTGCGTGCCGTTGTCGGTGAGCTTTCCCGTGAACATGGTGCCGCCGGTGGTCCAGTTGTTGTACGAGCTGCCGGCGTCGGCCACTATCTGGTTGGTGGAGTTCTCGTTTCTCAGGCCGACAATGGTGTTGTTCTGCGCGTTCGCGCCCAGGTGCAGCGCCGTGGCGCAGTTCTCCACGTCTCCGCCGGTAAAGGTGTTGCCATCGCCCTGCTGCAAATTGATGCCATAGGTCCCGCTGATCGGGCTACCGCTGCTCGTTGGGCAATCGATGTGCAGGCGCACGAAGATGCTCGCGTTCATCCAGTCGGTCGTGGCCGGGTTCGATACCTGGTGGCCGATGGCATTGACGGCCGTGCCGAATCCGTCGAACTGGTTGTCAAGGAAAGTGCCGCCGGTGTAGTTGCCGGTTCCGTCGAGCGTCATGCCGGACTGGTTGGAGTTGCCGAGGAAGTAGAGGCTTTCGAGATCGAGCTCCTGTGTGCGGTAGGCAACGAACCCCTGCGCGGTGGCGCTGGTGGCGCCGGTCAGGTTGACGGCTGTGTTGTCGAGGTGAAAGCCCGGCGTGTCGACAGCGTACGTGGGATCGCCCACCTGGATGGCCGCGGCGGAGCCGGTGTAGGCAAAGACGGTTCCACCCTGGCTGCCGCTGGACGCGCTGCCACCGCGCAAGGCGCAGCCGCGCAGCGAGATGTTGCGCGTGCCTGCGGTGACGATGATCTGGTTGGCGGTGGAGATGGTGGCGCAGGGCAGCAGGATGATGGTGTTCGCCGTGGCAATGGTGAGGTTCGACGCCATGGGTAAAGTGCCGGTAAAGTTGCGCGCATCGCAGACGCCGCCGAAACTGGCGCTTACCGCGCTCAGGCAGGACGCTAGCTTGGCCCCGATGTCCGCGCCCGCAAGCTGATCCACCTGGTACGCTGCGCCAATCTGCGTGGCTGTGAAGGGCCCTGTGAGCGTCCCGCCGTTCAGGGGAAGATCGGCGGCGACATTGACGTCAACGTAATGCTTGTCGGCCGCCTGCAGCGGCTGCGTGGGATCGCCGCTCAAATAGAGCGGCCCGGTTAGCGTGCCGCCCGAGGCCGTGATCTCGCTGCCGGCCAGTTCGGCGATGGCTTCGTCCACGTAGGCTTTGCTTACAGTCTGCACCGCCTGCGCGGCCGGCATCACCTGGGCCTGCACTGCGGCGAGCGTGGCGCTGGTTGCCGAGGGGACGAGCCAGTACTGCGTGGACGTGGAGCCGTCGCTCATGTAGAAGACCGCGGTGTAATACTCGCCGGCCGGGGTCGCTCCCTGGTTGGGCGCGAGGTTGACGCTTACAAAACCGTCCGTGGGGATGGTTACGGTGAGGGAGTCGGCCGCGACCAGTTGCCCGGCTGCGGTGGTGAACGCGGGCCAGCTCACCACCAGCGTGCCGCTGCCCGGCTGTCCGTTGGCCAGATACACCGTGCCTGTGACGGTGGTGGTGGTGGGCGCCTGCGCCGTCGCGGTCTGCATCCATGCCGCAATCAAGCCAAGCAGCATCGCGCTGATGCGAGCGAGCGCGTGCCTGCGCAGGTAATTGTTTCGCAGCCAAGACTTCATTGCGAGCCTCATCTTTCTCCCTGCTTTCCGTGGCATCCAAGAAAAATGCAAAAGGCCGCGCCTTTCCGCTCCCCGTTTGAGGCAGGAGTGACATGCGCGGCCTTCACCGCGATCGTGCACAGGCGATTTGTGTCTTTGGGAAAAGGGCGCCGCAGCGCGGCAACTCAGCTTTCGAGATCGATGCCTTCTGAGCCAATCTTTGTCAATGGCTCCGCAAGCGGATCCTGCCAGAGCGGCTCGGCGGCCAGACGTTGCGCCTCCGAGGGTCCGTCCCTCCTTCGCGAACGGCCCGGCCGCGGCTTTTCCTTCGTCACCTGCAGGAGAAACTTGGCGCTATTCAGGTCGCCGCACGCGGCCTTTTTGCCCAGCGCCAGAGCGATCTTGCCGGCATACCGGCGCAACTGCTCCTGGGCGGCGCTGCGCAGGCACTCCAAAGCGTCTTCGGCGGCCGGCTCTATTGCGTCCGCCTGGGCGCAGATCGCTTCTTCCTGCGCTTTACATTGGTTTTTCACTTTCTTGCGCTGCCGAGATATTGTCATGGCTTCACCACTCCCGGATTTTGCTCACGCATCTTTGCGCGCCGCAAAGAAAAACGGGCAGCGCCGAAGAAGCGCCGCCCGTTCTTGCCCTGCCGCAGGGGGTTCTTTCTTGAATGCGGATGGCGCCGCTTCCGCCCGCGCACAACGCGCACGCTTCGCGCCATCCTCTACAGGACGGTCAGGGTCCCGGAGGCGAATGCGCGGCGCGCCGCTGCTTCGTTTCACTGCGAGTGTTCTTAGCTTAACCAAATTGCACGGAATTCTTCGCAAGTGGACCAGGGGTGCGGCTGGGTAGAGTTTTCAAGCGTTTAGGCATGCGCGGGAGACTACTCGGCTTTGACAAAAACCAGCGAGCCGGTCTCATCCAAGGATGAGCGAGGGGTCGGCGGAGAGTTCTGCGGGCGCGAACTCGCGCGCCAGCAGGCGCGGCCAGGCAGCGGCGGCAATCATGGCCGCATTGTCAGTGGAGAGCGCGGGCGTGGGAAATGAAACCTCAACGCCGCGCAGCCGCGCCTCTTCTCTGAAGCGCAGGCGCAGCTCCCGGTTCGCGGCCACGCCGCCAGTCACAAAAATGCGCACTGCGCCCAATGATTCCGCAGCGGCGAAGGTCTTCTTGATCAGGTCGCCCACCAACGCATGCTGAAAACTGGCTGCAAGGTCGAGCGTTGCCTGCGAACAAAGGGCGAGCGCGGCTTCCCTTGTCCCGGGAGGCTTCACGATTCGTTGCTTCTCTTCGCCCTTCCGCGGGAACAGCCGCTCCATGCGCTCCTGCGCCTCGGCGCGCAATCCGCTCAACTCCACGTGGCGCAGCACTGCGGTCTTGATTCCGGAAAATGAAAAGAGAAAGCGCGGATCGAGAGGTGCGATCGGAGCGTTCTTCGCGCCTTTGGTGCGCGGAGTTTTTCCGGCAAGGTGCGCCTTGGTCTTTACCTGGGAGAACGCAAACGGCACCGCGTGGGGATTGCCGTAAAGCGCGAGGGCATCGATCCACGGGCCCCCCGGATAGCCCAGGCCGAGCAGCTTGGCCACTTTGTCGTAGGCCTCGCCGGCTGCGTCGTCCACGGTGCGCCCAATCAGCCGGTAATGCCACGTTCCTTCTTCGGGCTGCGCCAATAACAGATGGGTGTGCCCGCCGGAGGCAACCAGCGCCAGGGCGGATCTGTCCTGTTCGGCGCCTTGATGCGCGGATTGCGCCTCACGTTCATGCAGCAGGACGGAGTGGATGTGCCCTTCGAGATGATTCACGGCGATGAGCGACAAGTTGTTGGCGAAACCAAGCGCCTTGGCGTAGGTGATGCCGACGAGAAGAGCGCCGGCGAGGCCCGGACCGGCCGTCACTGCGATGGCATCGAGATCGGCGAGCGCAATCTCGGCCTGCGCGAGCGCCGCGCGTACCACCGGCACAATGGCGCGCAGATGCTCGCGGCTGGCCAGCTCCGGCACCACGCCGCCATAGCGCGCATGAGTGGCGATCTGCGACGCAACCACCGAAGAGAGGGTGCGCGCGCCGCGCTCCACCACTGCCGCGGCGGTTTCGTCACAGGAAGTTTCAATGCCGAGAATGAGGCCCCGTGGGTCCACTCTTCTCAGTTTATCGTTGGCACAGATCGCGGCGCCTGACTTCGCGCCATGCCGTAACCTGTATCATCGAAAGTGACATGCACTTGCGCAGCGGTTTCGATCCTCTCTTTTTTCCCGTCTGCGTTTGGGCTCTCGGGCTTGCCGGCTGCCAATCCCTGCCGACTTCAAAACCCTCCTCCGAGTGGACCCCGCAGGAGGCGCGCGGCGCGGCCGTCTATCAACAGAAGTGCGCACGCTGCCACTATCCCACGAATTCGCACCCGCTTCACGGCCCCGGACTGCAGGCGATCACGAAGGTCAAAGCCATGCCCTCCGGAGCACCGCCCACAGACGAGCGGCTCACCGCCGTCATTCTTCACGGCCGCGGCATGATGCCGGCCACGCCAGTTGACGACCCGCAGCTCCAGGACCTGCTGGCATACCTGCACACTCTATGAACGGCGAAAAGAGCAACGATCACTCCAGTGCACGGCGAGAACAAACGCAGACCCAATCTGAAAGCTCCGGCGCTCCCCAACCCTCCGTTCCGAGGCAACGCCTGCCGCTCCCCGGGCTCGCCGCCATCGCGCTTTATCTTCTGCTGCTGGCAGGAACCATCATTCTCGGCGTAGTTGCCGGAGGGCACTATCCGCCCATCTACCTCGTCTTTTCCGCATTGTTCATCGCCGCAAGCGCAGGTCTGCTCATGCTCTTTCGCTGGGCGTGGTCGCTGGCTCTCGCTGCCGTGGTCTTGCTCACAGCTTACAATTTCTGGGTCTTTGCCAAACTGCACATCACGGCCGCCCTGGTTCAAGGCGCGCTGAATCTGATCTTTTTTCTTTACCTCATCCGCACTGAGGTGCGCTCCAAGCTGCGTTGAGCGCTGGGGCGCGCGCGGCGAAACGTGCGGGCGAAACGTGCGGGCGAAACGTGCGTTCAAGGAGTTCAACTTCGCCGCGGCTTTCTGACCGAGCTCAGATGTTGCTGCTTCTCGACGGCCGCGACCAGAAATGCTCCTGCTCTTCGCTCGTGGTTTCCGCGTCGGGGGGCAATGCGGCGTCGTCCGGCGGCACCACCGAGTACCGCCCGACCACGCGCTCCCGGCTCCGATCGCGCCCGTCCTCCCATGTAAACAGGCTTACCAGCGCTGCGAGAAATGTCCACACCAGAAAGAGAGCGCCGATCACCATCAACGCCAGTCCACCCAGCACGCCGGCTCCGGTGGTGGTCATGTCGATGTGGAGCACCGATCCGGAAAAGGGATAAGCGGCGCTGAAGCCCGTGGTTCCGTGGCAGTAGCCGATAATCAGGGCCAAACCCGCACCCAGAAAAACCACGGCGGCAATGAACGGACGGTCTACCCTCATGGGAATCTCCTTTCACTTGCGTCGGGGGCGTCTCGAGCGCCCGCACCGCTCCCGCCCGCGCCGACAATGCGGCTTAGCCAGAAAGATGCGTGTTTCCCCGAAATGGTTTTGACCCCAATGCTCGGAAATCCCGCGCTCGCGCGCCATGCTCCCGCTGCGCCCGGGTACCTCTGCCGCTACAATGATTTAGATGATGGGATTCAGATGATGGAGCTGGTCCAGATCGAGCCTGCCCGCCGCGTGGCCGCACCCAAGCCGGAGTGGCTCAAGGCGCGTGCACCCATGGGCGAGAACTACCACGCGCTCAAGCGCCTGGCCCGCTCGCTTTCGCTCCACACCGTTTGCGAGAGCGCGCACTGCCCCAACATTGGCGAGTGCTGGCATCATAAGACTGCCACCTTCATGATGCTCGGCAACCTGTGCACCCGCCGCTGCGGCTTTTGCGCCGTGCCCAAGGGTCGTCCCGAGGCTATCGACTTCGACGAGCCGCGGAGGGTTGCGCGGGCCGTAGCTCAGTTAGGGCTGCTCCACGCAGTGGTCACCAGCGTCAACCGCGACGACGACAACCTGGGTGGCGCGCGCGCCTTCGCCATGGTGATCGAGGAAATCCGCCGCCAGGCCCCCGGCTGCCGCGTGGAAGTCCTCATTCCCGATTTTCAAGGCATGCGTGAGGCTATCCGGATCGTCGTCGAGGCGCGCCCCGAGATCCTCAATCACAATACCGAGACCGTTCCGCGCCTCTACCGCGTCGTCCGCTCCGGCGCGCGTTATGAGCGTTCTTTGGAGTTGTTGCGCTTCGCCAAGGAATTGCGGCCTGCGGGGCTGACGAAATCCGGCGTCATGGTCGGCCTGGGTGAAGAGACGCGCGAGCTCCTCGACGTCTTCCGCGATCTTGCCTCGGTTGGTTGCGACGTCCTGACGATTGGACAATATCTGCGGCCTTCCCGCGACCACCTGCCCATCGCCCGCCTTTACACGCCTGCAGAGTTCGCCGACCTCAAGCGCGAAGCCCTAAACATGGGCTTCCGTCACGTCGAATCCGGCCCGCTGGTGCGCTCGAGTTACCACGCGCACGAGCAGGCCGCTTCCGCCGTGGCCGAAGTCGCATGACGCACCGCCTTCGCATCCCCGCGCAGGCTGTAGAATAGCCCTTGGCGTTTTGCCCTTTTTCACCAAGGAAGAAAACCCATGGCATCCTTCATGGACGGCAACCCGGCACTCAAAGGACTCGCAAGCGACCTGAAGCGGCGCATGGATCAGTCGGTCGCCGATTTCCAGGCCAATCTGGCCTCCACGCGCACCGGCCGCGCCAGCGTGCACATGCTTGACCAGGTCAAGGTGGACTACTACGGCACGCACACGCCCATCACCCAGCTTGCCCAGGTGTCCACGCCCGAGCCTCAGCTCATCCTCATCGCGCCCTGGGACCCAACCATCCTCAAAGAAGTGGAGAAGGCCATCCAGGCCTCCGACCTCGGATTCAATCCCATCTCCGACGGCAAAGTGGTCCGCGTTCCCGTTCCACCCATGACCGAGGAGCGGCGGCGCGAGGTCTGCAAGCACCTGAACAAGGTCCTCGAGGAGCACCGGACAGCGGTGCGCAATGTGCGCCGCGACGGCAACGAGGCCCTCAAGAAGCTGACCAAGGAGAAGAAGATCAGCGAGGACGACGAAAAGCGCGCCATGGACGAGGTGCAGAAGATTACCGACGCCGAAATCCGCCGCATGGAGGAGCTCTCCCATAAGAAGGAAGCTGAAGTGATGCAGGTGTGAGGGGGCTTATTTCCTGGATCGCCCCCCCGCTTCGGGCACGCCGCCATCCACATCTTCCCGGGCCCAAAGGCACCTGCGCTGCTGCCAGCAGCGCGCTCTTCCGCGGCTACCCGGCTGCCAGCCGCCTGCGATACGCATCCAGGCTCATCCGCACCGCCATAGACGCCAGCTGCAGGAAAACAATCGCCGCAATCACCGCGAAACCGCGATAGGTCCACAGGTTGATTTGCGCCAGCGTAGCCGCGTGGGCCAGGTCCGCCGGATCCTTGAGCACGATGAGCACGCGCGCCGGGGCTGCCAGCACCACCATGAGCGGTACAAGCCCCAGGGCCTGCTCCACCAGGCGGCGTGCCGGGTGCGGTCCCTGCCACCGTTCCTGCAATAGATCGACGGTATGCCAGGCCAGCTCTCCCGCGTTCAGGAGCACGATGCACCAATAGAATGTCCACCATACGGCGGCCAGCTTGAAGGGCGAGAGGGTTAAAACAACCACTCCCGGGCCCATGAGCAGAACCGGATAGTGGGGCACCAGAAGCATCCACACCAGGACAAGCCAGCCGAAGATGACTTCGATTACCGCTTGCGCGTAAGTCTTTGGTTTCTTTCGCCCCTGGGGACGCGAATCGAAAGGCGATGCCACGGCCTGCGGCCAGTGGTTGCCCATGGCCGCGCCTTGAGCGAACTTCTCCGGAATCTTCACGCGGCTTCGTTCCAGAACCACAAAGACGAGTGTGACAACTGCCGCGTTGATGAAGAGAATCCACAGCAGCTGCAACGCCGCTCCCACCCACGCGTCGCCGCCCCGCCCGTTGGCAACAATCTCCACAGTTTTCGCAATGGCAAAGATCGCCGCACACCATCCCAGGGCAAGGCGCAACACATACCGGTAAATCGGAAACAGCGCTGGCCCAATGAGATACGGCTGCGGCTGGTACCGTGCCGCCATCTGCAGCGGCGACCCCATCTGTTTCAGCCACGCCTCGATCTCCGCGTTTGTCAGTTTGCGGCCCAGCTCCGCTTCTCTGTCCTCGAGCTGCGACTCCAGGTTCGCCCGCAGCTCAGCGATAATGTCGTCCTGCCTTTTCCAGCGCAGGTGCCTTCGTACTGCTTGCAAATACCGCTCCAGAAGCTCCATAACCGTCGTTTTACCTCTCACAGAATCTTGTAGATGGCCTGGTTGATCTGGTTCCATTCCTCGATCAGCCGGGTGAACACGTCCTCGCCCTCGGGCGAAAGCCGGTAAAACCGCTTGTTGCGCTTGTCTTCTTCGCGCCATTCGCTCGTCAGCAGCCCCTGCGACTCCAGCCGCCGCAACAACGGGTAAAGCGTGCTCTCGTCCATCTCCATTCCCCGGAGAGCGAGCTCCTTGCGCAGCGTGTAGCCGTAGTGCTCCTGGCGCAGTTGTCCCAAGACGGCCAGCGTCAGGCAGCCCCGTCGCAACTCCAGGCGCAGGTTTTCGAATAAGTTCTCGGAGTCCATTCCGCTGTACCCCATACACTGTACTAGATACACTGTATATTATACAGTGTGTGTTGTCAAGTATTTTCTTCGCGATTTCTTGCGTGCGCGGTCGCGCAGGTTATCACGCAGAAACAAATAGATTTGTGATTGGATTGCCGATGGCAGGGCGGCTACCGCTTCGCTCGCTTGTAGAACGGGATGGGTACCTGCCTGGCTCGCACGGGGTTGCCGCGCACGTCCACCAGTACGTCCGCGCCCGATGCGGCGACCGGTGCCGGCACCAGCGCCAGGGCGATATTGGCTTTCAAGAACGGCGCCGGCGATCCGGAGGCAATGGTGCCCATGCGGTCACCGTCCGCGGACAATACGAAGTACCCGTCGCGCGCAATGCCGCGCTCTGTCATCTCCAGGCCGACGACCTTGCGCTTGGGCCCGCCCGCAGCCTGCACCGCCAGCAACGCATCGCGTCCGATAAAAGGTCCTTTGTCCAGTTTGAGCCAGCGCGTCAGCCCGGCCTCAAAGACATTGATTTCCTCGGAGATCTCGTGCCCGTAAAGGCTCATCCCCGCTTCGAGGCGCAGCGTGTTGCGCGCGCCCAGCCCGCAGGGACGGATGCCGAACTCTGCGCCCGCTTCGAGCAGCGCCTCCCACATCTTTACCGTGGTGGCTTCGTCGCTGGGCGTGTAGACTTCAAAGCCGTCCTCGCCGGAGTAACCCGTCCGCGCAATGAGCACGTTCGCAATCCCGGCCACCGTTCCCCACGTGAACCAGTAATTTCTGATCGCGCCCAGATCAACCTTGGTCAGCTTCTTCAGCGTCTCCAGCGCCCGCGGCCCCTGCAGCGCAAGC
This sequence comes from Acidobacteriaceae bacterium, assembly GCA_030041045.1. GTDB lineage: Bacteria > Acidobacteriota > Terriglobia > Terriglobales > Acidobacteriaceae > Telmatobacter. The sequence goes on from JASHOQ010000003.1 coordinate 59,839, forward strand.
TGCGAGTAGTATCCCGAGTAGTCGCTGATGTGGATCGACGGAAACCCGCCCGCCTGCTTGCGGATCCAAGCAAAGTCAGAGTCCTTCGTCCCCGCGTTCACCACCAGCAGGTAATCGTTCGCACCCAGCCGGTGAACCAGGATGTCGTCTACAAACGTGCCCTCGGGTGTGAGCAGTGCGGAGTAGTGCGCCTGCCCGTCGGCCAGCTTGGCGGCGTCGTTCATGGTGATGTGCTGCACGGCGGCCAGCGCGCCGGGCCCGCGAAACTGAATCTCACCCATGTGGCTCACGTCGAACAGGCCCACGCCGGTCCGCACGGCCAGGTGCTCGGCGATGAGGCCTCCGCCTGGGCATGGGTATTCGACCGGCATATCCCATCCGTTGAAGTCCACCATCTTTGCCTTCAGCGCGCGGTGCGTGGCGTTAAGCGCGGTCTTTTTGAGTGGCGCCGGAGCAAAAGCGAGCGCGGCGGAGGCGGGAGCAGCGGGTGTTGTCATGGAAAACCCCTTCAACCCTGTATCTTAATGGAACGTGTGAACACCGTTCGCGGCATGGTGATGGTTTTGGCCGCGGCCCTGGCCGTCTGGAAGGGCTGGCAGTTGCACTCCGGCCGCACAGCCCTGCTTGCTTACGGCCTGGCCGCGCTAGCGCTGGCGCTCGCCATCTGGCACTTTACCCGCAAGCCGGCGCGGCCGCGCATCTGATTCCTATCCCTTCCCTTTCCTTGCCGGCAGAGCTGGGCAGGCTATAATGCCGCCATCTTCCGCAATGGATTTCAGCGGGCTCATCTTCGTGCTCCTGCTGGTGGTTGGCGCGCTCCTCGTGTTGCCCATCGTGGCGCTCGTGGTGGCAAAGTCGACCGCCCGCGCCCTGCGCGATGAAATAGCTGTCCTCAGCAACCGGCTGCGCGATCTTGAAGCGCAAGTCGCCCGCCTGGCCCGGCAAATCGCCGCACCGGCGCAGCAAGCCTCGCCGGGAGCAGCGGCCCAATCCCCATCGCAGACCGCACCCACCCCGTCTCCGGTGAAACCCGCCGCCGCTCCTGCTCCTCCGCCCGCGTCTACGCCCGCCGCGCCGGCGCCGATTCCGGCAACTGAAACCGCGGCCGCTTCTGCGCGCGTTCCGTCCCAGCCGAACAAAGAGCCCGCAGTGCCACGCTTTGCCCTGGTCGACTCCGCCCCTGCACTTGGCCGCGCCGAGGACACGCGCTCGCTCGAAAGCCGCATCGGCTCGCAATGGTTCAATCGCGTGGGCATTCTTGCCGTTCTCATCGCCGTGGCGTGGTTCCTCAAGCTGGCCTTTGACAACCACTGGATCGGCCCGCTCGGCCGCGTGCTCATCGGCCTGCTTGCCGGCGCGGGGCTCATCGCCTGGTCAGAGCGGTTTGAGAAGCGCGGCTTCACCGCCTTCGCTTACTCGCTCAAAGCCGTGGGCAGCGGCACGCTTTACCTTTCGCTATGGGCGGCCTTCTCACTCTACGCGCTCATGCCGGCCTGGGCTGCCTTTGCCGCCATGGTGGCGGTTACCGCGTTCAACGGCATCGTCTCCTGGGCGCGCAATGCGGAGCTGCTTGCGCTTTATGCCATCGCCGGCGCCCTGAGCACGCCGCTGCTCGTCTCCACCGGCGGCAATCATGAGATTGCGCTCTTCACTTACCTGCTCATTCTCAATCTTGCGGTGCTCATTCTCGTCGCCCTGCGTCCATGGTCGCGGCTGCTCTTCGCCACCTTCGGCGGAACCGTGTTCTTCTTCGTTGCCTGGTGGAACGAGTTCTACTCCTACGACCAGGAGGTGAGCACCGCGTTCTTTCTCACCTGCTTTTTTCTCCTCTACGCGCTCACGCCGCGCCTTGTCCGGGCAGATCACGATCCGCGCGGCGAGGTTTCCGGCTGGGACTTCCTGGCACTGGTAATTTTGCCTGTCGCCAATGCCGCGCTCGCCTTCCTCGCTTTCTGCGCGCTGCTTCCGCCAATCACGGCCAACTGGGCCGATCCCTGGCTTGCCGTCGGCTTTGCCACCTTTTATCTTCTTCTTCTGCGCCTGCCTGCAGGCGGAGCGCTGCGCCGCAGCCCGCCGCTGCTCGCCTCACTCGAACTTGCCATGGCTGTGGTCTTTCTCACCCTCGCCATTCCTCTCAAAACCCGCGGACGCTGGCTGACCGTGGGCTGGCTCACGGAGGGCGCTGCCCTGCTCTGGGTCTCAAGCCGCGAGCGGCAGCTTCTCATTCGCGCCTTCGCGCTCATCTGCCTGCTCCTCGGCATCTTTGCGCTGCTGGCGCTGAATCCGCGGGCATCGACCACGCCCATCTTTAATCAGCGCTTTGCGGCCTACGCCTTCGCCATCGCCGTCTTTGCCTTCGTGGCCTGGCTGGCGCGCCGCACCCCGGACGATCCGCAGGCCAACCCCATCATTCACTGGCAGTTTCTTGCCGGAGCCGCTGTCCTGGCCATCAACGCGCTCATCCTCATCGCCGGCAGCCTTGAGATTCAGAGCTACTGGTGGGCGCGGAGCTGGCGCGGCGGTTATGGCAATTACTACGTGTGGCGCAATTATGTCATGTACGCGCACTTCTCTTACTCAGCCTTCTTCATGGCTTTTGGCGCGGCTCTGCTCGGCGCCGGCTTCTGGCGCCGTTCGGCCTTTCTGCGCTGGCAGGCGCTGGTGCTGCTTGCCTTGACCATTGCGAAAGTCTTCCTTGTCGATACCAGCGAACTGAGCCAGGGCTTTCGCATCGTGAGTTTTCTGGGGCTGGGCGTGCTTTTGCTGGCAGTGAGCTTCGTGTACCAGAAAGACTGGCTCAACCTGCGCGGCGAGGGAGATCGCTCTTCATGACGAAGCTCCTTACCGGTCTTCTGCTGCTCGCCTTCGCTGCGCCCGCGCCGGAGATTCGCTACTTCCGCTACCAGCGTCCCGTGCAGCTTCCCGCCGGCGCCGCGGGTCAGGCCTGCCTGGCGGTCAATCCCGCGATCTTTCCGCATGCCGCACCCGGACTCGCCGATCTCCGCCTCTACAACGGCACCGCCGAGACGCCTTACGTCGTCCAGACCTCCGAGGCGATTACCGGCTCCCCGCAGCAGATTGCGCTTCTCAATCCCGGCCGCAACAACGGCAAGACCGTCTTTGACGCGGAGATGCCGCCAGGGAGCTTCACCGATCTCGACCTCGCCGTCTCCGGCCGCGACTTCATCGCCACCGTAACCGTGAGCGGCAGCCAGGCGCAGGACTCGAGCGCTACGCGCATCGGCGCCTACACCATCTTCGATCTCTCCGGCCAGAAGCTGGGCCGCAGCACCGTTCTGCACCTGCCCAACTCGGATTTCCGCTTTCTCCATTTCGCCATTGCCGGACCGCTCACTCCGGCCAGCTTTACCGGCCTAACCGTCTCGCAGCGGCCTGTCATTCCGCCTGAATACGTCACCGTCGCGCAAACCGCGCGCATCACGCTCGACGATCGCAATTCGGTCGTCTCCTTCACCCTCCCGCCTCGCGTGCCCGTCGACCGTGTGGTCTTTGTTCCCGGCGCCGAGCCGCCGGCCTTCAGCCGCGACGTCGAAGTGAAAGTCGCGCCCATCGCTCCTCCGCCCAAAAGCGCCGCCGGCAAAATCGACGAAGTTGAGCCTGACACCGTCCCGCCACCGCAGCCGGTCAGTTCCTTTGGAAATTTGCTGCGCGTGCATCGCGTACAGAACGGCCTGCGCATCGACGAAGAAAATCTCACCGTCGAACCGCCGTACGGGGTTTCGAATGGGGCGTTCGACGGCCCCACGCAATGGACCGTCACCGTCGAAAATGGAGACGACGCGCCCATCCAGCTCTCTTCGGTTCGCCTGGAGATGCGCAAGCGCACGCTCTGCTTTGACGCCGCTGCCGGCGCCGCCTACACGCTCGAATACGGCGACGCCGCGCTTGCGCCGCCACGCTACGACTACGCCTCGCTCTTTGTTCCGCGCCTGGGCGCCGTTGAGGCTTCCCTGGGCTCCGAGCTGGCTAACCCGGACTACCAGCCGCGTCCGGACGAGCGCCCCTTCACGGAGAGGCATCCGGCTCTGCTGTGGATCGCGCTTGGCCTGGTGGTCGTCCTTCTGGCCCTGGTGGCGCTGCGCTCAGTTAAGCTGACCGGGAAAGCTTCTTCCTGACGAGAAAGCCCCGTCCGCCATGCCCACGCTCTACAACCGCATTCAGGGCCGCAACGTGGACCGCCTGGCCGCACTGAGCGACGGCATCTTCGCCGTGGCCATGACGCTGCTCGTGCTCGACCTGCACCTCCCCTCGGCCGCGCAGGTCCACTCCGAGCGCGAGCTGCTCTGGGCCCTCTGCGCGCTTGGGCCCCAGTGGCTCGCTTACGGCATGAGCTTCCTCACCCTCGGCATTTTCTGGGCCGGCCAGCAGACCCAGCTCAACCACATCGGCGAGGGCACACGCGACCTCACCTGGATTCACCTGGGCTTTCTCTTCGCTGTCACCGTGATGCCGCTTTCCACGCGCCTGCTGGCCGAATTCATCACCTACCGCACGGCCATCGGGGTTTACTGGCTGAACATCTTCATTCTCGGCGCCATGCTTTATTGGAGTTGGGGCCACGCGACGCGCTCTCATCTGGTCAAGCCCGATATTCCGCCGGAGATCGTGGCCAGCATCTGCCGGCGCATTCTCATTGCGCAGGCGCTCTACCTGGCCGGCGCCCTGCTCTGTTTCATCAGCACGTGGGTCAGCATCGCCGCCATCGTGTGCGTGCAGTTGAACTATGCCGTCGCCCCGCGCCTCTGGTGGAAGCGCGACAATGAGAGCGCCATCCCGCAAAAGTAGCATTCATCGAGAGCAACTTGCCCGCCGCGGCAGTGTTTCTCTCAATACGGCCGGGAACCATCTCTGCCGCGGAGGAGTGTTGATGCTTACGGCAGGGTTGAACGAATTGGCCATGATACGTGTCTTGGTTGTCCACGGAGGCCGCTCGGGCGACGGCTTCGCGCTGTTCCTGATGGGATTTGTCCTGGTCGGCGCCGTTGCCTGGGCGCTCGCGCACTCCGGCAGTAATCAGTCGGCCAAGAACTGAATCCGGCTGGCCGGGATGATTTCTCTTTTCTGATCCCTCAAACCTGAAACCTGATCCCTGGTCCTTCTATCGCCGCCGCGCGCGCCAGAACGAGCTGACGCCGAGGTAGAGAAACAGCGGCACCACTACCGCTGCGGCCCAAAAGCTGCGGTGATCGGGCCCGTGCAGCCAACTCGCGCGCGCCCGCCAGAGCGTGGGCGCGAATACCAGCGCCGGCAGCAGGAAAAACGCCCCTGTGATCTCCAGCCAGAGGATGCCACCGGCGCGGCGGATGGGCTTGAGCAGCCCGCTGACGCCCACGGCCAGGGCGCGCTTGACGTTCGTTGCCGGCGCCGCAACCCTTGCGTCAGCAATCGTCTGCGCCCTTTCAGCGGGAGAGGAGTCGCGCATCCGCTGGCTGGCGAGGCGCCCCGCCACGCGAAGTCCGATGCCCAGAGTGCGCCCAATGGTCTGCGGTCTCATCCAATATAAAATGGTAGCAGCGATTCTCTCCCGGCCTATGCTTAACGCCCGCAACCGAATCCGGTTGCTCGCTGCCGGGCTTCGAAGTAACGTAGAGAGATCGCGCCACGCATTCTGCGTTTTCGGCTCTGCGCAGGCCGCTGCTCCAAGCCGCCGTTCCTGGGGAGGTACCCGTTGACATCGCGCCTTAAAGAACTTATCCAGCAATTGGGGGAAGCCATCCACGAGTCGGTCATCGAGAGCGAGCAGATTGCCGGCGTGGTCCAGGACATCCGCAAACACGGCTTCGACGTGCTGCTCATGCTCGAAGCCACCATCGGCCTGAACGAAGTGGGCGCCAAGAACGCCGAATCCACTGACGGCGCTGCCGAATCCGCGGGCGAGAGCGCCCCTTTCACCCCTAACGACCTCAGCTTTCTCAAGTCCTTGCGCATCTCCGTCGAAGGCGAGAACGACGACGAGCCCGCCTCCGATTCCACCTCGGAGTAGCCGGCCGCCCCTTTCACGATCCTTTGAACGCAGCAGGATGCCTGGCGCCCACTATACTTGCGCCTATGATTCCCATCGGCTCGCATCCGGCGTGGCACCCGGTGCTGGAAACTCTTGCCTATGCCTCGGCCTTCGCGGTCTATCGCGCGATGCGAGCCCGCCAGGGAGACGTGATTGCCGAGGCACAGCGATGGACCGTCCTTGCCGCGGCCGCTGTGGGCGCGCTCGCCGGCAGCCGCCTTCTGGGAATCGCCGAGCAGTGGCCCACCGTGGTTGAGGCCTGGCGCTCCGGCCAGCTTCTTCGTCTTCTCATTGCGCCCGGCGGCAAAACCATCGTGGGCGGCCTGCTCGGCGGGTGGGCCGCAGTGGAGATGGCCAAGAAGCTCACCCGCATCCGCCGCCGCACCGGCGACCTGTTTGCCGTCCCTCTTTGCGTCGGCATTGCCGTGGGCCGTGTGGGCTGTTTCGCCGCCGGTCTGGCCGACGACACCTACGGCAAACCCACTCATCTGCCCTGGGCGGTTAATCTCGGCGACGGCATTGGCCGCCATCCTGTGCAGATCTACGAAATTCTCTTCCTTATCCTGCTTGCCATCTTCCTGAGCCGTCCCAGGGATTGGCCGGAGGGCGCGCGCTTCCGCATCTTCCTCGCTGGCTATCTTGCCTGGCGCATCGCCATCGATTTCCTTAAGCCTCAGCCGCTCCTCACCGGCATGAACCTGATTCAATGGGCCTGCGTGGCGGGGATCGCCTCGCTGGCGCTTGGTTGGGCGCGGACACCGAAAGGGATTCATGAGCAAGTCGCGGTCTGAGGGTTTTCCCTTTGCGAAAATCGTCGTGTTCCTGGCAGCTGCGTTCGGAATCGGCGTAGGCTTATGCGGGCTGGACTACCTGCTGGCTTCCGCGAACATCGGCAAGAGCACCGAGGAATTTGGCGTCGGGCCCCTTGATTCCGTGTCGATTCTCGTCATGCTTTTCTCCGCCGCCGGCCTGGCGCTTGTTCTCTTGGCATGGCTGATTGCGGCAATCTTCCGCAGCTTTCATTCAGGTTCAGAAGGCGATGAGCTCCAGAAGCTGTTCGGCAGTGAATCTCGGAACGAAGACGAGAAGCCTCGATGAGTGCTCCCTTTCCAACAGGGCGGCCAGTCACCGCGCGGGAAAAATGAGCTGCCCAGCAGGACACTTTCCAAACTGCCACATCCGCCGTCGATCCCGGCCGCGATAAGAGGCTAGAATGCCGCCATGCTCAAAAAGAAGCTGCTCACGCTGGCGTGCGCAATCGGAATTCTTGCCTTCGGCGCCTGCTTTCTGCCGCCGATCTATCACACTCCGCCCGCGCCGCCTCCGAATCTGCGGCCCGAACTGGGTCACATCCGAACCCTCCACGTGCGTGTCTCCGATATGTCCCAACCCAGCCATCTTGATACCGATCGCGTGGCAAAATCGATCTCAGAAGAAATGAAGCTTTTGACGAACGGCTACATCGCCGTCACGCCAACAACCGACTCCGCAGACGCAGTTCTTGATGTCACCGTTACCAATGAGAATGCAAGCGCGCAAACCGTGAACCCTGTTTCAGGAAATACGATCTGGCTCTTCGAAATAAACGTCAGCTCAAGCCTGATGAGCGCCGATGGCGAAGTCTTGTGGAAGAGTACCGACGATCGAGTTCACTTCGCCCGGGCAATTTCACCGCACCACGGCCAGGACATTTGGAGGGAAGGAATCATCCGAAGAGAGGCCCCGGACACGCTGGCAGCACGGGTGGTTGCCCAATTGGTGGAAAAGACCAATTGATTCATGGGCGCGGAAATCCTGACGCAATCTGCCGCGCCGCCCGAAAGGATCACAATGACCGAAAAGCTTCGCCCCTATCTCTTCTATGACGTGGCTGTCTCCATCTGCTCCACCTGCTACCGCCGCGTGGACGCGAAGATCGTCTTCGAAGAAGGCTCCGTGTGGATGCTCAAGCGCTGTCCCCAGCACGGCCACGAGCGCGTGCTGGTGGCCGACGACGTCGACTACTACCGCCGCTCGCGGGAAGTTTTCATCAAAACCCCCGAACAGCCCATGGTCTACAACACGCCGGTCAAATGGGGCTGCCCGTACGATTGCGGCCTCTGCCCCGACCATGAGCAGCACAGCTGCCTCACGCTGGTGGAAATCTGCGACGCGTGCAATCTCACCTGCCCCATCTGTTACGCCTCGAGCGGCCAGCACCGCACCGAGTTTCGAACCCTCGATCAGATTGCCGCCATGCTGGACTGCGTGGTGCGCAATGAAAAACAGCCGGATGTGGTGCAGATCTCCGGAGGCGAACCCACCCTGCACCCGGAGTTCTTCACTGTCCTGAAGATGTGCAAGGAGCGCCCCATCCGCCATCTGATGGTCAACACGAACGGCATTCGCATTGCACAAGACCAGGAGTTCGCGGAGCGCCTGGCCGAATTCATGCCCCAATTCGAAATCTACCTGCAATTCGATTCGCTCCGCCGCGAGCCTCTGATGCAGTTGCGCGGCGCCGATCTGCGCTCCATCCGCGAAAAGGCTCTCGAACGCCTCAACCGTCTCGGCATCTCCACCACGCTCGTCGTGACCGTGGAGCGCGGCGTCAACGACGGGGAGCTAGGCGCCATTATCGACTTCGGCCTCAAGCAGCCGGCGGTCCGCGGCATTACCTTTCAGCCCGTGCAGCAGGCCGGCCGCGTGCAGGGCTTTGAAAGCAAGCGCCACCGGCTTACGCTCACTGAGGTGCGCCGCCGCATCCTGGAACAAACCGGCATCTTCAAGCCGGAAGATTTGATCCCGGTGCCGTGCCATCCCGATGCGCTGGCCATGGCATATGCGCTCAAGCTCGGAGGTAAGACCATGCCGCTCACAGGAATGGTGCCGCCGGAGGTGCTCATCAACGGCGCCAAGAATACGATCGTCTACGAGCAGGAGACCGGCCTGCGCGATCATCTCTTCAAGCTCTTCGCGACCAATCACTCGCCCACCTCGCAGGCCAGCACCCTCCGCGAATTGCTCTGCTGCCTGCCCAAAGTTCTACTGCCCAAAGAACTCGGCTACAAAAGCCTTTTTCGCGTCCTCATCGTCCAGTTCATTGATGCCGAGGCCTTCGACGTGCGCAGCGTCAAAAAGAGCTGCATCCACATCGCCCATCCCGACGGCAAGCGCCTCATTCCCTTTGATACCTTCAACATGTTCTATCGAGGCGATCTCGAGGCCACGCGTCTGGCCCCTTTGCGACAGGCGGTTTTGGCGGCCGTGAACTGACCTTCAAGATTTTCCTTCGCGCCACGAGTGGCGCCAGTCCGCAGCCCGTTCCCCGAATCCGGTACCATACGGAGAGTGCCTTCCGACGGAAGGCCATGGACTGCGCTGAACCGCATGGACCTGAGAGCCAAATTGGAAGCCGTTATCTACGCCGCCGAAGAGCCGGTCACGCTCGCGCAGATGGCCGCGCTCTTCGCCGAGGAAGCGCTGGCCTGGAAGGTTGAGCAAGAGGCCGCCAGCGCCTCGGCGCAAGACGCGGAGTCCGCGCCTCTTCTTGCGGGCCTGGAGCCGGCCGAAGCGCAGGCTGGGCGCCCGGCACAGCCAGAACCTTCCATCGAGCCGGGCGAGGCCGAAGGCTCTTTCGAGATTTCCATCGAAACGCGCGCGCGCACTGCGATAAGGGCGAGTGAAGACACGGAGCCGAACGCCGGCCCGGACGCCGATCTCGACGCCGAATCGGCCTCGCCCGCCAATCCCGAAGCCGAGGCCAGACGGAATGCGAGCCAGCGCGATCGCGAAGTCCGCGCCATCCTTCGACCGATCCTCGACGAGCTCATTCAGTCCTTCACCTCCGACAACCGCGGCATTGAAATCCGCGAAATCGCCGGCGGCTACCGCATGGCCACCAAGCCTGCCTGCCACGATGCCGTGCGCGCTTTCATCAAGAGCCTCAAGCCGGCGCTCAAGCTTTCGCTGCCTGCGCTCGAAACCCTGGCCGTCATCGCCTACAAGCAGCCGGTCACCGCGCCGGAAGTGAACGAAATCCGCGGCGTCGACTCCTCCGGCGTCTTCGGCTCGCTGCTTGCGCGCAAGCTCATCGCCACGGCCGGCCGAAAACAGGTCATCGGCCGGCCCATCCTCTACAAGACCACGCGCGAATTCCTCCTGCGCTTCGGCCTCAATGACGTCTCCGAACTGCCATCGATGGAGGAGTTCGAGAAGATGGCCGTGGAGCTCGAAGAAACCGAAAACCTCGACGAACCGGAAGCTTTGGAGCCGGAAGACACAGCCCCCGTCATCGCCGCCGATCTTGATCTCGAACTCCAGCAGTCTGCCGAAGAAGACTCCTCGGAGGAATCCGCTTCGGGGACGAAAACAGCGGGCTAAGCATCTACCTGAGTAGAAGCTGCGCTTTTAGGGCTGCGCCGCGAGGCGCCCAGCTTCCCAACCCGAGGCTTTGCCATGGCAAAAAAATCCGCGAGCACCGGCGTCCGTTCCTCTCGCAGCAAGAGGCCTGCTGAGCCGGAGACTACGCCCGTAGCGAGAAAGCCTCGCGCGCAAAGGCCGGCGCCTACAGCCAAAACCAAGCGGTCAAAGGCCGCAGCCAAAGCCAAATCGTCTCCGGCAAAGCCCGCTCAATCCACGAAGGCCGCCAAGTCCGGCAAGACGGCAAAGCCCGCAAAGTCTGCGCAGGCCAAGACCAAAGCGAGGAAAAAAACCAGCGCAGTCCTCGCATCTGCGCGGGAATTCCCTGCATTTCCCCACAACCCAGCCGATGATCCCATCGGCGACCTGAGCGATGGCGAGGGCCGCTATTCCATGCACGGCGAGGAGCCCGAGTCCCTGGTCGAGATGGCCGCCTACCGCGCAGACACGGCCGACGATGCACTCGAGGGAACACTCGAAATCGTGGCGGCAACAACCGCGCCCGCGGTCGAAGTCCAGCCGGCCGCCGCAACCGGGCTCGAAAATGAAACCCCGCCTACGGCTGAGCCGCGACTTGAATCCGGAGCCGGTTCCGTTTCCGGGCCGGGCCATGTGCATGCGGGGCCGCAGATTCAGGAGCAGCCTCCCGCCAAACTCGACCGCCTGCAAAAGATTCTTTCGCAGGCCGGCGTGGCCAGCCGGCGCCGCGCGGAGGAGATGATTCTCGCCGGTCGCGTCATGGTCAACGGCCAGGTGGTCACGCAGCTTGGCGCCAAAGCCGATCCCGCGCGCGATCACATCCGCGTCGACGGCAAGCGCATCCCTGCTGCCGAGCGCCATCGCACCTTTATGCTCAATAAACCGCGCGGCTTCGTCACCACGGTCAGCGATCCTGAAGGCCGCCCTACCGTGATGCAGTTCTTTTCGAGAATGCGCGAGCGGCTTTACCCGGTCGGCCGCCTCGACTACGACAGCGAGGGCCTGCTCCTGGTGACCAACGATGGCGAGCTCGCCAACCAGCTCACGCGTGCCGCTTCGGGCGTGGAGAAGACCTACCTAGTCAAAATTGCCGGCCGTCCCACCGCAGAGGAGCTCGGCCGTCTCCGCTCCGGCGTGTTCATCGAGCGCGGCCGTCCCGGCTCCGACCAGGCGCAAACCGCCCCGGCACGGATTCGTGAGCTGCACCACGCCGGCGGATCGGGGCCTGCGCGCAAAGGTGCTCAGGGGCGCGACGAAAATCCCTGGTTTGAAGTTGTCCTCATCGAAGGCCGCAATCGCGAGTTGCGCAAGATGTTTCAATCGGTCGGCCATTTCGTGGAGAAGATTCGCCGCGTCGGCTACGGACCGCTGGTTCTCGACCTCGAGCCCGGCCAACTGCGCGAGCTCACGCCCGACGAACTCGCCCGACTTCACCTCGCCGCGGAAGGCAAAGTTCATGCGCCTCTAAAGCCGCGCCGCTTCGAGTCTCCACGCAAAGAGCAAGCCGGACGTCCCTTCGAGCCGCGCAGCGGACGACGCTTCGACGCGCGCGGAAAAGGCAAGCGCGAACGCTTCTCCGAACGGAGAGAAGAGCGCGGCCGCCCAGGTCAACCGGCTTCAGATCGTTCCGCCCCTTCCCGGCCTTTTAAGTCTCACGAGCACGGCAAGGACCGCTACGGAAACTTTAACTCCGGCCGCGGCCAGCGCCCCGTTTCGCGTTTTGGCTCGCGCCCCGAGCCGGGCCCCGATCCGGGCGTTGATCCGCGTCGCGACAATGGCGAGCGAGGGGCCAAGCGCGACAGCAATCGTGGCTTCGCGCGCGCGCCAGGTGGCCGCTTCGGCGCGCCGCGCCGGGATTTCGGCCGTCACGACGCGGCTGCGCAGAACGATTGGTCCGGCCGCCGCCGCGAACGCTTCGCGCCCAAGCGCAACGAAGACGATCGATTCTCTTCACAGCGCGGGGAATCCGGCCGGTCCGGCCCGGATCGCTTCCGTCCCAATCGCGGCGGCAAAAAGCGTTTCGGAAACACCGGCCATGAATCGAGTCGCGCGAGATTCCGCGGAGACCTTGAGGCAGGCGACGAAAACCCTCCGCGTCGCGGCCGGAGTGAATTCTCGCCTCGATCCTCGCCCCAATTCCCCGCTCGCGGAGCAGAAGCCGGCTTCCGCCGCGGCAAGCCAAAACGCAATCACCCCGGCGGCCGCAAGCGCAGTTAGACGCGAATCCGGGCGCACGCCCACACGCGACGCATCGGTAACAGAGGATTCCCAGAGCGCAAGCACCACGAGGTACGCATGGCCAACACTTTCGGCACAGACATCCTTATTCAATCGCCCGACCCGGAAGCCGCCGCGGCCTTTTACGTGGAGCAGCTCGGCTTCACCATCACCGCGCGCGAACCCATGCTCGAGCTGGCGGGCCGGCACATCAATCTGTACATCGAGAAGGGACCGCCGCTCGGTCCCGTCTTCGAGGTCACGGTGGCTGACGTGGACGAAACCACGCGCCGTCTTGTCGCCCACGGCTGCCAGGTGGTGAAGGATGAGCCGCATTTCCCGCGCCGTTACGTGAAGGATCCGAACGGGCTCATCTACAACCTGACGCGATAAGGGAATCCTCGACCCCGATGAGCCAGCCACCTTTTGTGCTCGTGATCTCGGCCGATAACGATCCACAGCTTGACCTGCTGAGCCCAATTCCGCACGTAACCGGCAAGGATTTTTCTGCCTTCGCGCAGGCTGCGCCGCGCGCCGAAGTCATTTTCCACTGGTCCGGCTCGCGCGATCTGCTGCGCCAGGTGTTTCTCGCGAGCCCGAACGTGCGCTGGGTGCACTCCCGTTACGCGGGACTCGACCATGTGCTTTTTCCCGAGCTGGTGGCAAGCCCTGTCCCGCTTACCAACGGCTCCGGCGTGTTCAGCGCATCCCTGGGCGAGTTCGCCCTTGCCGCCATTCTCTTCTTCGCCAAAGACCTCGCGCGCATGCGCCACAACCAACGCGCCCGCCGCTGGGAGCCGTTCGAAGTGGACGAGATCGCCGGCCAGACGGTGGGAATCGTCGGATACGGCGACATCGGCCGCGCCGTGGCCGCGCGCGTTCATGCCATGGGCATGCGCGTGCTCGCGCTCAAGCGCCATGCGCCGGCAAAATCCGATTTGGGGCCCGATCCGCTTGTCGAGAAATTCTTCAAGACTGAGGAACTCGGCGCGATGCTCGCCTTATGCGATTACATCGTGGTCGCCGCGCCGCTGACCGCGGAGACGCATCACATGCTCTCGGAAGCGGCCTTCGCCGCCATGAAGCCTTCGGCCGTGCTCATCAACGTGGGCCGCGGCCCGGTGGTCGATCAGGGGGCTCTGCTGCGCGCGCTCGACGCCAAGAGGATTCGCGGAGCGGGGCTGGATGTGTTCGAGCAGGAGCCCATCCCGCACGATGATCCCATCTGGAGCTACGAGAACGTGCTTATCTCGCCACACTGCGCCGACAATACCAAAACCTGGCTCAGCGACGCCATGCGCTTTTTCCTCGCGCAGCACCAGCGCTTCACGAAAGGTGAGCCGCTCAAGAACGTCGTCCGCAAGGACCTGGGCTACTGAGACCCGCCCGCGCTCGCTCGTGGCGGGCGCCGGCCGCGTGGTATCCTGTTGCCCTTTGAAAAAGCAAAGAAGCACCTGACTCTTTCTCCCATCGCGCGGGATGCGGCGCAGGGATGGACTGCGGGAGACGGGCATGACAAGGGAAGTGGGCGCGATGACGGTTGCGGGCGTGGCTGCGCTGGCCGCGGGATTGGTGCTGGCGCGGGCGCGGTTTGGCGCGGCTTCCGGCGCGGACAAGATGATTGCCTTGGCGCCGGTCCTGGAAGCAGCGCCGCTGGTGGTGTTTTCGATGGAGCATTTCACCGCGGCACGCGACCTGGTGGGGATGGTGCCGAAGTGGCTTCCGGCGCATATGTTCTGGGTCTACTTTGTGGGCGTGGCGCTCGTGTCCGCGGGCATCAGCTTCCTTGCGTGGCGGTGCGTGCGCTGGTCGGCGGCGCTGCTCGCGCTGCTGTTTTTCATCATCGTGGCCACCATCGACCTGCCCAACCTGTCGGCGGGATTGCACGACCGCATCTTCTGGATCCTTACCGTGCGCGAGACGTCGTTTGCCGGCGGGGCGATGGTGCTTTCAGGAAGCGTGGGTTCGCGCGCGAGCTGGGCAGGCGCAGCGTTCATGCGGATTGGCCGCACGATCGTGGCGCTGGTGATGATCTTCTACGCCATCGAGCACTTTCTCCATCCGCTGCACGTGGTGGGCGTGCCGCTGGAAAAACTGACGCCCGCGTGGATGCCGTTGCCGGTTGTGATTGCGTACGTGGTGGGGATTGCCCTGCTCGCGGGCGGAGTGGGGTTGCTGATTCCGGGCATGGCGCGCACGGCGGCGGCGGGCGCGGGAACGGTGCTTCTGCTGGCGACGGTCTTCTTCTACGGCGCATTGCTTTGCTCGGAACTCCGGACCGATCCGGTAGAGGGGCTCAACTACGTCTACGACACCATGCTGTTCACGGGAACGGTGTTGCTGGCCGGGCGAGGCGCGGAGCGGACGAACGCGTAGTTGCGGGCCTTGTGAACCGGGCAGCGGTTGGCGCATCCTTATGAACATGAGCACAGAGAAGGCGACATTTGGAGCGGGATGTTTCTGGGGCGTAGAGGCGGCGTTCGCCGCCATTCCCGGCGTGACGGCGACGGCCGTGGGCTACGAGGGCGGAGCGCTGGACAACCCATCCTATAAGGATGTGTGTACGGACCAGACCGGGCACGCGGAGGTGGTGGAGCTGGACTTCGATCCGGAAAAGGTGAGCTATGGGGCGCTGCTCGATGCGTTCTTCAAGCTGCACGACCCGACGACGATGAACCGGCAAGGTCCGGACTGGGGCACGCAGTACCGGTCAGTGATCTTTACCCACTCGCCGGAGCAGGAACGCGCGGCGCGAGCCAAGATTGAAGAGTTGACGGCGGCGGGCGTCTACAAGCCGCGGCGCATCGTCACCCAGGTGGTGCCGGCCGCAAACTTCTGGCGCGCGGAGGAGTATCACCAGAAGTATCTTGAGAAGCGCGGGATGGCGAGCTGTCATATATAAAGCAGGGGTCAAGGGAGTGAGGGAATAACGGATCAGGGGCAGGGGTTCAGCGTACCGACGGCGGCTTGCCCGCATGGCGTTTTGTGCCGATTCCCGGGTCGGGCCCGAGAGCGCGTTGGAGGGCTGCGGCGATGGGGTCCGCTTTTTCTTGAGAGCCTGATTCGGGTGTGGCAGCGTCTGCAGGCGGAGCGGCTTCGAGAGATGCAGGCTTCGCGGCGGGCGTGTAGCCGGGGTCGTCGAACCAGAGGCACGCGATCCAGGCGATGACGACCACCAGATAAACGATGCTGTACAGGTTCAGAAGCCGGGTCTGGATGGCGACCTGGTGGTTGAACTCGGCCTCGGTGTGGGGCTGGGGCGCCAGCGCAAGTTTTTCCCAGGCCAGGCGCAGGGCCGCCTGCGCGAGGGCGGCGACGGAGTAGCCGACGAGAAGCAGGCGGGCGTGGCTGCGCCATCCGGCATGGAAGCGGCGGCCGGTGAAAACGGCGATCAGCGTGAGCGCGATGAAGGCGAGATTGTTGAAGAGGTCGCCTTTTTCCTCGAAAAGCTGCATAAGGTGCAAGTGCGCCAGCAGCGAGTGGGCCAGGAGGGTTTGGCGCGCGGGCCAGGGTCCCCACCGGGCAAGCGTGCCCGCGGCTGCGGCCACGACCACCACGGTACCCGCCAGCCAGGAGATGCGCGAGGCGCGGGCGAAGGCGCGGCGGGCGAGCTCAATGGCGACCAGCAGAGTGATGAGGACGCCCAGATCGCCGAGCGCGAAAAACAGCTTGGCGCCGGTCAGCGGCGCCAGCTTCTGGGCCAACAGGCGGCGCATGAGCATCTCGAGTGCGGCCAGGATCACGCCGGCGGTGAAAAAGGGATAACGGCGGACGCGGTCGCGCCCAAGCAGGACCACAAGAAGCACCAGCTGGGCGGCAAAGGTCAGCGTCCAGATGACATCGATTTCGGAAAAAGGAAAGTGCATGGAGCGGGCGTCGTTGTGCGGCGTTCGAGGCGTGCCGCGCCGGCCAAGTACCAGTCTAAATGCGCGGAGAGCGCGTTGCCGCGCGGGTTGCCTGCAATAATTTTCCCTATGCTGATTCTGGCCTCGGCGTCGCCGCGGCGGCGGGAGTTGCTTACGCAGGCGGGGGTGCGCTTCAAAGTGCATCCGGCGCACATTGCCGAGGATCCGCAGCCGGGCGAGGAGCCCATCGGGTACGTGACGCGGCTGGCGCGGGAAAAGGCCGAAGCGGTCTATTTCGAATTGACGGGCGAGTTGGGAGCGGGTGGACAGGCAGATGGGTGCGGGGACGCGGACGCAGATCCGCTGGCCGTGCTCGGCGCCGACACCACGGTCACGCTCGACGGCCAGATTCTTGCAAAACCCGCCGACGCCGCCGATGCGGCGCGCATGCTGCGCATGCTTTCCGGGCGCAGCCATCGCGTGATCACCGGTGTGGCGCTGAAGACGGCTGAGGGCACGGAGGTGGCTGCCGAAGTGACGGCGGTGCGGTTCCTCACTTTGTCTGACGAGGAGATTGCGGCCTACGTGGCCACGGGCGAGCCCATGGACAAGGCCGGCGCCTACGCCGTGCAGGGCGGGGCGGCACGCTGGATTCCCCGCATCGAGGGCTGCTACTTCAACGTAATGGGGCTCCCGCTGGCGCTGGTGTGCGCCATGCTCGAGGCTCGTCTGGGAGGGCGCGGCGTTTTGTAGCGGGAGCGGGCCGTTCGCGGGCCGGCGTGCAATCGGGCCCGGCGTTGGCTGGACCGAAGCGGGCCGCGGTTACCACAGGTTCGGCCGGGCTGGGGTTCAATCGAAAAAAACCAAAGAGGCGGCAATAATTCCGCGCTATAGTAGCCTCGTTCCCCCAAGGGCTATCTATGCGGACTTCTATTCTTCTGCGCAATGCGCTGCTGCTTGCCTTCGCTGCTTCTCCCTTCCTGGTGCGTGCACAGTTCCAGGCGCCCACCCAGGAAGAGCTCACCATGACAACCGATCCCAAGGCGCCGGGGGCCGACGCGGTCTATCTCTACTGCGAGGAGAACGACAACGACCCCTTGCACTACCAGAGCATCTACGCGCGCATCAAGGTGCTTACTGAAAAGGGAAAAGAGCTGGCCACGGTGGAGCTGCCCTACCTGAGCGGCAATTTCAAGATTAGCGACATCTCCGGGCGCACGATCCATCCCGATGGGTCCATCTATCCGCTCACCGGAAAGCCCGAGGACCTGCTGAGCGAGAAAACCGGCACCCTCCAGATCAAGCGCAAGGTTTTCACGCTGCCCAACGTGGAAGTGGGCAGCATTCTGGAGTACCGCTACGATATTCGCTACGACGACAATCATTTTTCCTCACCGATGTGGCAGATTCAGAAGCCGTATTTCGTGCACAAGGCGCACTACTCGTTCCTGCCCTTTGAGGCCTTCAAGGCCGGCAACGCGGCCACGGCGTCGAATCTCTACTTGACCGACGAGCGCGGGCGCGCGGTGAACACCCTGATCTGGTGGAAGCGGCTGCCGGGGGGAGCCGACATCAAGACCGACGTCTCCGGCCGTTACTCGGTGGACGTGACCGATGTGCCGGCCATCCCGGACGAAGACTGGATGCCGCCGATCGAGAGCTATCTCTACAAGGTGTTCTTTTACTACAAGGCTGCCGGCAACGCCACCGAGTTCTGGCTGAACGAAGCCAAATACTGGCAAAAGGATGTGGATCACTTTGCCGAACCCAGCAAGGCGATCCACGACGCGGTGAACGGCCTGATTGCGCCCTCTGACAGCGATCTTGTCAAAGCCCAAAAGCTCTACGCAGCGGTGCAGGCGCTCGACAATACCGATTTCTCGCGCACGCGGAGCGAGTCGGAGATGAAGCAGCTGAAGATCAAAGCGGCGAAGCGGGCCGAGGACACGTGGTCGCAGAAGAGCGGATCGAGCGACGACATTGCGCTGCTTTACCTGGCCATGCTGCGCGCCGCCGGGCTGACGGCCTACGCCATGAAGGTGGTGGACCGCAGCGAGCGCGACTTCGACCCCAGCTACATGGACTTCGACCAGCTCACCGAGACGCTGGTGGTGCTGAGCATCGGCGGCAAGGAGACGGTGCTCGACCCCGGAGAAAAGATGTGCCCGTTCGACACGGTGAGCTGGAAGCACGCGAATGTGCGCGGCGTGCGCGAGAGCGCGCAGGGGCTGAGCATCGGGCTGACCCCGGCGCAGAATTATCCCGACAACACCACCGAGCGTGCGGCCACCCTGGCACTGGATGAGCACGGAGGCATCAGCGGCAATTGCAGCATTGTGATGGTGGGCCAGGCGGCGCTCGATTGGCGGCAGATGGCGCTGGAAAACGACATGGCCGAGGTGAAAAAACAATTTGACCGCGGACTCGAGTCGATGGTGCCGGAAGGCGTGGAAGCGCACGTGGACCACTTTCTGGGGATGGACCAGCCGGACGTCAACCTGATCGCCATGGTCAATATCAAGGGCACGCTGGGCACGAGCATGGCCAAGCGTCTTCTGCTGCCCGGTTTCTTCTTCGAGACGCGCTCCCAGGTTCCGTTTGTGAACCAGGAGAAGCGGCTGGAAGCCGTGGACATGCACTATCCCGAGCGCGTGACCGACGTGGTGACCTATGACCTGCCGGCGGGGATGACCGTGGAGGGCGCGCCGGAGGACAACAAAATCGTGTGGGCGGGCCACGCCGTGTACGTGATCAAGAGCCAGTCGAGCCCGGGAAAGCTGATGATTGCCGACTCCGAGGCCCGCGGCTTCGACACTGCCACGCCCGACCTGTACCAGGATCTGCGCGGGTTTTATCAGAAGGTGGCCACGGCGAACCAAGAGCAGCTGGTGCTGATGCAAACCACGAACGCGGCCAGCAATTGAGCCCGGCGCGGCTCCGCATGCCGTGATCGCGGGCAGGTAAAGCATTTTCCGCAAGAGCAGAAGGCGCGCGTCCCGTTCGGTGAGGGCGCGGGCGAAAAACCGGGAACTTGAGATGCGAATTCGAGGCATTCTGCGCGGCGCGGCCCTGATCGGCATATGTGGAGTGGCTCTGCCGGTGCGTCCGCAGTTTCAGCCTCCCAGTCCCGACGAGCTGAAGATGACGGCCGACCCCAAGGCGCCGGGAGCGGATGCGGTGATCCTGGAGTACAGGGAGGCCGACAATGACCGATTGCTCACGGAGGATATCTACACGCGCCTGAAGGTGCTTACGGATAAAGGCAAGGAAGCAGCTACGGTAGAGCTGCCTTATTGGAAGGGCGCATCTTCTGTGGACGATATCCGGGGCCGGACCATCCATCCCGACGGCACGATCGTTCCGCTCACGGGCAAGCCGGAGGATCTTCTGAGCGAGAAGGTGAACAAGCTCAACATCAAGCGCAAAGTATTCACCCTGCCGGCTGTGGACGTGGGCAGCGTGCTCGAATATTCTTATCAGCTCCGCTTCAACGACATGCTGTTCGTCAGTCGCGGCGAAGAGTGGAGGGTGCAGCAGCCCTACTTCGTGCACAAGGCCCATTACGAGTATGCGCCTTACGCGCCTTACGGCGGCATTGGGGTTGCCTGGTGGCCGCATCTACCTTCGGGTGCGGCGCTCAATTCGCCGGGGGGCGGGGTCTTCACGCTTGATATCGCCGACGTGCCGGCAGCTCCCGATGAGGAGTGGATGCCCCCGCTCAACAGCTTCCTCTACCGGGTGCGCTTCTATTACAGCCTCAAGGCTGAAACGACGGCCCAATACTGGATGGATGAGGGCAAGAAGTGGTCGGATATCGTCGATAAATTCGTTGCGCCGTCGGGTGCCCTACGGGATGCCGTGAACCGCATCGTAGCGCCGGGCGACAGTGAATTGGATAAGGCGCAAAAACTGTATACGGCCGTGGAGGCACTCGACAACACCGACTACTCGCGCGCAAAGACTGAGTCCGAGCGCCGCGCACTGCACATCAAAGACATTAAACATGCCGAAGACACGTGGAAGCAGAAGAGCGGAAACAGCTTCGAGATTGCGTATCTCTACCTGGCGATGCTGCGCACTGCAGGTCTGAAGGCCTATGCCTTGCAGGTGGTCGATCGCATGTACGAGGTCTTCGATCCCTCCTACTTCAACTGGGACCAGCTCAACGTTGCGCTCGTGGTCCTTTCGAGCGGCGGCAAGGAGACGATTCTCGATCCCGGCGAGAAGTTGTGCCCCTTCGGCCAGTTGAGCTGGCGGCACGCGGAGGTGCGGGGCATACGCCAGGGCCCCGATGGCGTGAGCCTGACGACCACGCCGCCCGAGAATTTTGCCGACAACATGACGACCTACAACGCCAACCTCACGCTTGACGCGAAGGGCGCCATGACGGGGAGCTTCACCATCGTCATGAACGGGCAGGAGGCGCTCTACTGGAGGCAGGTGGCGCTGGTGAACGATGCCGACGAGCTAGAGACAGAGTACGAAAAGCAGCTTCAGGCGACGGTTCCCGAGGGTGTGGATGTGCATGTGGACCATTTCGTGGGGATGGACCAGCCAGACGGAAGCCTGATTGCGATTGTGAACGCAAACGGCATGGTAGGCACTGCGATGGGCAAGCGCCTGCTGCTGCCGGGCTACTTCTTCGAGACCCGTGGCGACGTTCCCTTCGTCAACGAACAGCGGCGACTGGAGCCGGTAGATATGCATTTTGCCAGCCGCATCAACGAGAACGTGACCTACCATTTTCCGGCCGGCTACACGGTAGAAGGCGCGCCGGCGGACGCACGGGTCTCGTGGCCGGGCCATGCCATCCTGGTGACGAAGAGCACGGCCGCTCAAGAGCAAATCGCGATTGCATATTCGATGGTGCGCGCTTTCGATCTGGCCGAGCCGGGCGAATACCAGGACCTGCGCGGGTTCTATCAGCAGGTAGCAACCACAAATCAGCAGCAGATCGTGCTTTCCTCGGCCGAGACGGGAAAGGGGAGCTGATCATGTTCATGCGCATACCTAGGTTCCGCAGGACCGGCTTGTTTTCCTGCATAGGCGCCTGCCTTGCGGTTTGGGCGGGGAATTCCGCCTGGGCCAAGAACCAGCCGGCGCCGGACTGGGCGCAAGAGGCGGCGAAGGCGGCCACGCCGGCCGACCCCGGAGACGCCGCCGCAGTGCTGCTTTACGACGAGTACGTGATCACCGTCGATGATCAGAACCATGCCGTGGAGCGGGAGCGCTGGGCCACACGGATTCTCAAGCCGCAGGGGCGGGAGTGGGGCCATTGCGCCGTGGATTACGACATCGACGAGAAGCTCGATTATTTCCATGCCTGGACCATTACCGCCAATGGCCAGCAATTTCAAGCCAAGGACACCGACTTTGAGGACAAGGGCGCCTACGACGCGCCGGAGCTGCAGATGACGGATCGCATCCGCGCGCTGAACCCGCCGGCGGGCGATCCCGGTGCGGTGGTAGCGTGCGAGACGCAGAAACGCCTGGCGCCGTACATGGACGAAGAGGACTGGCAGATTCAGTATCCGATTCCGGTGGTGGACGAGGCGCTGGAGCTCGATCTTCCGCCGGGCGGCCACTTTGCGCAGTCCTGGAGCCATTACCCGCCGGTGAAGGAAGTGGAAGGTGGGGCCAATCAGATGCGGTGGGAGATCAAAGGCATGTCCGCGCTCGATCTCGAGAATCTGCATGCCACTCCGCCGCTGGAAGCGCTGGCCGCACGCATGTCGGTCTTTTGGGGCGATGCGGCGGTGAACGGAGTGGACAACCAGTGGCGGGCTATCGGCGTGTGGCAGGACCAGCTCGAGGCGCATCGCACCGATCCCACACCGGAGATCACGGCCAGGGCGCAGGCGCTGGTGGCGGGCGCGCCGGATCTCTATACCAAGCTGAGCCGCATCACCGATTACATCCAGAAAAACGTGCGCTACTTCATCGTGGAGAAGGGCATCGGCGGATGGCAGGCGCACTATGCCGGCGACATCTTCCGCAACGGCTACGGCGACTGCAAGGACAAGACCACGCTGCTCATCGCGATGCTTCAGTCAATCGGGGTGCGCGCCTATTATCTGCACGTCGACAGCGAGCGCGGAGTGATCGATCCCGACGAGCCTTCGCTGACGGGCAACCACATGATCACGGCAATCGAGCTGCCGGAGGGAGAAAGCGACGCCCGGCTGATGGCGCGCGTGAAGGCCGCCGATGGCAAGACGCTGCTGATCTTCGATCCCACCGACGAGGAGACGCCGGTGGGGCTGATTCGCGGCGAATTGCAGGGCGCCTATGGCAACCTGGCCGACGGCGCCGACAGCCAGGTGATTCAGATGCCTGTACTTCCGCCCGATTCAGGCGGGTTGAGCCGGACGGGCAGTTTTGTGCTGGCGGCCGACGGCACCCTTTCCGGCGACGTGACCGACGTATTCAGCGGCGTGGATGCAGCGGGAGAGCGCGGCCTTCTGAAAGAAAACACCCAGAAAGACGTGCGCGAGGGAATAGAGGTGGGAATGAGCTCCGATTTGCCCGGGGCCACCTTCAAAGGACTGGAGTTTGAGCAGACGGAGAAGCTGGATCAGCCCATCCGCCTGGAGATGCAGCTGAGCGCGGCCAGCTACGCGCACTCGGCTGGTCCGCTGCTGCTCTTGCGGCCACGGGTGATGGGAAGCGACGCGCGCGCGGTGCCGGACGTGATGGAGAGCAAGGCACGGCATTTTCCCATCGAGATCGGCCATCCGGGCTGCTGGCGCGACAGCTTCGACATCACTCTGCCCGCCGGCTACGCCGTGGATGGCACGCCCGATCCGGTGAATGTGGACGTGGGTTTTGCCCGTTACCACTCGACGGTTACCGCCAAGGGCAACACGCTGCACTACGAGCGCGAATACGTGGTGAAGGACGTGGAAATTCCGCCGAGCAAGGCCGCCGATTTTCGTATGCTCGAAGGCTCCATTCTCGAGGATGAAAAAGGCGCGGTGGTGCTGAAGAAGGATTAAATCTTCGAGCGGTATGGGGCGCCGGCCGGGAAAAATGAGCGCGGGGACAGCCGCACGGGATGCGCCGAGATCAAGGACGGGTCACCAAAGGATTGCGGGGGCGTTCACTTTGGTGAGTCCCCCGGGGCGGATTTTGCTCGCGCGGGCCCGCATATTGTGGCCTATACTCCGAGAAGAGCGAGGCATCCTCTTGACGGGCCCCTCACTCGCCGAGTTTTATGGCATCCCAACTGAACCGGAAGCGCGTTCCGGAGACACCTTCGATCCCCGATCGTCTCTACTTCAAGATTGGCGACGTGGCCCGCATCTGCGGGCTGGAAACCTACGTACTGCGCTTTTGGGAGACGCAGTTCCCGCAACTGAAGCCGAACAAGAGCGGTACCGGGCAACGGCTGTACCGGCGGCGCGACGTGGAGATGGCGCTGGAGATCAAGCGGCTGGTGCACGGCCAGGGGTATACGCTGGTGGGCGCGCGGCAGGCGCTGGAGCAGGTGCATCGCAGCCAAAGCCCCCAGGCCAATCTGCCGCTGGCAAACGCAGACGCGGGCAAGCGCCGCGACCGGATTGCCGCGACCATCGGGCACGCGCGGTCAGAGCTGAGAGAGATCGCGGGGCTGCTGGCTGCACCCACACCGCAGCCGCACCGGCGGCAGGTGCGCATCGCAGGTCTGCGCCGGCCTTCGGGATCGCTCTTCCCCGGCAACAATTGAAGCGTCCCCGTTTCCGGGTTCCATCGCACTCTTTTGTCCGGCAAGGAGCGCGCGGTCCATTCGCGCTGCACCTGCTCAGGAATTGCGAGAGACTGCGGCCGCTTCGGGGGCGTATCGATTTCGCCCCAGCGTTTATGCTACCTTGAGGAAATAATCGAGATTGACAGTTTAAGTTCCCCCATCTTTCGGAAGGTAGATTGGCCGATCCGGGTTGGCTGGTCCGCTTGAGGAGATAGAAGATGGAGTGCAGGCTTTGCGGTTCAACCCGATTTCGCCTCTCGCGCCTGCGCGTGCCGGACCTCTCCGAGCTGGTCTTCCTGCAGTATCCCATCCGCTGCCGGGTCTGCTACAAGCGCGAACACGTGAGTCTGTTCACCGCCTTCGGCATCCACCGCGCCAACAAGCGGCGGCATGCGGAGGAGCGCCGGCAGAAGAAGATTCAGCAGGCCAACCCCGCGCGGCCGGCGTAAGGCGCGCGCAGCGCAGGGAGCGGGGGCGCACGGTGCGAGCGAAGTTAGCCTGGCTCGGTTGCGGCTGCGTGATATGCTCAACCCAGCCTCACGGCAAATCGTCGCCCGCACCGCCATGGCCGACCCTCAATCTTCCTCGCCGCCGCGCCCGCGCCGCGTGATTCAGATCGGCGTGACCGGCCACCGGCTCAACCGGATTTCGCCCGCGATGGCGGCAGTTCTTCCCGAGAAATGCGAGCAGGCACTGGGCGCGATTGTGAAGGCGTGGGCTGAAGCCGGCCCCGGTGTTACAGACGGGGAAGCGCAGGCTCTGGTGCGCGTGATTTCGCCGCTGGCCGAGGGCGCCGATCGCATGGCGGCCAGGGCGGGCCTGGCGATGGGTGCCGAACTTGCGTGCCCGCTGCCCTTTCACGCCGAAGAATACAAGCAGGATTTCGCGAGCGAAGAGTCGAGGCAGGAGTTCGATGCGCTCGTCGCGCGCGCGTCGGCGGTGTTCGACGCCGGCGGAAGCCGCGCGGAAGCGGAGGCCGCGTACGAGCGCGCGGGCCAGATCGTGGTGGAACAAGCGGACGTGCTGATCGCGGTGTGGGATGGCGAGGCCGCGCACAGGCGCGGCGGCACGGCGCAGATGGTGGACGAGGCGCTCGCACTGGGGGTTCCGGTGGTTTGGCTGCACGCCATCGAAGCGCAAGAGCCGCGCGTGCTTTCGGCCGACGAGAAGGGAAACCGCACCTGCGCGCCGATCGGCGCGACGCCTCTTTTTGGCCCTCCGGCGGGATCGGCGCAAGACCAGGCTTGCTCCCGCGCCGGCCGCGCCTACTTCAGCGAGCGGCAGCCGGGCTTCCAATCAGCGTGGTTCTTCCGCTGGTTTCGCGATCTGGTAACCGAGGGCAGGTTGTGGCCGGGCTCGATGCGCGTGGCCAATTTTGAAGAGACCGCGCGCAGCGAGTGGCGTGAGGCCATGGGAAATGGGCTGCC
Organism: Acidobacteriaceae bacterium; assembly: GCA_030041045.1. GTDB lineage: Bacteria > Acidobacteriota > Terriglobia > Terriglobales > Acidobacteriaceae > Telmatobacter. Next base: position 85,459 of record JASHOQ010000003.1, read on the forward strand.
CGAGGCGACGCGCAGGTATCTGCTCGACAAATTATGCCCACACTACGCATGGGCGGACGGATTGTCGCAATACTACGCGGGCCTGTTGCGCTCGGGATCGGTGATGGCCAACCTCTGCGCCGCGGGCGCGGTGCTGTTCGCGCTGGCCGGGCTGCTGGCCGACAGCATCGAGCTCTGGAGCAAGCGGGTGCGCGCCGTGGGCCGCCATCCCCATCTGCTCGAATGGTTCAACCGGCTACCCTCGCTTATCGAGTTTCTGCTCATCGCCGCGATTCTATCCATCATTTACGCCGGCCGGCGCAAGCAGTGGCACCAGCGCTGGCTCAAGTACCGGCAACTGGCCGAGCGGCTGCGGCAGTCGAGTTATCTTTGGCCGCTGGGCTGCTCACTCCTGAAAGGGCGCGAATGGCCGCACGCGGGCCTGAATGAGAGCCCCAAAGCGGGTCTGGACGCGAACCGCAACTGGGTGAACGCCCTCTTTCATGCGATCGCGCGCGATATCGGACTGGCGCCGGGCAGAGTGGAACCGAGCTACGTGCGCGCGGTGGGCGCGTGGATGGACAGGACTCTGGAGGGCCAGATCCGGTATCACGAGGGGAACCACGAAAAGATGGAGAGGCTGAATCACCGGCTGCACGGCGCGGGCATCGCGCTGTTCGCGGTCACGCTGGCGGCCTGCGTGGCGCACCTGATCCTGGGCGGTGAGGCCGCATGGCTGTTGACGCTGGCCACGGCGCCGCCGGCGCTGGGCGCGGCGCTCTACGCCATTACCAGCCAAGGAGAATTTGCGCGCAGCGCCGACCGCTCGCTGGCAATGAGCCGGGAGTTGACCGCGCTGAGGAGCGCCGACCTGCCGCAAGCCCTTGGCGCGGGCGGGGAAATGTTCGCCGAAGTGCGCAAAGTGGCATTGCGCGTGGCCGAAGCGATGATGGCGGAGACCGACGACTGGAACGTGGTTTTCAAGTACCGGCCTCTGCATCTGCCCGGCTGACGCGGGGGAGCTCGACGGGAGGAACATGAGTCAACGCTGGGAGAAACTCCTTCTGGTCGCCTTCGCCGTGGCAGCGATCGGGCTCGGGTTCTGGGGCTATGCGCGCGCGGGCAGCGACTTTACCGGCGATCAGATCTTCAATCCCGCGCATGTGTATGTGCATTTTCACGACGGCCATCCGGGGCTGGAGGCGGCGCGTTGCCTGTTCAGCGCAGTGGGGTTGATTCGGCTGTATGACCTGTTCCAGCCGGGAAAGGCACCATGGCAGCTCATCGTGGCGCAGATTGCGGTTCCAGGCATCGCGCTGTTTTCCGCGGCGCAGTTGTTCCTGCTGGGCGTGCGCAAGAACCTGCGCAAGGCCATGGCGCGGCACAAGGCGCGGCACACCGTGATTTGCGGCCTAGGGGCCATCGGGTTGCAGGTAGTGGAAAACCTGCGCGGGGCGCGGCAACGCGTGGTGGCCGTGGACCTGGTGGGGGACTCGGCCGGCGCAGCCACCTGCGAGAGCAGCGGCGTGCCGGTGGTGCAGGGCGACGCCAAGAATCGGCAGGTGCTTGTGGCCGCGGGCATCCGGCGCGCGCAGACCGCCGTGGTGTGCACGGGCTCCGACAGCGAGAACATCGCCATCGCCATGCAGATCAAGGCGCTCAAAATGGAGCGCCCGGCGCACAACGCGGGCAAGCTGCAGGTGCTGGCGGAGATGCGCAACGACTGGTTGCACAAGCGGCTGATGGCGAGCGGGCGCAGCGCCTTGGGCTCGGCGCAGGTGGACGTGCGGCTGTTCAACACCTTTACCAACGCGGCGCGCATGCTCATCCGGCAACTGCACCTGCCGCCGGCGCCGGAGTTCGAAGCGCGCACGTTCATCGTGGCCGGATTCGGCGCCTACAGCCGTGAGATCGCCTTGCATCTGGTGCGGCTGTATCCGGTGGCGCCTGGCGCACGGCTGAAGATCCTGGTGATCGACGAACACGCCGACGAGGCCCGCGCGAGCTTCCCGGCGGAGAATCCCGCAGCCGCGGAGCTGGCCGACTTCGAGTTCATTGCAGCCAAGGTAGAACCGGGATCGACGGAGATGCAAAGAGCCGTAAGCGCAGGGCTCGCGACTTGCGGGCCGCTGCTGGGCGTGGCGCTGGCGCTGAACGAGGACGAGATGAGTTTGTGCGCGGCCCTGGAGATGCGCTCGCTGCTGGATCGCTCCGGCCACCTGCACACGCCCGTGTACGCGCGCCTGCAACACTATAAGCAGCTGGGCGATCTGGTGCGCTCCACCGAGAGCCTGGCCGCGATCAGCGACCGGCTGCAGATCTTCGGCACGCTCGAGGAGACGCTCAACCGTGAGGTGCTCTTTGGCTCCGCACTCGACCGGTTTGCGCAGGCGCTGCACGAGGACTACCGGCGCCGCGCGCGAGATGTTGTAAACCCCGTTGCAGACGTGGAGTGGCACCAACTGCCGGAACTGATGAAGCTCTCGAATCGCTGGCGCGCGGACCACACGCCGCTTTTGATGGAGCTGGCCGGCGTACGCCCGGTGAATGGCGTAAAGGCTCCGGCGGTGTATGCCCTCGGCAGCGAGGAGATCGAGCGGCTGGCGCAGCTCGAGCACCGGCGCTACACCATCGAGCGCCGCATAGTGGCCGAGCACGATGCGCACATCAATGCCTGGGAAAGCCTGAGCGAGCAGGAAAAGGATTGGAACCGGAGGGAGTCGGCGCGTTTGCCGGCGATCATGGCCGGCCTCGGAGTGGAGCTGCATCCCCAGCGCACGGTGAGGTTCTATGGAAGGCATCTGCCCGCGGCCAGCGAGGATCTCAAGGCGATTGCGGCCAACTCCGGGCGCCCCTACGTGGACCTGATTGTCGATTTTGACGATGCCGATGCGGTAAGCGCCGCGAGCCGCGCGCTGGCCTTGCCTTTCCTGAGCGTGTGGCTGTTTTCCCGCGAGAAACCGGTGGAGCTCCTGGGAAAACGGACGCAGCCGCCGGATGCGCTCCGCGCCCCGCTACTTCAGCGCGCCAACGGCTGGGCGCTGAGGAGCCGCGTGGCGCTGGTTGAATAGCGGCGGCGCGGCCGGCCGAGCACGCCCAATGACGATCCCTCGCGTCCGCTTCCGCAATCTTGCTCTATTCTCTGTCGCCTGAGAACCAATCCTCCAGCGCGGAGCAGCCGCTACAGAACGAAAGCGCATGCGTGCGGCCTCATCGGCCGGCGCGCGCACCCGCTTCAACCGGGTCTTCACCAGCAAATCGGGCCGTGGCCTGCGCCGGCAGCGCCGGCGGCGAGGTAGCAAGCCTGTCAATTGACGAGCGCATGGCATTTGCGGATCATGGAGTGAAACCCAGCAGTTTTCAAAAAAAGTCCGCGCATGGAGGCCCAATGCGTACAGATACGGTGGTTCTACGTTGGTTTTCTCCGGGCGTGGCGCTCCTGCTTGCGCTCTACGGCGCGGTGGGGGTTTGCGCCGGCCAGGCTCCGGCAGCCGCGGCGAACGCGGATTCAACCGAGGCCGCGCCAGCCAACTGCGCGCAGGCCGATGCAGCCGCGGATGCGCAGGCCACGGTGATCGATTACACCGGCAGCCTGCTCGGCTATTACCGCATGGAAGCGAGCGACGGAAATGTGGTGCTCGATCCGGTAAAGAAGTTTCTTGCCTGCCGCGCGCGTGAAGAGGGAAAGGAAAGGCTGCTGTTGGGAATGGGCGACAACTTCGGGCCGGAGTTCGGGGCTTCGCTGCAACTTGAAAACGACAACGCACTGGGCCGCGCGGCGGGATGCTACGAGCCGCCTACGGAGACCAGCGACGGCGAATCGCGGCCGCAGAGCCTATACAAAAACGACGACCGCGTGGCGCCGAAAGCGCAGTGCGACAACGTGCTCAATTTCATGATGCACGCAGGCTTTCGCGCCCTTGTGCCCGGCAGCCAGGACTTCATGTACACGGCGCGCTGGCTGCGCAGTTCGGCGTTGCTGCTCCAGGCAGCGGGGCGCGACCAAGAGCAACTCGGGTTGATTGGGAATCGCGACCACCGCCTGGATCTGCTCGGCGCCAACCTGCGCATTGCCATCAAGGGCAAGAGCGGCGGGGCGCCCGGCAGCGGGACGCCGGGCGCGGCCGATCGCTCAGGCGGCTCTGACGGCGCCATGCTGTGCCCGCTGCTCTTCGCGCCGGATCCGTTCGCTGCGGGCACGGTCGACTGCGTGGGCGACGGATCGGTGCCTGAACCGCTCGACTGGCTGGACCGGCTGGACCGGCTGGCGCGCCAGGGCGGGACGAATTCCACGATGGCGGCGCTGCAGCAGCTGGCCACGGAGAGCGCGGTCAAGGCCAAGGGCCGGCAAACGGAACTGGACTCGATGGTGCAGGACGAGATTTCGATCATGGCCTCGGCGTGGGGCCTGCGCTTTCCTGTTCCTGCATTGCCGGCGACAGGCCGAGGCAAGGGCGCAAAGGCCGCGGAAAAGGAGCTGGACGCGAACGAAGTCCGCAACCTGGCCAGCGCACTGGAAGCGATGCCCAACTGCCCGGCGTCAGCAACCACCGGCGATCAAGCCGACATGTGCGCCTACGCCGCGCGTCTCGTGCACATTCTGAGATGCCGGAACGCGTTTGTTGGGCAGGCGCAGAGCGCAGCGGGCGCGGGGGCGCAAGGCGAGGTCGCGGCGCAGACCGACACATGCCCTGCCGAGGGCACGTCAAGCTCCGGAAGCGGAGCGGCGAACACCGTCCAGCGCAGGGTGACCGGCGCGGACCTGACGCTCACTCAAACGGTGCGCGACGCCGTGCGGCGCGGGCTGCTGCGCACGATCGCACTCGAAGAAAGAAACTTGGGCTACACCGTGGCCACGACGGACAACGGGCGCAAGGTGCTAGTGATCGGCGTTGCCGGCGAGGACACGATGAAGGCCGTCTCGGAAACCAACCTGGTGCTTTGTATGGCGCGGCCGGGCAACGGGAACGGCGGCGACGTTTTCGGGCGCTGCAGCAATAAGGAAAAGCCGCAGGCCGGCAATCGCAGCTATTCCGTGTTGGTGACCGATCCGGTGGAGGTGACGGAGGCGCTGGTGCGCGGCGCCAACCTGGTGGGCGATGGTCCTTTCGACAGCGTGGTGGTGATGGCGCAGATGCCGCACACGGAGGCCGAAGTGCTCTCCGAGCGTGTCTCCACACGGCTGCGGCTGGCCGGCGCGGACCAGGGCGTCCAGCCCGTCGATGCGGTTTTGAGCCAAGCTGAGTCCGGCTACGGCTCGCCGCATCTTATCCTCAGCTATCCCGATGGGGCTCAAGCCAATTACACGGCGCCGGTGCTGACGCCGTTCAACAGCTACTCCTCGCAGCCGGCGCGATATGTGTATCCCGGCGCGGTCTCGGAGCTCGCGCTGACGGCGGCTCAAGGAAAGGGCTACTCCGTGGTCAACCGGCCCACGGGCATCTTCGATGCGCCCACGCTGCCGGAGACGGACGCACAGGCCGCATCCGCCGCCGGCGACACCAGGACCACGATTACGCTGCTCTACCAGCTGATGGATTGCCTCGAGCAGTCGCGCACGCAAGATGCGAAGCACGCGAACCCCGATGCGGTGGAAACCTGTCTCGAAAACCCGCCGGCGCCGGGTACCGCGGGAAGCGATGGGCCCAGCAGCCAGAAAGCCGAGTTCGCACTGCTCAAGGATTTACAGGAGTCGCGCAGGCCGCGGCCGGACGTGGTGCTGCTCGAAAGCCGCGACGTGGAGCTGGACGAGATGGGCCCGGGCTACATGAGCTACGAGATGTGCGCCAACGAGAAGGAGCTGGAGAAGCGCAACCTGTGCATGGTGCGCTCTGCGCTCGACCGCATTTTCTGGAAGGGCGACTACGTGGCTTACCTGGCGGTAACGGGAAAGAATCTGAAAGACATTCTCAGCCTGTCAGAAGAAAAAATGGCGGAGCAGGCGGAGCTGGCCGACACCGGGTACACGCGCGAGTGGCTGATCTCGTACGGCATCGTGCAGTCAGGGCTGACCAACATCACCGAAGTGAGCCGCAACAACGAGCCGCTGTGGATCCCTGTGGACTCCACCTGCACGGGCGATGCAAGCGGGCAGAGCACCTACTGCATCGGCGGAACGCCCATTGCCGACGATGCTTATTACTGGCTGCTCACCACCGACCAGCTGGCACAGGACAAGGCCGTCTATGGCACGTTGGAGGCACTGTCGGCGAGCGAGCATCAGCCCACGGAGATGTTCATCACCGCGCCGCTCGCGCATTATCTGCTGGCCAGCCTGCGCGGGCCGGCCGAGGAAGATGAGGCGCTGGCGCCCACGGCAGGGGCGGCGCCTGTGCGCGGGACAAGGAACAATCCACCGGTCGAGAAGGTGGTCACGTACAACAACGAGGTCTTCCAGCAGAAGCGCCTTCTGCAGGTGGATTTTTCGAAGGCGGTAGCCAGCTTTACCTCGCGCGAGCCGGAGGGCGGCAATCAGTTCGTGGGCGACTACTTTCAGGGCGTGAGCGATTCGCGCGCCTCTGCGCCCGCCCAGCAGGAGCTCGATCTGGAAGCGGCCAGCCGCATCACTACCAACATGCCCGGCCTTCTGGCCGGAGGACACCGGGTCCCGCCCTTGTCGTTCGGCATCCAGAACTCATTTGCTTACGACCGCTCGGTGCTGGGCAACCTGAGCCCGGCCACCAAGCCCATCAACGCTTCCTATTCGCTGAACAACTTTACCGTGGGCGGATTTCTGCAGATCCGCCTGCTCGGCCGGCGGTCGACCGACGGCATCACGGCGGTGCGCTCGCTGCCGCGCAGCCTGCTGGTGTTGACGCCACGCCAGTACCAGGTGCAGATTAACCATCAATATCTTTTCTTCCCCTTCGCGGCCAGCGCGTCCCCACCCGGCGAGCTCACCGTGACGCTGCCGCGCAACGATGTATGGACGGATCGCGCCGGCTTTCGCGAGGAGTTCGGCCGTAACAGTCCGACTGCGTTCTTCTTGAGCGGCAATTATGTTGAAGCCGGCGCAGAGCTCAGTGAGCAGGCGAATGTGCTCTCTTCGCTCACGCTCCGGGACGGACCCACCGGGACTCCCGTCACCTGCCAGGTGAGCGCTAGCATTACGCTGCAGGCCTGCTTCGCCGCGGCCAAACTGGTCATCAACGACAATTCGCCTGCCACCAAGACCATGTTGGTGGGCGCGCCGGGCGTGAAGACGCTGCACAGTCCAGGTTTCTACTGGCAGTTGCACATCCAGAACCGTGTGTGGGGCAAGGAACCGAGCAAGCAGTTCAGCCTGGTGACCGATAGCCAGGGCGACTACTACGCCGGCCGGCCCGCGAACCTGGAGCTGCCCACGCAGACCGAATATGCCATTCCGCTGAGCCTTTCGCTGGTGGTGCCGGCGCTGGGCAATCTCTCCTTTGCGCCGTCGTACTCGGCGTTTTTCTACAAGTCGCAGCTGAGCGCGCAAAGCCTGCAGGTGAATTCGCTTTCGATTGCGGCGCGCTGGTATTTTGCGCGCGATGCGCGCGTGCCTATCCGCCGCCAGGCCAAGCTCTCCGGCCCGGCATCCGCCGACCAGACCAAGACAGGCAAGGCGCACTGAGATAGCGCATCGACGAAGACCTCAGGGTAGTGTCCCAATTTGCTAAAAACATCCCTCGGGGGCTAAAGCCCTTTCACGTTTCGCTCGATTTGCGGCACGGCTGAAGCCGTGCCCTTTCAAAACGCCAACGAATTAGGACACTACCGACCCCAGCATCCCCGGGATCAGGCCGCGGCTCGGGTGTAAACTGAGGCATGACCCCGGGAACCGGTTCGCAAACGTGGACCGGCTCGCCTTGCGTCGGGACGTGGCTCAGCCTGGTAGAGCACTCGCTTGGGGTGCGAGGGGTCGGCAGTTCAAATCTGCCCGTCCCGACCATTTAAATTCTGTGATCATCCCAAGCTCTGATCCAAAGGCAGGAAAGAACTGCCGACCCACGATGTATACCATTCCTTGGCATTCGCTTGCCGCTAACGACAATTGCGGTTTGGCGGTGACCCGACCGGAAGGCTCAATCTTGGCACGATGCCTGCTTTTCATTACGGGCTGAACTTTCGGCGCTTCAGCCCGACTTGAATATCAGCATGACGAGCCGGCCGGAGGGCAGGGGAATGTCTACGAGATGGACATCGCATCCTCACGAATCGAGTCCGCGGCCGCAGACGGCGCAGCTATTCTTCGCGCAGCAGGATCATCGGATCGACGGAAAGAGCGCGGCGTGCGGGGACGGATGCGGCCGCGAGCCCCAGCAGCAGCATGGTGGCAACCACGCCGCCCAGCACCAGAGGGTCTTTGGGCGTGGCCTGATAGACGATGTACGAGAGCAGCTTCGACGCTAACATCCCCAGCACGATTCCCGCAACGGACCCGCCGGCGAGCAGGCGAAACACGCGCCCCAGGGCTGCGCGCAGCACCTCCTGCCGCCTGGCGCCGAGCGCCACGCGAATCCCCAGCTCACGCATTCTCTTGCTCACCACGTACGAGGCCATGCCGAAGATGCCCGTAACCGCCAGCAGCGCGCCCAGCAGCCCCAGCACGCCCAGCGCCACCGTGGCCACGCGCGAGGGGAACAGCGCCCAGCTCAGCTCCTGGTCCCAGGTCTCCACGCGCTCCGGCAATCCCGGCTCCAGCCCGCGCAGCGCCCGGCGCACCGCCGCCGCGACCTCCTCTTCATCGCGCTGGGAACGCACCACCAGCCACACGCCTCCGGACGGCTGCTGCAGGAACGAGTAGAACATCGCCGGCTGCTGATCTTCGGTCAGCGATTCATATTTCCCGTTCTCCACCACGCCCACCACTTCGACGCGCGTGCCGCTCCAGATCTTGTAGCTTCTGCCGATCGCGTTATCGACCGACCCGAAAATCTTCCGTGCAAACTCGCGGTTCACTACCGCCACCAGCGGAGCGCCCTTGGCGTCGTCCATGGTAAACGTGCGCCCGGCCAGCATCGCCGTCTCTGCCGCTTTGAAATAATCCGGCGAAACGTTGAACTGCTGCGCGTCGGCCCGGCAGTTCGTTTCCCGGAAGTCCGTGTCGCGGTCGTAGAAGACGCACGAGTCATTTCCCCCTGCGGTCAGCGGCAGCCGGTCGGCATAGCCTACCGCCGTCACGCCGGGAATATCGGCCGCGGCGGTCAGCATCTCCTTCTCCACCGTCTGTTGCTCGTCGCCGGTAATGCCGGCCATGCCCAGTTCCGCCACGCCCAGCGTGGCACCCCGCGGCTCGAATCCGAAGTTGCTGTTGAGCGAGCGCACCAGCCCCCGCACCGCCACCAGCGAAGAGGTCACCAGCACCGCGCAAATGGCAATCTGCCCCACCAGCAGCACATCGCGCACCGTGAACCGCCGCATGCCCCAGGTGAGCGAACCGCTGCGGATGATCTGCCAGGGATCGGCGCGCAACACCTGCCGCACGGGAACCACCCCGAAAAGGAATCCGCTGACCAGCGCCAAGGCCAGCGCCAACGCGTAAGTGTTCATGTCCGGATTCACAGGGATGTTGATGGGGATCATCGGAATCGGATTCCAGGCGCTCAGCCAGCGCAGAATCGCCACGCCGCCGAACAGCCCCAGCGCACCGCCCGCGAGCGAGACCAGCACCGCCTCAGTGAGCAGTTGCCGCACCACCAGCCCCCGCCGCGAGCCCAGCGCCATGCGCACGGCAATCTCCCGCGAGCGGTCCGCCGTCCGCGCAGCAAACAGGCTGCCCAGGTTAGCGCAGGCTGCCAGAAGGATCAGCCCAGCCAGCAGCATCAGGCCGGTCATGAACGCCCGCGCCGGACGCCTGAAATAATCGCCCACCAGGCCCGGCTGCGCCAGGTCGAAATTCAATCCCGAGTCATCTTTCGGATAGGTGGCGGCCAGCGACGCCGCAATCGTGTTCAGGTCGGCCGCGGCCCGCTCGGCCGTCACCCCCGGCTGCAAATGCCCCACGATCCAGGTGAAGTGCGTGCCTCGCGCGTGCAGGGGATTCCATCCCGTGTTGATCAGGGGCATGTCGACGATGGGCACAAAGAACGCGGGCGCGAAAAACAGCTCCGTGCCGCGAAACTCCGGTGGGCCTACGCCGAGAATGGTGAAGTTATGCTCGTTCACCTGCACCGTGCGTCCCACCACGTGCGGGTCGCCGTCAAAATGGCTCTTCCAGTACGCGTAGGTCAGCACGATGTAGGGAACGCTCGCATCACCGTGCTCATCGGCGGTGCTGAAAAAGCGCCCCAGGTACGGGTGGATTTCCAGGGTGTCAAAATAATTCCCGCTCACCGCATACGGCCAGGCCGCCGACGGGGTCCCGCCGCCGGTATTCACGCCCACCGCGCCGATGATGTCGTAGGTTGCCAGCGAGACGAAAGACCGGTTGCGGTCGCGCAGGTCCAGGTAATCGGGATACGACTGCGACGGCGACGGCTTCCCGTCGTTCCAGACCCGCTGCAGCATGAAGAGGCTCTGCGCCTGCGGCGCGTTCAGCGGGTGCAGGACCAGCGCATTCAGCACGCTGAAGACAATGGCATTGGCGCCAATCCCCAGCGCCAGCGTCAGCACCGCCGTGAGGGCAAACCCCGGCGACTTGCGCAGTCGCCGCACCGCGTATCGAGTGTCGTTGAACACGCCAATGCTCCTCTGACGGAAACTCCCGACATCCCTTTCCTGCAAGCGATACGCCAGTCAGTTCAACCTGAAACAAAAGGACTTACCCGGTGCAAGTCGCTGGCTGAATGTCCCAAATTGACGTCTCCTGTCCGGAATCGAACACAGGCCGCTCCCGGAAACTTAGGGAGTCGCCCTTTGCATTGAAAAGCAAAAGCAAGTCCTTTTGACAGGGTCGCGGGAATAGGGCAGCCAAACCCTCCCTTACCAGGGATGGTGCAACTCCCGAGTTGCCGGTGATTCGACCGGGGCGCCTGCTGCGCTGCGTGGAGGTTGTGGCGGATTGCCTCGGCATCGCCATTTTCATCAGGCGCAGTGGATGGCGATTCGCGTTTTCGGTCGCGGTCGTCCATTCGTCCAATCGTTGTCGTCCAATCTTTGCAAACCTCTGCGCGAACGGGTTCGGCCTCACAACATTACCGGTCACTACTCCATATGGCGCGAATCGTTTCTTCGTCATCAAGGCCATCGGGAACAGCGGCGCTGGGCCGATTTGCGGAGTACCACCGGCGGCGATTGAGCGGAGAGGTTTCCGTCCGGCCGCCTGGCATCTCAAGATAACCATCCGGATCTGTCTTTTTCACCCACTGCCAGGAGTAGCGAAGCCATTGGCTGCGGTACTCCTGACTCTGGTTGGCAAACCAGCTGATCTCGTCGTATCCCCAGACCCAGTCTTCGCCCTGTCCTGCTTCGCCGGGATGACTGCTCACACCGTAGTTATCAAATTCCACAAGATAGGGCAGATGAGCGCACTTCCAACCGCTGTAGGTTCGCCCGCCCTTGCTGCGGAGGAAGATGCTGTCACGATAACCGACCTGCAAAACCGACTCCTGCGGATGGTCGGGGACTTCCTTGATTCTCAAGGGGAACGCGTGAAAGTCAAGAAGCAACTGCCGGTCACGCACCAGGCCGCCGCTGGGGACGTGCGCATTGCACAACACCATACCGCGCCGCGCATGTTGTTTGGCGTAATCGCGCGCCAAGCCAAAGATCCGCGCATAGTGATCGAGATGGGGATCGCTATGATCCATAATCTCGACCTGACCCCAATGAATTCCCTCAAACCCGAGGTCAATATAGGAGGCAGCCAGAAAGTAGAACCAAAGCTGGGTTTCGGGTTGGCTTACATCGGGAACGCCGCCCGTTGTGCCCCACGAGCGCGTGCGCTTTTCGGGGGGATAGAGGATGGCCTCATAACGGAAATTGCGCTTCTCCACCGGCATACCGAGCGCGATAAAGGCCCAGTCGGGCACGGATAGCTGTTCCACCTGTGGAGTCACAATCTCGAAGATGCATGCTTCGAAAATCCTGTCTGTGTCCGCTGCGAGCGCCTGCTGAACCAACTGACGGGCGCGCGCGAAATTGCCGAGAAGCCAAGCCTCGCCGCCCCACAGGCAGAGGCTGCGCGCGATGTACTTTGCCCCGAGGTTACCGAGCATGCGGAGGTTGTCGTCGAAGTCGCCGCGGCGACTCAGCAGGTTCTCCATGCAGATCGCGCGGGAGAGATAGTTACCCAGCACTTCGCGCGAGATGGTTCCATTGAAGTTGTAAGGACGCTGGTCTTGCCACAAAGAGGAGCCTGAGATTGCTTTATCGGCCATCGTGGCCGCGGTTGCGGCAAGAGACGACTTAAGAAAATTGCGCCGACGCATTGAGCCTCCGGAGCGAAACACGCGCTCGCTGACCCAATTGATCACTCTAAGGAAAGGCTTCCCATTTTAGATGAGGATACAACGCCGATTCCAGGAGCATCGACGCCCATCCGTCAGTACCGTCAGCGCGCGAAAATGTCCGCTTTCAAGAGCAAATGAAGTGTCTGGTTGTTCATGGTCAGCCATAGCAATGGCGGTGGGAAAGTGGGAAACCCGTGGAGTTTGCAGGATCCTTCATGGCACCGCCCACCGGCGTCGCCGAGGTGGAAGAGAAGCCATCTCGACGGCCGTCAAAAAGTCTACGTGGATTCCGAAAATGCTCTAATCCCGTAATCAATGCGTGGGCGGAACATACTCCTGCGGCAGCGCGGTGCCGGAGCCGAAGAAGAATTCCTCCATCTGCTCGACGAGAAACTGCTGCGCCTGGGGTGTCCAGGGCTGCAGGCGATATTCGTTCAGGAGCATTTTCTGACGGTCAATCCACTCGCTCCACGCCGCCTTGGAAACATTCTTATAGATTTTCTGGCCGAACTCGGAATCGAAGGGCGGTTCGTCGAGACCCTCCATCTCCTTTTTGTAGCGAACGCAAAAAACCGTGTGCGCCATCGAAAAGCTCCCCGAAACCATTGTAGGGGATGCGGCAGGACGAAAGCACGGCGGCCGAGCGGCCGGCGGCATGGCGCCGGCGCAAGACGTTCATCCATGGAGCGTTACGAGCGCGTGAGTGTGAGAGAAAATCCGGCTTGACAACCCTCCGCTGGCGGGTTATTCCTTGGTGCCAAGCATCTCGCTCCATTTGCGCGTATCACCGGGCCCATTCCAACGATTTTCCCCTGCGAGCGAGCCGTCGCCGATTCCGGCCTGAAAGGAGCTCTCCGTGTCGTCCAATCCGCAGGTTCCACCGCCCCCGCCCCAGGCAGGCCAGTCCGGCCTGAGCGATAGCGCCGCCGGCGCGATTGCCTACCTCACCATCGTTCCGGCGATTATCTTCCTCCTGGTGGATCCCTACAACAAGAACTCCTTTGTGCGCTTCCACTCCTTCCAGTGCCTCTTTCTCTGCGCAGTTGCGATTGTGGTGGACATCGCCTTCGGCATCTTGCTCGCCATCGCCACCATGATCTTTCCCATGATGTTCCTGGGCGCCTTTCTCTGGCCGCTGCTGATGCTCTTCTGGCTGGGCGTGGTGATCTTGTGCATCGTCAAGGCTTCACAGGGTGCGCGGTTTCAGCTTCCATTGATCGGACCCTTCGCCGCCAAGCAGGCGGGCGCGTAGAGACTTAGCGCCTGCGGTCTCTTCTGCCTCTCGCCTTGTGCCTCCGGCCTTGAGGCGCGGGTGGCGGCGCGTCGGCGCGTTTGTTCTTCTTCGCCTTTTTCGGGGATGAAGCCGCTCTCTTGCCAGTGAGCAGAATCTCTTCTTCCACCAGCGCAAACTGCAGCTTGCGCTCCTGCGCCAGGATGCGGTCGAGGATCACCTCGACGCGATCGCCTGCGCGGAAACGCCGTCCCCAGCGCTCGCCCACGATCTCATGCGTGCTCTCGCGGAAGACGAAGCGGTCGCCGCGCAATGTGTCGATGGGTACGAGGCCTTCGACAAAAAGGTCAGTCAACTCGACAAAGAGGCCGAATTTCGTGGGGTTGAGCACCAGCGCGGCGAACTCGTCGCCTACGCGGTCCTGCATGAAACGGACCTTTTTCCATTCCACCAGCTCGCGCTCGGCTTCGGCGGCGCGGCGCTCGGTCTGGCTGCACTCCTCGGCGATCAGGGCGAGCTCGGCTTCGGGGATGGGCGGCTCGATCACCCAAGCATTCGCCTTCCCAGGTCTCAAAATCGAGACCTGGGGCACCCAAATATTCTGGTGCGGGTGCGCCTCCTTCGGACGCGTCCACGGCGAGCTGTGCCGGCCTTCGGGCACGCGGCCGATACCGCTCACGCCCGCGCGCAGCAGCGCCTTGGTGATGCGGTGCACGATGAGATCGGGATAGCGGCGGATGGGCGAGGTGAAGTGGGTGTACGTGGGCGCGGCCAGCGCAAAGTGGCCCTCGTTGATCTCGGAGTAGCGCGCCTGCTTGAGCGAGCGCAGCATGAGGTAATTCAAAATCCGCTCCTCGGGTTTGCCCTCGAGCCGCGCGGCGAGCTTCTGATACATCTTCGGGGTGACGGCGATCTCTTCGGCAATCTCGTGGCGGCGCGCGTGCGCGCCGGTGCCGCGCGCTTCGCGGCGTTCTGCGCGGGTCTGTACGCTTTTCACGGGAAGCGGTCCCAGGCCGAGAGAATACCCGAAGCTCAAGGCGATCTCTTCGAATTCGATCACGCGCCGCGCTTCGGGCTTCTCGTGGATGCGGTAGATGGAGGGCACGCCCAGGTCTTCGAGCCACGTGGCCACGCACTCATTGGCCGCAAGCATGAACTCTTCGATGAGCCGGTTGGCCCAGGTGCGCTCGGCGCGGGTGATGCCGCGCATTTGCCCCGTCTCGTCGAACTCGATCACCGGCTCGGGCAGGTCGAAATCAATCGACCCGCGCTGCTCGCGGCGCCGATTCATCAGCACGGCGAGTCTCTTCATGCGCTCGAAGTGCGGCACGAGCTCTGCGTAGTGCTTCCGCACTTCTGCGTCCTGGTCAAGGATTTGACTCACTGCCGTATAGGTCATGCGCGCGGCGGAGCGGATGACGCCTTCGACGATCTCGAAGCTCTCGATGCGGCCGGTTGCATCGAGTTGCATCAGGCAGCTCAGAACCAGGCGGTCTTCGTTGGGCCGAAGGCTGCAGATGTCCGTCGAAAGCTCGAGCGGCAGCATGGGAATGGCGCGATCGGGAAAGTAGACGCTCGTGCCGCGCAGGCGCGCTTCGAGATCGAGTGCAGAATCCGCGCGCACGTATTCGGCCACATCGGCAATGTGCACCTGCAATTCGAATCCGCCGTCGCCGCGGTCGCGGACGAGGACGGCATCGTCGAAGTCGCGCGCGGTTTCGCCGTCGATGGTCACGATGGGCAGGTCGCGGAAGTCACGGCGCCGCGCGGCTTCGGCGGCATCGAGATGGGCCACGGCGCGGGCTTCGGCCAGCACTTCTTCTGGAAACACGCGCGGGAGCTGGTGCTTACGGATCATCATTTCCACATCGACGCCGAAATCGTCAGGGCGGCCGAGAATCTCGATGACGCGGCCCGTGGGTGGACGCGTGGCCGTGGGCCAGCTCGTGACCTCGACATCAACAACCAGGCCCTCCAGATGGTCATGCGCGGCTGCTTTTGCTTCCGCGCCCAGCACGCGATGTGCAGAGGCCGCGTCCTCGTTTTGTGGATGCTCCGCGCCGAAGGGAATAAGGATCGGCTGTGTCATGCGCTCATCGAAAGGGATCACGGTATTGCCCTGGGCGCGCCCGGTTCGTGCATAACGAAATGTTCCGACCACGGTCGTGTTGCGGCGCGTGAGCAAGCGCGCGATCCGTCCCTGGCGCCGGCCGTCGCGCTTGGGAGGATCAAGCTCCACCAGCACCTGGTCGCCCTGCATGGCGCCGTTGATCTCGTCCGGCGGGATGAAAACATCCTCGCCGGTTTCCTGGGTTGCGGCCCGGCGCGCACCTGCAGCAGCGCGGCTTTGAGTGGGATGGGGCCGCACGAAGCCGAAGCCGTCGCGATGGAGATCGAGCCGGCCCGCGACGACGTTGTCGCTACGCCCCTCACGAAAATTGCCGCGCACGTCCACTGCGCCCGCCGCCGTTCCCTTGCTTGAGCCCGCTACCTGGCTCGGCAGCGACCACATCTCGCGGTGGAGCGTGACGAGCCTGCCCGCCGCGGTGAGCCGCGCCAGCTGCTCGAGCAGCAAGCGCCGCTCGCGCCCGCCGCCCAGGCCCAGCTCGCGCACCAGTTGCTTGTATCCGGCTTTGCCGCCCGGTGAGCGGGCAATGCGCGCGAGGAGTTCGCGATCGGTCATGGTTCAAGGGTAGGGCATCGGCGCGGCGAGGCGAAGGTGGTATCTTTTCGTCCCATGCGCTGGGGAGGGGGCAGTAAAGTGGGCGGCGGCGCGAAGGGCCGGCCGCACCGTTTTTGGAGCAGTGGAGTTGAGACGTTACCAATGGGGTCGCCCGCCGGCCGCATTCAGGCTAAAATACAGGCACACTCCAATCTTGGTGAAAGAACCTGGATGGAATACACTCTTTTCCGAGGCCGCTGCCAGGCTGGCGTGAGGCAAGCCGGACGGCGGTCCGCACTCTTATTTTGAGAGATCAGGCCACTGGCCTACGCCTTGGCAATCCCCTCCAGTCCCTTGTGGGACAGAAAAGGAAACCGTCTTGAGCGCAATGTGGAAACCCAGCCAGACCGGACCGATCAACACCGTACCCACTCCCGAACCGCCGCGGGCCAATCCGCAGCCCACGCCGGTGGAAAGTCCAGCCCGGCCGCAGGCTGTGTCCGGCGAGCAAGCGACCATCGGGAAGGGGTTATACATCAAGGGCGAGATCACCGGATCAGAGTCTCTCTATATCGACGGCAAGGTGGAAGGCAGCCTGAACTTGCCGGGCAATCGCGTCACTGTGGGCCGCAACGGCCAGGTGTCGGCCAACATCAGCGCGCGCGAGATCGTGGTGCTGGGCAAGGTGAAAGGCAACGTCACGGCCACGGATCGCGTGGACATCCGCGCCGAGGGCTCGTTGAACGGCGACGTAGCCGCAGCGCGCATCAGCATTGAAGACGGCGCGTTCTTCAAGGGCGGCATCGATATCCGCAAGCCTGATGCGAAATCCGCCGCGCCGGTGGTCGTGCCGGAGCCGGCGAAGGCTACGGCCTAGCCCACGCCGGGCCCTCCGCTGGTTCGCGAGCGCTCCCGTCCGCGGGGGCGCACGTCTTGCCCTGTCCGTCTTGCCTGGCAAAAACCATCGTGCCTATCGGAGCCCCAGCCGCTTCATGGCCACGCGAGGCAGGGCGGAGCCTGTCTTCTCGAGGATCCATTTCGCGAGCGCCAGCCAGAGCGCGGAGCCGGCGAAGAGAACGACAAGGTCTTCCACGTGACGGTGGAGGCGCGCGACGGAAAGGTGAACGAAGAGCCAGCCCAGCACCCAGGCAAGCAGCGCCACGGCAACGCCGCCGGCAAGCGAAGCCGCCAGACACCGGCTCATCTCCGCGTAATCGAGGCTCGCGAGCGAGACCATGCGCCGTTTGTGCAGCAGCACGGCAATGACCACGGTCTGCAGGGTGATGCCGATGTCCGATGCGACGGCCAGGCCGGCGGCGCCCTGCGCGCGATAGAGCGCGTAATAGATAGGCAGCGAAACCAGCGTGACCAGCGTCGCGGCGCCCATAGGCACAAAGGTATTGCCGGCGGCGTAGAAGGCGCGGGCGTAGATGGCCTGCGCCGACCAGAGAAAGAGCGAAATGGAGAAGATGGCGAAGTAGACGGCGCAGAGCGCGGCGCCGTGGGCGCTAAAGCGCCCGCCGCTGAAGACGAAATCGATGGCCGGCCGGCCGAGCGTAATCATGACCGAGGCGGCCAGCAGCCCCAGGGAGGCCACGCGCGAAACCGAGTCGGCCACGCCGGTGGCGAACTCATAGCGCTTATCCTGCGTCCACAGGCTGGCAAAAAAGGGAAGCGATGCAGCGCCGGCCGCCTGCGCCAGCATGGCCATGGGCGCGGTGAAGAGTTGCTTGGCGTAGCTCATCAGCGAGACCGCACCGCCAATCTTCGAGGCGAAGTGGGCGATGATCCAGTTGTCCGCAGTGACCAGCGAGACGCCGGCCATGAGGGGCAGCGAGAGCCGCACCCACTCACGCAGCCCCTCGTCGTGCCAGTCGAGAATCATGCGGTAGCGTGAGCCAGCGCGGCGGGCGAAAATCCAGTTGAGCAAAAACGGCCCGCAGATGGCGCCGCCGAGCGTGCCCACGGCCAGCGAAGAGACGCCGATTTTTTTCACCAGCAGCACGCCGCCCACGATGGTGCCGAGCCCATAGATGAGCGGCGCCACGGCCTGCACCGTGAACTGCTTGCGTACCAGCAGCACGGCGCCAAAAACGCCGCCGGCAAAGAAGCACAACTGTGCCGGCAGCAGAATGCGCGTGAGGGTGACGCACACGGCCGCCTTATGCGGATCGAATCCGTCAAACCACCAGCGCACGTACCAGGGCGCGAAGATTTCGGCAAACACGATGGCCGCGCCCAGAACCAGGTACATGGTGGTAAGGATCACCGAGAGCGAGCGCTCGCCCTCGGCCTCGCGGCCGGTTTCGCGGTAGCGCGTGAGAATGGTGATGAAGGTAATGGAGGCCGCACCGCCGACAAGAAAATAGGAGATCATGTCGGGCAAAACGAAGGCGGCATTGAAGGCATCGGCATCGACGCCCGTGCCGAAGAGCCAGACAATGTATTTCACCCGCACCAGACCGATGATGCGCGAAAGGAAGGTAGAGAGCATCAGCACCACGGTGGCGGAAAAGATGCTGTGGGCGTGGGCCGGGTGCAACGCGCCCAGGCCGCGCGACCACCACGAGGGCGCGCGCTCCGGCTGGGTTGAAGGCGATTGGGCCACTTGCATCGATTTTACCGGGGAGGGCGCTACGGACATATATGCTCAATAGCAAAGGAGGGCGCGTGCGGATTTCCATTCCTGTTGAGCTGGCTTTCCTGCTGATGGCGATGAGCGGATTTTCCCAGACGATTCACGGAGGCGGCAACATCACGCTGCCGGAGCCGCCGGCCGCGGACCCCAAGCCGGTGACCGACGATTATTTCGGCACCAAGATCGTGGACAACTACCGCTGGCTCGAGGACGCAAAAAGCCCGGACACGCGCGCCTTCATCGACGCCGAGAACGCATACACCAACGACTATCTCCAGCAGGCGCACATCCGCTCCCAGATCGCCGACGATCTCGAACCGCTGATCGACATCACCCTGACATCGGCTCCCATGGAGCGCGGCGGCAATTATTTCTTCTATCGCCGTCTGGCCGGCGAGGGCCAGTTCTCCGTTTACATGCGCCACGGCTGGACGGGCAAAGACGAGCGCTTGATCGATCCCGCGGTGCTGAGCCGCGACCCCAATACCTCGGTCTACATCAACGATGTTTCCCGCGACGGCCTGCTGGTGGCCTACTCGGTGAAGGAAGGCGGGGCCGACGAGACCGCGATCCATTTCTTCAATGTGACGACGCGCAAAACGCTCGACGACACGCTGCCTTCGGCGCGCTACTTCAGCATCACGTTCGCACCGGACAAGGCGAGCGTTTTCTATGCGCGCAATACCAAACAGGGTACGCTCCTCTACCAGCACGTACTGGGCACGCGCAATTCCCGCGACACGCTCATCTTCGGCAACGAGTTCCGCGGTGAGCTCCTGGGGCCGAACGACCTGTTTTCCGCCTCCATCACCGACGACTACCGCTACATGGTGATCCAAATCAATCGCGGCGTGCCGGCCAAACGCGTAGACATCGTCTTCCGTGACCTGAAGAAGCCCAACTCAGCTTTCGACATCCTGGTGTGGGGCATCGAATCGCGTTTTTCCGTCAACTTTGCCGACGGCGCCTGGTACGTGAAGACCGACTACAAATCGCCGATGGGACGGATCCTGAAGGCCGACCCCGGGGTGATGCCGGAGGCGTGGCAGACGATTGTGCCCGAAGGCAAGAACGTGATCGGCGACTGGAACATCGTGGGCGGAAAAGTCTTCGTCAACCGCCTTGTGGATGTGAAGACCGAGACCGAGGTGTACTCGCTCGAGGGGAAACCGATCGGCCACATCGAATACAGCGGCATCGGGTCGGCATCGAGACTAACCGGGCGCACCACGGACCGCTACGGCTTTTACAGATTCGAGTCCTATATCGTGCCGCCCACGCTCTACCGCTATGACACAGAGACGGGCCAGAGCGAAGTGTTCTTCCAGCCCAAGATTCCCTTCGACTCTACGCAATACGACCTGAAGCAGGTCTTCTACACATCAAAGGACGGCACACGCATTCCAATGTATATTGCCGGCAAGAAAGGCCTGAAACAGGACGGAACGGAGCGGCTGCTGATGACCGGCTACGGGGGCTTCGAAGTGAACATCATGCCCGAGTTCAACCCCGAGTACGCGTGGTGGCTGGAGAATGGCGGATGGTTTGCGGTGCCCAACCTGCGCGGCGGCAACGAATACGGCGAACAGTGGCACGAGGCGGGCATGTTCGAGAAGAAGCAGAACGTTTTCGATGACTGGTTCGCCGCGGCCCAATACCTGATCGACAACAAGTACACCTCGCCGACGCATTTCGCCATCCGCGGCGTCTCCAACGGCGGGCTGCTGATGGGCGCTTCCTTCACCCAGCATCCGGAGCTGTTCGGCGCCGTTTGGTGCGGCTATCCGCTGCTCGATATGCTGCGCTACCAGAAGTTCGAAGTGGGCTACTACTGGACCACCGAATACGGCTCGGCGGAGAACGAGAAGCAGTTTCCGTATCTGCTCAAATACTCGCCCTACCAGAACGTGACCGTGCGCTCGGATTATCCCGCGGTGATGTTTTTTACCGGGGACAGTGACACGCGCGTCGACCCTCTGCACGCGCGCAAGATGACGGCGCTGCTTCAGGCGTCGTCGAAAAGCGGCCGACCGGTGCTGTTGCACTATAGTGTTTCCGGCGGCCACTCGGCCGGCGTAAGCGTGGACCAGCAAATCCAGGACACGACCGATGAGCTGACCTTCCTGTGGACAGAAACGGGACAAACAAGAGCGCGCAAATAACGGTTAACTGAGAGGTACACGTGGGCTGAGGGGTTTTGGTCCTTGGGTAACCTCATGGTCTTATTTACCTAAGCCGATACCCTGAACGAGGCGCTGGTTTAGCTTTGCGGATAACCAGACCCCGGGGCCGGTTAACGCAGAAAATTATTCAGCTCTCCGGCCAAGGGTTGTTGCCACACTGCAACACGGCGGCATCTAAGCCGACAAAACCGGTGTTGTCCCTCACTTGAGAACAGGGTGCTTCTTCACCACGCTCCCCGGAGCCCGAATGGCACAGGTAGAACTGGCAGAGCAGGATTTTTATTGGCAACAGGAAGAGGCCCGTCTGGCCTCCCTGGCAGACACGGGCATCCTGGATTCGCGGGCGGAACCTGCTTTCGATGCTATTACGCGGCTGGCGGCCGAGTATTTCCATGCAGACACGGTGCTGCTCGGCTTCGCCGACGTGGGCCGGGTGTGGATCAAGTCCTCCTGGGGCGAGCCGGTAAGGGAACTGCCCCGCAGAGGCTCTATCTTTGAAATGGTTCTGACTGAGGATGGGCCCATCGTGGTTCCCGATACGAAAGCCGATCCCCAGCTCGCGCAGCGGCGGTTCGTCTGCCGACGGCTGGAGATTCATTCCTTTGCCAGCGCTCCGGTGCGCTCCTGGGACGGCAAAATTCTCGGCGTGCTGACCATTTTCGGCAGCCAGCCGCGCCGTCGGATGGCGCAGGACGAGCTGCGCATGCTTGAAAGCCTGGCCGACATGGCCGCCAGTCAACTGGAGCTGCGCCGGCTGCGCCGCAACCTGGAAGCCGCTGGGCCGCAGCCCGCGCGGCCGGCAAGAATCCGGGAGACAAGCTGGCCGCGCCAGCCGGACCTGCGCACGGCGCTCGAGCAGCGCCAGTTTGTGCTTTACTACCAGCCCGAGGTGGAGATCGCCACCCGTCGCATCGTGGGCCTGGAGGCGCTGATTCGCTGGCGACATCCGGAACGGGGACTGCTGGCGCCGGCCGAGTTCATTCCCGCGGCCGAACAGAGCGGGATGATTCTGCCCATCGGCGACTGGGGCCTTTCCGAAGCATGCCGCCAGATTCAGCAGTGGAACCGGGAGCTGTCAAGGCCGAACTCCGTGCGCGTGTGCGTGAATCTTTCGGCACCGCAGTTTGCACGCGAGGGGCTTGCCGATCACGTGGAGGCCCTGCTGATGCGCAGCGGCATCTCCAGCAGCCAACTGGGCCTGGAGATGACGGAATCGAGCCTGATCTCGGATAAGCCCACGGCCCTCGACGTACTCAAGCACCTGCGTAAGCTGGGGGTTTCCCTCCTCATGGACGACTTCGGCACCGGCTACAGCTCGCTGAACCACCTGCACGCATTTCCTTTCGACGCGCTCAAGATCGATCGCTCGTTTGTGAACCGCATGACCGAGGGCGATCAGCCGCTGCAGATCGTGCGCACCATTCTGGAATTGGCACGGGTGTTGGGCATGGACGTGGTGGCCGAGGGGATTGAATCCGGCGCGCAGCAACAACTGCTCGAAACCATGGGCTGCCGCTACGGACAGGGCTTTCTCTATGCCCGGCCGATGTGCGCCGAGACGGTGACACAACTGCTTCACCTCCCCGGGCGCATTCTTCCCGAGACGGCGGCCAAGGCGCAGACCGACTAGGGATTGGATCCTCCCACAGCGGCGTGAGTTTCATTTCGGGATACGCGCGTCGCATCATTCCGGGATTGGAATTGGCGCGGCATTTAACTTGCGCCTTCTCTGAACTACACACCTTCGCCACCCGATACTCTTAGGCCCATGCAAGCAGCCACCGGCGAGCCGAAGTTGCGCAGCGCCCCAGGCAGCGAGGGCATGAGCGCTCTTATAGGGAGCCTGTCAGGCGAATTGCCGCGCGATGACGCCGCGCTACCCTGGTGGGAGCAGCCGCCGTTTTCAGGCGCCGTGCATTCTGCCTCGACAAGAGTCGATTCTCCTGATCCTGAAGCAACGGGCGTCGACTTGACCGGCCTTGGCCCGCAGACCTTGCCCCCGGAGACTTTCTTGAGCGTGCTCTCCGCCGCGGCTGCGCCCGAGCCGGCGCCGCACGGTGACGATGCACGAAACGACAACGGCGGGGCCGAGGAACACGGGACTGCGTCTTCTGCGTGGAGTGCGGCGGACAGGGAAGCCGAGGAGGAAGCCGACGCAATCAGCTATGAAGGCGCGCTGCGCCGCGGCGCGCGTGTTTCCATGGCAGGTGGGCACAGCATGGGTTGGGCAAGGCCGAGGGCCGGCGCGGCCAACGCGCCCAGCCTGTGTGAGCCGGCAGCGAACAGCCCCGCGGACGCCGAATGGCCGGAGACCGCGGCATCGGAGTCGAGCAAGCGCCGAGCGAGCGTGACCCTCCGCCTTAGCCAGGCCGAATGCGCGCAGTTGAAGCAGCGCGCGGCCGAGGCGGGACTTACAGTCTCGGCCTACATCCGCTCCTGTACCTTTGAGGCGGAGGCTTTGCGCGCCCAGGTGAGGCAGGCGGTGAAGCAACTGCGCGGGGAATTGGACCGAGATTCAAGCCGGGAATTGCATGGGGAATTGCGGCACGAAGGGCGCGGCAACTTGCGGGAGGAATCGCATGGAGAGGCCGCAGAAAAAGAGCCGCCGGCGCCGGAGCGCGCTGCCCCCGACGCATTTGCCGAGGAATCACCGCACCGCTGGTGGCGCCTGCGCACACAGGGAAAAAACCATTCCGCACACGCTTAACCTTCAATTGATCCCTGATCCCTGATCCCTGCCTTATTCCACCCATCGCCGCATGATCAGCGAGGCGTTGATGCCGCCAAAGCCGAAGGAGTTGGAAAGCGCGATGTCGAAGCTGTGGGGTAGGGACTTGTTGGCCACGTAGTCGAGGCGGCAGGCGGGGTCGGGGTTGTCGAGGTTGGTGGTCGGGGGCAGCACCTGGTGCTGGAGCGCGAGCACGACGATGCCGGCCTCGAGCCCGCCCGCGCCGCCGAGCAGGTGGCCGGTCATGGATTTTGTTCCGGAGATCTTTAATGTCTTGGAAAGCGCATGCTCGCCGAAAACCACTTCAATGGCGCGCGACTCGTTGCCGTCGCCGGCCGGCGTGGAGGTGGCATGGGCGTTGATGTAGCTCACTTGCTCAGGCCGGATGCCCGCATCCTTCAGGGCCGCCAGCATGCTGCGCTGCGCGCCCTGCCCCTCCGGAGCGATGCCGGTCATGTGATAGGCGTCGGCGCTCATGCCGTAGCCGATAACCTCGGCAAGAATCTTCGCGCCGCGCGCGCGCGCAAACTCCAGCTCTTCGAGAATCAAAATGCCGGCGCCCTCGCCAATCACAAAGCCGTCGCGGTCTTTGTCGAAGGGGCGGCTGGCACGCGTGGGTTCATGGTTGCGGGTGGAAAGCGCGCGCATGGAGGCGAACCCGCCCACGGAAAGCGGCGTAACCGCAGCCTCCGATCCGCCGGCGATCATGGCATCCGCATCGCCGTGCAGGATCATGCGCACCGAGTCACCAATGGAGTTGGCGCTGGTGGCGCAGGCCGTGGCCGTGGCCGAGATCGGGCCTTTGGCGCCATAGCGGATGCTCAACTGGCCAGCGGCCATGTTGACGATGGCCGCGGGGATGAAAAAGGGAGAGATCTTGCGCGGGCCGCCTTCGAGCAGGCTGGAGTGTTCACGCTCGATGATTTCGAATCCGCCGATGCCGGAGCCGATGAACACGCCGATGCGGCCGGCATTCTCCGGCGTGATTTGAAGGCCCGACTGGGCCATCGCCTCCGCCGTGGCGGCAAAAGCAAAATGGATGAAGCGCCCCATCTTGCGCGCTTCCTTCTTCTCTACAAAGTTGAGTGGGTCGAAGTGCTTCACTTCCGCGGCAAAAGTGACGGGGAAGCCGGTAGTATCGAAACCCTGAATGGGGGCCATACCACTGGCGCCGGCCAGAAGCTGCCGCCACACTTCGGGAGCGGTGTTGCCTACGCCGCATAACAGCCCCACGCCGGTAACCACAACTCGACGCGTCATTCCCTCGGTCAATGCCTACTTGCCGCCTTTCGCGTTCTTCTCGATGTAATCGATGGCATCCTTCACCGTCTTGATCTTTTCCGCGTCTTCGTCGGGGATCTCCAGGTCGAACGCCTCTTCAAACTGCATTACCAACTCGACCACGTCGAGCGAGTCGGCGCCCAGGTCTTCCTGGAAGCTGGCGCCGGGAGTCACCTCAGCCTCGTCCACCTGCAGTTGCTCGACAATGATCGTCTTCACCTTTTCTTCAACGGCCATGCACGCTTCTCCTCAGTTGTTGATGGAAACTTGGGGATGGTTCCGGAGCCGTGTGAAGATGCGCTCCCGCTCCGCTGCCTACCATATCGTTCCCAGGCAGGGAATGACAACCGATGCGCAGAAAAAGATGCGCACGGCCCCGAAAGTTCAAGTCTAAAGGGCCCGCGCGGGGGGTGTAAAGCTGAGCACGGCCGCGCCGTGGCGCCGGCCGGAAGAGGATCCAACCGCGGTCCGGCAGCTTGTCCCGGCCTGATCCGGCTGGGTTTTCAAGCGCCATGCCGGCCATCCCAAAAGTCCTAACAGGCTCTAGGTACCACCGTGTGCTCCCCGTTGCGGAAAGCACGTGAAATCGGGTTGCGCCGGGCGTACATTAGGCGAAGAGGACTTTTGCATGCTCAGCTTCGATGCCATCGTTGTTGCACTTCTTGTCGGGTGCCTGGTCGGAGTTCTGCTTGGATTGCTGGGAACCCATTCGCTGGCCAAGAGAGAGAGAGCCAACCTTGAATACAGCAAGGAGCAGCTTACCAAGGCTCTGGATGCGGCTGGCACAGAGCTCAAGCAAGTGCGCAAAGAGTCCGATGAGCGTGCCGGCTTTGAAGCCGTGGCCGCCGAACGGCTGACGACCCTTCAGCAGTCCAATGAGGCGCGATCCAAGCTCAATGACGAACTGCGCGCGAAGACGGAGGCGGAAAGCATGGCGCAAGCGCGCATCCGCGAGCTTGAGGCCGAGCTGCGCAACGAGCGCGCGAGCATGGCGGAGAAAGTGACGCTGCTTGAGACTGCGAAGGAAACGCTGTCCAACCAGTTTCAGGCGCTGGCGGGCGAAATTCTCGAGCAGAAAACAAAATCCTTTTCCGAGGGCAGCCAGAAGGAAATTGGAACGCTGCTCACGCCGCTGCGCGAGCAACTCGGCGACTTCCGCAAGAAGGTGGAGGAAGCGCAATCGGATTCAAAGACCGGCGTTACCGAGCTCAAGACGCTGATTGGAACGCTAGGCACCATGAACCAGGCCCTGACCGAAGAGGCGCACAATCTGGCCACGGCCCTGCGGCGCGACACCAAAGCGCAGGGCAACTGGGGCGAGACCATCCTGCGCAACATCCTCGACAAATCCGGCCTGGAGGAGGGCGTGCACTACAGCTTCCAGCAGAGCTTCATGGAGATGAACGGCGACGGCGAAGCCATGCAGCGCCGCCAGACCGATGTGGTGGTGAAGCTGCCCGGCGGCAGGCACCTCGTGATCGATTCGAAGGTCTCGCTGAATGCGTATAACGACTCAGTGAACGCCGCCGACGAGAAGAGCCGCACAGAGGCCATCAAGCGGCACGTTGCCAGCGTGCGCACTCACTTCACCGAGCTTGCCGGCCGGAACTATCAATCCCTGGCCGGGATCGAGTCGCCCGACTTCGTGGTGATGTTTGTCCCCATCGAGCCGGCGTTTCTCATGGCCCTGCAGAACGATGAGACCCTCTGGCACGACGCCTATGCGAAGGGAGTGCTGCTCTCCGGTCCCACCACGGTGCTGTTCGTCATCCGCATCGTCGAGGATCTGTGGCGCCAGGAAAAGCAGGCCGAGAGCGTGGACAAGGTGATGAAGCGCGGAGCGGAACTCTACGACAAGTTCGTCGGCTTTGCCGCCAATCTCGAACAGGTGGGTGCGGCGCTCGTGAATGCGCGCAAAGCCTATGACCAGGCGCACAGGCAGCTCGCCATCGGACCGGGCAATCTGGTCAAGCAAGTGGAGATGCTGCGCAAGCTCGGTATCAAGCCGCGCAAACAGCTCTCGGCGAGTTTGCTGGAGAGCCGGGGCACGGAGGCTGCGGAGCTGGAACCGGCCGATTTCGAGACGGCCGATTTGGAAGAGCCCGGCCTGGCGTTGGCAGCCGAAGGTGCGGAAAGCGGCGAATCCCGCTGACGCGCTTCATGTCCGGGGAGACTCGCCCGGCGGAATTGGAAAGATTCAGGAACTTACCGCCACAGGTTCCACAGCGCGCGGCCGGCTAGAAGGACGCTGGCCCAGAGGACTGCCGAGAGCAGCGCGCCCCAGGCGATGGCGCGGAATCGCATCCGTAGCGTGTCGCCGATCTCGAGTGGATCGGGCATCCACAAAGGAGGCGATTCGAGCCGGCACTCAATCGGCGCCGGGTTCGCGCAAACGGTTTCAGCGGATGACGGCATCGTTGGCCCTCCCCATTTGAACCCCATTTACACGTTTTTCAAGATCAATTTACCTGTGAATCGCTGTGAAAAAGCGGGTAGATATGTTAGCGTGCTTGATTCCGTCTGCGGATACGGGAAGGCGTTCCCTTGCGGGACAACCCTTGCGAGCCGGTACCTGCAGAAAAGATGCGCCTGGATGCCTCAGAGTGCGGCAAAGTGTGAAGAAACTTTGCCCGCCAGCACTGCCGGCCCGAGCCGCGCGTACTGGCTGCGAGCTGGACGAAGTCTTGAGCCCCGCTACTGGGCCGGTTGCGCCGGCGGCTTGGCCTTTTTGAGCGTCAGGTCGTGGGCGGGGAAGTCGGGCTGGTCGGCTTTGGTGCTCAGTTTGATCTCGTCGCCGGCGTCGTTCACGGTTCCCGCGTGAGTGATGGTCATGCCGTTGAAGGAAACCTGAAAAGAGATGTTGTTGCCGTCGACCTTGCCGTTGCTGATCTCGATGGCATCCCCCTGCGGGCCTTGCACGGTTCCCGTCAGCTTGGCGCCATCCTGCTTGAAGACGAAGGTGAGCGGGTAACTGGAGCCGTCGGGGCCGACGGCGTCGGCTGTCCAGGTGCCGGATACGTCGGCGGCCGGCGCGGGGATCGCGGCAAAGGCCAGCAGGAGCCCGGCGCTCAGGCAAAGCAGCAGCTTCTTCCGATGAGTCATCATCCGGGTCATCATGCGGTCCTCGATCCGGTCACCGCCGGCTGGCAATGCGGCGCTGGCAGGATACACCGTCGTGCGCATTCCGTGCATAAAAATCGGCGCGCGAAATGGGAAGGCAAAGGCGTGGCCGACAATCCGCGTGTGAACTTGGGCGCTCAGAGCGCGCGCGGCGCGTCACCTTGCCGGCAGATCAGAGGGGTATGCACTCTAGCTCGCCGTGCCGGTTTCCTTGGCGGCGTTCCCGCCCGATTCCTCTCCCTTGACCTCGGCAAAGGCCGTCCGCAGCCGCCGCCAGGTGGTATCCAACTCCTCCGGCAGCACGCGCGCTTCGGCCACCGTGGTCATAAAACTGGTGTCGCCCACCCAGCGCGGCATGGCGTGCAGATGAAGGTGGCCGGCTACGCCCGCGCCCGCGGCCTGGCCCACATTTAATCCAAAATTGAAGCCCTGCGGTGTGTACACGCGATCGAGCACGCGCTCGGTCAGCTGCGCCAGATCCATCAGCTCGTGCGCCGTTTCTTCCGGCAGGCGTGCCAGGCGGTCGAGGTGCGCATAAGGCATCACCATGACGTGGCCCGAGGTGTACGGGAAGGCATTCAGGCAGATAAAACATTGCTGCGCGCGCAAAACAATGCCGCCGGCAGCCTCGGCTGCCTCGCGATCCATGCCTGCCTCAATGGCGTGATCGACGGAGGCAATGAGATTGCAGAAGACGCAGCCCTTGTCGCCCGGCCATGCCTTCAGCGCGGCGGGAACGCCGGGACGCACCGCCGACTCGGCCATGGTGACGTAGTTGTAGCGCCAGGGAGTCCAGAAGTGTTCCATTGCCGCCGTCCGTTCTTCAGATGGAGCGTGCCTCGAGTGTGCCGCGGGATCCGGCTAGCCCGGATTCAGCCGGCCCGGATTCAGCCGGATTGAGCGTTGTCCGATTCAGTATAGAAGGGTATCTGTGCCGCGCCCGTGATGCGCCCGCGCCTTCAGCCATGGGCGCGAGGGGCACGCGCAAAGATGGGCTGGTTTGACCTTGACTTGCGGAGATTGCTACACTCGTGAGCGTAGCTTCCTGCGCGGATTCCAGCAGTGAGTTGCGGCCGCACTCCAGCTTTGCCGTTGCCTGCAGGGTTTTTCCCCAAGGAGACCAGCCGATTCTTGCCGGGCGTACGCGCATGGGGCGGCTGATGCTCCGGAAAGCCTGAACCGGCGCGCTCGAGAAAACGACCGCAGGAACACAGCTTGAAGCCGCCCCCAGGCCATGCCGGCCGCAGGCAACTGCGGGCGCGTGACCCAGGGAGCCGACCAGCGGCAGACGCGGGCGCGTCCGCCCGCAGGAGCAACGAATCCCGGAGCTGGCAGGAATGGCAAACGTCCTCAATCCCGAAACCGAGAGCATAACCCTGAACACCGAATTGGAAACCCCAACGCTAGAGCCTGCAGCGGAGCTGGAGCAGCCGCCGTACGAGTCCACGTCTAACCTCACGTCCAACCTCGAGGCTAATCTCGAGAATCGTGCCGCCGACGAAGTGAGTGTGCCGGAGGCCGAGCCACCCGCCATCGAGCCCGCCGCCGAGCCGGTGGCCGCGCATGCGCCGGCAGCCCAGGAGTCCGCGGCTTTCTCCGCGGCTACCAGAACCGGTCCGGCCGAGCATAGCGTCCCGATTTCCGAGTCGGCTGAGGATTTTTCCGCCGCGCTCGAAGCTTTTGAGCGCGAGCAGGCCGCCGAGGCCGCAGCGGTAGAGGCCTACGGGGACAAAGTCGTCCAGGGCACGGTGATCAAACAGACCGAGAAACACCTGGTGGTGGACGTAGGCCTGAAGTCCGAGGGGCTGGTGCCTCTGGAGCAGGTGGTCGATCACACCGGCCAAGTGAAGTTCCAACCCGGCGAAGTGATCGACGTGGTCATCGAGCGCGAGGAGCCCGAAGGCGGCTACCTGGTGAGCTATGAGCGCGCCGCGCGCCTACGCGTGTGGGACACAATCGAAAAGGCCGCCAACGATAAGACTCCGATCAAGGGTACGGTGGTCAGCCGCGTCAAGGGCGGGCTCACGGTGGATATCGGCCTGAAGGCATTCCTGCCCGGCTCGCAGCTTGAAATCCGGCCGGTGCGCAACCTCGACGGCTACCTGGGCCAGCAGATCGACGTCCGCGTGATCAAGCTCAACAAGAAGCGCGGCAATGTGGTGGTGAGCCGCAAGGAGCTGCTTGAGGAAGAGCAGAACTCCAAGCGCGCTGCTACCATGGAGCACCTGTTTGAGGGCGCGGTGCTCACCGGGACGGTGAAGAACCTCACCGACTACGGCGCTTTTGTCGATCTGGGCGGCATCGACGGCCTGCTGCACATCACCGATATGAGCTGGGGCCGGCTCACCCATCCCCGCGACCTGGTGAACGTGGGCGACGAGATCCAGGTGAAGGTGCTCAAGTTCGACAAGGAGAAACAGCGCGTCTCGCTCGGCTTCAAGCAGTTGACTCCGGACCCGTGGCTGGACGCTTCCGAGCGCTATCCCGTGGGGGCGCGTGTGCACGGCCGCGTGCTTTCGGTTACCGACTACGGCGCGTTCGTGGAGCTCGAGCAGGGCATCGAGGGCCTGGTGCATCTCTCGGAGATGACCTGGTCCAAGCGGCTCAAGCATCCTTCCAAGCTGGTCAAGCCCGGCGACGAAGTCGATATCGTCATCCTCAGCGTCAACCCGGCTGACCGCCGCATCTCCCTGGGCATGAAGCAGCTCATGGAGAATCCCTGGGAGAACCTCACCGAGCGCTATCCCACGGGTACGGTTGTCGAGGGCCGCGTGCGCAACCTCACCGATTTCGGCGCTTTCGTCGAGATCGAGGAAGGCATTGACGGGTTGGTTCACGTTTCAAACCTGAGCTGGACCAAGCGCGTCAAGCACCCCTCCGAGGTTGTCAAGAAGGGCGAAAAGGTAAA
>JASHOQ010000084.1 GCA_030041045.1 Acidobacteriaceae bacterium
CTCAAATCCCACGCCGAAGAAGACCACTTCCTTGCCGGGGTTTTTCACCGCCAGGTCGACGGCATCGAGCGGCGAATAGACAATGCGCACGTCGCCGCCGCGGCTCTTCACTTCGAACAGGTCGCCCGTGCTTCCGGGCACGCGCAGCATGTCGCCGAAGGAGCAAAAGATCACGCCCGGCTGCGCGGCAATGGCCAGCGCCTTGTCGATGAGCTCGAGCGGCGTGACGCACACGGGACAGCCGGGGCCGTGCACCATTTCAATCTGTGCGGGCAGCATCTGGTCGATGCCGTTCTTGATGATGGAGTGCGTCTGCCCGCCGCACACTTCCATGATCTTCCACGGCCGCGTCGCGAGCGCGTGAATTTCGCGCGCCAGCGTTCGAGCGATTTCGCCGTTGCGGAACTCGGTCAGGTATTTCATTTCCGGCCCGGTCTGAAATGCTGACTTGCTAACTTGCTGACTTGCTGACTCGCTGTATCACAACTCCCGTCCGGGCAACTCGATTGGGCTGCATGGGCCGCGCGTGCAAACGCCTCTTCCTCGCTCTGGAACTCGGCTTCGAGCACGCCCATCGCGCGAAAATCCTCGAGCGTCTTCTTGGCCGTCTCCTCGTCGATCCTGGCGATGGCAAAACCCACGTGCACGATGGCGTAATCGCCTACCTGGAGCTCGGGCACGCAATCGAGGCACACGCGTTTCACCACCCCGCCGAAGTTCATGCGTCCCATACGCAGCCCGCCTTCGGCAAAGACTTCTTCCACGCGACCGGGAATGGCCAGGCACATACCGCATTTATAGCGCGTGCAATCGTAAAGGAAAAGTGATTTGGATCACTTTCTTTGAGGCGCACAAATCCTCATTGGGAACGAAAAAGCCAGTTCCAGAGCGCCACAACGCCGAGCCCGAGGAAAATGACGGCAAAGGCCGTGAGCCAAAGCTTCAGAATGTCGCGAGGCGGCCGAATGCGATTGGAACCGAGGGAAGAAAGAAACCCGATGGCGCTCGACCGGTCGGAAGAAACGAGAACGAGAATGTAATGATCGCCCTCGCTCAGTTTCGCCACCGCGTCGTCCCACGATTCCTCTTCTTCTTTTTTGTTCCCGTGATGGCGAGCCGTGATCTTACGAACCAGACCGCTGACCTTCCGCTCATATTCGTCCTGGTCGTACTCCGCGTCGAACTGGGCGCTCACCTCTGCCATCTCGGGTAGCGTCCAGTCGGTCTCAGAGAAATAGAGCATTTTGCGCTCGATCTCCGAAAGAGGGTTGCCTCCCTGCTCGGCTTCGGCGGCAATCCGGCTTGCAAGGTAGTCCTTAGCCTCGCGAATTGTACGGAAGTTTCTCACGCTCGAATCCTAATGGAAAAGCGGATATCAATCCGAGATCATCTCTTCCCCGGGCAAAATGGGCCGTGTGCGCGGCAACACGCCGCTGCGGGCGAGCGCACCCATGAGGGCAAGCGCGCTTGCAAAGACGATCAGCTTGACGAGGCTTCCCGTGCGCGTTTCCGGAAGCGCTTTCCACAGAATGAGCAGGAGGGTTTGCGCGGTGGTCACCGCCCAGACGGAGCCGTAAAAGTAGCGGCGCTCCGTGCCTTCGCCTTTCGTCGACTTGCCCACGCGGGGCAGCTTGCCCGCCGCGCCCAGCAGCAGAATCGCCGCGCAGAGCGGGAAGTACCCGTAATGATAAATCTGCTTCAGATACCACCTGCCGGTCACAACGGCGATCGCGAGGCCGCTCAGATTGAGCAGCGCAAAGCTGAGCACGGCGTTCCAGGCAAAGGTGTAGCAGATCTTGCGGTAGAGCGGATTCGGTTTGTCTTCATCGAAGCGCAGAATGTACGGGCGCGGCTCCACGCCCGGCAGTTGCGCGCACAGGCCGGCAATGCCGGTGCCCAGCAGCACGATCCCGAGCCAGATGGAATTGTTGCGGCTGAAGCCGTGCGCGAAGAGGCTGAAGGTGAGCGGTCCGGGCAGCAAGAAGAAGACCCAGATCCAGATGGGCCAGTGGGCCAGCCGGTAGTAGGGCTTGTTGCGCTCGCGAATCTTGCGCTGATGGGCGTATTCAACCTTTCCGCTGTACTGCATCACGAGTGAGTCTCGCAAAGCGGGTGCGCGCGCGTCAAACGCCGGGCGCTCGAACGGCGTGATAGACTCCGTGTGCGCCTGGATCGGGTGAAACTTCGGAGATGCTTTGATGGCCAAGCGGCTGATGGGATGGGCCGGATTGCCTGCGTTTCTGCTTGCGGCCGGCGCGATCTGCAGCGCGCAATCTTCGCCTGCCCCGCAATGGGTGGGAACCTGGGCGGCGTCGCCCATGCTCGCGCTTCCCGGATTCGCCACGCGCCCCTTCACGGGAACCACGCTGCGCGAGATCGTCCACATCTCCAACGGCGGCGACATGCTTCGCGTGCGCTTCAGCAACGAATTTGGAACCGATCCTTTGACCATCGGCGACGCTCATGTGGCATTGAGTGCGGGCGGCGCGGCCGTCGAGCCGGGAACCGATCACACGCTCACCTTCGGCGGCGCGGCCCAGGTGCGCATCGCGCCGGGCGCAGCCGTCTTCTCCGATCCGGTATCGCTGGCCGTGCCTGCGCTCTCTGATCTCGCCATCAGCTTTTACTTGCCCAACCAGAACCTGCGCGCGGAGACATTCCACTCCTTCGCCGACCAAGACAACTTTTCCGCCGATGGCGACGTGGCCGGCGCCGCGGCGCTCGCTCAACCCAGCAAGTTTTCCTCCTGGTACTTCCTGAACGGCGTGGACGTTCCCGCCGTCGCGGGCTCGCGCGCCATCGTGGCGCTGGGCGATTCGATCACCGACGGCGCGCACTCGACGCCCGACGCCAATCGCCGCTGGCCCGATGTGCTGGCCGCGCGGCTCAAGCAGGAGCCGGGACTGGAGCACGTGTCCGTGCTGAACGAGGGCATTGGCGGCAACCGCGTGCTGAATGAAACTGCGGGGCCGAGCGCGCTTTCGCGATTCGACCGGGATGTGTTGGCGCAGGACGGCGTGAAATACCTGATTGTTCTCGAGAGCATTAACGATATCGGCCACATGGCGCGCCCAACCGGGCCGGAGGACGACATCACTGCCGCCCAATTGGAGTTTGGGCTCAAGCAGATTGCCGAAGCCGCGCACGAGCACGGCATCAAGGTTTACGGCGCAACGCTCACACCTTACGGCGGCGCATGGTATTACTCCGACAAAGGCGAGCAGATTCGCGAAGAAGTGAACAACTGGATCCGCTCGAGCGGCGTCTTCGATGCCGTGATCGATTTCGACCAGATTGCGCGCGATCCGGCCAATCCCACGCGCTTCAATCCCGCGTACGACTCGGGCGACCATTTGCATCCAGGCGACGAGGGCTACAAGGCCATGGGCGCGGGCATCGACCTCAAACTGTTCGCGAAGTAGGCGGCTGTGCAGCGGGTTCCTGCCCCGCCGGGCCTCTCTGCAACTTGATTTTCAGCACCTCATAGACAATCGCCGTGGTATAGGTGACGGAAATCCACACCAGCACCTCTTCAATCGGCAGGTTCGCCCACGCGGTGATGAAAATGCCGATCATCGGCTCTGGTCGGAAGCCCCACCAGCCATAAGGGACAGCCAGCGTTGCCTCCCAGAACAGGCTGATGAGCAGGATCATGAACATCGTGAGCGAGAGCGCACGCCAGTGGATGAAGTTCCGCGCCGCGGGAAAGAGCGCGATGGAGGGCACGGTGCTGCCCGTCACCAGCGCGATGAAGTAGTACGGCAATCCGGCGGGAGCGGATGAGAAGCACTTTTTGTAGATGATTGCCGCGGCAATCAGCGCCGCGCCCGCAACGAAAGAAGCCGGATGAAAGCTGAGCAGGCGGCGAATCTTGGCGCTTTCTGCGCGCGGATCGGCGACGCTGTAGCGGGCGAGCCAGTATTCGCCGGTCCATACGTAGAGCAGAAGCACGGCGAGGAATCCGGTGAAGTAAAACACGTACTCCTCTACGGGAATCGCTGCGCCGATTGCCGGCGCGCGAACGCCCAGCGTGGCGCCGGAGTTCAGGTAGGTGAAGAAGCGGTTGGCGAAGAAGAAATCGAGCGCAAAACCCACGGGCACCAGCAGCGCCAGGGTGAGCGCGAAGGCTCGCCGCGGAATGCGCAGCCGCTCCTGCGGCAGGAACCATCCGCCGATGACGGCAATGGGAACCACGAACAGGAGCAGGCTCACGGTATATCCGTGCGGTGTAGGGTTCGCGCCGGCAACGGCAATCGCAGCTGGCACGCGCACCGTGTGTAGCGTAATGCCTGCCGGAATCACGATGACGAGGAGCATGACCAAGACCAGCCATGCGCTCTGGCGCGGAGTTGGCGGGTTGCCGTTCATGGTCGCAAGTCCCTCTTACGCGCGGGGGAGAAATGTCCTACTCGACGGTAACCGATTTGGCCAAGTTGCGCGGCTGATCCACATCACAGCCGCGGCGGACGGCAATGTAATAGGCGAGCAGTTGCAGGGGCACAATCTCGATGAGCGGCGCAAGCAGCTCCGGCGCGGGCGGAATGTGGATCACGTGTTCCACCAGGCTGCCAATGAGCGCGTCGCCTTCTGTGGCCACGGCGATCACGCGGCCGGAGCGCGCCGTCACTTCCTGGATGTTCGAGAGCGTCTTTTCGTAGCGCAGCTTCGAAGCCGGATCGGTTTGGTCGCGGTGGGCGAGCACCACCACCGGCAGTGTCTCATCGATGAGCGCATTCGGTCCGTGCTTCATTTCGCCGGCTGGGTAACCCTCGGCGTGAATGTAGGAGATTTCCTTGAGCTTCAGCGCGCCCTCGAGGGCGATGGGAAAATGAATCCCGCGGCCGAGATAGAGGAAATCGCGCACGTGGGCGAATTCCCGCGCCAGCTCTTCGCACTGAGTGGAGCAGGCGCGCAGGACTTCTTCC
The DNA here is from genome assembly GCA_030041045.1 of Acidobacteriaceae bacterium. Classification (GTDB taxonomy): domain Bacteria; phylum Acidobacteriota; class Terriglobia; order Terriglobales; family Acidobacteriaceae; genus Telmatobacter. The sequence continues at coordinate 4,926 of JASHOQ010000084.1, forward strand.
ATCTTGACGGGAATGCGGCTCAACTCCTCAATCAGCGCGACCGATTGCGCCTTGTCGAGCTTGCCGCGAAGCTGGCCGAGCTTGAGCGCCAGCAGAAACAGTGCGGTGAGCTGCGAAGTGAAGGCCTTGGTGGACGCGACGCCGATCTCCGGACCGGCATGGGTGTAAATTGCGCCGTGCGCCTCGCGCGCCACCATGGCGCCGACGACGTTGCAAATGGCTACGGTCTTCGAGCCCAGCGCCTTCATTTCGCGCTGCGCGGCCAGCGTGTCTGCGGTTTCGCCGGATTGCGTGATGAGCAGACCCAGCGCGCCGGGTCCGGCGATGGGATCGCGGTAGCGGTATTCGCTGGCGTAGTCCACATCCACGGGCAGACGGGCCAGCCGCTCGATCATATATTTGCCGGTGAGCGCCGCGTGCCAGCTGGTTCCGCAAGCGGCAATGTTGATGCTCTGGGCGCGGGCCAGCTCTTCATCGCCGATCGCCATCTCGCCCAGGAAGACTTTGCCCGAGTCGAGCGAAACGCGGCCGAGCGTGGTGTCGGTCACGGCGCGCGGCTGCTCCCAGATTTCCTTGAGCATGAAGTGCTTGTAGCCGCCTTTTTCCGCCTGAATCGGATCCCATTGAATGCGCGTCAGCGCGCGCTCTACCGGCTTGCCGTCGAAATCAGTGAACGCGATGCCGCCCCGCGTGAGAATCGCCACGTCGCCATCGGCGAGGAAGTAAATGTTGCGCGTGTGATGCAGGATACCGGGAACATCCGAGGCCACGAAATACTCGCCCTCGCCCTCGCCAATAATGACCGGAGGTCCGAGGCGCGCGGCCACGATCTTGTCCGGCTCCGCCGCCGACAGAACGCCCAGCGCAAAGGCGCCGGTGAGGCGCCGGGCCGCGCGGCGCACGGCCTCTTCGAGTGGAACCGGCTCACGCCCCGACGACGAAGACCTGTCGCCGGAGGCCCCAGCTTCGGCGTCCTTTTGAATCTGCTCGATCAGGTGGGCGATGATCTCGGTGTCAGTTTCGGTGACGAATTTGTGGCCCAGCGCCGTGAGCTCGTGCTTCAGCTCCAGATAATTTTCGACGATGCCGTTATGCACCACCACTATGCGGCCGGAGCAGTCGCGATGCGGATGCGCGTTTTCTTCCGTCGGCCTTCCATGCGTGGCCCAGCGCGTGTGCCCGATGCCGAATGTGCCCTCGAGCGGGTGATCACGGAGAATCTCTTCGAGATTTGCCAACTTGCCCGAAGCGCGGCTTACCTCGAGCTTGCTGCGCCCGGCGCTGCCCACGGCGATGCCGGCCGAATCGTAGCCGCGATACTCGAGCCGCCGCAACCCTTCGACAATGACCGGAACGACCTTCTTGGGGCCGATATAGCCGACAATTCCGCACATGGGTTGATTTTATGCGACAAGAGGTGTCCGGCCGCGCCGATCGCATGAGAAACGTTTCCGGCGCGAACCGGCGGGGGCGAGGAACTATTCTTCGATGCGGTACGTGTACTCTTCAATGACGGGGTTGGTGAGCACTTCGCGCGCGATGCGCTCCACCTGCGCGCCGGCCGCTTCGGCGCTCAAGCTTTCGGCCAGAGAAAGGGCGAAGTATTTGCCCTGGCGGACGCCGGTTACTTCGGCGAAACCGATCTTGCGCAGGGCGTTGTGGATGGTCTGGCCCTGCGGATCGAGGACCGATGCCTTCAGCGTGACATAGACATGCGCCTTCATCATCCGCGATTATAGTATTTGCGGGCGTTTTCGCCGGAAGGTTCCCACGACCCGGCCTTTTTCCACGCGCTTCCCGTCGGCGCCGGATTGCGATTCCCAAAGCGAACGAGAAGGACGATGCGATGACCAATTATCTGGAACTGCCCGTCGGCGACCGAGCGCCTGAAGTCTTCCGGGTAGTGATCGAGATTCCCAAGGAAGCCACGCAGAAATTCGAGTACGACAAGCAGCTCCACGTCTTCAAGCTCGATCGCAATCTGCATTCGCCGGTGCACTACCCCGGCGATTACGGGTTCATCCCTTCGAGCTTGAGCGACGACGGCGATCCTCTGGACGTGCTGGTGTTGGTGCCCAGCCCCAGCTTCCCCGGCTGCGTGCAGGAAGTGCGCCCTATCGGCCTGCTGGAGATGCTCGACCAGGGAGTGCTCGACGAAAAAGTACTCGCCGTGGGCAAGAATAACCCGCGCTACACCAACGTGTGGAATTACACCGACACCTATCCGCACCTGCTCAAGGAGATTACGCACTTCTTCTCCATTTATAAGGACCTTGAGGGCAAGCGCGTTGAGGTGAAGGGCTGGCACGACGCAAGCTATGCGCGCGACCGCGTGGCCCGCGCCATCAGAATGTACGCAGAGGCCAAGGTGCACCAACCGAAAAAGAAAGCCGCGGTATAAGCCGCAGTCCGGCTGGCGAGGAGCTGCCCCTATATGGAGCGGCCGCGCCTGCCGCACGACAATCAGGCTTCAATCGGCGATGGTAACGGAGGCGGCACGCCGGGCCTTGATCATCCTAATCAGCCAGTAAAGCGGCGGGCCGGCGAGCGCGACACAGCTCGAGAACAGCAGCGACGAGGTGTTCCCAATAATCTTCTCGTCGCGCGAGATGTACAGCGCATACGCAATCAGCGCGGTGGGACCTGCGCCCAGCAGACAGACAAAAAGAAAATTGCCGGCGCGGAATGGGCGCTCCAGCCCGGGCTCGCGCACGCGCAACACCACCAGCGCGACGAATTCAAGAATCAGGCTGCTCCCATAGAGCACCAAGTCGACGGAGATGAGGCGCTCAAAGGGAAGGGAGAGCGCCAGCGCCCACGCCGCCGAGCAGCCAAGCACGCTCACCCAGGGCACGCCGCGCCGGTTGCGGCGCGTGAGCACGCGCGGCAGCATCGCGTCCGCGGCCATAGCCACGGGCAGGCGCGTGTAGCTCATCATGAGGGCATTGAACATGCCCACGCCGCAGATCATGCCTCCGGCAACCACGGCTGTGGCCAGGATGGGCCCGCCCAGTGCACGCCCGGCCACGGCCCAGGAGCCGGTGGTAAAGCCGTCGGGCGAGAGCCCGGCCAGGGCCATGGCCAGCAGCGGAAGAACATACGTAAAGGCGGTTGCGATGGCGGCGCCGATCATGGCCCGCGGATAGTTGCGCTGGGGATTATCGACGTCGCGCGCCACGGTGGAAGCATTGTCCCAGCCCATGTAGTTCCACATGGCCACCAGCAACGCGGTGGAGAAGGAGGCGCCCGCAGCCGGCCGGGTCCAGGAGATGGACGGATGAACTGCAAGCCCATGCCAGAGGCCCAGCGCGACGAAGACCGCAAATGGCGCCAGCAGAATCACGCCGAGCTTCACACTGTCTTCGCCCACCTCCGGCGCGCCGCGCAGGTTCCAGGCGGTGCACAGCGCTACCACGGCAAGCTTCCACGCGTAGTCGCGCCAGCCGGCCGTCAGAGCGGGGTTGAGCGCGCCCAGGTAGAGCGCGAATATGGATGGATAGAGCGCCATGTCGAAGATGCTGGCGGCGAGCGAGAGCCAGCTCTCCTGGTATCCCCAGAAAGAGCCCATGGCGCGGCGCACCCACACGTAGTAACCGCCCTCGGCGGGGATGGCGCCGGCCAGCTCACCGATCATGAGCGTGGTGGGCAGGCTCCAAATGACGGGCAGCACCAGCAGAATTACGATGGCGCGGGCGAACCCGGCGCCGCCAAGAATGTCTTCGATGCCGTAGGGACCGCCGGACACCATGAAATAGGTGGCGGCGATGAGCGGCACCATCCCCATTTTGCGTCGCGCTGGCTTCAATTGCCGGGGCATCACAAGTGAATCTAACAATCTTCTCAACCGCCAGAAAGTGAAAAAGCAGTTGCGAGCGGGCCGGACGCGCCGCCATGCGCAATTCCGGTATAATCCCCTCTGAAAGAGCCGGAGAGATGGCCGAGTGGCTGAAGGCGGCGGTTTGCTAAACCGTTATAGGGTCAAAAGCTCTATCGGGGGTTCGAATCCCCCTCTCTCCGCCATGGAGTATAAGATATAGATTAATAAAGTGGTTAATTACGCTTTGTCTCCGAAAAACCTCCTGCTCTGAAGAGAAGTTCTAGCCGAGAATCTTTCTGTTGCGCGACGTCGACCAGCGGTCGGGCGCAATTCTCCGTTGCGAGGAACGGAAGTCGAACTTTTGGCCTTAACGCGAATCAACAGGCCCGAGTTGCCCCGGTTTTGCCGCCCAAGCTGACGGCATTTCGCGACAGTCAGCCGCTCCAAGTTCGCGAATGCAAGCGGCCACTCCGAAGAAGCATTCGGAGAGTCGCGCGCAAGCGATGCTCACTAAGTAACTCGCAATTGGAGATTTCGGGAGTCGCCTTCGGCGAGGGCAAATGCAAGCAGAAATCGATACTACTTGCCGATCCTGGCGCTCTCTCGTCGCGCTTCCATCAGCACCTGCACATCGGCATCCGCATCCTTCCACAATGCAAGAAAATCCGCATACGCGGTCTTCGCCTTCGTGTCGTCCCCGGCCATCCTGTACGCGCGGGCCAGCTGGAGCCGCGCCAGGGCTCCCACCGGATCGCTGACCACCACCCCGCGGTGATCCAGAATCTTCCTGAACTCCGCGGCCGCCTCCGCTCCGCGCCCTTCGGCCAGGAAGGCTTCGCCGCGAACATACACCGGATACATGGCTCCAATCAGCAGGCGCGGCACGCCGGTCTCATAGGGTGTCGCGCTCTGCAACTCCTCGGTCGCCTTCGCCGCGTCACCGCGCTGCAGGGCAAATTCGGCTCGCAGCGCCGGCAGATCGCTGTACTGCGCAGAGGTATCTTCCGGAAACCGCTTCTCAATCTCATCGGCAAGCGCCTCGGCCTCCGCGATTTTCCCCGACCGCGCCAATGCAAACGCGGCGCCGAATTCTACCTCGCGATTGCGCGAGAGCTTCAAGGCATCCTCCGCGCGCCTGCGCGCCTCCGCTGGGTTTCCATAGAGCGCCTCGCGCACCGCGGCTCCTGCTTCCCACAAGCCGGCCCGCTCCTGTTGCGCCGTGTGCTCGCCGAACGCCACCGCCCGATCGGTTGCGCTCCTTGCCTCCCGCAATCGCCCGTAATAAGCCAGGGCAAACGCCTCTTTGTTTGAAATCCAACCCTCTCCGCCGGTCCGTCCGCGCGCCCGCGCCGAAGCCTGCTCCATTGCCGCCCAATCTCCCTTCAGAAACGCGAGATCGTGCGCCAGCATGGTGAACTCGTCAATCTCCAGCCCGCGTCCGGCCGCAAGCTGTAAGGCATTCCCGGCCTCGTCCAGCCGATTGAGGTACATGTTGTCGGCGCCGAGATTGTAGTAGCCCACACCGAAATCCGGATCGAGCTCGATCGACTTGCGCGCCCAATCCAGCGCCACCTGGTACCGGCCCGCCACTTTGTTTACGTATCCCGACAGCATCGCCGCAGGAATCGGATCGCGCGGATACGCCCGCGCCCACGTCTCGCAGGTCTGCCGCGCCTCTTCCATGTTTCCCGTCACCAGAGCTCGGTAGTTTGCGGTGATGAAGTATTTCTCGGGGTCGCTCGCGCGCTCGCGCAGCTGCCACGCCCGGCTCAGGCTCTGAGCGGAAAGGTCAGACTCATCCAGGTCCTGCTGCGCCCGCCCCAGCGCGGCGTACGCCATGGCAAAATTCGGATCGATCTCCGCCGCCCGCCTGAAAAACGGCATCGACGCCGTCGCACCGTTCGCGAAGTGAACCTTCCAGCCGGTTGTGTATGCCTCCAGGGCTTCCAGCGACGACGTTGTGGCCTCAGCGAGCGGAGTATTGTGCTGATCAATGGTTTGGAGCGACTCGCCCACGCGCTTCCTGAACCGGCTCGCGATCAGGCTCAGCGCACTCAGCACATCCTCCTTCCGCGCTGCCTGCGCCAACTCCTCATCCAGCGTTTCACCGTTCGTGCAACTTTTCGCACTCAGGGTCAGCACATACTGGCTTCCCAAACTCGCAATCGATCCCTCCAGCACCGCCGCGCTTCCCGTGCGCACGCAGACCTGCCGCGCCAGATCGGGCGTAAGCTTCGCATCGCCAGACGCACCCATCAAGCCAAGCGTGCGGCGAATCCGCTCGTCGGAAATCAAACGCAGGTACGGCGATTGTTCCAGCTCCACCGCCATGCCCTGCCGGAGTGTGTCATCAAAAACCTTGTCGCCCGTGGCATTTGCAAACTCCGCCAACACGGCCGTGTCCTTGACGCCCAGCATCGGCCGATGGAAAGACCGCCACGCACCTGCCGCAGCCGCGGTGACCACAACCACCACGACGGCAACGGCCGGCATCAGCGAGTGCTTCTCAGTGACCTGCACCTCCACTTTCTGGCGATTCGCGGCCACCAGGCTGAACTCCTGGTCCGCCACCAGCCGCACATTCTCCGCCATCCGGTAGCCTCGTCCGGGAATCGTCAAGATGTATTTATGATCCTGCGGGCTCTCGCCCAGCGCCTTGCGCAGCATGAAAATGTTGCGGCTCAGATTGGCCTCTTCCACAAACGTGTCCGGCCACACCGTCTTCAGCAGATCGTCTTTGGTCACAATCTCCTGGCTGTGCCGCACCAGCACCAGCAGAATCTGGAACGTCTTGGGCGTAAGCGCAACCGGCTCGCCCGCGCGCAGCAGGGTCTCCTTCTCGGCGTCCACGCGAAAAGGGCCGAACTCGTAGAGCTCTTTCGTCCTTGGTGTCTCCGCCAGGGAACTCCTCCAGCCTCTGCCTCTGCGCTTCGCAAGCCAATGTAGCACGGGATGGAGGCTGGCCCCGAATTCACGCGCCTTTTCGCCCGCATCGCAAGTTGCCCGCCATCAGGCGGTTACCGCGCTTGGAGAAATTATCAGAAATTTTCAGGCGGCGCGGAAGGACTTCTTGGCGCCGCCACGCGCAATCTGCACTCGTTTCCGCCCGCATGCCGCACCGGAAACGAAGATGCTATGACCAGGCAAACCAGAATCACCCTCGAATCCGACTCCCTTCTGCTGCTGCGCGGCCGCAACTCCACCCGCGCCCGTTGTCCTCTGTGCAACGCCGAATCCGAGATGATCGCGCTCGATGACCTGCACGTGGTTTCCAACCTCGACCGCCGCAGCCTCGAAGAGTGGATCAACTCCGGCGAATTGCACCACCTCAAAGGGGACGATGGCTCGCCCCTCCTCTGTCTCAACTCCCTGCTTGCCCGCCTGCGGCACACCTCAACCATCGGAATCAGCACCTCACAAGGAGATCGCCCATGAATCGTAATGCTCTCGCATCCATCGCCACAGCGCTTCTGGCATTGCTGCTGGCAGCTCCAGCACCTGTCCCGGCGCAAGAAACAGCCACGTACACTGTGCTCCACACCTTCAATGGCGCCGACGGCTCAACACCCTACGGAAGCCTTATCAGCGACGGAGAAGGCAACCTCTACGGCACCACGATTGGCGGCGGCGACACGACCGACGCCCCCTGCCAGAACAGCCCATACGGTTTCGGCTGTGGGGTCGTCTACAAGATTGACAGCCGCGGCAACGAGGCCGTCCTTTATCAATTCAAAGGCGGTCCTGACGGAGCTTATCCCGCTGCCGAACTCCTCCTCGATGAAGCAGGCAATCTTTACGGCACGGCTCGAGGCGGTGGAATAATGCCCGATCCGGCTTGCAGTTTCAATTACGGATGCGGTGTCGTCTTCAAGATTGATCGCGAGGGTGGCCAGTCGGTTTTTTATTCCTTCAAAGGAGGTGCAGATGGCTGGGGTGTCTCTTCTGGTTTGGTTCGGGATCCAGCCGGAAACTTCTACGGCGTTACGATTGCGGGTGGTATCTCAAACCCAGCCTGCACCGGTGACGGACCTCCCGGAACCTGCGGAGTAGCTTTCAAACTTGATCCTCAGGGCAACGAAACCGTGCTTCACACTTTCACCGGAGGCTCAGACGGATACGGCGCTTACGGCAGTCTCACTCGGGACTGGCAGGGGAATCTTATTGGTGCCGCCTCCAACGGCGGAGACATTACAAGCTCGTTCTGCGACACCGCAGTCGAGGCGCAGGCCGGCGCGCTCGGCTGCGGAACCGTCTTCCAAATCGACTCCGCGGGCCGTTTCTCAGTGATTCATACCTTCAAAGGAAGAGACGGCGGGCCGTTTCCCGATGGCTGGCTTGCCCAGGACTCCGGAGGCGATCTCTATGGCATCACCGGCAACGGCGGCAGCGCGGTGAGCAGCACGAATCTCGGCAACGGAACCATCTTCAAAATCGATCGCCTGGGTAACGAGTCGGTGCTTTACAACTTCGCCGGAGGCGCACTGGGATTCTCGTCTTTCGGCAGCGTGATTCGTGACAACTGGGGCAATCTCTACGGCGCAACGTTCCTTGGCGGCGATATGACCGATCCCGCCTGCAGCGCAACAGGCGGCTGCGGCGTTGTCTTCCGGCTCGACCCCTGGGGACGCTACACCATCCTGCATACCTTCAGGGGTCCCGATGGCGCCAACCCCGTGGCCAGCCTCTACATGGACCAACAGGGCGACCTCTATGGCACAACCACGGCCGGCGGCGATCCAACCTGCAACTGCGGCGTCGTGTTCAGAATCAACTTGGAACTGAATTGATGTGAATCTACGGCCGCAGCCTGACAAGCGCCCAAACCGAATTCCCACCCTTCTGCCGAACTCGGGCTGAAGGGTGGGATCGCCGCGTTTGCTTGCGGCTGCCTAATTGACTGGGATTGCCACGTAAGCGTGTGTGAAACCGTCCGGGTCGACCGCGATACCGTCGATTTCACCGCTGGCATTGATGTGGCAGGCAGTCACCAGTCCGGTTGGCCCAACATTCGACGAGAAAGACTGGGGAAATGGATTCCTCCCGACGATGAGGGTATTGATATCGACGAGTTTTCCATTCTGGCGAACAAACCCGCGAATTGTGTTGATGGCGCCCTCTGCAGAAAAATTCGCGGAGACACCGATAATTTCGCCCTCGTCGTTAATCCCGATCCCGAAGCTGTAGTTGTCGCCCTCGACGGTGCCCAGACCCTGCATTCCACTTTCGGCGGTCCAGGAGAATGCCTGGCCCGCGTACTCCGGACCACCGACTACTTCGCCGCGATTATTGATGTTCTGTGCCACATAGTTGGACTCATCGGGCAGACTGCCGAGGTCGCGAGCTATGCCGTTTTCCCACAGTACAGCGTGAACAGGTTGGAGGTTGAACAGAGCACTCGGGTTGAATGAAGCGCAGGTTCCCGTACTGCCGACCACCTGTCCGAGATCGTTGACCGCTAACGCCACGCCATCTGGATCGTTAAAGTCCTTCCCCGCCGTCGGGAGCGGCAGAATCCGACTTCCGAACCAGGCAACAGGCTTGAACTGGTAGATCTGTGCCGAGCCCGTACCAGCGCACGTCGAATCCGCAATGGAATTTTCAGCATACCCTGCGATCAGACCCCAGCTGTTGATCCAAAAAGCGGCGCCGTTCACCCCTCCCAGGGTCTTGAGTGCAACCATCTTGCCGCCGTTCGAAATGAACGGGACACATGGTGTGGGCGACGAAGTGTAGCCCATGAATTCAAAACCGCAAAAGTCCTCGGTGGTTGAAAGATCCGTTGCGGTATCTTCGGCCTCTCCCACTGCCAAGCCCAATTCGTTCACGCCAAATGCAATGCTGTTGTCCCCAAGACCCGGGTCCCCGATGTCGATCATCGACCCCTCACGCCAGAGGACGGCATGCTCAGGCGGACCGTAATCCGAACCGACGCCGGCCCCGCCGGCGACCCAACCGTTGTTCGAGATCTCGAACGGCTGGCCAGGCTGGTTGAAATTTGCCCCGACAAAACCGAGATCCTTGACGGTGTAATGCGTGAAGCCAGTGGACGCTGATTCCTGTTCCTGCGTAACTGAAGGCTTTTGTGCGACCGATTGCACTGGCATCGCGAGGGCGGCCAGTAACCCGGTAACACAAATGGAATTCAATGCCAGAGATTTCATGATGTCCTCCTCCTGCAGAGCCTGCCGTGTGTCTTGTATCCGGTAAGACGGGAAACGGAACCAAAAACCGTCACCGTTGGATCACAACTTGGTGAATGGATATGTCCGCCGGGGAGGAGAGGATCGACGGTCCATCTCACGCCGAGTTGTAAAATGGTGGAACTCCGGAGGTTCAGGTGACTGATTCACCGACTCATGAGGTCACCCAGCTGCTCAAGGCCTGGACTGCCGGAGATCAGAGCGCTCTGGACAAACTCGCTCCCCTTGTCTACGAGCAACTGCATCGGCTGGCGCAACACTATATGGCGGGGCAGCGACCGGGGCACACTCTCCAAACCACTGCCCTTGTGAACGAGGTCTACCTGCGTCTCGTGGACTGCGGGCAGGTAAATTGGCAGGATCGGGCGCATTTTTTTGCGGTCTCGGCACAGCTGATGCGGCGCATTCTGATTGACTTTGCCCGTTCCCGCGGTTACCAGAAGAGAGGCGGAGGCCTGTTTCATATTTCGCTCGAAGATGCTCCGTCTGTGTGCAGCGAGCCCGATCCGGATATTGTTGCCCTCGATGACGCTCTAAAAGAGCTGGCCAAAGTGGATGACAGAAAAAGCCGGGTTGTGGAACTTAGGTTCTTTGGCGGGCTGAGCGTGGAAGAGACCGCTGAGGTATTGCGAGTTTCGGTCGAGACGGTGGGAAGAGACTGGAAAATGGCAAAGATGTGGTTGCTGCAGGAGCTGAGCGAGAGGAACTGAAAGATGGAGCCTGAACTTTGGCGCCGGGTCGAGGAGCTTTGCCAGCGTGCGATGGAGCTCGACCCGAGCCGCCGGGCTGAATTCCTCGAACGCTCATGCGGTGACGACAAAGAATTCCGGAGCAAGGTAGAGTCCCTGCTGGCCCAGGAGACAAGAGCCGAACACTTCATTGAATCGCCCGCATTGGAAGTGATGGGCAGACTGATCGCCTCCGATCCAAAACTGAAAGACGGCGAGGAAAAACTGATCGGCAGCACTGTCTCTCATTACCGCGTGATCGATAAGGTCGGGGGCGGTGGGATGGGTGTGGTCTACAAGGCTGAGGACACCGAACTTCGCCGATTCGTTGCGCTCAAATTCCTGCCCCAGGTCCTGGCGCAGGACGCGCAAGCTTTAGAACGCTTTCGACGCGAGGCTCGTGCTGCCTCGGCCCTGAATCATCCCAGCATCTGCACGATTCACGAAATTGGCACGCATGAAGGCCACCCCTTCCTCGTCATGGAGTTTCTGGATGGCGTGACGCTGAAACACAGAATCGCGGGCCGTCCACTCGAGACGGAGCTGATTCTTTCGCTGGCCATCGAGATTGCCGATGCGTTGGACGCCGCCCATGCGGCAGGAATCGTGCACAGCGACATCAAACCGGCGAATATCTTTCTCACCAAGCGAGGGCACATAAAGATTCTCGATTTCGGTCTGGCCAAGAGGACACCGATCCTGAGCGGAATTGGTCAGGATGGGGGGACGGCACAATCGAGTGCGACGGCGGAAGAACACCTGACCAGTCCAGGGACGGCGATGGGAACTGTCGCGTATATGTCACCGGAGCAATCGCTCGGCAAGGAGTTGGACGCCCGTACCGACTTGTTTTCGTTTGGTGTTGTTCTCTACGAAATGGCGACGGGAACGCTTCCATTTCAGGGCCAGACACCCGCAGCCATCTTCAACGCAATCCTCAACGAGACGCCGGCGCCCCCAGATCATATCAACAACGAAATCCCCCCGAAACTCGCTGACATGATCAGTCGCGCCCTGGAGAAGGACCGCGACTTCCGGTACCAGAGCGCTTCGGATATTCGTTCAGAATTGAAACGGTTGAAGCGGGATACAGATTCCAGCCGATCGGCAACAGCGAATGCGATCACTGCCTCCGGCCGAGCGATGGCCTCGTCTTCCGCGCCGTCCCTTGCTGTCCCGCCGGGTAAGGCTGGAAAAGGCAAAAGAGCGCTCGCGCTTGCATCCTTCGCAGTTTTGCTGGTTATAGCGGTGGTCTGGGGTTATTTCTATGTGCGTGCCTCGCGGACCGCGTCAAAAAGCGAGCAGAAATGGGAGCAGCTGACGTTTTTTACGGATTCGGCGGTATACCCAGGATTGTCGCCAGACGGGCGAATGCTGACGTTTATTCGGGGGAGCGATACATTTCTGGGGCCCGGGGACGTGTACGTGAAGATGTTACCGTCAGGCGAGCCTGTCCAACTGACACACGACAGGCTGTTCAAGTTAAGCCCGGCGTTTTCGCCTGACGGTACCCGGATTGTCTATGGGACGGCGGACCCGTGGGACACATGGGAAGTACCCGTGCTGGGAGGAGAACCGCGCCTGATGTTGCCCAACGCGTCGTCACTGACCTGGATCGAAGGCGGAAAACGGCTTCTGTTTTCAGAGATCAAGAGCGGCATGCATATGGGAGTGGTAACAACAGATGAGGGGCGCGGAGAGAGCCGCGATGTGTATCTGCCTGCAGGAGAGCGAAGCATGGCGCACCACTCATACTTGTCGCCGGACGGCAAGTATGTATTGATCGCGAATGAGATGAACGAAATGGCAGGAGTCATACCGTGCCGCGTTGTGCCGTTCGACGGCATCGGCAGGGAGCAATGGGTTGGACCGCCGGGCGCGACCTGTACAACAGGCGCCTGGTCGCCCGATGGGAATTGGATTTACCTGAGCACAAACGAGGGCGGGCGATTTCACATCTGGAGGCAGCATTTCCCTGGAGGAGCCCCGGAACAGGTGACATCCGGGCCGACGGAGGAGGAAGGGATCGCCATGGCGCCGGACGGCAGGTCGTTTCTGACTTCAGTCGGGACGCGATATTGGACGATCTGGGTTCACGATGCAAAGGGCGAGCACCAGATGTCGTCAGAAGGAGACGCTTTCGCAACCACTTTCTCAAGCGACGGAACGAAGTTGTTTTACTTGAAGAGGACCGGCCAGAGCGACGCGGCCGAACTGTGGAGCATGGATCTGACAAGCGGAAAAAGCGAGCGGGTGATACCCGGATATGGAATAGACTCCATTTTTCGAGACTACGCCGAGAGCTACGCCGTCACCGAAGATGGGAATCGGGTGGCCTTTATCAAAAAGGATGAAAGGGGAGTTTCGCATCTGTGGATTGCTGCGACCGATCACCGGAGTTCGCCTCGACAGCTGGCATCGATGGAAAACGAGGACTCACCTTTGTTTCTGCCCAATGGGAATCTGGTTTACCGGGCCAGCGAAGGCGGAAAGAACTACATTTTCACGCGGCAACCGGACGGATCGGGGAGGAAGAAACTGCTGGACGAAGCAGTTTTGGATCTGACCGCGGTGTCGCCGGACGGACGATGGATCGTGGTTTGGGAGAAGGACGACGCGGATAAGGATCATCCTTATCGCACGAAGGCGTATCCGAATGGGACGGGAAAGCCGGTCATGCTGTGCGCGGCGTGCCTTGTAAACTGGAGCGTGGATGGGAAGTATCTGGTCATCCAATTTGGATTGCCCAATGAGAAAATGTCGACCTACTTTTTGCCGGTGGTCCGCGAGCGTGGGCTTCCGGATTTGCCGCCGGAAGGACTGAGCGGTCCTGTAGATCTAAGAGAATCGCATCGGGCGATGTTGCCGCAGAGAGTGGACTCGGCGCTCGGACCGGAGAAGTACTCCTACACGATCACGAGCATTCGAAGAAACATCTACCGGATCCCGATTTCGTGAAAATTGGCTGCGGCAATTCGTTTCATCCCTGAAGCCTGGCTGGTGCGCCGAAGCCGGACTCGAGACGAGCTTACCAGCGCAACTCAACTCCTGACTCACTATCCGATTTAGAATCGTGTCTTACAAACGAAGAAAAACCACGATCGAGGGTTCGAATTCTGCCTTGCCCGCCACGGAGTCTAAAGAACAAGCAAAATGCGAACTGTCCGCGCACAATGGTCCTATTCTGAAGAAAAGTTCCACCAGAGAATCTCTTCTTCGCCCGGCGTCGACCGAAGAGCGCTCGCAATTCTCTGTGGCCAGAATTGGAAGTGGAACTTTTCGCAGTGGCAGAGGCAGTCAGACTTGAGAAGTCGTTCTTCTTGGCGCCAGATCTTACGTCATGCCTCCGATCTTTGAGACCGCCCGGCTGCAATATGATTGCATCAAGCGAATCATCGCTGTTGGGGCTGGGCACCGTCTCCCCGACGGCCCGCTCTAGAGCGTCTTCGAGGTTCACTGATGGCAAAACCAACAAGCTTTCACAGCGACATCCTTCCGCTCTTCACCGAGCGCGACATTCGCGCCATGAGCAAGGCATTCAACCTCGCCAGCTACGACGATGTAAAGGCGCACGCGGCCATTATCTATGACCGTATTCGCGGCATTGGAGGGGCCGTCATGCCGCCGCCTCCACCAAGAGGCGAGGGTCCCTGGCCTCAGGCGAACATCGAGCTCTTCGCGCAGTGGATGGCGGACGGATACCAACCTTAGCGCGCTGCCGCTCGATGAGTCGGTTGCGGCTTTGGAGATCGTGCCCCTACGACCGCTAGCAAGGCTGCAGAAGGAGGCAAGTGTGCCGGATCGAGTGGATGACGTCTGGCCGGCTCTGCCTCAGAGCGCGTGGAGCGAGACATGCACAACGCTGCGACTCTGGATGCAGATCGTCGGCAAGGTTCGGCTGTCGCTCATGCCGGCGATCAATCACGCCTGGAGCGTGACCCTCTATCCGAGCATACGCGGTGTCAATACGTCTATCATGCCGTACGGCACCCGCACACTGCAGATTGACTTCGATTTTCGCAACCATGAGCTGCAGTTAGAGGTGAGCGAAGGCCGCAGCAGGACCATTCCCCTAGAGCCGATGACCGTCGCGGCCTTTTACGAACAGGTAATGGCCGCACTCGACCATCTTGGTACACCGGTGCGCATCTGGCCTGGGAGACTACGTGTGGCGACGCGACACGTACACGGCCTTCGGGCACCGAGGCGCGGTGGACCCGGGATACCAGGCGGCTCTGTATGTGAACCGCGACCTGGGGGTGGGCGTGATCCTGTTCGCCAACTCGACCGGGGCCGGTTCGGTCGATACGGACGACCTCGCATTGAAGAGTCTCGATATTTTGTCAAAATAAGACCATCCCGCTTGGAACCTTCGCAGGATGCAATGCGGAGGAGAAGAATGTCCGCTGGTTCCGAGGGGCAACGCATCCGATCCATGAGGCCTGAAAGACGGGCGGACGCGGTAAGTATTCGACGAAGAAGCCCGGATGGGCATTGATATACGAGCTTCTCGGCAGTCACGAATAGGTGCCAGCAAGCCGACTTACCGGTATCAATCCGCGCTCGATGATTGACTCGGCGATGGTGGGCAAATCGAAGAGCATCTGCTTCTCGATCTTGAGGCTTGCCGCCGCGGCTGATTCCTCGCACCTGACCGTTTCCACATGACCAAAGGAGGCCGCTCGGCCAGACTCAGAAGAACTACCTGTTGCCTGCCCAAAGGAGATGTGAGATGATGCTTCCTGTTGGTCGCCAAAAGGAGAGACATTGAAGCAAAAGACGGATGTCCGTCCGGGCACTCTGGCGCTGATGGTGCTGAAGACTCTCAACGTGCTGGGACCGCTGCACGGATTCGGAATTGCACGGCGGATTGAACAGATCAGTGGAGACCTGCTGGCCGTCAATCAAGGCACCCTCTATCCTGTCCTGCTGAAGCTGGAGCAAGAGGGCGCGATTGCCTCGGAGTGGGGGGCTTCGGAGAACAACCGCCGCGCTCGCTTCTATCGAATCACCCGCGCGGGACACAAGCTGCTGGAAGCCGAGGCCCGGGGCTGGGAGCAAACAGCGGCGATCATGGGACGATTCTTTGAGATGAAGGCGGAGGATTTCTCATGAGATTCGTGAGACGGCTTCTGACGCGTGCGGCAAACTTCGCCAGGGGAAAGCGAAGCGATCGACGGCTGCGGGAAGAGATGGAGGAGCATGTCACCCTGCAGACTGAAGAGAATCTACGCGCAGGAATGCCGGCGGCGGAGGCACGCCGCCAGGCGGTGCTGAAGTTTGGCGCGGTGGAAGCTGTCAATGAGGACTATCACGCCGAAGAGGGGTTGCCGTTCCTGGAAACCCTCATGCAGGATTTGCGCTTTGCGCTGCGCATGCTGGCCAAGTCGCCGGGCTTTGCCGCCGTTGCCATCCTCACGACAGCTCTTGGCATCGGAGCGACGACGGCGATTTTCAGCGTCGTCGACGCCACGCTGCTGCACCCGTTGCCCTATCCCCATCCTGAGGAACTGGTGCGCCTTGAGGACGATCTTCCGGGCGTGGGCGCACAGGATGTCAGCGTTTCGGTTCCTGAGTGGAAGGACCTGGAGAACTCGGGGATTTTTCAATACGTGGCCCTCGACGCTTTCGGCTCCGTGAATCTTACGGGCAGCGCACAGCCCACACGCATCGCGTTGAAGGTGGTGACGCCGAATTACTTTGCGATGCTGGGTGCAGGTGCGCGGTTGGGGCGAACGTTCGATCCGGGCGACAACACGCCGGGCTTCAACTTAGAAGTGGTGATCAGCGACGGGCTGTGGAAGAGGGCGTTTGGAGCGGACCCGCGCATTCTCGGCAAGAGTCTGCGCCTTGACAACGACGTCTATCATGTTGTCGGCGTGATGCCGCCTGATTTTCGCGACCAGGGAAAGACCAGCGAGGAGCGCAATACGGAGGTCTGGGCGGCGGGCGGTTTTGCCGCAGCGCCGTTTCCACCTCCGCTGCGCAATTCGCGATTAGGGGCGGCCTTCGCGCGCTTGAAACCGGGTCTGCCGGTGGCGTCTGCCCAGGCACGTGTCGACACGCTGGTTGCCTCGCTGAAGAAGCAATATCCGGCGGATTATCCTGCGCAAGCCGCATGGACGATCCGCCTGATTCCCTTGGCCGAGACTCTTGTCGGCAACGTCCGCCAGTCTCTCATCTTGCTTTTCGGCGCGGTGGGCCTGGTCCTGCTAATTAGCTGCGTCAACGTCGCCAATCTGCTGCTTGCCCGCGCCAGCGCCCGAGGACGAGAGATGGCGGTTCGCCAGGCATTGGGAGCCGCAAGAACGCGCCTCATTCGCCAGCTCCTCACCGAGAGCCTGTTGCTCTTCGTGCTCGGCGGCATCACCGGTTTCGCGGTTCTCTTCTGCGCCAGCAAATTCCTGCTGCAACTTGTTCCGGAAAGCCTCCCGCGCCTCAATGACATATCCATCAGCTGGGGCGTGCTGGCGTTTGCCCTCGTCGTCTCGGTCGCCGCCGGAACCATCTTCGGGCTTGCCCCTGCGTGGCTCACCAGCCGCTTCGATTTGACCACGACACTCCGCCAGGAAGGTCGCGGCTCGAGCGGCTCCCGGCAGCGCTCGCGCTTGCGCCATGCTCTGGTGATTGGTGAGTTGGCCCTCTCCCTGGTGCTGTTGGTCGCGGCCGGCCTTCTGCTGCGGAGCTTCTGGGACTTGTTCAAAGTTCAGCTCGGCTTCAATCCCAGCCGCGTCATGGCAATCGAGACCTGGCTGCCGGTTCCTAACGATCCCAAGACCGACATTTACAGCACCGCCACGCAGGAGGCCGTGCTGCTGCGCGAAGTTCTCCGCCGTAATCGGACCCTTCCCGGTGTGGAAGAAACCGCCGTCGGCGATCGATCGGCTCTTCCCCTCGGCCATGTCAAGGACGATCTCAACCTGTCCCCCTTGATCCGCGAAGGCCAGGACCTGCCGAGCAGTCAGCCTCCTCTGATCGATACGTCGATCGTCTCACCCGAATACTTTCACGTGCTCGGCATGACGCTCCTGCGCGGACGCCTCTTCGTCGACCAGGACCTCGAAGACACGCCTTCGATCGCTGTCATCAATCAGGCCGCCGCGCGCACCTACTGGCCCGAACAGGACCCGGTCGGCAAGCGCGTCCGGCTGGAAGCCGACAAACCGGACTGGACGACCATCGTCGGCGTAATCGCCGATGCGCGCACGGAGTCGCTGGCGGACGCCGGCATTCCGCGGGTTTACGTCGACATCTACCAGCACCCCGCAAAAGATCTAGCTTTCTTTCTGCGTGGACAGGTCGATCCCGCCGCGATCGCCGCGCAGGTGCGCACGCAAGTCCAGTCTGTCGATCCGGAGCTACCCGTCTTCCACGCGGAGACCTTGGACGACATCCTCTCCTCCTCGCTTTCCGTGCGCCGATTCTCCATGGAAATGGTGGCGCTCTTTGCCGCCACAGCTCTGCTGCTCGCGGGCCTGGGAATCTATGGAACCATATCCTATCTCGTCAATGGGCAATCGCGGGAGATCGCCATTCGCCTTGCGCTGGGCGCGCAAAGGAGCAATATCCTCAGGATGGTTTTGCGCCAAGGGCTCACTCTGGCCGCCGCCGGCGCGGGCGTAGGCCTGGTGGGCGCGCTTATTGTTGCTCATCTCATGGCCGGCCTGCTTTACGGTGTCTCGCCCTACGACCTCTCCACCTTCGCCGGCGTCACCGCCGTGCTCACCGCCGTCGCCATCGCCGCCAGTTACATCCCGGCGCTGCGCGCCATGCGCCTCGATCCGATCACGACACTCCACGCCGAATGACCGAGGGCCTGCCATGAGATTCCTGCGCCGCTTCTTCATCCGTCTCTCGAACTTCACCGCCGGAAGGCGCGCCGACCAGCGTCTCCGTGAAGAGATAGCCGAGCATCTTGCCTTGCAGACGGAGGAAAACCTGCGGGCCGGCATGCCGCCCGCCGAGGCGCGTCGGCAGGCCGCACTGAAGCTTGGCGCGGCCCAGGCTATTCGCGAGCACCACCACGCTGAACACGGTCTTCCGTTTCTGGAAAACCTGCTGCAGGATTTGCGCTTTGCGCTGCGCATGCTGGCCAAGTCGCCGGGCTTTGCCGCCGTTGCCATCCTGACGACGGCTCTTGGCATCGGAGCGACGACGGCGATTTTCAGCGTGGTCGATGCCACGCTGCTGCATCCCTTGCCCTATCCCCATCCTGAGGAACTGGTGCGTGTGGAGGACTATCTTCAGGGCGTCGGCGCGCAGAGCGTGGGGATGTCGGTTCCCGAATGGAGAGACCTGGCGCATTCCGGCATCTTCCAATACATTGCGCTCATTTATAGCGGGTCGGCAAACCTGACGGGCTCAGCCGAGCCGGTGCGGATCCAAGTCGAATCGGTTTCGCCGAATTATCTCTCGCTGCTGGGAGTAAAGCCGGAGTTGGGCCGTTTGTTCAATCCCGACGATCAAACGCCGGGATTCAATCTGGAAGTGGTCATCTCCCATGGACTGTGGAAGCGGGAATTTGGAGGCGACCCGCAAATTCTGGGAAAGAACCTGCGGATCGATAATGACGTCTACCACGTCGTCGGCGTGATGCCGCCGGGTTTTCGCGAGCCTGGACGCACACCGGACCAAAGAAACACAGAGTCGTGGGCGGCATGTGGCTTTGCCCTGGCGCCTCCGAACCGCAGCCGCCGGGCCCCTTTCGATGTTGTGGCACGGCTGAAACCTGGACTGACGCTCACAGCCGCACAGAGCCGATTGGACGCGCTCGTATCCAATTTGCAGAAGCAATATCCGGGCGACTATCCGATCGAAATTGGTTGGACGGTACGACTGGCGCCGCTGAAGGAGAGTCTGGTGGGCAACGTACGCCAGCCGCTGATGATGCTGCTCGGGGCCGTGGTGTTGGTTTTGCTCATCGCCTGTGTGAATGTGGCGAATCTTCTCCTTGCGCGGGCCAGCGCGAGAGGGCGCGAGATCGCCGTGCGCCAGGCGCTCGGAGCCACGAGGAAGCGCCTGGTTCGGCAGTTGCTCACCGAGAGCCTGCTTCTTTCTTTGCTCGGTGGAGTGGTCGGCCTTGTAATTCTTTTCTGCACCAAGGGATTGCTGCTGAAGATGGTGCCGGCAAGCCTCCCACGGTTCAGCGACATATCGGTTAACTGGCGAATTTTGCTCTTTGCCGTGGCTGCTTCTGGCGTGGCCG
This sequence comes from Acidobacteriaceae bacterium, assembly GCA_030041045.1. Taxonomy (GTDB): domain Bacteria; phylum Acidobacteriota; class Terriglobia; order Terriglobales; family Acidobacteriaceae; genus Telmatobacter. Next base: position 24,876 of record JASHOQ010000084.1, read on the forward strand.
GCACGATTTTTGGTCTGGCTCCCGCTTTTGAGGCCGGACGCCTGAACTTGACCGATACGCTCAGACAGGCAGGGCGCGGCTCGAGAGGCTCGGCGAAGCAGACGCGAACCCGTCGAGGACTGGTGGTGATGGAGTTTGCGTTGTCGCTGGTGCTGATGATTGTGGCCGGCCTTTTGCTGCGCAGCTTTTGGGATTTGTTGAAGGTGCAGTTGGGATTCAATCCCGAGCATGTGATGTCGGTGCAAACACCGCTTCCGGACCCGAATGACCGTGCGACCGACATCTATGGAACGCCTGCGCAGGAGGCGCCGCTCTTGCGCGAGTTGCTGCGGCGCAGCAGTTCGTTGCCGGGAGTGAAGGAAGCAGCTCTCGGAAGCAGCGCGGCCATCCCTTTGAATCACGATCGAAACTTGTTTCCGTTGATCGTGGAAGGGCGCGACATTCCAATCGATCAGTCCCCTGTCGTGGAGCGAGCGGACGTCACGCCGGGCTACTTTCGTTTGATGGAGATCCCGCTCGACCGCGGGCGCTTGTTCAGCGAAACGGACAGCGAGACGTCGCCCCAGGTAGCCGTGGTCAACGAAGCGCTGGCAAAGATCTATTGGCCAAACGAAGACCCCATTGGCAAGCGGTTCAAGATCATGGGAGGGCGGAGTCGCGCGTCCACGGGGCCGGGCTGGATCAACGTGGTTGGAATTGTCGCCGATGCGCGAACGGAATCGCTCACGCAAAAGAACGTTCCGCTGTTCTATCTGTGCGCTTACCAAACCGCGGCCAAAGATCTCGCGATTTTCTTGCGTGGACAACTCGATGCCGGAGCGATTCCAGCGCAGGTGCGCGAGCAGGTGCAGTCGGTCAACCGGGAACTCCCCATCTTCCAAGCGCAGACACTCGATGACGTGCTGTCTGCGTCTCTCTCAGAGAGGCGATTCTCCATGCAGATGGTTGCGGCATTCGCATTGACTGCCCTCTTGCTCGCGGGACTTGGAATCTATGGAACCATCTCCTTTTTAGTCAATGAGCAGACGCGCGACATCGGCATTCGCCTTGCGCTCGGAGCAAGCAGAAGGGCGATCTTGACCATGGTTTTGCGCCAGGGCCTGTGGCTTGCCATGGCCGGCGCCGCGGTGGGACTGGCTGGCGCGCTCATCGTATCACGCCTGATGGCGGGGCTGCTCTTCGGCGTGAGACCCGTCGATCCTCTGACGTTTGTAGGGGTCACCTTACTGCTCACAGCCGTGGCGCTGGCGGCATGCTATATCCCCGCGCGGCGGGCCATGCGGCTCGATCCGCTGGCCGCGCTTAGATATGAATAGTGAACGGCATGCCCGCCGAGTCACTTCCCGCCGAGTCATTCATCGACAAGCGGAGCCGGATGCGCAGCAAGCGCTTCTGCGGACACAACGCCCGTCTGCAGTGAAATGTCGGACCGGGGTCCAGCCACTCTTCAGCCTGAACTGTCAAAGGCTGCCAACTGGCCAAAGCACGCATGGAGCCGGAGTTGGGAGCATTCGCGGGAGATTGGTGCCCATAAATGGGCTTCTCGTTAGTGGTCCACTTTGATCGACACCAGATCGCTGATGCGCGCTTCCATCCCCGGCCCCCAACTGCGAGGGACCGGGGGCACCTAATCGTGGCACCCTCATCGTGATTTGGAGAGGTCCTCGGGGCCGGGGCCACCTGCCTGGTAGTGTCACAGTTTAAATTTAATTTTTACGTGTAACTTTAAGCCCATAGAGTATGGCTGCTTCAAGTACACGAAGGTTTATATCTTTCAGATTTCTGAATTTGATGCAATACCCGGTTACGCTCGCCTTTCCCAGCGATTTGCCAAACGTTCGGGCCAAATATGTCTTATCCTCGATGCCAAGAATGTAGAGAGAGATTCCGGTTGTGTTTGCACTCATACCAACTTGATAAAACTCTCTCGTTGTTCCGTTGGCATATTTTATGATGTACGATCCGTATCCTATATTGGGGTTGGAAACAGTTTTACCTTCGCTGCTCTTGCCATCCAGGAACCATAGCTTACACTTTGGCGACACTTGCAGCAGCAGACGGTGCAATTCTTGCATACCATTGCGTTTTGGTTCAGGTTGGCTGGCAATGTACATCGCGATCTGTTCTTGTACGTTCATAAGAAATATCATAGGACGAATCGCTTACCGCCCGCCGAAATCGTGATGCGATCAGGCCTATAGTAGGCTTATCGCCATGACGGATCGACCGAATCCTGTTTTTCGCAGCATGGAAAAAGTGGTCCTGATGGGCACGATGGCGATCTACGATTCGCAGGCTGAAGCCTCTCAGGGCATTCCGGGGCAGTGGCGCACGTTTCGCCTGGCTCATCCCGCGCTTGCGAGCAGCGCAGAGTTCTATGGCGCGTCGCCTTGCACTTGTGATCGCAAGATCCACTACCTCACCGGCGTGGCCGATAACGGCTCGGAAGGTGTGGCCGGTGATGAACGCTTGACCCTTGAAGCAGGAGAGTATGCATTCGTTCTTGTCAACGACCCAGCCCTGCTTCGCGACACATGGGTTTGGCTGTTGCGTCATTGGCTGGCCTCCTCCGGACGCCAAGAGAAGAACGCACCCGAGTTCGAGCGATTTACCAGCATCTTGGAAGACGGATCGCCCATTGGACCGGTCGAAATCTGGATTCCTCTCGAACCGCTTTCCAGAGATTGAGAGCGCCCCTTGCAGGCGAGTGGCCCCGATACCGGCAAACCAACAAATTTACGATTAGGGTTCTCTCCGGTCCCCAACTGCGAGGGACCGGGAGCACTCTCAGTGAAGAATCAGCTCCCCAAAATCGTGGCCACCCGACTGCTCCTCAGGTCTGGGAATCGCATCAGATAGCCTTCCGGCAATCTTTCTCGCGTTGTTGTCGGGCGGCCATCCATATTAACGGCAACTCGGCGGCGGATAGCTGATTACGCTGATGCTCTCACCGTTCACCGCAAAGACGCCGGTTCCACTGGCGCCTGAAACCGAGTCCAAACTGCCATCGGGATTGATGCGTAGTCCAGTCACGACGGGCTCTGAGGGAAACGTGGTGTAGTAGAGGTAATCGCCGCGAGCCGTGATCGCTATGCCTCCCAGCCAGACATCGGTGTTGAACGGTGAATTATTGGCTTGAGACAATGCGCCCTCCCGGCCAACGGCAAACGACGTAAGGTCGCCCGAAAAGCTGTCGGAAGTGAACACAAATCTCCCATCAGGGCTGATCGCTAAATCCCAGCTGTTCGGCCCATTGCCGGCGGCGCCATTATAGAAAGGGGATCCGGCCACTGGAGTCGGAGCGCCGTCCATGGACATGATGTACGCGTCGTCGTACGCGGAACCGTTATCCGCGGTAAACACCAGGTTGCTGGCGCAATTGCTGCGAATGTCGGAAACGCTCGCGTTCGCCGCAAACGGCGAGCCAGGCACCTGTGCGATCGCGCCGGAGCCGGCAATGGCAAAGACCTCAAGCGGTCCTTGAACACCCTGGTTCGACTGTCCTCCGGCAAGGAGAAATTTGCCATTGGCAGTCACATTGAGTCCGTTAATGTTTGCGTCAGCCGCAAACGGCGAGTTCGCGATCTCTGTCAATGCGCCGGCCTCCGGAGAGACCGCGTACACGTGGATAACCGTATTGCCCGAGTTGGTGAGGAAAAGAAAATGGCTATCGGGGCTTGCTGCCATGTCATAGGTGCCCGTGCTGTCATTGAGAACAGGGAACGGCGATCCCGTGATGGGCGTGAGATTGCCCGTCGAGGGATCAATTCTCAGTCCGCTTACCGAAGGATCTCCGCCGTTGGCCGCATAAAGGACCGGCCCGGCATGCGTGTACACGATGGCCATGCTTTCCATCGGGGAATCATATCCCTGGCCGCCTGTTGTAATGGGCGAGCTGGCAATCTGCGTCAGGCTTCCGTCGGCATTGATCTGGAATGCGGAAATATCATTGGGTGAACTCTGGTTGTTGAGATAGACAAAGCGGTTTTGCGCGTTTCCACCGGCTGCAAACAGAAACACGCTGGCGAGGACAATTAAGAATCGCATGAGCTGCTCCGTGGTTGGAGTTGGATGCTTGCTCGAACCTTAAGAATTGGGCCGCACATTCCGGCCCGGGCAGCACGGCTCAATTGCAGAAGCGGGCCAATTTACGTCCAGAGTGTGCTGACCCTGCGTATTGGATTGAGAGTGGTATTTCGCGAGTTGCCATCCGGTTGGTTAAAACATGTGCCAGCGGGGCACTCATCGACAGGATTTTCAGCCGTATGGTCGGCCATGTGTTCCGCATGGAAAAGCACGGTCACACGGCAATGTAAGTGCAGGCAACTTTCTGGCATTTTCTGTTCTTCTGGCTTCTCTCATGAGTCAAGAGGCTATTGATCTGATTGAAAACTGGTTTTGCTGCGAGTTGAACATTGACAATGTGAAACGGACATATCGCCAGCAGTTCATGCGGTATCAGGAGATGCCGCTGCTGTTTTCGGTGGCGACGGGCAACATGCAGAGCTTCTTCGAGCACGACCTGAGTTACTTCGACCTTCTCGACCCGCACATCTGGATGGCGCAGCAGAACGGTGGCGAGTTCTACCGTCAGTGCGGCTACGCGTACGAGCGCTTCGACGCAAAGGGCTACACGAACCTGAGCCTGAAGGCAGCGGATGCATACCGGGCGCGGCCGGAGTACTGGCAAAAGGGGCTGGTGAACGGAATCGACAGTTTCGCTGAGGTATCACGGAAGATCGGCACGCCACTGATCACGACGGAGTGCTGGGGTGTGGTGGACTACAAAGACTGGCCGCTGCTTACGTGGGACTGGGTGCAGGAGCTATGCATGCTCGGGGCACAGCATGCTGCCTCGACGGAGAGGTGGCTGGCGATGGCAAGCAGCAACTTCTGCGAGCCGCAGTTTGTGGGCATGTGGCGGGATAAGCTGTGGCACCAACAGGTGATGGCGATCATCCGCTCGGCGGAATTCGCGCCTGAACTGCGGCAGGGAAGACTGTACAGGCGGTTGTGACCTGAAGGGTTTCGATGATCCCATCTTCACTGAAGTCACTTTGCGCAAGCCCGCCCGGTCATCCGCCAGGTACGCTCCGGGTTCAATCTTGTGCAATATCCGGTTAGCCGGTATCCGTTGGCGAACCGCCATCGCTCCGCAAGCCACAATACTTGAAGATTGAGCGGCAAATCTCCACCCTTTGGTTGATGCTTGTCTTTTTCGAACTTCGGTACAGTTACCGAGACGCTCGGTCCGGTTGCCGGCCGCACCTGAGATTTATCGATCTCCACGCAGTGCATTGCATTCTGACGAGTCGCTATGGCAGAGTCGCCGCAGGAAAAGTTCGTCGTGCTCGAAAGCGATGCAGTCGTCGTCGGAGGCGGTTTATCGGGGACAACGGCAGCCATCCATCTGGCGCGCAGCGGATTTCGCGTCATCTGCATCGAACCGCGCACAGAGTTTGCCAATACAGTTGGCGAATCGCTCGACTGGTCGGCTCCCGATCTGCTCGCCAACCTGGGTCTGCCCATGGAAGACCTGATCTCGGCCGAGGCAGCTACCTGGAAGCGGCACATCACCGTAGTCGATGACGGCGGCGGCAGAAGAGAGTATCTGCCCGGCGCCTGGCTTGCTGAATCCCCATGGAACGTGGAAATTCGCACGCTGCACCTGGACCGCGACCGCACGGATGCCCGTTTGCGCGAGACGGCGCGTCAACTGGGCGTAACCACTCTCCACGAGCGTGTAGCAGATTTCGCCATTCTGGATGAGTCGAATCCTCGAAGCCGGCGCGTCCTTGGGCTCCGGACTGCACAAGGGACATTTGTCCGCGGCTCATGGTTCATCGACGCATCCGGCGGCGACGCAAGCCTGCTCGGCAGGCGCTTTGGCCTCAAGTCGGTCGCTTATGGTCCGCGCAAAGTGGCCATCTGGTCACATGTGTTCACAAAGCAATGGGTAGAAGGCACTACGCTCTACATGATCAGTCCGCCCGGCGAATATATGGAGTGGATCTGGGAGATTCCCATCCGGCCTGAAGTGAGCAGCATCGGATATATTGCTTCGGGTTGGAGCGTAAAGCGGCAACGCGCTGGCGGGCATGGCACGCCGCAGATCCTCGAACGCCAGTGCCATCGGTTTCCGCGCCTGCGGGAAATTGTGGATGAATCCGGGCTGCCCGAGGTTGGCACCACGACATTTCTCTGCCGCACCTATGAGCAGGTATGCGGAACCAATTGGGTGATCATCGGTGAAGCAGCCTCTCAATCCGATCCCATCACGGGCAATGGCGTAACCGCCGCGCTGCGCCACGCGGATGAAGCATCGGCTTTGATTTCGAAATACCGTCACCGCGGTACCATTCCGGCATTTGCCAGGGCGGTTTACAATCTGCGCGTTTCAGCGGTAGGCCGCTTTTTCAATAGCCTCATCGAGAAGCTCTTCTATCAGCCCACACTGCGTGATCGCCTTGGCCTGTTCGGCACAGCGCGCATCTACACTGTGCCCGCATGGCTGATGAATCTGATCTACACGCGCACTCGCCCCCGCGGCTCCTTCGGCCGGACCCTCGCCCTTGCATGGTTGATGACCGCCGTCCGCGCCGTAACCTGGGCGGCGTTTCGCACCGCCACTGTTTTCTTTGGCGATCCGGCCATTCAGTCGGCCCGCCGTTCAATCTCTCGCTCGGAGCGGATCTATGCACTGTAGCTCGCGCGGGAAGGGCGAAAATGTCCTTTTCCTTCACGGCATGCCTACCAACGGCAGGCTCTGGGACGGCGTGGTTCGCGAGCTCTCATCTCAATTCCGGTGTTTCACGGTCGACCTGCCCGGCATGGGCAAAACCCCATTCTTGCCTTACAGCCCGTCTTACTTCGAGCAGGTAGCCGCGCAGATAGAAGAAGTCCGCACGCGCAATCGAGTGCAGCGCTGGCACATCGTCGGTCACGACGGTGGCTGCGCCGCGGCAGTCAACTATGCCCATCTGTTTCCCAAACGGGTTGGCGGCATGGCGCTGCTTTCGCCTGCCATTTTCCCCGACCTCAGGCCCTTCTTCCTGCTCGAGGTTCTGCGCAAGCCCATCCTCGGCGAAGTCATGGCTCCTCTTGTGCATTCACTGTTCTGGCACGTTGCCATGAACCGCGCGATTCCCGGCGCACACCATGAATCCCAGAGAGGCAGCTTCTTGGAGAATTTCTCAGGCGTCATGGGGCCGTGGAAACTCATGCGGCTGGTGCGTTGGGGCAAGCCGGAAGTCTTGCTTCAGCACACTCCATCGATCTTGAAGAAGCTGGTGTGTCCAACCCTGGTGATGCATGGCTCACGTGACGTCCTGCCGGAGTCTTTCTCCAGGCGAGCAGCAAACCTTATCGAGAATGCGCAACTGGTCACATTGGATTCCGGACACTTTATCCCGCTCGAGCAATCCATCGCAGTCGCTCGGAGTCTTTGGGCACACTTCAGTTCCCGGCTTACGAAACAAGCGGAAGACGTTTCGCCGTACCAGAGCATTGAGCCATGCATTCGACCTGCCAAAGCGAGTCAGATTGACCTGGTTCCGGTAACTGCGGCGCGATGACTGTTCAATAAATCTCTTACAGTCTGTGATTGCACCTGGACATTGCGGATCATCTCCACGAAATTGTGAGCCTTCTCATCTTTCAAATCTTTGTCGTGTCGCTCCTAAGCCTGCTCTGCGGGCGCCTGGCGCGCCTGTTGGGGCAGGCCCGCGTAATCGGAGAGATCTTCGGCGGCATTCTGATCGGCAATCGGAATCCCCAGTGTTCCGGCGCAGAGAGATTACGGTTTCGGAAGTAGAACTTCCGCGCAAGTGAAATAGCCCGCGCTGGGATTGTTCGACAAGCCTCTGATACGGCGGATTACTTCGGACTGACGGAGTTTTTGATCGCGGCGGCCAAAAGGCCGGGATCGAAGCCAAATGGACCGGGCTTGCTCTTGTAAAGCACGCGGCCTCCGGGAGCGATCAGATATAACCGGTCGGGCCAGGCGGTGTACGCCGTCTCAACACGGTTGTCGAATCCGTCGACCAGGGCCGGGAACTTGATTCCGAGCTTGCGCACGCACGCGCCGGCTACATTGAATCTCTCCGCTTCGTTTTTCGGGCTGGCGAAGAGCACGTGCTCGCGCACATTGGATTGCATCTCCCACACGTCGGTCGGATGAGCCTCAAGGATATAGACGGCGTAGAATGCCACCTTATCCTTGTATTGGTCTGCCAGTTTGTTCAGGGCGGGAACCTCCCGCCGAAATGGCGGTCAGGTATAGCTCCCGAAGACCAGAACGACCGGCTTTGACGCCCAAAGGGAGGCGAGTTGTACCGGGTCCTGCGTGTGAAGCATTTCGACGGTGAAGTCGGGCGCCGCGTCGCCTGGATTCACATGGCCGAAACGAGCCTGTGTCCACATGGTTTCGAACGGAAACAGGAAATACGCCGGCATCGGCATGTGCATCATCACATGGCCGAACACTTCAGGGGGCTGGTGCATAGCCCAGTCGACAAAGGAGAGAAAGCCCAGCCAGAGGACGAAGAGCGCGCCCACGGAACGCAGCACCCAGCGATTTTGCAGCCAGCGCTTTATGGTTGCCTTCATCGCCACCCTCACTTTGTCACAGCGTTCAATTCAAGATATCGCTGCGGCGGAATCCCGAAAGCGTCAGCGACGCGATTAAAGAATGCGAACATCGCAGTGATGTAAACGGCTTCTGCGATTTGCGGATCAGTCCAGCCATGCTCGCGAAGTGCCTGTACGTCCTCAGGCGTGGTGCGATACGCGGCTTCGGTGACCTTGGTTACATAATCCAGAAGCGCGCGCTCAGGCTTGCTGAGTTCGGCTTCGTCCAGCTTACCGTCAACCAGCGCCTGTACCGTCTTCTCGTCAGCTCCCTGAACCCGCAGGAAGTAGGCATGCGAGTCCAGTCAATACGGGCAGCGATTCAGATACGAGACCCAGCTGGCAATGGCTTCCTTTTGACGCCGGGTTAAATGACCCTCGGAAAAATGCACCGTGTCGCTGAACTTCATCACTTCGCGCAAAAAATCGGGCCGGTGGCTGAAGCATTTGAGAATGCCCGGCACGTTCTGCCTGCCGGATTTGCGCCGCCACTCATCATACACAGCAGCCACATCGCCGGTTGCATCCGCATCTTCAATGAGTTGGATCTTGGGTTTGGGGTCTTCCATGGATCTGCGCCACAATCGATCACACAAACTATATCATGGGAGGATTTTGGCCAAAAACAAACTTTCGATGGATGTTCTCAGATCGGGGCCACGCGGCGGCGGGTTAGAGGACAACCCTCTGTTCGCCTTGTTTTTTCATGATCCTCTCCCTGTCGAGGTATTCGAGCAAGGGAATCGCGTACTTACGGGATACTCCGGTCAACTGCTTAAACCTCGAGACATCGATAGCCTGTCCGCGCATTCCCTCGAACTTCTGTTTCAACTCTGCCAGGGCGAATTGATGTACCAACAGGGAATCGTCACCCAGCCGAATAAGAGTCTTTTCGCGCAGGAGAATCGTGACCAGACGGCGCATTTCCGGCTGATCGATTCCCAATTCCGCGGCAAGTGCGGCGGGAGAAGGCGCCGCGAGCCCAGACGTCTTGAACGCGCGAGCGACCGCTGACAATCTTTCCTGCTCTTGGGCCAATCGGGGAACGCTCGCTTCCGAGGGGAGCAGAAACTCGTTCCGTTTCTGGATCTTCTTTTCGTGTTCAAGAAGTTTCACCGCATGCTCAAAAACTTCTGCCCGGAGCCCTGTTCTGCTCCTCAACTCCGATCTTTTTGCATCGCTCACGCCGCTGTTCTGGAGAAGACTCTCGAATTCCCGGGCGACGATGTCGGTCGCCCCGCGGATTGCGTCGTGTGTAATCAAGAGATCGCTTGCGATCAACAAAAGACGCTGGTCCTGAATCATCGGTGCGAGCCGGGTTCGGATCGCATCCTGCTTCAGCCCCGTTTCCACTGTGAGCCCGGCAATAGAAATCCCCGAGGTTCCGCGCCGTAAGATGCGAAACGCAAGTTGTTGATTGAGATCCGCATGACGGATTGGCTCCAGCCAGATTCTGGCTTTCGCTCGGCTCAATCGCTGCAGAGGGTGCGAGTCCAACACCCGACCACCGCCAATGGTGGTGATTGGCGACCCGTGCCGAAGAACAAATCGATCTCCCGGCACAAGGACAATCGGCTTGCTCAGTCGCAGCCGAACCAGCCCGGGACCTCCTGCTCCGAGCGATCTGTATTCGTAAAGCGAAACGACAGCCATACACTCCGAAGCCAGTGCGTGAAAATGTATGCTGGCGCGGTGCTTCAGACTTGGCGCCCCCGGTAGAAGAGTTACCTCGGCGTCGATGGTGTCGACGGCGGCGATGGTCGATGGCTCAACTAATGTGTCGCCTCGCTGCAACTGCGCCGCTTCAATCCGCGCCAGGTTCAGCGCGGCGCGTGTTGCAGCACTCGCCTGTGTGGCTGCGGAGCCGTGCACCTGGATTCCCCGGACTTTGGCCATTCTTCCGCCGGGCTCAAGGGCGAGTTCCTGGCCCACGGAAACCGATCCTGACATCAGCGTGCCGGTGACAACGGCGCCGAAGCCCGTCATGGTGAAGGCGCGATCGATGGGAAGTCTGATTACGGAGTCGAAGCTTCTCGAAGGGACCAGGCCGGCAAGCGAACCCAGTGCACGCCGCAGATCGTCCATCCCTTCGCCGCTGCGTGCGCTTGCGGAGACGATCGGCGCAGACGCGAGAAACGTCGTGCTCAGGAATCGCTCGACCGCAACCCGAACCTCGCTCACCCTGTCCTGACTAACTGCGTCAATCTTGGTGAGAACTGTAAGGCCGCGCTCGATGCCGAGAATGGAGCAGATGGCGAGATGCTCCACCGTTTGTGGTTTCACGCCTTCTTCGGCGGAGACCACTAACAGAACAGCATCGATGCCGCCCACGCCTGCGAGCATGTTACGTACAAAGCGAGCGTGCCCGGGCACATCGATAAAACTCACCCGGACGGGCGATCCATCCGGGCCGTGAGCACTCATCGACGCAAATCCCAGATCAATGGTAATGCCGCGGCGCTTTTCTTCCGGCAACCGGTCGGTATCGATTCCGGTGAGGGCCCGAATCAGCGCAGTCTTGCCGTGGTCAATGTGACCGGCGGTTCCGATGACGACCGGCTTCTGAGGAGCAACGGACGTTGACGGCACGTCATCCATGATCAACTCGCTGCTTCGCCCGTTGTGGATGGAATTCCGTTGATCGCGGCGATCAGATACGAGTCGGCTTCCGGCTCTACCGTGCGCAAGTCGAGCAGCACCTGTTCGTCCTGAATGCGGCCAATGATCGGCGGATCCAACCGCCGCAGCGCGGAAAGAAGTGCCGGGGCGTCAGTGCCGGGGCAACGCAACGAAGCAGCATAGCTGGGCAGTTTCGCATTCGGCGCGGTACCACCTCCGATCACGCTCTCGGTCGCAACCACTATCGCGGAAAACCTGCTATTGATTCCTTCCACAACCCGCTCGCAACGTTGCTTGATTTGCTCAGGAGGCGTGTCAAGCATGCGCAGGATTGGAATCTGCTCCGTCTGGCGGGAGAAATATGCAGCCAGTGTCGCCTCCAACGCAGCGTAAACGAGCTTGTCGACGCGGAAGGTCCTGAAGAGCGGATTCTTTCGGATGCGTTCGACCAGATCCTTCTTACCAGCGAGGATGCCGCATTGCGGGCCGCCGAGCAGCTTGTCTCCACTGACTGTGACCAGATCGCAGCCATGAGCGATGCAATGAGCAAGAGTGAATCCGCCCGCTGCGCCGGCGCTCGAGAAGAAAGAACCCAATTGGCCTGTGCCCTGGTCGATGAACACAGGCACGTTGGCGCGTTTGCCTAGAGCAACCAGCTCCGCCAGCCGGGGTGATTCAACAAACCCTTCCATGCTGAAGTTGGACTGATGAACGCGGAGGATCAAGCCTGTGTTGAGCGTGAGCGCCTCCTCATAATCGGACAGTCGCGTGCGATTGGTGGTGCCGACTTCTGTGAGGATTGCTCCCGAGGCAGAAAGTATTTCTGGAATGCGAAAGCCGCCGCCGATTTCCACGAGTTCTCCCCGCGAAACCAGGACTTCTTTTCCTTTAGCCAGAGAATGCAAAACGAGATAAGTGGCAGCGGCGCAGTTGTTTACCACGATTGCCCGATGTGCGCCTGCGAAGCCGGCCAGGTTCGCTGCTTCGCCCAAAACCGAAAGGAGCAGCGATTCGACATGGACATCGCGGCTGCCTCGCTCTCCGGTTTCCAAATCGAACTCCAGATTTGAGTAGCCAAGCGCAACTTCGACAAGATGATCGAGCGCCTGGCGGCTCAGAGGAGCGCGACCCAGGTTTGTATGGAGGATTACCCCTGTTGCGTTGATCACGCGCCGCAGGGAAAATTCGACAGGCATCTTCAGTCGCTCGGCAATCGCTTCGGGCAAAGTTTCAAGCCGATGCATCAAGGCCTCCTCCGCATAAGCCGCACCAGAGATCTCTTCGCGGAGTTGAGCCAAAATTCTCTGAACAGCCATCAGCACAGCATCCCGCGAGTACGAGCAGAGGAGAGACTCGACGCTTTCGCTTCGCAAGACATCATTCACCGACGGAATCCTACGATACAAATCGTTCGCAGATGCTTGCGCGTCCATAGCTCTCATCCCCAGCTCCAATATCCGGAACTCGACCAGAATCGAGCTCACGATTTAATGCAAGACGATTCCAGGCTTGCCTTCAACCACGCGCCCGATACGCGCTGCAGGAACGGCGGCGCCGGCCAAAGCTCCAACCAGCGAACCTGCGCTCACAGGCGCGACGCTGATCAGCAGGCCACCCGAAGTTTGTGGATCGTACATCAGCGTCCGCAGATTGTCCTCAATTCTGCTTGAAGGCGCGTCAGAGACAACACACTCAGCATATTGCCGGTTTGCCATCAGACCACCAGGCACGGCGCCAAGGGCGATCGCCTCGAGTGCACCCGAAATTCGAGGCACCGCACCCGTCTCAATCTCCAGTACCACCTTGCTAGCCATCGCCATCTCCCGTCCATGTCCCATCAAGCCGAACCCTGTAACATCAGTCATGGCGTGTACGCCATGATGTTCAGAGACGATTGCCGCCGCTTGCTGGTTGAGCGTCGTCATCGATTGCTCCGCATCAGCAACCCATGCATCCTGCGCTCTGCCCTGCTTAAGCGCGGTGGTGATGACGCCAGTGCCGATGGGTTTGGTCAGAATAAGTTCATCGCCTGTCTGTGCGGCGGAATTGGTATAGACGCGGCGTGGGTCGATAAGGCCGGTAACTGCGTAGCCGAATTTCATTTCCACGTCGCGCACACTGTGGCCGCCGACAACCGTGCAGCCTGCTTCAGTCAATTTGGAAAGTCCACCGCGCATCACCTGACCGAGAATCTCCAGATCCCCATCTTGCGGGAAGCAGACGATGGCGAGCGCCGTCAGCGGCTTGCCCCCCATTGCATACACATCGCTCAAAGCATTAGCGGCAGCAATTTGGCCAAAGGTGAATGGGTCATCGACCATGGGGGTAAAAAAATCGACCGTCTGCACCAGCGCTTTGTCTTCTCCAATGCGGTACACGCCCGCGTCGTCCGATTGATCGAACCCGACCAGAAGATTGGGGTCATTCTGCGTTGGCAGCGTATCCAGAACTGCCCTGAGCGAGCCGGGGGCCAGTTTGCTCGCGCATCCGCCGGCCTTCACCTGTTGTGTAAGTCGCATACGGTTCGGAGAAAAATCAATGCCTCAGCCAGGAACGATAGTGTCCGTATTATAGTTGCAGTGCTGAACGCCACATGGAAGTGCCTGGGTTCCGGTGATCCTCCCGGTCTTCAAAACCGGCGGTCGTCCTTCACGGGCGACGGTGTGTTCGACTCACACGCACTTCCGCCAGCTCACTCCTGACGCCCGCAGAGCCGCAATTCAGATTGCGATCGCTGAATATGTCCCCCCAAAGATTGAGAAAAATCCCCACCTGGCGACAGTTGTGAGCACAAAGGCGATTCACGATAATTCGACTCAACGTCCTTGCCCGGAGGCGAAGGTCATTTTTTCCCCGCGAGTTCCCGCGGACAGTCAACCAGGATTGTGTCTGTACAAGGTCAGCCGGATGCGGCTTTGATTGACGTGTGCCGGCAGGGACGGCTTTCTCGAGGTGCGTTATGAATCGGCGAACCTTCTTGCGCGCCAATGGTGCGCTCTGTGCAGGTTTCGCAATCGCTAAAGTGGCGCCTGCCCTTGCCGAGAATTTGACAGCGCGTGAATGGCGAACGTTTGAAGTGGTTACAAACGTCGAACTGCTCAAGCCGAGTGGCGTTTGCCACATTTGGCTTCCGACGGCGCTGGTGCGTGACACGACCTATCAAAGAACGATCGTTAACCGCTTCGCCGCCGATGGCGGAACCGCCAGGCTGAGCAGGGACAAGCAAAACGCTCTTGGCATCGTGTCCGCGACGTACGCGGCCAACTTGAAGCCGAGACTGACACTGACCAGCCGCGTCTCGCTGAGAAACTATACCGTCGACTTGTCTTCTCGAGAGACTCCCCCGCCTGTTTCGAGTGCGGAGCTGGACTACTTTCTGCGGCCCAGCCAATACGTGCCCACAGACGGCATCGTGAAGGAAACGGCGATGAAAGCCACGGCCGGTGCGACCACGGACACGGAGAAGGCGCGTGCCATTTATGAGTGGGTTGTGGAGAATACTTTCCGCGATCCTAAGATTCGTGGCTGTGGGCGTGGCGACATTCGGTTCATGCTGGAGTCCGGCGATATGGGAGGGAAATGTGCGGACTTGAATGCCCTGTACGTCGGTTTGGCGCGTTCGGTGGGCTTGCCGGCGCGGCATGTTTATGGGTTGCGGATCGCAAAATCGGAGCGAGGTTACAGGAGCCTGGGACTGGCCACAAATACGGCGACGAAGGGGCAGCACTGTCGCGCTGAAGTCTACCTCCGCGATCATGGGTGGGTGCCGGTGGACCCGGCGGACGTGAGGAAGGTAGCATTGGAGGAGCCTCCCGGAAATCTTCCGCTGAATTCAGAAATCGTCTCGCGGGCCCGCGCTTCTTTGTTTGGGTCGTGGGAAATGAACTGGATGGCATACAACTATGCTCACGACGTGGAGCTACCCGGGTCTCAAGGCAACCCGCTGGTGTACTTCATGTATCCGCAGGCAGAGACAGCGGAAGGACGAGTCGATGCGTTCGATCCGGACAACTTTAGATATGAAATTATGGTGACGGAAATGGGCTAGTGGGTTTGGAGCTCCGTGGCTAATGCTTGATCCAACCGGATCTGCCTGTGAGCGACCAGCGCAAAGACCTATACCCCGGCTTGCCGGTCTGGTCGGCACTGCCTGCGGCAGGGAAGGCTACTTCATCGCGCAGTCCGCAAGTGACCAAAAGGCCATTTCCAAATCTAGCGGTGATTCGTCCAGAACGCGATTTCTCTTTCGAAGAGTGTTATGGCAATCATCCACCAACGGATGGGCGATGGAATGTGCTCTCTGCCGCACGCGCCCAGCTAGCAAACAAATCAATCATGGTGCGAATCCCTGAGAACGGGGATCCTACAGGCCGAACTCTCAGATAAACTCAAATCTAGGGCTCGCACTTTCTCTGGCAGGGCCCCGGGAAGCGTCCCGAGCCCAAAATCAGATTCACGACGCGCCGATGCGAGGCATTCCCGATGAAAAACCGGGATGACGCGGCAGAGCGACTTTTCGGAGAAGCACTGGACCTGCGCCCGGAAGAGCGGCAGGCTTTCCTTGATCGCGAATGCGATGGCCGTGCGCAACTACGCGAACGGGTGCAGGCGCTCCTCGAGGAAAATGATCGCCTGCAAGGCTTCCTGTCCAGTTCTCCCGTGAGCGCGCCGGAAAGATTCACTCCGCAAACGCGTCTGGCGCCGGGCACTCATCTGGGCCACTACACCATCGCGGAGTTGCTGGGCCACGGCGGCATGGGAGTGGTATACAAGGCCGAGGACACTAGACTTGGCCGCCTGGTCGCGCTGAAATTTCTGCCTGAGCACATGGCAGCGGATTCTGTGGCGTTACAGCGCTTTCGCCGCGAGGCCCGATCGGCTTCCTCGCTGAACCATCCTAATATTTGCACGATCTACGACATCGACGTGTACGAGGGCCGGGAATTCATCGTAATGGAATATCTCGATGGGCAGACGCTCGCCGGGTATATGGCGGGGCGGCGGGCGGTGGACACTCAGCTCGTGGCGAAATTGGGAATGCCCATTGCCGAGGCGCTCGGCGCGGCACACTCCAAGGGAGTCATTCATCGCGACATCAAGCCGGGCAACATCTTCGTTACTCAATCTGGACTGGTGAAAGTCCTCGATTTCGGCGTGGCAAAGCTGGTGGCTAAGGCCCATCAATCCGAAGCTACCACGTTGACCGAAACAAACACGATCGCAGGCACCCTGCCTTATATGTCGCCGGAACAATTGCGTGGTGAGAATCTCGACACTCGGTCGGATATATACGCATTGGGGGTCGTGCTCTATGAGATTGCCACGGGACAGCGCCTGTATAGTTCATCGCTGCATGCGCAGCTGGTTGATGAAATTCTGAATCGTCCTGCTACTCCGCCCAGCAGCATCAACCAAAAGCTGTCGGCAAGAGTGAATGACATTATTCTCAAGTGTCTCGCCAAGGACCCGGAGGACCGATACCAGACTGCGAAAGAAATCGCGGTTGACTTGCGCCGCTTGAACACGCAGTCGACAAGCGGGAGCGTCTCAGCCGACACAAACAGCGTACGTAGAGGAAGCAGGTTCTGGCCGAGGGTCTTGATTAGCAGCGCTGCGCTGATTCTGCTGGTGCTGGGCCTCTGGTGGTTGCTTTCTAACCGGACTCATTCGCCGAAGGAATTAGTCCAGCGACAACTGACTGCTAATTCGCCAGATAACCCGGTGCTGGCCGCTGCCATTTCGCCGGATGGCAAATTCCTGGCATACAGCGACGCAAATGGCTTTCACCTGCAGTTAGTCAGCACGGGCGAGACGAAGCAGCTGACTCTTCCTTCAGGGCTCGCAGTCGCCAGCGTCTTTTCAGGCGCTCCGGAGACCCTGGGTGCTCCCCTCTCGTGGTTTCCCGATGGAAGCAAGGTTCTTATCACTACTGCTACACAAGCCCGTGAGCCCCCCAGCCTTTGGGCCGTATCCATACTGGGCGGAGCAGCACGTAAGTTGCGGGATGGCGCCGCCGCAGCTTCTGTTTCCCCTGACGGTTCTCAGATCGCCTTTCTGGGCGATTACGATTCACGCTCGGCGAACGGGATTTGGGTGAGTACCGCGGATGGAAATGATCCGCGGCGTATCATGGCCGCACAATCAGGCGAAGCCTTTAACCAAGTGGCCTGGGCTCCGGACGGGCAACGTCTCGCGTACTCGAAAAGACTCGCAGGTACCGGATTCTACGTGAACGCCATCGAGAGTGTGAGCCTAAAAGGCGGCCCTCCCAGCCGGATTCTATCAAGCCCAAAATTGCAGGGGTTTTCTTGGTTGCCGGATGGACGTATCGTCTACTCCCTGCGGCAATCAGTGGAGCCTGGCTCTGACTCAAATCTTTGGGAAATGAGGACGGTCACTCAAACAGGCGAACCCACAGGCGACCCCCGGCAACTAACAAACTGGCCGGGATTCTCCTTCTCCGGGTTCACGGTCACGGCAGACGGAAAGCAGATGGAGTTTCTCAGGCTCACCACGAAGGCCCATGTGTATGTTGGAGAGTTGGATGCAAAGGAAACACATCTAACTAACATACGCCGCCTCACGTTCGACGAACATTGGGAGTGGCCTGAGCGGTGGACGCCGGATAGCCGGGCCGTAGTCTTTTCGTCAGAGCGCGATGGAAGCTGGGACATCTTCAAGCAGACGCTGGACAAAGACGACACCGCCGAATTGCTCCCTCTCGGACCTGGACCGAAGTGGTATTCGAGTTTCAGTCCTGACGGTCACTGGATTTTGTACATGGCTCTTCCTGAAGCCCGATTTCCCGGTGGTTCGGTTCCAGTACGAATCATGCGGGTCCCTGTATCTGGTGGTACCCCGCAACTGGTTCTGACTGCATTAGGTACAACGGACATCCGCTGCACACGTGCACCTGCCAACCTCTGTGTCTTTGACGAGCAACAGCAAGGTCATCTTGTGTTTACTTCTGTCGATCCCATCAAGGGCCGAGGGCGTGCAGTTGCCACCATGGAGGGCGAGCCCTCCATATTAGTGCCTTGGGACCTTTCCCCGGATGGCTCGCAAATCGTCATGATGAGCGAAGGGCGCATTCGACTGTTATCCCTAAAGAGCGCGGTGACAACCGATTTAGCCTTAAGGGGATGGAACGGCCTTTGGTCAGTCGATTGGTCTGCCGACGGAAACGCCCTGTTTGTTTCCAGCCAGACGCCCCTGGATACCACCCTGCTTCGCGTTGATCTTAGAGGAGATGCCAGTGCGCTATGGCATCAAAAATTCGATTTCCTGGGCACCAAGGGGATACAGTCTCCCGACCGTCGGCATTTGGCGGTGGCGGGCTACACAACCGACAGCAACGCCTGGATGATCGCGAACTTTTGAGAGTAGCGGAGGTGGCAATGCGGGCAGGCTCGCCGAAGGGCGCTTCGGCAGATGGACCCTGGCAGGCGCTACTTAAGAAATAGGGACTCGTTGCGCGAAAGCGGGAGCGCACCCGGTAAGGCGGCTCCCGCTCGGCTTTGCAAGGCTGGCTGAAGATTGGCTCTCCGGCACGCGGAGATTTGAGCTTGTCCTACTTCCCCAGTCCGGCCACCTGGACCGGCGCGGGAGCCATCCGGTTGGCTGCGTAATCGCGAGCCACGCTGCGTTCCTGCTTTGACTCGATCACCGTCACGATTATGCCGTGGGCCGAGTATTTCGCCAGAAAGTATGTGTTCCCGTACTTGCGGAAAGTCAGGCTGCCTGGCGCACGCGGAGAATCCGCATCGCCGATTGACTCGATCAGGGCGAGTTCAGTGTCGGACTTTGCCACATTGAACAAGGACACGTTGTCGCTGTTCAGCATGCTGATGGTATAGGTCCCGGCGGCGAAGTGGTGGCCTGCGCACTCGAACGCGAACGGCACATTGGCGCGGGCAGCCAGGGTTTGGGCGTGCACCTGTGAAAGCGACGCGATGGCAACGAGGGTGGAAAGGGCGATGGTGCTGAGAATCGATTTCATGACGTCTCCTCCTTGGGGAATCGGTGTTGATCACCGCATTCACTTAGGAGTGCGCCGTGAAAAAGAAAAAGGGGCAACGCGCCCGCAAAATTATTTTTGGGCCGCGTCTTCGTCCTCGGCATCGCCGGCCGGCGGCAGCCCTCCCGGGTTCAGCTCCCGGTAAAGAAACATGCGCGCCAGGGACCAGTCCCGCTTCACCGATCGCGGCGCCACTCCCAGCACGGCAGAGATCTGCTCCACCGAGAGACCGCCGAAGTAGCGCAATTCAACCACCTGCGCCTGCCGCGGGTTCTTTTCCTTCAGCCGCGAGAGAGCCGCGTCGAGAAACAGCACTTCGTCCAGCCGCTGCGGCGAAATGGCCAGGTTGTCTTCCATCTCCACGCGCTGCACGCCGCCTGCGCGCCGCTCCGCGTTGTGCTGGCGCGCGTAATCCACCAGGACGCGGCGCATCACATGCGCGGCCACGCCGATAAAGTGTCCGCGATCGTCCCAATCGATCTCTTCGCCCGCAAGCCGCAGGTAGGCTTCGTGAATGAGGGCCGTAGGCTGCAACGTGTGATCCGGCCGCTCGCGGCGCATATAAGCCGCGGCAATGCGATGCAGTTCCTTGTAGACGAGAGGCAACAGGTGCTCGGCTGCCGTCTCATCTCCGGCATTCATGGCTTTGAGCAGCCGCGTAACTTCTCCAGGGCTGGAATTCATGGCGCCTTCCTCGACAGCATTTTAATGCGATGGCTCATGCCAGCCGGCAGCAGAAGACGCAGCTATCAAGAAGGTGCGCTATGGCTGATTCCCTCTTCCTGAAAGGATAAGAACTTGAAGCCCGGCATGCGCTGAAATTTGCGTGCGAGGATGAACTGTGAACTCACGCCAACAGGACTTCGTATTTTCCCAGCGATTCCGGCCGGATGGTCGCCTATCCGTCAGAAACGGAAGAGTGACGACGGGGCAGGCGGTCATTCGCCCGAGGCCTCGCTATGATCATAGCCTCCCACTTTTGTACCTTCGTAAGCTCCCCTCTCGCCTGTGGAGGAAACTGCCTATATCACCGAGTCTTCAATGGCTGGCTAACCGCCGGGAGGAATCGCGGCGCGGCTGTGAAGGCCGAATCACAGCAACAGGGAAGCGCGATTATGCGGCTCAGGCTGCAATTGCGTTGTCGCCGCAATCTGGAGCGGATGATTTCGAGGGCCACGGCACGGTGCCGGGGAAGATGTACCTCTCTGCGATCTTCCACGCCTTCTCGCGCTGGCGCGCCTTGTGACGGCCCACGCTCGTTTGAAAAGCGAGAACAACGACCGGGGAAACAATGTATAGGAACCAATAGAACTCGAAGCCCGTATGCATTTATCTTTACCTCGCCTCTATGTGTCCCACAGTACCGTTTCCTCTGAGTGGAAACAACCTTACTTTCAGTCAAATAGCTCCCACGTTCGGCGGGAGCGTGTCCCATAGTAATCACGTTACAAACTCGCCATTACGATTGAGGCCGCCCAGGATCGGCCCGCTTTCCCTACCCCGTGCCGGGAAGCAAACTTTAGTTTGGGAAGTTTTCCAGCTCGGATAAACCCTAGGAAATGCAAGGCATCCAACTCGGCACATTGCGAACAGGGGGCCGAGTATGAATTTTCCGGAACTGCGAGACTCAAAGCCAGAACTCGATTGCCTGTTTTGCCGGCACCCGGCACGGGACCATCAGCTTTGCGGCGTGCATCTCTGCGTTGAGCGCGATTGCAGCTGCCCAGGGTTTTTCCATCCCTACCATCTGGAAGCAAGAAGAATCCCGACGCCTCTCTCCGAGTTTTTCAACGGCCGGTATGTTGGCCCGCTGCCCCTCTAACTCGCATCGCGAAAACACAAAGGGCAGAGTCCTCATCGAACTCTGCCCCGTGACCAGAGACCTCTGGGTATCACGAAGACCGCGCCCGACGATCAGGATCCGGTCATAGCGAAAGCACGCGCCAACAAGCGTCGATCTGGCGGCGATACATCCCGCGATGCTCTGCTCCAAGACACCGGAGTGGAACTTTTGGCGTAGACGACGCCTATTGAAGGTGTGGCGTAATAGAGCCAAGCGAGACTAACTTCCCGACTGGCGGTAAACCAAACGCAACGCGGCCATTGAACTCAATTTGTAATAGATTCAAATAATCAATCGCCGACGTCTCCAGCACCTGGACAACGAAGTTGCCTCCGCAGCCTGCGAGTGAACGGCAACGTGCCGGCGCCGCGCCGCGGACGCTCGTTACCAGCGGCGGACGCGGCCCACGTCCACATGAACAAAGTCGGAGGCCTGGTAGTAACCAACACCGCCACGATGCAGATCGAGGGCCGCGTCACGAAGGCGGGCGGTGGAGAAACCGGGCAGACGAATGTCGATGGCTTCGGCCTGCATGTGAAGGCTGTGCACGGCGACGCCGGTGTGCGCGCTGCGGGTGCGCAGGAATTCGTTGGTCTGCGGGGTGCGATAACCGCAGATCACATCGATTTCGCTGCCGGACTTGCCGATGGATGCGAGCAGATCGTGCAGCAGATCGAAGACGCGAGGATCGTAGGCGTGAACCTGGCCGGTGCGCCAGTCGCGGAGAAAATAGTCGAGCTTGTCAAGAGCGGCAGAATCGTAAGTGTCGCCGCGGCGATAGACAATGTCGATGTGCTCGTTGGTGTGGGTGTGGAAGAGACGCAGCCGGTATTGAGGAACCGATGAGCTGCTCGTCGAGTCGGAAACCGGCTGGGATAGGGCGAACGGCACGAACAGGGCAGTGAAGAGTGCGAGATGCAAAAACCGCTTCATTTGCGAGTTTCTTGGGGCGCCAGCGAAACCATTGCCGGGCAAGCGCTTCTTATTATTGTACCGTGAGATCGGGGTGATTTGGACCGCGGACGGAGTTACCACGGGAACAAGGGGGAACCACATGAAGAATCTGCTGAAATTGACCATCTTGCTCAGCCTCGCGGGAGTGGCGGCGGGGATGGGCTGCCGCGACAAGGAACATGCCGCCATGGGCCAGACCGGAACCGCGGCAAATGCCGGAGCGGCGCAGTTCGATCAAGACGGACAGACGGTTCTGCACCAGATCGTCGATTCCGGGCGGGATGCGGATCTTCGATGGCCGGATTTTCACGAGTACCAGGCCGATGTGAAGGCGTTTTACGAATCAATCAACTACGCCCCGGCGTGGACAAGGAGTGGTCGACCCACCGCACAGGCCCTGGCGTATATCGCGATGTTCGAGCAGGCGGATGACAAGGGGCTGGTCCCCGAAGATTACGATGCCGCGCTCTGGAGCGAGCGGCTGAACAAGTTGAAAGCGTCAGCCGGCGGCGCTTATCTGGCCAAGTTCGACGCAGCCACCACTGTGACGCTGATGCGGTATGTGCGGTCGCTTAACGTGGGCAGGGTAGATCCGAAGACGTTGGGCTACGACATCGAAGTTGAAAACGGGAAGGTGGAACTGCCGCAGTTTCTCCACGAAAAACTCGAAGACGCCGCCGATCCGGCGGGGGCGGTGAATTCAGTGGAGCCGCCGTGGCCCGGTTATCTGAGCACGCTGGACGCTCTGCATCGAGTGAGCGCGAAGATGAAGGAGGATAGCGGAGAGCTTTTGCCGCTGCCGCAGAGGCCGGTGCTGCCGGGGCAGGCGTATGCGAGCGTTCCCCGGCTTGCGGCATTGTTGCGCTTCATCGGCGACCTGCCCCCCGATGCGCAAGTCGACACCAACTCCGGGATTTATCAAGGGGCATTGGTCGATGCCGTGAAGGGATACCAATTGCGCCACGGTCTGGACCAGGATGGAAAACTGAGCGCGGCCGTAGTGAAGGATTTGAACACTCCGATCAGTCACCGCCTGGACCAGATCGAACTGACGCTGGAAAGATGGCGTTGGGTGTCGCGTTCGTTTTCGGAGGCGCCGGTCGTAGTCAATCTACCCGAGTTCAAGCTGCGCACCTATGACGGCTCAGGCAATGTGGTGCTCATCAAGAACATCATTGTGGGCAAAGCCTACAACCATCGCACGCCTATCTTCCAGAACCAGATCCGATATGTCGTGTTTCGACCTTACTGGGAGGTGCCGCCGTCGATTCAAAGGGCAGAGATCGTACCGCATATCCAGCGCGACCCAGGCTACATTGCGAAGGAGAACTTTGAGGTGGTGGCCGGCGACGGTCACGTGGTAACCGATGGCGCGGTTTCTGCGGAGGTGCTGCAAGGGCTGCAAAGCGGGAGTTACCGTGTTCGGCAGAAGCCGGGGCCGAAGAATGCGCTGGGCCTGGTGAAGATCATCTTTCCCAACTCGGACAACGTGTACCTGCATGGCACGGATTCACCGCAACTGTTTGCCCTCTCGCGGCGCGATCTGAGCCATGGCTGCATGCGCGTGCAGGATCCGGCCGACCTGGTGGTGTGGGTGCTGCGCAACAATCCCGGCTGGAGTCTCGATCGAGTGAAGGCCGCGATGAACGGGAACACCGATAACGTCACAGTGAATCTGGCGAAGCCGAATCCGGTGCTGATCGTCTACGGGACGGTGACCACCGACGAGAGCGGGCGCATCTACTTTTATGACGATATCTATGGATTCGATGCCGAACTCGAAGCCGCCTTAGAGAAAGTCTCCGCATATCGAAGCCAATAGGTGAAGTCAGGCTGCTGCGCACCGTTCGGATGTATCCGCTGACGGCACGCGAAGTGCTTGAGGCATGGCAACAAGGATGCGGCATTCGACCGCTCCCCGAAGACAGTGGAACTGCTTAGCCGCGAGAAGACTGCCACGGTCATCACCGTCCCGCCATTTAGCCTTGTTTCAGGGGGAGGAGATTTCGTTGCCGTCAGCTTAAAAAGTGTGCTAGGTTGAAGATGGCGAAGG
Organism: Acidobacteriaceae bacterium; assembly: GCA_030041045.1. GTDB lineage: Bacteria > Acidobacteriota > Terriglobia > Terriglobales > Acidobacteriaceae > Telmatobacter. Next base: position 48,990 of record JASHOQ010000084.1, read on the forward strand.
GATCCGCCATAAACCGCCGCCCGAAATGGACCGGCTGATGACCCCTGCGATGAGGCAGGGGTTTTATTATGCTCCTGCATCGCCAGGCGATTGAGAAGATTCTGGCCTACGCGACGGGAAACCCCAGATTCAGTGATATCCGAAGCTACACTGAGATTCAGTCACACATTCTTCGTGAAGTCGAACACCTCATCTCCCTATATAAGGATCTTGAGGGAAAAGAGACAATGGTTCTTGGGTGGAAAGATCGGGAAGCAGCATACGAGGTGATCCGGTCCAGCCATGAGCGGTTTATCCACAGCGCCGTTCCACAATGAGGCCGTGGCCGTGCCTAAGCACGCATATAACGGCAACATTGAGCCTCAGCTCTTTTTCGCCGCGGTTGAGCGCACGGAAGAGATGGTCCGCCTTCAGTCCCAGACGGAAAGACGAAAGTCGCTCCTGGTCTTCGGGCCTGAAGCCGTAGGGAAAACCCGTCTCTTACGATCTTTTGTGAACACTCAGCCGCTTGCTCTTTTCGTCCCGCACGTGGAATCGCCTCGCCAGATACTTCTGACGCTAATCGCTGAACTACGCCGGCTTGGAAAACGCGGAGTGGATCTTCCGGCCAATTCGGAGTCGCTGAGCAGCACTGGGCTCAAGGGAGTCCTCCAGCGTGCGCTGGAGGTCCATCCCTTCTCCATGGCGCTCGACCAGATCAGCGCTCCATCCCGCGCGGTCACTGCTCTTATTAAGGACCTGAACTATTTCGACCGCACGCCGGTTGTCTTTGCCGCGCGCAGTCCGCATATGGAAGATATCGGTGCACTGCAGTCCCTGTGCGCGCGGAGTTCGGAACGAGTGGAACTGAAGGAATTCGCTCCTCCGCTCGCATTAGAATTTGCCAGGTGGGAGGCGCGAAAGGCAGATCTTGGGGCCTCCAACCTGGATGAAGTTCTAAGGTTGTTCGCTGAAAGCAGCAGAGGAAACCCCGGCGCCATTGTCCAGATGGTCAAGATGGCGCATTTCCCCAGATACCGGGCGGGCGAGCAAATCAAGGCCCACGTCTTGTACCTCGACTATCGGATGGGACGCAGGGAGTAAGCGAAGTTCCCATCTGAAGGCTGGCGCGGGTGCAAAACGGTGACCTCTTGGGATCGGGAGAGAGGTAACTGCAAGAGGACACAAGTTGTCGAAGCAGTAAAAGGTCAGAGTCAAGCGAGACGTCACCATGGACGCGGCGGCCGACAAATCCGACATTCTCAAAGGCGCGGTCATTGCCGGGCCGGAGCAGAAGCCCAAAACGATTGCGGAACTCGGCGTGCGTGAGTCGATCCTCGAAGACATTGGCCTGAAGATTCTCTACCTCCACGGACCATTTTCGGTTGCCGATCTTTCCAACCATAGCCGGCTCAGCTACGATACCGCGGAACAATTGTTTAACCGACTGCGGACAAAACTGCTCTGTGAAGTGACCGGGATGGCAGGAACGATTCCCGAGATCGCGATCTCGTCTCAAGGAAGAAATCGGGCGCTGGAGCTTCTGTCGCAAAACCAGTATTCGGGCCCCATGCCGGTGTCTCTGGCGAGCTATGTGAGCCAGATTCGCAAACAGAGTATGCGCAAAGTGAAAGTGCGGCCCGCAGATGTGGAACGCGCCCTTGCGCATCTCGTCTTCGATGATGAAGTGCTTTCGGACTTGGGAACGGCGCTCAACTCCGGAAATTCCGTCTTCCTATACGGCCCGCCCGGGGTTGGCAAAACGGCTGCAGCAGAGGCAATGTCCCATGTTTTTGCCGATAACCACGTATGGATACCGTTCGCGGTTGAAGTCGTAGGCCAAATCATAAC
>JASHOQ010000085.1 GCA_030041045.1 Acidobacteriaceae bacterium
GAAGCGGCTGCGGAGAAGATGGTTTGAGCAGAGTTTCGCAGCGACGCTGCAGTTACTAAAGCCCGGGCTCAATTTGCGCCGTTCATGGCCCGGCTCAAGTCACCCCATCGAGCACAAATCGCTCGCTGGGGACCCCGACGTGCTGTGCGCTTGTTACAAGACCGCCTATCGGATTCTTCGGCAACTTGTGAAGGCCCTGGCTCACTCCCTTCATGCCAGAGGCATGAAGCCGCTGCGCGAAAAACTGAAGGGTTCGCGGCTCAGTTCCATCGCCCCTACGGGGCTCCTCGCTTTGTTTGGTTGGCGTTTCCCAGGATTCCGTTCGCCTACGGCGAACTTCATCCTGGGCTATTTTCCTGCATCCCTCCGGGATGCTTAGCGCGAACCCGGCGCGAAAGTTTGTCAGCGCTTATTCGGCCCGGCTGAAGAGGTGTTCTTGTTACAAGACCCCCCTCGATTGAAGTTCTCAGCGATCTGTGGAGGCTTCTGCTCGCACCCTTCCCGTCAGGAGAATGGAGACCCACGCTTCCTCTCTTGATGCCAGGGGCAGGAAGTCCCCTGCTCCCTCCAACGAGCAAAGACCTGGGTGCGGCTTGACGCTTTTTTAGAGCAGGCGTGGCATGATGGGGATTGCCTTTTGCGGAGCGGTGCGTCTCCAAGGTAGACGAGGGGCGGGTCGAGGGGCAGAAGGGAAGCGAAAAGCCGCGAGCGTGGGGGTGCGTTCCAGGATGAGCGACCTGTGGAAGGACTTCAAGCACGCGCTGCACCTGTTCCAAAAGAGCCCGGGATTTACCATCGCGGCGGTCGCGGCATTGGCCCTAGGCATTGGCGCCAATACGGCGATTTTCACGGTGGTGAACGCAGTGCTGCTCAAGCCGCTGGGGTATCCCCATGCGGACCGGCTGGTGGAGATCGAGCTGTCTGATCCGCATGGGAGAGCGGCGATTGCTTCCATCCCGGAGTTCGAGAATTACCAGCAGCAGACAAGCATCTTCAGCGTCGTGGCCGCGTACGATTTTGCCGGCCCCGGGTTCAACCTGACCGGTGACCGGCCCGAACACATTCACGGCATTCATGTGACCGAAGGCTACTTCCGTCTTTTTGGGGCGCGCATGCAATTGGGTCGCACGTTTACGCCGCAGGAAGACGCGCCCAATGGCGGACACGTGGTGGTGATCGGCTATGGATTCTGGCAGCGGAGATTCGGAGGCAACCCGGCGGTAATCGGGAGCGGGCTTTCGCTGGGCAACGAAACCTACACGATTATCGGCGTAGCCGGCAAGGATTTTGTTTCCGATCCCGAAGCGGATATCTGGCTGCCCTTTCAATTCGAACCCAATAGCACTAACCACGGCCACTACTTTCAGGTGGCGGGCATGCTGCGGCCCGGCGTGACGCTGGCGCAGGCCAACGCGCAGATGAAGGTGGCGTTCCAGCAGTACGCGCGCAAATATGGGATTACCGATCCGCGCGGCGGCTTTGCCGTGGAGCCTTTGCGCGACTCCATCGTGGGCGACGTGCGCAGGTCGCTGCTGGTGCTTCTGGGTGCGGTTGCACTGGTGCTGCTGATCGCCTGCGCGAACGTGGCCAACCTGCTGCTGGTGCGGGCCGCGGGGCGGAAACGCGAATTTGCCATCCGTTCCGCGCTGGGCGCCAGCCGCGCGCGCATTGTGCGGCAACTGCTGACGGAGAGTGTGCTGCTTGCGGTAACCGGCGGCGCGCTGGGCCTGGCGCTGGGTTTTGCCGGCGTGCGCGCCCTGTTGGCCATCAGCCCCGCGGGACTGCCGCGCATCGGCGAGGATGGAGCGGCGGTGGGCGTGGACTGGCGCGTGCTGGGCTTCACGCTCGGCGTCTCCATGCTGACGGGAATTTTGTTCGGGCTCTTCCCGGCGCTGAGTGCCTCGCGCGCCGATCTCAACTCATCTCTAAAGGAGAGCAGCAACCGGGCCGGCACCGGGTTCCGGCAGGGCAGGGCGAGGGCGCTGCTGGTGGTGAGCGAGGTTTCGCTGGCGCTGGTGCTGCTGATTGGCGCGGCGTTGCTCATCCGCACGTTTGCCGCGCTGCGGCAAGTGAATCCCGGCTTCGACGCTCACAACATCCTCACCATGGAGATGTCACTGAACGGGGCGCGTTACGAGACGACTGCGGGCGTGGCGCAGCTCTCGCACGACGGGCGCGCGCGGCTCGATGCGATCCCGGGCGTGGTTGACTCCGCATTTACCTGCTGCCTGCCCATCCAGGGCCAGTTCGGCCTGCCCTTCACCATTGTCGGCAGGCCGGCGCCAAGCGAAAACAACATGCCGGGCGGGGGATGGATGAGCGCCTCGCCGGATTATTACAAGCTCTTCAAGATCCCGATTTTGCGCGGGCGGGAGTTCACCGAGCAGGACACGGCCGCGGCCCCGCATGTGGTGCTCATCAATGAGGCGCTCGAGAAACAATATTTCCCTCACCAGAATCCGCTGGGCCAGCAGCTTCTCATCGGCCATACTGTCGGACCGGAGTTCGAAGAGCCGGCAAGAACTATTGTTGGCGTGGTGGGCAATACGCACGACGGCGGTCTGGACCGTGATACGGGTTCGTTGATGATTGTTCCCGACGCGCAGGTTCCCGACGGCATGACGAAGCTGAACGCGCGCATTGTGCCCTTGCGCTGGGTGGTGCGCACGCTCGGCGATCCGCACCCGCTGATTCCCGAGATCGAGGAACAACTGCGCATCGCCAGCGGCGGCTATCCCGTGGCGCAGGTGCGGACGATGGACGAAGTGGTTGCCCGCTCCACCTCGAGGCAAAGCTTCAATATGCTGCTGCTCACGATCTTTGGCGCGGTAGCGCTTGCCCTGGCGGCCATCGGCATTTACGCGCTGATGGCGTACAGCGTGGAGCAGCGCACGCAGGAGATCGGCATTCGCATGGCGCTGGGCGCGGACCGGGGCGCGATCCGCGGGCTGGTGGTGTGGCAGGGAATGCGGCTGGCGCTTGTGGGCGTGATCGTGGGCGTCGGTGCGGCCTTCGGGCTCACGCGGCTGCTCACTAGCTTTCTCTTCGGCGTAAGGGCGTGGGATCCTGCGGTGTTTGTCGCGGTGCCGTTGATCCTGGCGGTCGTGGCGCTGGTGGCAGTGTCTCTGCCGGCGGCGCGGGCATCGCGGCTCAACCCGATGCAGGCTTTGCGCGTGGAGTAGCGCCTGCGGCTTTGTTTGAGGGCGCGCGGGCGGCGGAGCAGGTGAAGCAGAAGGGAGGTTGGTTCCGAGATGGGCGACCTGTGGAGGGACTTCCAGCACGCGCTGCGGCTGTTCAGGCAGAGCCCCGGATTTGCGCTGGCGGCGATTTCGGCGCTGGCGCTCGGCATTGGCGCCAACACAGCGATCTTCACGGTGGTGAATGCGGTGCTGCTGCGCCCGCTCTCTTACCCTGACGCCGACCGGCTGGTGCTGTTCATGCTGAGGAGCCCGGACGGAGACTACGCGTATGCCTCGATTCCGAACTTCGAGCTGGATCACCGGCAGACGAGCGTTTTTGAAGGTGTGGCTGGATTCGACGGAGGCGGACCGGGCTTCAACATTACGGAGGGGCGCCCGGAACAGGTGCACGGCATGCACATCACCGAGGGGTACTTTCGCGTCTTCGGCGCGCCGGTCGAACTGGGGCGCACCTTTACTGCGGAGGAAGATGCGCCCAACGGCGGCCACGTGGTGGTGATCAGCCACGGGCTGTGGGAGAGGCGATACGGGGGTGACCCGGAGGTGATCGGGCGCACGATTTCGCTGGGCAATGAGCCGTACACGATCATCGGCGTTCTTAGCCGGCGATTTCAGCCGGAGGAGCCATCGGACCTGTGGCTGCCCTTTCAATTCGATCCCAACAGCGACAACCAGGGGCATTACTTCCAGGTGGCGGGAAAACTGCGGCCGGGCGTGACGCTGAACCAGGCGAATGCGCAGATGAAGCTGGCCACGGCAGAGTTTCAACGACTGTATCCGAAGTACTATTCGCAGATCGATTTTGTGGTGAAGCCGCTCAGGGACTGGATCGTGGGCGATGTGCGTTCTTCCCTGCTGGTGCTGCTGGGCGCGGTGAGCCTGGTGTTGCTGATTGCCTGCGCGAACGTGGCCAACCTGATGCTGGTGCGGGCCACAGGACGCAAGCGCGAGTTTGCCCTGCGCACGGCGCTGGGCGCCACGCGGTTGCGCATCGTGCGGCAACTGCTGACGGAAAGCCTGATGCTGGCCGTGGCCGGTGGCGCGGCGGGGCTGGCGCTGGGCTATGCCGGGGTGCGCGCGCTGCTGGCCATCAGCCCTGCGGGGCTGCCGCGCCTGGGCGAAAACGGCGACGCGGTGCACGTGGATTGGCGGGTGCTGGGATTTGCCCTGGCAATTTCGCTGTTGACGGGGATTGTCTTCGGAATGTTCCCGGCGCTGAGCGCGTCGCGGGCCGACGTGAATGCCACGCTCAAAGAAGGCAGCAACCGCGCGGGCACGGGATTGCGGCAGGGCAAGGCGCGCGCGGTGCTGGTGGTGAGCGAGGTATCGCTGGCGCTGGTGCTGCTGATCGGCGCGGCGCTGCTGATCCGCACGCTGATGGCGCTGCGGGGCGTCGATCCGGGATTTGACGCGCACAATGTGGTCACCATGGAGATGTCGCTCAACAGCGACCAGTTCAAGAAAACCGCGAGCGTGGCGCAACTGGTGGAGAACGTGCGCCCGCGGCTCAACGCGATCCCGGGCGTGGAGGACTCGGCCTTTACGTGCTGCCTGCCGATCGAAGGGCATTTCGGATTGGCATTTGCGATCGCGGGCAAGCCGGAGCCGGCGCCGAAGGACATGCCCTCGGGAGGATGGTCGGAGGTTTCAGCCGGGTACTTCGACGTGTTCCGGATTCCCGTTCTGCGCGGGCGCACCATCAACGAACACGACGTAGCAGGATCGACGCCGATCGTGGTTGTCAATGAGGCATTGGTGAAGAAGTATTTCCCCAAGGAAGACCCGATCGGGCAGCAGATCGCGATCGGCAAAGAGGATGGGCCGCTCATCGAGGAAGGGCCGCGCTTGATTGTGGGCGTGGTCGGCGACACGCACGAGGGCGGACTGGACCACGATCCCAACCCACGTATGTTTGTGCCGCAATCGCAGGTGCGGGACACGCTGACCGCGCTGAGCACGGAGATTGTGCCGGGGCTCTGGGTGGTGCGGACGCACGCTGACCCGCATGCATTGATCGGACCCATCACGGAGCAACTGCGCCAGGCCAGCGGAGGGTTTCCGGTGGCGAACGTGCGCACCATGGACGAAGTGGTGGAACGTTCGACCTCGCGGCAGGACTTCAACATGCTGCTGCTGACCATCTTCGGCGTGGTTGCCCTGGTGCTCGCCGGCATCGGGATCTACGCGCTGATGGCGTATACGGTCGAGCAGCGGACGCAGGAGATCGGCATCCGCATGGCGCTGGGCGCGGACCGGGACACGATCCGCAACCTGGTGGTGTGGCAGGGCATGCGGCTGGCGATCGTGGGCGTGGCCCTGGGCGTGGGCGCGGCCTTCGGGCTCACGCGGCTGATTGCGAGTTTTCTCTTCGGGGTTAAGACCTGGGACCCCGCGGTGTTTGTGGCGGTGCCGCTGTTTTTGGCCGGTGTGGCCCTCGTGGCCGTGTGGCTGCCGGCAACACGCGCGGCGCGGCTCGATCCGAACCAGGCGCTGCGCATGGAATAGACGCTGGCTATTCTGCTCGGCGTGCGTGTTCATGCGGACCCGGTAGACTGGAAGCGCATGGGATGGGAGAGCATCTGGGGCCGTGAGCGGGGAGCGACTGGGTCGGCTGCCGCGCTGAGCTTCCTCTTCTTCGCGTGGATGGCCACCGGATGCGGCATGCCCGGCGCGCCACAGCCGCCATCCCTGCATCTGCCCGAGCCGGTGACCGATCTCTCGGCGAGCCGCTCAGGCGACCAGGTGACGCTCACCTGGACAATGCCCAGGCGCAACACCGACAGGATTCTCTTGAAGGGCCCGATCGAGGCGCGCGTGTGCCGCAGGGGAAGCGCGCAGAGCGAGTGCGCGACCGCCGGAAGCGTGAAGTTTGCGCCGGGAACAGATGCGGCCTTCAGCGAATCACTGCCGGCGGAGCTGGCCGCCGGCGCGCCGCGCGTGGTGAGTTACTTTGTCGAGCTTGACAATGCCAAGGGACGCTCGGCGGGGCCTTCGAACGCGGCCGTGGTTCCTGCCGGCGCGGCGCCGGCAGCGGTGGAAGGACTGCACGCCGAAATGCGCCGCGATGGCGTGCTGCTCGAGTGGACGCCGGCGGCGGAGGGATCCGAACCAGCGGAGGTGAGACTCGAGCGCACGCTGCTTACGCCGCCCCCGAAAAACCAGGAAAAGAGCGGAACGAACCCGCTCGCCGCTCCTCCGGAGCCGGTGGAACAGAATCTGTTGGTGGCGGGCGCGGAGCGGGGAAGCGCGCTGGATAAGGACATCCGCTTCGGCGAAAGCTACGCGTACCGCGCCGAGCGCGTGGCCGAGGTGACGGCGGACGGGGAGAAGCTGGAGCCCCAGAAACTGGAACTTGTGGGGCCGCTTTCGGCGCCGGTTCGCATCGACGCAAAGCAGGAGTTTCCTCCCGCTGTGCCGACGGGAGTGGCTGCCGTGGCGACGGCGAGCGAAAACGGTGCGCCGGCGGCGATCGATCTGAGCTGGCAGCCGAATACTGAGCCCGATCTTGCCGGCTACGCGATTTACCGGTGCGAACTCGCCGCGGCGGATGAATGCGGCGGGTCGAATCAGATTGCCTGGGAGCGCATCTCCGGGGCGCAGCCGGTGGCGGCGCCCGGATTTCACGATGCCCATGTCGCGCCCGGACACACCTATGCTTATGCCGTGAGCGCGATCGACCAGGAGGGGCACGAGAGCGCGCGCTCGGCCGAGGCGCAGGAGACAGTCCCAAATTCGTAAGGGGCCCGGAAACGAAAAGCAGCCGGAGTTGGGGAGGATCCCGATGAGATATTGCCGCTTTCTGCTCGATGACGCGATCCATTACGGGGCCCTCCAGGAAAAAGGCGGAGAACTTTGGATTGCGGCGCCTGCGCCCGCTCCGGCGGAAGATTTGGAATACCGGCTGGCTCTCGAGCAGAGCGATGCGATCCGCTTCGACTTTGCGCCGATGCCGCTGAGCGCGGCCCATCTGCTGCCGCCGGTGACGCCCTCGAAGATTGTCTGCGTGGGCCGGAATTACCGCGAGCACGTGCGCGAGCTGGGCAACGAAGTGCCCGCCGAACCGCTCCTGTTTTTCAAGCCGCCTTCTTCGCTGCTCCGGCCGGGAGGAAAGATTCTATTGCCGGCGCTCTCTGAGCGCGTGGACTTCGAGGGCGAGCTGGCGCTGGTGATCGGGCGCAGCACGCGGAGGTTTCCGGCCGATGGCGACTGGCGCGACGCGGTGCGCGGGCTGACGCTGGCCAACGACGTCTCCGCGCGCGACCTGCAGAAGAAGGACGGGCAGTGGACGCGGGCCAAGGGCTTTGACACGTTTTGCCCGGTTGGTCCGATCGTGAGCGACGAGCTCGATCTCGACGCGGGGCTGACGCTGGAGACGCGCGTGAACGGCGAGCTGCGGCAGACGGGCTCGACGCGCGATTTCATCTTCGCTGTACCCGAACTGCTGAGCGCCATTACGGCCGTGATGACCCTCGAGCCCGGCGACCTGGTGCTGACGGGAACGCCGGCCGGGGTGGGGCCGCTCGCGCCCGGCGATCGCGTGGAGGTGAGCATGGTGGGGCTGGGAACCCTGTTGAATTTTGTGGAAACCGGCTGAGCGGGAAAAGAACTCAAAGGGAATCGGGGCGGAATCCCCGGGGAATACGCGCAATTCGAAGCGGGGAAATCGCGAAAACTGGGATTTCACGGCGCGCAACCGGGCCGAGTTCCGCGCATCGTAAGAAAAGGTACACTGGAGCCGTGGGGCAAGCACAGTCTGCAGGGACGGTTTATTGCCCAGGAGGGATCATGCCGCAGAATCTGCTGGAACAATTGCGCAAATATACCGTTGTGGTGGCCGACACGGGCGATATCGAAGCGATGGAAGAGTTTCGGCCGCAGGATGCCACCACCAACCCCTCGCTGATCACGGCGGCTGCGCAAATGCCTCAGTATCAGCCGATCGTGGACGGCGTGCTGATGGACGCCAAAAACGAGCTGGGCGAGAGCGCGAGCGACAAGGATGTGGCCAACCTGGCGTTCAAGCGGCTGGCCGTCGCCTTCGGGAAAAAGATCCTCCAAATTGTACCGGGGCGGGTTTCCACCGAGGTGGATGCGCGGCTCTCCTATGACACCGAGAAGACGATTGCCATGGCGCGCGAGATCATCGGGCTGTACAAGAAAGCCGGAATCGGCACCGACCGTGTGCTGATCAAGATTGCGTCCACGTGGGAGGGGTTCCGCGCGGCGGAGGTGCTGGAAAAGGAAGGCATCCACTGCAACCTGACACTGCTGTTCGGGCTGCACCAGGCGATTGCCGCGGCCGAAGCCGGCGTGACGCTGATTTCGCCCTTCGTGGGACGCATTCTGGACTGGTACAAGAAGAGCACGGGGAAGGATTACCAGGGCGCGGACGATCCCGGCGTGCAATCGGTGACGCGGATCTATAACTACTTCAAGAAATTCGGCTACAAGACGGTGGTGATGGGCGCGAGCTTCCGCAACATCGGGGAGATCGAAGAGCTGGCGGGCTGCGACCTGCTGACCATTTCGCCGCACCTGCTGGCCGAGCTCGAGCATACGGAGGGCGCGCTGCCGCGCAAGCTGGACCCGCAGGCGGCGAAGGGATTGGCCATTGAGAAGATTCCGATGGACAAGGCCACCTTCGACCGCATGCATAAGGAGGACCCGATGGCGACGGACAAGCTCAAGGAAGGGATCGAGGGATTCTCAGCAGCGCTCGAGAAGCTGGAAGGATTGCTGGCGGCGCGGCTGGCGGCGCTTGAGTCGCGTACACCGGCGGCGGTGTGAGCGGAGCCACAAGGCAAAACCGCGCATTGAGTTAGATGAGGGCGGAAGAGAAGAGGCAGCCTGCGCGGCTGCCTCTTTTGTGTCAGCACCGTTTGCAATAATTGGACCAAATTACTAACGAAAGTGGCACATTCTCACCCCAAACAGAATATTTCCGATAGATTCCGTGTTACAGCATCTTAAAGGAAGCAGCGGCTGCTCTCCGGCAGGCAATGCGCGAAGGGAAGGCAGCCGAGGCTTGATGGGGTTGGCTGCGCGCGCACGGCCGTGGGAGGTGGGTATGCAGGCTCCGAGTCATCCGCTCGAACCGTTCTTTCAGCAGGTGGTCCGCAACAGCTACGAAGGCAAGCTGGGACTTCACGATCCCGACGTAACCGGATACGTGGCGCGGCTGCTGTGCGAGTTTTCTGAAGCCGATAACCTTTACAAGGTACGCGACGAGATGGGACGGCCCATTGCCGAGCTCGAAGAGATGCTGACCGCGTCCGACCCGATACACGGCTCCGCGCCGAATTTTGATGCCGAGCGCGCGCTGCGCAAGCACATTGGCGACTACGCGCTGTTTGTGGGCGGCATGTACCCCGAAGCCACGGGATCGAACCGCCGGATGCGCCGCCACTACCCGAGCCTCGAAGAGCTGATCCACGCAGGCAAGGAAAGCTACTTCATCGTGAGCCAGTTCAACCTGTTCGAGTACGAGAAAGAGGCGCCACTGTTCGCGCGGCTGGCCGACGGCTTCGAGCGCTGCATCCTGGGTCTGACGCTGGTGCGCGAGGAACTGGGCGCGCACAAGCCGCCGCTCGCGTCCCCGCATTTGAATTAGAGACCGGCTGCCTCACCCTCTATGTTCTCGCGGAGGCGCGGCAATTCCGCGTGCTGACGAAGGCGACCACAGGCGCCAACCTTACCGGCACGCGTCCCCGCAGCGCGCGTCCGCAATCATCGACAGCATGGCCATATAACTCGACGGCGTTACATTGGCGCGGTAATTCTTGTCGATATCCACCTGGTGTACCACCACCGTATCCATGGTTGGCAGCACGGTAATATAGGTTCCGCCAGTTCCCGCCGCCGTATAGGCGCCCTGCAGAAATCCCGTCCATGTGTCGCCCGGAAACATCTGCTCATCCCACACCCACCACAGCAACCCGTAGCCCCACCGCGACGGCTCGCCGTAATTGCGCAGCCCCGTGGGATTGATGTCTCGAAACGGGGTGTGCAGATAGGTGCTGTACCGCACCCAATCGCAGGAAACCAGCGTCTTTCCGTTCCACTGTCCGCAGTTGAGCATCAGCAGCCCCAGCCGCGCCATGTCTCGCGTGGATAAATACATTGCGTACTCCGAATGCGCGCTGTCCGGCGACTCATTCTTCTTTTGCTTGGCGAAATCGAAATCCTGCATTCCCAGCGGCCTGGCGAGATCGTCGCGCAGCGCCACAAAAATGTCCTTCTTTGTCAGCTTCTCGAAGGCCACACCCGCTGCGTTGAAGTCCCAGTTGTTGTAAATGTAGTACGTCCCCGGATACTCCGATCCGCGGGGCGGCATCACCTTTGCCTGATCGCCATTGCCGGAAGGAATGTAAATCCCCGATCGCGACGCCATCAGCTGAATCAGCGTGGCGTTCTTCTCGATGGGCAGAAACGGGACCTTGTCCTGCAGCCCCAGCTGCTCCACGGTTTCATGCAGCACGTCGTCGCGGACTTGCCCTGCGAAGACATCCGCACCATAGAGCATGTCCAGCACGCTCTTGCGCACCGAGGCAATCTTGCTTGTGTGCGTCACGTCGCCATAGGAAAAGATGACTCTTCCCTGAACCACCACCATCATCGAGCCGGTGTCCTGGGTCTTCAGCCACCCCCGCAGCGCCTCCAGTTTCGCGCTCGAAAAACCCACCGCCTCCGGTGGCGCAGTCTGCCACTCCGCGCCTGGCACCACGTCGCCGCTGATGGGTTGCGTCGGCGGCTCGCCCTGGCTGCATGCCGGAAGCCAACCCCAGCCCAGCATAAGCATCAAAACCACAACCATCTTGCGCATGGTAGGCCATGGTAGCAAATGGCGAGGCTGGTCCCTGTGCATGCGGCCGGCAAGGCCGCGCACGGCCCATAGGCGCAGGCGGCCGTCTGCACTAACGTGCCCAGCCGATTGAAAGCGCGGGGCGGGCAAGCGATACTGGTTAGCGAACGGGGGAGGGGATGAGCGAATACGTGAAGCTGCGCGCGGCCGACGGCCACCAGTTGAGCGCGTATGTGGCGCTGCCTGCGGGTGAGCCGGCGGGGGCGCTGGTGGTGGTGCAGGAGATCTTCGGCGTGAATGCGCACATCCGCTCGGTGGCAGCGGGATATGCGAAAGACGGATTTCTGGGCGTGGCGCCGGCGCTCTTCGACCGCATTGAGCCCGGCATCGAGCTGGGGTACCAAGGAGCAGACCTGGAGACGGCGCGGAGCCTGATGCCGAAGATCGATCTCGAGCACGCGGTGGCCGATGTGCAGGCGGCTCTCGAGTACGCGGCCAACGCAACCGGCAAAAACGTGGGCGTAATCGGCTACTGCTACGGGGGAACGCTGGCCTGGCTCGCCGCGACGCGGCTCAAGGCCGCGGCGGCGGTGGGCTACTACGGAGGCCTGATTGCGAAGTTCGCCGACGAGGAGCCGACCTGCCCGGTGATGCTGCATTTCGGCAAACAGGATGCGCACATTCCCGCCGCATCGGTGGAAATGGTGAAGGTGGCGCATCCGCAGGTAGAGATCTACTGGTACGACGCAGGCCACGGCTTCAACTGCGATGCGCGCGCCAGCTACAACGCCGCGGCGGCCAAAGAGGCTCGTGCGCGGTCGCTCGCATTCTTAAGGAAGCATCTGGCGTGAGCGGGCATCTTTCTCGGGATTGAACCGGCCCTATCCGGATTTGACAAGCCTTGGTGAGGTGCCGCGAGCGCGATGAGCGAGGCGCATGGGCTATGATGCTGTTTGCGCGCTGCCGCGAGAGAGTGCGGGAGAAGCGGGCGGGAATCGAGATTCATGAAGCCGGTGCTGAAGCCGATGAAGAATGAGAGCCGGGGCGTGCGCTGGGGTGTGCTGGCCAGCCGGCTCGTGGGCCTCTCCATTTTGGTTTGGGCATTCTTTCTTCCCGCAGTGCGTTCGGGTTCGGCCGGAGATCCCTCGGCTGCGGTGTTTCCGGGGTGGAAATGCGCGTCCGTGGCGCTGAACCTGAGCTTGACGCTGTTCGGCAAAGCCGTCAAAGGCGCGCCGCCCGTCACCGCGTGCCTGGCAGCGATGAGCGGATGGATCAATCCGCTGATTGCGGTCGTCCTGGTGCTGAGCCTCTGGCGCAAGGCGCTTTGGGTGCGGCGGATGGTGGGCGTACTGGTGGTTTTATGCATCGCAGCGACGTGGATATTTTTCGTCAAAGAATCGCTGACGCCGCTCGTCGGCCATTTCCTGTGGATCGCGGGCGCGCTGCTGATTGTGCTGCCGGACGCGCTACCGGGGCGAAGCGCAAAGCGCGCGTAGGCGCACCCGTGCTACCTTGGGCTCGAACATTGTCCATGCGCCGCGTGCTTTCACTTTTCGTTCTGCTCGCTGCAATACTCAGCGCCGCGGCCGCGCGCGGGCAGGGAGGTCCGCCGTTTATCACCGACGATCCGGGTACACCCGGCAATCATCACTGGGAGATCAATTTCGGCTGGATTGCCAATCACAATCCCGGCCAATCGTATTACGAGATTCCCGACGTAGACATGAATTACGGCTGGGGCAACCGGATTCAGCTCAAGTATGAGTTGCCGCTGGCCGCGGGTACGAATGCGAATGACGCCACCGGCGTGGGACTGGGCGAGTCGCTGCTGGGGATCAAGGTGCGGCCCTATGAGCATCACACGCCCGGCGAGCCGCCCAGCGACGAAAACATGACTTTCTCGCTGGGGTTTTATCCCCAGGCCTCGATCAACAACCCCACCAGCTCTGTGCGGCGCGGGATTGTCGAGGCGGGGCCGCAATACTATCTGCCCATCGAGATGACCGCGAAGATCGGGCCCATCAGCCTGAATGGCGAAGTGGGCCGGTGGATCGGCAACGCCAACCAGCCCGACCAGTGGGGCCGCGGGCTGATTGCGGGCCGGGAGTTCAACGATGCGCTCGAGCTCTACGGCGAGCTCTACGATCTGCAGGCCATCAACCGCATCGCAGACGAGCCCAAGCAGCGTGCGTTTACGCTCGACCTGGGCGGTCGGCGGTCGCTGGACCGCGCGAATCACATCCGGCTGCTGTTCATGGGCGGGCGCGCACTGCAGGCGGTGACGCCGGAGAATGGCGAGCCGAGCTGGATTGCCTACCTGGGCGTGCAGTTTCTGCTGGGGCCCAAAGAGAAAGAGGTTCCGGGGCAAGCGCCGTAGTGGGAAGCAGAATTTCTCGGGAGCGCAGGCGCCTTTGCGGAGGAAGCATCGGCGCTGCCCTCGGCGGCCAACAACCAAGCTCGCCTGTCCGCGCCCGGCTGACGGCGCACAAGACGGTCTGAAACGATTGCCGCCTTTTCCTCCCTATTCTTCATGCAAACTCCGGCGTTCTCCTGGGGCTGAGTGGCGACCCGCTGCACGCCGCCGGCTAGAGACGCCGCCGATTGCGTCCCCTGGGATTCCAAAAGAATCAGGAGAGATGGCAATGAAGATCAGAATACTTGCGAAGCTGGCCTTCGCCGCTGCCCTGTGCTACTCGTTGACCGGGTGCCAGCCGACGTTTCAGTGCGGGAGCTGGGTCTTTACCGGGACACCGACGGGAAACGCCTTTCCGCTGAACGACACCTTCACGTTCGATCCCTCCAACTGCGGCCAAAGCTGCGCTGGAAGCCAGGATGTGATGATCCAGATGACGTGGGTGTATGACGAGACCACGCACACGAATCTGTACGCCTCAGACCAGCCGCAGGGAGCGCGCTCGACCCCCAACGGCTGGAGCATCGACCGCGTGGACGGCGCGGCGCACGGCTACTATGGCCTCCAGAACAACGGCACGTTCTACTCCGGATGGAATACGCCCGGAGGTCCGGGCACGCCGACGACGCTCATCGACGAGCCCGGCGGCTGGCCGGCGAATACATACTTTTACGCCGTGGATGTGGCCGTCTGCTATGACTCGCGCACCTGCAATAACAAGATTCTCGGCTACTACTTCTGGAGTTACATTCTCAACAGCAGCGACGTGGGACAGAAATTCATTACGGCGCCGGCATGGAAGGATCTCGATTCCGAGTTTCAGGCGGCGCTGACGGCGTGGAACAACTGGGCGCCGACCTCCGGGACCGAATACGACGGCACGGGCACATTCAGCCACGCCATTGCGTTTCCGGCCATGTCCGATTTATAGAGCGGTTTCAGAGTGAATGTGGCCGCTTCCTGCATTGTGCAGCGTGGCTTTTTCTTCCACCCCAGCGACGAAGACCTGTCGCCGGGGGCCCCGGGGTCGAGGAAACAGCCACTTTGCTTTACCGGCTCCTGGACACGGCAACTCTGAAACCGCCATAACCCGGCAATCGCCGAGGGGGAAGACGATGAAAAACCGCAGAATCCTTTCGACCGCGCTGCTGCTTCTGATCGCCGCCGCCGGATGCGCCCGCAGGCAGAGCAACCCGCCGCTGACCGACGACCAGAACAAAGCCAAAGGCACGATGGATGCGCAGATGCAGGCGGCCGCGCAAACCGCCAGCGATTATCACGCGATGGACAACGCCGCGCTCCTCAGCAAGCTGCTGGAGCAGAGCCAGGCGCAGACGGAGTACTTCAACTCGCCTGCGTATCGCGAGCTGAAGACCAGGACCAACGTTGACGCGACAGCCCTTGTGGCCCAGGTCAAGGCCAACAACAACGCCGGCGGCCTGTTGCCGCTGTTGCTGCTGCGGCAACTGGACAACCAGGCGTACCAAGGCGTGCCGGCGGAGATGCGCGGGCACATTCTCACCGATGCTCTCGCAAATGCGAAGTATTTCAACAGCTGGGGGCTGCCGGATTTCTATCTCGAGGATGCCGCGCACGCCACCATCGAAGCCGGCAAGGCCGCGACTCCGGCGCTCAAGCGTCTGCTCGCGGATACGCGCCCGGCTCCGGTCTTCGGAAGCCAGGAAGCGATGATCTCCAACCAATACAAGTATCGCGTCTGCGACTACGCGCTCTTCTTTCTCAAGGTGATCGGCGGGCAGGAGAATTTCCGGCTGCCGGAGTCGCCCGAAGAGCGCGACGCGTTGATCAAGCAGGCGGCGCGTTAGGCGGTGCGTGAAGAGAGCGTGTGGAGCGGAACGACAGTCGCAGAAAAACGCAACATCTGTGGTTGATGGTGTGAGAAAAACCCGCAGGGGCTGAAGCCGGGACCTACGGTCGTGTCGTGACGCTTGGTGCCTCTTCTTACGCCCGCTGAAGTGGGCTTGCGGGTTGGGCTGGTAATTGCGGCCCCAGGCTTGCGCCTGGGGCCACCTTCTTTCGCCCGCTTCGCGGGCGTTCGGTGTGGCTCATGTCTCTCCATCGGGCATCGGCCGCGGTGGACGCTCGATGGGGACGAGCGACAAGCTGTGCGCTGGTTACAAAGCCATCGATGCAACCGTTCTTGGAACGCGCCGGCCCATTGCCGAAGGCGGACGGGCAGCGTAGTATTCCCCTGAAATGCAATCAGGGGGTGTTCTCATGCGAATCGGACGGTGGAGTCGGTTTTTTGTCTTCGCATTGATAACGTTTACTGGAAGGGCGCAGACCGCGCCCGCGCCGGCCGCGCACAAGCCGGTCCATGGTATTGCCTCACCTCCGGCGGTGGCGCTGACCCCGCCGATGGGCTGGAACAGCTGGAACTTTTTTGCGGAAAAGGTGACGGACCAGGACATCCGCAACGCTGCCGACCAGATGGTGGCCACGGGGATGAAGGACGCCGGCTATGTCTACATCAACATCGACGACACCTGGGAGGGCGAGCGCGATGCCAACGGCGTGCTGCATGCGAACTCCAAATTTCCCGACATGAAGGCGCTGGCCGACTACGTGCACGCGAAGGGATTGAAGCTTGGCATTTACTCCTCGCCGGGACCGAAGACCTGCGCCGGCTACGCGGCCTCGCTGGACCACGAGGTGCAGGACGCCCAAATGTACGCCTCCTGGGGCGTCGATTATCTCAAATACGACCTGTGCAGCTTTATCCCCGCGGTGATGCAGAAGCAGGCGCCCGACGACAGGGCGGAGCAGATGCGGCTGATGCTTGCGGCGTACAAGAAGATGGCCGACGCGCTCAAGGCGACAGGACGGCCGATCGTCTACTCGCTCTGCCAGTACGGATGGGATGCGGTGTGGGAATGGGGGCCGAGCGTGGGCGCGAACCTGTGGCGCACGACGGGCGACATCCAGGCGAACTGGAACAGTGTTTACGCGATCCTGAATGCGCAGGCGGGGCTTGCTAAGTATGCGGGGCCGGGACACTGGAACGATCCTGACATGCTGGAGGTGGGCAACGGCAAACTGACGCTGGCCGAGGACCGGACGCATTTTTCCATGTGGGCCATGCTGGCGGCGCCGCTGCTCGCCGGCAACGACCTGCCCAATATGAAGCCGGAGGTGAAGGCCATCCTCACCGACCGCGAGGTGATCGCCATCGACCAGGACCGGCTGGGCCACGAGGCCACGCGCGCTTACTCCGAGGGCGAAGTGGACGTATGGACGCGGCGCCTGGCCGAAGGCGCGCTCGCCGTTGCGGTTGTGAATGCGGGCAGCGCGCGGTACTCGACGCATCCGTTCCACCTGAGTCTGGCGCGGCTGGGATTGCACGGGCCGCTCGCGGCGCAGAATCTGTGGACGGGCGAGACCATGACCCTCACCGACGGGATGCCGCTCGAGATCGGATCGCACGACATTCTGCTGGTGCGGATTGCGGAGCCGAAATGAGGGCGGCAGGGACCGAGGAATCGAGGGAACAGGGAACAGGGAACAGGGATCAGGGGTCAGGGGTGAGAGGTCAGAGATCCTCCTTCGATTCTATGGCGCGACGGAGCAGACTTCAGCTCGCAACGCCCAGCCAGACGGCGAACCAGGCGCGCGGGTCGGTCCAGCAAGCGGCGGGCGCAAAGCCGGCGCGGGTGAGCATCTGCTCGGCCTGACCCTGGCTGTACTTGTAGCTGTTCTCGGTGTGGATGGTTTCGCCGCATCGAAAATCGAGCGTCAGATCGAGGGCGGCGATGTGCACGCGCTGGCCGGCGAGGCTTTCGAGGTGCATCTCGATGCGGGAGCGGGTTCGATTCCACACCACGCGATGGGCGAAAGCATCCGGCTCGAAGTCCGCGCCCATCTCGCGATTGAGACGGATGAGCAGATTCTTGTTGAAGGCCGCGGTCACGCCGGCGGCATCGTCGTAAGCGCGGAGAAGAGCGGCCTCGTCCTTCACCAGATCGACGCCCAACAGCAGGCTGTCGGCGGGCTGGAGCTGCGCGCGCATTTTGCCCAGGATGCGCGCTGATTCCTCCGGTTCGAAGTTGCCGATGCTGGAGCCGATGTAGAGCAACAGCCGGCGCTCCCCGGGATAAGGAGAATCGAGCCGAAAGCCGTTAGTGTAATCCATGGCGAAGGGGCGCACGCGCACGCCGGGGATTTCCCGCTCGATGTGCGCCTGCGCCAGCAGAAGCGCGGTCATGGAGATGTCGATGGGCTCGTAGAGCAAAGAGCCCTGCTGCTCCGCGGCCGCCGCAAGCAGGAGCCGGGTTTTTGCGGCCGAGCCGGCGCCGAGCTCCGCAATTCGCAGGCGTTCGCCAGCCGAGGCGCGGGCAAGAATTTCGGCCGCGTTGCGCGCCAGGATCGAGTGCTCAGTGCGCGTGAGGTAATACTCCGGCAGCTCAGTGATCTCCTCGAAGAGCCGCGAGCCGGCCTCATCGTAAAACAGCCAGGGAGGAAGACACTTGGGTTGGGCGGTGAGGCCAGCGCGCACGGCGCGAGCCACTTTTTCGCCGGCAAGAGATTCAGTTGGAACGGGAATCGCGAGAGCCATGTTTTTCGTTGGATGCTGCGGGGTTGAGGTACGTAACTGAATTCTCTTCCCACCCTTGCGTCCGCCGCGGCGGATACGCGAAAGGATGGGGCAACAAGAGAGACTTCGTACCTAGTGAATGTACCGGGGGAACGTTATTGTGCGAGGCGGATACCGGAGAACTGCCAGCGCGTCTCCGGAGGGAAAAAGTTGCGGTAACTGGCGCGAATGTGGCGCCGCGGCGTGACGCAGGAGCCTCCGCGCAGGACCATCTGGCCGCTCATGAATTTCCCGTTGTACTCGCCTAGAGCGCCCTCGAGCGGCTTGAAACCGGGATAGGGCAGGTAGGCGCTGGCCATCCACTGCCAGCAATCCCCGAAGTGCTGCGCACGGCCCTGATCCCGGATTGTCTCTGTGGCGGGTAAGGGCAAGAGCGCGCCGGATTCGAGGAGGTTGCCTTCAATCAACCGGTCTCGGGCGGTCGCGTCTTCGGCCGCCGCCTCCCACTCGAACTCCGTGGGCAGCCGAAAGCCGGCCCAGCGAGCGTAGGCATCAACCTCGTAAAAGCTCACGTGGCTCACGGGCGCATTCAGGCGCTCCTCAAGCGGGATGGAGCCGCGGAGGGTAAAGAGGCTCCAGCCGCCTTCGCACGCGTCTTCTGCGGAGCCTTCGCCCGAGCCTTCCCTGGTCCAGTAGAGAGGGGCGCGCCAGCCTTTGTTCTTGACCGCGTCCCAGCCGGCCGAGAGCCAGAGCTCGGGACGGCGATAGCCGCCGTCGGCCATGAAGGCCAGGTACTCACCACAGGTGACGAGACCATCGCTCAAGGCGTAGGGGTTGAGCCAGACCTGGTGGCGGGCAAGCTCATTGTCGAAGCAGAAGCCTTGGCCGCTGTGTCCGGCCTCGCGCAGACCACCTTCGAATTGCCGGAACGCAAGTGGCCGGCTCTGATCCCTGATCCCTGATCCCTGTTCCCTCGCCTCGGAGTAAGCCGGACGCAGAGGATTGGTGAAGAAGGCGTGCAGGATGTCCGTGAGCAGAAGCTCCTGGTGCTGTTCCTCATGGTTTGCGCCCAGCTCGAGGCGCTGGAGCGCTTCCGGCTCCGGGCCGGATTGGAGCAGCCGCTCGATGGCGTCATCTACGTGGGTGCGATAGCGCAGAATCTCGTCGAGCGGGGGACGGGAGAAGGAAGAGCGCAGCTTTTTCTCGGGAAAGGCCGAATAGCCTTCGTAGTAGCTGTTGAAGAGCCAAGGGAAATCGCGATGGAAAGGACGGTAGCCGGGAAGGTATTCACGCAGGATAAAGGACTCGAAGAACCAGGAAGTGTGCGCAAGATGCCACTTGGCCGGTGAGGCCTCAGGACACGACTGCACCATCATGTCTTCCGGCGTGAGCCGGGCGCAGATCTCGAGGGTTTGCCGGCGAACCGATCGAAAGCGCTCGCTGAGGCCGATGCCGGCTTCAGCCAGTTCTGCGGGATTCATTGTGGTTTGCGCCTCCTGCCCCAGCATTCATGCCTCCTGTCCCGACGTCTATGTTGCACAGCAGTTTATCGATGATTCGAAGGGGCTTGCCGATTCCCCTTCGCGGTACGTTCGGGAAAAAACTTCGTCTCCGCCCTTCACTTGACTGGGTTTTGGTGGTTTAATTTTCTCGAACGATTTCCACATTCGGTCTTCCCCTCGCCCCCTCGCCGGCTTCGCGACGGGAAACCGGGAGGAGTCATGTTCAGGCTGGTCGAATCCGGCTCAGTGTTGGCCATTGGACTGATTTCAGCCCAGTTGGCTGCGCAAAGCGCGCTTCCGCCTCAGACTGCCTACGTGGCCCAGACGCCGGTTCAAGTTCAGGCTCCCGTGCAGGCGCAGACGCCTGCCCAGGTCTCAACTCCGGATCAAACACCTGCGCAGCCTTCCGCGCAGGCTCCGGGACAACTGTCTCCCCCTCCCGCGGCTCAAGTGGCAGAGACGGTTGTAAAAACGCCCCCACCGACGCCCGAAGAACTGGGAGATTCGCTGGTGATTCATCAACGCTACCAGGCTGCGCTGGCCGCTTATGAAAAGGCGCCGCCATCGGCAATCGTCTGGAATAAGATGGGGATCGCCTACCAAATGATGTTTAATTTGAAGGAAGCCACCAATTGTTACAAGGAGTCGCTGGCGCTGGAACCGAAGAACCCGAATGTACTGAATAACTTGGCGACAATTTACGATTCGCTCAAGGAATACGGGCAGGCGGAGAAATATTACAAGAAGTCGCTGAAGCAGGATCCTAAATCGGCCCTGGTGCTCAAAAACCTGGGCACGAACCTGCTCACCCAGCACAAATACAGCCGCGGCTGGGAAATGTATCAGCAGGCGCTGGCCATCGATCCGCAGATTTTTCAGGACCGCAACAGCCCCCAGGTGCAGAACCCCACCTCATTGGAGCAGCGGGGCGTGATGAACTACTACATGGCGCTCGGTTGCGTGCGCATTGGGCAAACGGCGTGCGCGCTCCAATATCTGCGCATGGCGATGGATGAGGGCTATACCACGCCGAAGAAAGTGGCGTCGGACCTGGCCTTCGCCAGCCTGCGCGACAATCCCGATTTCAAGCTGCTCCTCGCCTCGCAAAAAAACGCAAAATCCACGCAATCCCGTTAGAGGAGTTTGACGATCCGCGCCGCGCGGTGCGCTCGAGCGGGCAATAGAGTTGCGTCGTCCCCTGCCCGGATTCCTTCGTCTATGAGGTCAGTGCGGCCGGAGGGATGGGCGGGTGGCAGAGGAGTCCGGCGCGCTGAAATGGAGAGCGGAATCATGAAAAACGGTGTGACCCTTTTTGCTCTTGCGCTGGCGTTGACGGCGAGCGGCGCGCTTGAGGACGCGCAGGCGCAAACGCCGGCCGCGCAGAACACGGCCGGGCAGAATGCCGAACCTGGCGGAGAATACGGCCAGCGCGGCGGCGGGGGCGGATTCGGCATGGGGATGATGGGCCGCGGCGTGGCGGGAACGGTGACCGAAGTTGCCGCGGATCACTTCACGGTGAAGAGCTTCCTGGGCGACACGTACACGATTCAGTTCGGCAGCACCACTCGGTTTGTGAAGATGCCGGCCGGCATGCGCCGCGGCGAGGGCGAAGGAAGCCCGGAAGGCAACGGCGCGGGCAGCGGTGAAGGCGGCGGGCAGGGATATGGCCGGGGCCGCGGCATGGGGGGGAATCCTCCGCAGGAGATCAAGGTCACCGATATCAAAGTGGGAGATGTGATCGACGCGCGCGGCGAAGTGGACGCGACTGCGAAATCGGTGGGCGCGACCACGGTGGCGCTGGTCGATCCCGAGCGCGCGAAGCAGATGCAGGAAATGGAAGCCAACTTCGGCAAAACCTGGCTGATGGGGAAAGTGACGGCGATCGATGGAGTGAAGGTGACGCTCGTGGGCGCGCTCGACAATGCATCGCACACTTTCCTGGCCGACGAGAATACGACTTTCCGCAGGCGGCGCGATCCAATCACGCTGGCCGACATCCAGGTGGGCGATACGGTGCGCGTGGACGGAGCGGTCAACGGCGGGGTGTTCACGGCCACGAGCGTGGGCGACATGGGGGCGATGCAGCCGGGGCAGCGGCGTGGGCCAGAGAATGGAGCGCCTCCGGCGTCTCCGCAATAACTGGGCTCAATTCAGATCCTTGACCTGGGTATCAGCGGGATAGGTGACCACGAACTGATCGTCTTTGAGCGTCTGATTCTGGTTTACGCTCAGGACGGTAAGCAGGAGCTCAGTACCATCGATGGGGCGTTTGATGGTGATGGTGGAGGGGTACTGGATGCCGTCGAAGTCGCGATAGCCGGAGTAGAGGACTTGGGTTTCCACCTGGCCATCGCTTGCATAGACATCCTGCTCGTAAGGAAGCAGGCTGGTGCGGTCGAAGATGACTTCGCGCGAAGTGGGTTCTTCGTGGCTGCCCTGCTTTTGATGAAAAATGCTGAGGACGTACTCGGGCTTGAGGAGCAGGTGCTTCTTGGAGGGGTCCTCGATGGTTTCGGATTTGGAGGTCACCGAGTAAAAATCCCCCGGTGGAAGGCCTCTCACCACCATTGCGTCAAAGAAGAAGCCGGGACGGAGATTCTCCAGCGCATTGGGGGATTTCCTGGCAAGCGCGTTTGAGCCCGTGAGCGCCTGCTTGCGCGAGGGGATGTAAATGGTGAAACGCTGGCCGTCGCTGGCCATGTCGAACATGGGCGTTCCCAGCACCGGTACGCGGCCGTAGACGCGGAGCATCTCCGGCTTGCGCAGCAGAATGACGGCGGGAAATGTGGGTTCGGTGGTTTCCAGGCCCTGCTCGGGCTTTTGCTCGCTGGCCTGGATGGTCACTTTGGCATTGAGGGTTTCAAGCGCATTCCAGCGCTGATTGAGCTGTTCAACGAGCTGCTCGGGATTGACGGTCTGGACCGTGGCCGGCGCCTTGGGAACGGGCAGCTTGCGCGTGCTGGGCAAAAGCGAGCAGCCCGCGAGCACGACGGACGCGGCGAACAGGATAGACGAGCAAGCGCAGCGGATGGCGCTCACGGAGCACCGTCCTTCTTGACGGCACGGCGGTAGCCGGCCACGTTGCGCTTGTGCTCGTCGAGAGTGGCGGCGAACAGAGAGTGGCCCTGCGCGTCGGCGCCGGCAGCAACGAAGTAAAGATAGTTGGTAGTCGCCGGGTAGAGGGCCGCGCGCAAAGAGGCCACGCCGGGGTTGGCCACGGGTCCGGGCGGCAGGCCGGGATGACGATAGGTGTTGTAAGCGGTGTTGCGGGCGAGATCGCTCTGGTAAATGGCCCCGCGCCAGAGTCCGGCAAGCTCCAGTCCGTAGATCACCGAGGGGTCGGTTTCGAGGGGCATCTTCTTCTTCAGGCGGTTATCGAACACGCTGGCCACCAGCGGGCGGTCGGCGTCGACCGCAGTTTCCTTTTCCACCAGGGACGCGATGGTGACCACCTGGTGCACGTTCTCGTGGATTCCCAACTGCGCGGCGACGGCGCGGAAACGGTGCACCATGGCCGCCACAATCTGCGCCGCATCGGCGTTGCGCGGGAAGCGGTAGGTATCCGGGAAAAGGTAGCCCTCCAGAGATTTTGCGTGGGGATCGAGATCGACTACGAGGCCCACCTGTTGGACGGCGGCATTGAGAAAACTGGTGCGCGTGCCGAGACCGGCCTGCTCGACGCGCGCGGCAATATCGAAGATATTTGCGCCTTCCGGGATGACCAGCGCGACGGTGTATACGTCGCCGCGGGCGATGCGCTCATAGACTTCGATGGCGGGAGCGGGATGATCGAAAAGATACTCGCCGGCCTTCAGTTTTCCCCGGAAGCAGACGCGCATCAGGTCGAAGGCGAAGCGGCTGCGCACCACGCCGGCCTGCTCGAGGGTCCCGCCGATGGCAAGCGCGGACGAGCCGGGAGCCAGATCGACGAAGGTCTCGGTTTCAGGGCCATAGGGCATCAACACGAACCAGGCAACGCCGGCGGCGACGAGGAAAACGAGGAAAACGGCCAGCAGGAGTTTTTTGGCTCCGGAGCGCCCGGTTTTTCTGCTGTCGGCTGTGCGCCTGGCCATTCGGCTGGTCTCGCCCCTTCAGAAGACGCGAAAAATCCCCCACGCGACTCCTTGTTTCGATTGTATCGGGCCCAAGGGGCGCGTTTCACGGGGCGCACTTTAAGCTGGAGGCAGGGAGTGAAAATTGCAATCGGACAAACCGCTGCGCTATCTCGGTCTCGATATCGGCAGTCGCCGCGTGGGCGTAGCCGTGTCCGACGAGCTGGGGCTCACGGCGCAGCCCGTGCTCACGCTCGCGCGCAAGCGCAACCCGCGCCAGGACCTCCGCTCCCTGGCGCGGCTGGCGCGGCGCTTCGGCGTGGCCGGGATCGTGGTCGGGCTGCCGCTCCAGCTCTCCGGCGAAGAAAGCCCGCAGGCCCGCAGGACACGCGTCTTTGCCGGGGAGCTGGGCAAACTGACCGGGCTTCCGATTTATTTCGAGGACGAGCGTCTGACGAGCCAGGAGGCGCACGCGATCTTGTACCAGGCCGGGCGAAAGCGGCAGACGCACCGGCGGGTAGTGGACCAGGTGGCGGCGACGGTGATTTTGCGGGGGTTCCTGGAAAGACAGGGAACGAGGGAGCAAGGGTACAGGGAATAGGGAGTAGGGAGTAGGGGGCGAGGGAACGAGGGAACAAGGGAACAAGGGAACAAGGGATCGAGGCAATAGGAAGCTTTGAGCGCAGATTGGGCGATGGAGGGGGCAAAAGCCGCATCCGCGTATAATAAGAAGTCAAGTTTTGTAATTTCTCCCGGGTCGAGTTGCTTCCCTCCCCGCTACGGACCGCAGATGCCCGAACACATCAAAAGACAGCTTGAAGAGGAGATCAAGCAGCTCGAGTACGAGCTTGCGCGCGAGCTGCCGGCCGAGATCAAGAAGGCCAGGGCCTTGGGCGACCTGTCAGAGAATGCCGAATACCACATGGCCAAGCAGCGGCAGGAGTTTGTGAATGCGCGGCTGGGGCAGTTGAAGAAACGCATGGCGGCGCTCTCGCTGGTGAACCTGCAGAACATCCCTAAGGACCGAGCCGGGTTGGGCTCGACGGTGCTGGTCTTCGACTCCACCAAGAACGAAGAAATTGAGTACCGGCTGGTGACGAGCGAGGAGTCCGATGTGGCCAAGGGGCTGATTTCGACCACCTCGCCGATCGGGCGCGGGCTGGTGGGCAAGCGCGTGGGCGACGTGGCCGCGATTGTTACGCCCAACGGCAAGCGCGAGCTGGAAGTGCTGAAGCTGACGACGATGCACGACGGGGCCGGCGAAGAAGATGACGAGGAAGCGGCGGCCGGCAAGTAAGAACTAGCTGCTAGCTTCTAGCTCTCTTTTCGGCGGTGTGATCGACTTGATCCGGATGCGGAAAAAGCTAACGGCTAGAAGCTTAGGAGCAGAAAGCTAGGAATGACCTGGACCAGCGCCTTCGGCCGCGCCTGCGGTTGGCTGCTCGACCGCATCGTGCATGGCCTCGCGCTTACGCGCATCTCTCCCAATATCCTCACGTTTCTGGGTCTGGTGATCAACATCGCCGCGGCGTTTCTGTTCGGGCACGCCAACTCGTCCAATGCGGACCGCATGTTCGTTTACGCGGGATTGGTGATCGTGGGCGCGGGCCTGTTCGACATGGTGGATGGGCGCGTGGCCCGGCGCACCAACCAGGTGACGGTCTTCGGCTCGTTCTTCGATTCGGTGATCGACAGGTATTCGGACGTGGTGCTGTTCTTCGGGCTTTTGGTTTACTACGGGCGCATCAACCGGTTCAGATATGTCGTGCTGGTGGCGTTCGTCATGGTTACCTCGCTCATGGTGAGCTACACACGGGCGCGGGCTGAGGCGCTGATCGGCAGTTGCAAGGTGGGCTTCATGGAGCGGCCGGAGCGGATCGTGCTCGTCATTCTGGGCGCGCTGTTCAATCACTGGGGCGTGATGGCGCCCGTGCTCTGGGTGCTGGCTGTGCTCTCGACCATCACCGTGATTCACCGCGTCACGTACACCTACCAGAACAC
>JASHOQ010000004.1 GCA_030041045.1 Acidobacteriaceae bacterium
GGCTTCACATGTTTCGGCGCCATATTCCGCAATGCGCGCAAACAAGCTTTGAAGCGTATAGTAGCCTAGAAAGACCAAGCTCAGCCGGATTTGGCGGAACAACTAAGCCTGCCAAATCCGGTTCAACGACCAAGGACCGGGTCTTCATCTCCAGCTGTGGTCTCTCTGCCCTTCAGGGTTCTCTCCAGTTTGCAAAACCTTCAGGATCGAATGGGAGTCCAGGGTGTTTGCCTTGGACTTCTTTTTCTGGACGCAATAACTGATCGGCGAAGCGCTTCCTGATCCAAGGACTGCTTACCTTCAAGCGTCGTTAACAAGTAAAAATGTCCGTTTTTGAGAACAAATGAAGTGTCCGAGTGTTAGAAGTCAGCCGTAGTCGAGGCGGTGGGAAAGTGCGAATCCCACGTAGTTTGCGGGATTTGCAAGTTGAGAGGGAAAGTCTGCTTTTGGACTTTTCCTCGCAACGTCTTTTCCACGGCCTTGACCTGTTTTTTGGTCAGCGGCGTCAACAGTTTTCCTTCTGCACTGTAATGTCCGACACGATGTCCCGCGATCATGAGGGTCGGGGTAGTGTCCATGTGCTCGTGGATGATCACCTTGCATCCAGCCAGGGTGGGACGCCACTCGGCACGTTCGAGCTGCATGACCAGGTTGCGAAAACTCACGGTGTTATCTCGATCCACGGTGCGCTCGTAGCGTTGCGTGAAGATCATTTCGAAGTTCCTGTGCCGGCAGGATATGAATGCCGTGCCGCGCTCGGCTGCCGGAACGGTGAAACGCCGGTTGAACTCGGCGATGTAGTGCTGGTTGAGGAATTGGTTGGCTTTTTCCAGCGTGCGGATCCCGCGCAAGCGCAGCTCCTGGGGTAGTCGTCCCTGCCAGGTGGAGAAGTTGCGTTCCGAGCGTCCTCGCGCCTGCGGCGAATAGGCCGGAATCATCTGCACGCCCAGCTCCCTCATGGCCCTGCCTACCTGGGTGGGACGCTCATAATCAACCTTGCCACCGCTCTTCGGCGTCAGCCAGAAATGGGCCCCGCGATCGGAATACAACGCACAGAACAGGCCCTTCCACTCGATTACTGCTCGTAACCCGGCCATCACCGTGAAGGTCGTTTCCTCCGCTGCCAGCTGCGCATAGTAGATCTCGCTGGTGGCGTCATCCAGGATCACGATTAGATCGTGCCGACGCTCATCCTGAAACCAGTGATGGTCGCTGCCATCGATGTGCAACAGCATACCGGGCAGAGGGCGCCGCTCCCGTCGCTTGCGATGCACCCGCGCCTGGCCTTGCGCTTCACCAGGCCGGCCGCCTGCGAGGCCTGCTTCACCCACGTGTAGTTCAACCCGATCTGATGGTCCTCGCGCAGCTTCTCGTGAAAATGCCGCACGTTCAGACCGAAGTACCTGTCCCGGTAAAGGCTCAGAATCTCTTCGGCCTGCTCCTTCGGCACGCGACGGTGACTCGGTGTACCCCGCCGCCGGTCTAGCTATCCCTTCGGGCCTTGCTCTTCAAGCTGCTTCCGCCAGCGTCGCATTTGCCGCTCGCTGACGCCCATCAACTCCGCCGCCTGCCACCACTTGAGCTTCCCAGCCGTGGCCCGTAACGGCACTTCCTGTAACTTCATCGCCCGCTCCGCCGCGGTCCTCGGATAGATGATCTCCATGCTCTCGCGTATGGTTCCATCCTGGCCGCCCGAAATGCGGACATTTCATTTGCTAAAAACACCGGACATATTATGTGCTAACGACCAAAAGGAGGTCCCCCAGCTCTGCTGGGGTGGCAGCCGGGGTTTGACAGTTCCGGGAGTCAACCACGGCTTAAGCATTCCGGTTGTTCGCGCCGCAAATCTTGCAGAAGTTGCAACAGTGCGCCACGGCAAAAAGGGTGCCAGCTCGAATACAAAACGCGGATGCAGCACTCGCCAAAAAGAGGGAAGTCGGCACTCGCGATGAACCAACCGGCCCCTTTGAGGGGCCGGTAATCCTAAGGCCCCCGGCTCTGCCGGGGGTTACTTACCAACAACTGCTTACTTTCAAGTAATTAGTTTCTATATCCCCTCTTCTTTGCGGTTTACAGCGCTCGCTGTGGCGCCAGGATAGCTGGAGCGTGAAAACTGGCCTCACTCGCAGTTCATTGCACGCGTTCTTTTTGAGCACGCGTGCCCAGCTATGCCTGGGTCAGCCTAGGACCGGTCTCATAAGCCGAACTTCTCACCCCGCCATCATCCTTGGACCTGCCTTGTTGTTGGATCCCGTACTTGCGCCGGAGAGGACATTGCCTTTGATGAGACCGATTGTAGCCTTGATTCCTCATTATGTAATCCGGGAGGCGTTCCATGCCAGAGAATACAACTAAATCTTCGAAACTTCTAGTCGTCGGCAGCGATCCGAGCATGCTGGCGGCTGTGGTGTCGGTTGCAGCAGCGAACTGTTGGCTGGCTGAAATTGCCACCGACGCCTGGGATTCGTTGGATAAGGCGCACGTGGCCAGCGGCTTCGATTTGCTCGTACTTGATTTGCCGAAGCACCCTTCCGACGGATTGCAGATCATACGCGCTCTGCGTCGATTACATTCAACGCTTGCCGCGGTCTTGATTGGTTATCCAAGCGATTTCGAGCGAAAGCAGGAAGCCATCCACCTGGGCGTGCGTGACTACCTTGTGCGGCCCCTTCAGGATCGTGAACTCGAAGTGGCCATCCGGCGGAATCTTCAAGCCGCAGCGTCAACCCAGCCATTCGAGGGAATCTGCGGGTACAAGTCGCTTCGTTCGCTGTTGCAGAGTGTCAAGGAAGAGGCGGAGAGAAATGCAATCGCCCTGGCGTTGGAGAAGACGGGATGGAATCGAAAGGCTGCCGCACGGCTGCTCAAGACCAGCTACCGGTCGGTCCTGTATAAGATCGAACAGTATCAAATGATCTCGCCCGACCATGCTGTGATGCCCGACCGTCCACAAGGGGCGATCACCGACGTCAGGGATAGTGTGAAAGCCGGCAAACCAACCTTGGAATTCCAGCGCCTCGCTGGTGGCAGCTTTGATGAATAGGGAGCCCCCCTGTTCCGCATACCCTGATTTTTCCGTTACTGCCGCTGCCGGGGGCTCATTAGGTATATGAAAATGGGAACGGCCCTACAACTATTGCGCCATTCGAGCGGGCTTTCAGCCCCAAGTTTGCTATAGCTATAATGAATCGCTCGAACTCTGCCATTGGAAGAGGCTGTTCGATGCAGCTCTATGAACTCGATCCATTGTCAGATCTTCGATGGGATGAATTCATCGCAACTCATCCCGCGGCAACGGCATTTCACCGGACAGGGTGGGTGGCAGCCCTCGCGAAAACCTACGGGTATCGGCCGGTGGCAATATCGAGCGCCCGGCCCGGGGAAACGCTCTCCGATGGGGCGATCTTCTGCGAGGTGATGAGTCGGATTACAGGGAACCGGCTCGTTTCCTTGCCTTTCTCTGACCACGCAGAGCTTCTGCTAACCGAGACGGTTCGAGGATCGGAAATTGCTCGTTGGCTACAGGTGGAATGCGTGCGTCGGCGATGGAAATATGTGGAAATTCGGTCAGCATCAACCGAGGAGAGTTTTCGCAACCAATTGACGCAAAGCGATTCTTTTTGGTTGCATTCACTCGATTTGACGGTCCCCGCAGAGCAGCTTTTTAGCAATCTGCACAAAAGCTGCCTTCAGCGGCGCATCCAGCACGCGGAGCGCCAGCGGCTTTTTTACGAGAAGGGCTCGACAGACGCACTCCTGAGCGAATTTTACAAGCTTCTCGTCTTGACACGGAGACGGTTCCGATTGCTCCCGCAGCCTCGGATCTGGTTCCAGAATCTGCTTGAATGCATGGGAGGAAATGCGGAAATATTGGTGGCGCGGAAAGACGATAGGGCCATTGCAGCAATTCTGGTATTGCGACACCGGCGAGCCGTCATATACAAGTATGGCTGTTCGGACGAAGCGCTGCATCATCTCGGCGGAATGCCATTCTTATTCTGGAAGCTAATAGAAGAGAGCAAGAGTGCTGGCGCCGAGTTCCTGGATTTTGGCCGTTCGGAGCTTGATAACGCGGGCCTAATCGCATTTAAGGACCGCTTCGGCGCCCGGCGCACGAGGCTGAATTATTTTCGCTATCCTAAGGACTCGTGCAAGAATGAAGCTTTTGTTCGCAATCTCGAAAGAGGCCGAAAAGTATTCGCCGTACTTCCCGGTGCGATATCTTCAACATTAGGGCGATTAGCTTATCGGCATATAGGGTGATTATTCCATGAATGCTTTTGTATGCAGGCCGCGCCGTGCGCGCATGGAGAAAGGTATAATGTGCGCTTAAGAAATGGAACGGTTCCTCGCCCTGCCGATGAGGATGAGCTGGCGACTCTCGAGACAGTCGGCAATCACTTTCGCTGCCCGAAGGAGTTTCTCGACTTTCGAGTTTCCGGGCCCTTGTCAGCTAATTCAGGATTCTTCCGATTTGGCTCAGAAGCGATCTGCTACGGTCGCCGTGTCAGAGAGTCGAGTCAACCGCGGTCCAGTTCCTCGTTCCGCGATCTTCTGCCGCAGGTTTCGACTCGGAAGTCGCGTCTGGTTCTTCCCTTCGACCCGAATGAAATCATTGACAATCTTCGTTTGGAGCGATATCCCTGCACGCAAATGGGAAAATCGGAGAAAGCACTGAAGAGTATTTACTATCAGCTCAGGCCGTTTACCAATCGAACGCTCCGCATCGGCGCGCAAAAGCTTAGAGCTGCTAATTGGGAGAAGCGAAAGTTTCCTCAATGGCCGGTCGACACGAGCGTCGAGAACATATGTGAGCAGATCCTCACACTTGCCCTCAAAGCGCACGGCGGCGCGATTCCTTTCGTCTGGT
Source organism: Acidobacteriaceae bacterium (assembly GCA_030041045.1). GTDB lineage: Bacteria > Acidobacteriota > Terriglobia > Terriglobales > Acidobacteriaceae > Telmatobacter. The sequence goes on from JASHOQ010000004.1 coordinate 4,871, forward strand.
TCTGGCCGGACGGTGCTCGCGGCTGCGTTTCGATGTCGCATGATGTCGAAACGAAGTCGGGACGCGATTTTAGCACCCAACTGATGGACATTGACGATTCCTTTGGAATCAAAGCCTCCTTCCAAGTGGTTCCTGAGGAACGTTACGAAGTCACATCAGAATATCTCGATGGTATTCGCGCACGTGGATTCGAAATCTGTGTACAGGATTTGAACCATGATGGCCGCCTGTTCGATGATCGCGCGGAATTCGAACGGCGCGTGGCCATGATCAACCGATATGGACGAGAATTCGGCGCGAGTGGATTTCGCTCTGCCGTGCTTTACCGCAATCTCGAATGGTACCAGGACCTTGCCTTCTCATTCGATATGACAGTGCCGAACGTCGCCCCTCTGGATCCTCAGCGCGGCGGGTGTTGTACCGTCATGCCCTATTTCATAGGCAATGTGCTCGAGCTGCCATTGACAACCGTTCAGGATTACACGCTGTTTCACGTGCTTAATGAGCGGTCAATCGACCTTTGGAAGGCTCAGTTAAAGACGATTTTCGCCAAGAATGGGCTGGCGACATTTCTCATCCACCCCGATTACGTCATCGAGTCCGAAACGCAGGCGGTTTACAGGGAATTACTCAGAGAGCTAAGTGAATTGCGCAAAACGGGCACGATTTGGTTCGCCATCCCCAGCGACATCAATCATTGGTGGCGCATGCGTAGCCGGATGTCGATTGTCAAGGACAATAAATCGTGGAGGATTCTCGGGGAAGGCGCCGAACGAGCAGTACTCGCGCTCGCGAAGATTGTTGATGGTCAACTTGTCTACGAACTGGTGCATACGCACCAGGCCACACGGAAAGCCGCGAATATAGAAAGCATTTGCTAGTCGATGTTCGCGCAATTCCTTTCGCTCAAGGATTCTCTGGTTCCACGTCTGTGATCGACTCACGTTTCAAAGCAGCTTTCTGGGTGTTCTTTGCAGCGTCCGTGCTGTTTGGTTGGCGCGCACTGGCCGAAACGCTTACGCTCTCACTGCGTGACGACGAATATACATATATCCTGCTGATCTTTCCAGTTTCTGCGGTCTTGTTGTACCTTGTGTGGCCATCTTTGCGCTCCTTGCTTGCGCGTGATTCGCGTTTGGGGCCGCTGCTTTTGCTGCTCGCCGCCGGTAGTGCCTGCTACGCGCGGTTTTGGTCCCATGCGCTGTCTCCTGACTTTCGACTTTCAGTGGAGATATTTGCTCTTGTCCTTTGGTGGGTTGGGGATTTTGTTTTTTGGTTCGGAGTTCGGGCAACGCGATTGGCTTTGTTTCCGCTGTCCTTCCTGTTCTTCCTGATTCCACTGCCGCGATTTGCGTTGGACGCGATTATCTACCAATTGCAGCTGGGGTCCGCCTGGGCCGCGCACGCCTTGTTTTGGATGGCGAGAATGCCGGCGGATCAATCTGGTGCTTTGATTACCATCCCTGGCTTGACCATTCAAGTTGCCCGGGAGTGCAGCAGCATTCGTTCGAGCTCAATGTTGCTGGTGACGACTATAGTGTTGGCGCAGCTCTTTCTTCATTCTCGATGGCGGAGATTATTCGTGATTGGCGCGGTACTTCCATTTTCCATTGCAAAGAATGGACTGCGGATTTGGGTGATTGCGACTCTTGGCATCGAGGTTGATCCAGGATATTTAAACGGTCGCTTGCATCATCAGGGCGGCATCATTTTTTTCGCGGCAGCCTTGTCGGGTGTTTTCGCTTTGCTCTGGATACTTAAGAGAGGCGAGGACAGTATCCAGGCGGACGTACGGGAGCTGCCCCTTCAATCTCAAAACTGAACGGAACGATTCTCGAAACTCCATAAGTAGGCGCTTCAGGGGAAAGGGTCTGCAAGACCAATTCTTGCTGGAGAAGCTCTATTTCAGGCCAATGCTGTGTCTCGGGTTTCCAGAGATGCCGTTCGCCGACCTGAATGCGTTTGGAGCCTGGCTCGCCATCGATTAGGTGCGTGTGTTGCAGCGATCCTCACAATGCACATTCCTAAAGCAAGACCGTTAATTGGAGGTTCATTGATGCGTAATGTCGGACAAATGTCTCGATTCGGGCCTGCAATGGCCAGAGGGGTTTTGATTTGGATGGCAGGTGTCGCGTTCTTTAGCGTTTTGGGATTTGGAGGGGACAAGAACACGCAATCGAGCGCAAGCATCAAGCGCGGGGACCTGCTTTTTCATCAGCTCTGCGTCAGTTGCCATAACAAACAGCCCGGAGATGATTATCCATTTGGGCCGCCAAATCTCTACGATGTGCTAAGACGCAAGGAAATTACTTCGAGTCAAGCGAGTGAAGTTATTCGCCATGGAAGAGCGCAAATGCCTCCCTTTGGTTCGAGAATCACGGATGGGCAGATCAGTGATTTGATCGGCTATTTGGAAGCGCATTAACAACTTCGAGGAACGAGGAGGTGTGGAACTTCAGATTTCTTTCCTCGACAAGTCGGTTGTTTTGCCTGGACTATGGAATGGAGACACTGGCCACATTGGAGGGGACGCTTTCATTTCCCGAAGAGTCGACGCTTTCGATGATGTAGTCGTAGGTCTGGCCGTCCTGGATGTTGTTGGTGTCAGTGTAGGCGAGCTCGCAGCTGGTGACCGAACCCATCAGAGTGTACGTGGAGCTGCCGCCGGGGGCGCGATAGACGTTGTACACCGCTACAGGATCTGTCGAGCTCGTAGGCGCCTCCCAAGTGACCTCGACCTCGTAAACCGCGCTGGATTCACCAGTGCCGCTGGGACTAACGGTAGCTGTGGAGTTTGTCGACGAGTTGCTGCTGATGGTCAGCGTCCCCGAAACCGCGCCGGCCGAGGTGGGATCGAACTCGACGCTGAGAGTTGTACTCTGATTTGCGTTCAGCGTCAGAGGGAAGGTTACGCCGGAGACGGAGAATCCGGTTCCGGAGGTAGTCGCCGAGTTGACGGTGACGGGAGCGGTGCCGCTCGAAGTCATCGTGAGCGACTGGGTTGCCGGGGCGTTCAAAGTAACGTCGCCAAAGGCGAGGCTGGTCGTGTTGAGGGTCAGGGTGGGTATGTAAGCCGCCAGCTGGAGGGTGAATGTATCGGTGACGCCGCCGGCAGAAGCCGTCAGGGTTACCGTCTGCGCCGTCGATACCGCCGAAACCGTGGCCGAAAAACTAACGACCAAAAGGAGGTCCCCCAGCTCTGCTGGGGTGGCAGCCGGGGTTTGACAGTTCCGGGAGTCAACCACGGCTTAAGCATTCCGGTTGTTCGCGCCGCAAATCTTGCAGAAGTTGCAACAGTGCGCCACGGCAAAAAGGGTGCCAGCTCGAATACAAAACGCGGATGCAGCACTCGCGATGAACCAACCGGCCCCTTTGAGGGGCCGGTAATCCTAAGGCCCCCGGCTCTGCCGGGGGATACTTACCGTTGGTTGCGCCGGAGGCGACCGTCACCGACGCCGATACGACGACCGACGAGTTGTTGCTGGCCAAATTCACCGCAAATGCGCTTGCCGCCGCTGCATTCAGCGCGACTGAGCAGGCATCCGAACCCGCGCCAGTCATCGATGCGTTGGAGCAAGTAATGGCGCTCAGCACCGGGACACCGGTGCCGGCGAGGCCGATTACTGAGGATGCGCCGCTCGACGAATTGCTTGCCAGCGTGAGCGTTCCGCTCGCCGCACCGGCAGCCGTGGGATCGAATTGAACGGTGAGCGATGCGGTCTGTCCAGGGTTGAGCGTCAAAGGAAGGGTTGCGCCGGAAACCGAAAAGCCGGCTCCGGAAACCGTCGCCGAACTCACCGTCACAGCTGCATTGCCAATCGACGAAAGCGTGACGGATTGCGTCGAAGCTGAATTGACGGCCACGTTCCCGAACGCCAGATTGCTCACGCTAACGCTGAGAGTTGGCGTGCTCACGGCTGCGGTAAATGTATAGTGTGAGGACTTCCACGATCCGTTGATCTCCGAAGAAAGCTCGGCGTAGATGGTCGCTCCGGTCATCGGCAAATCGGTCACGGTGACGGAAGCGGCAGTGATCGCGCCGGAGTTAAAAACATTTTTCGTGCCCGATCCTTTGGTTCCCAGATAGAGCCGGTAAGCGGTCACGTTCGTACCTGTGGTCCACGCAAAGGTTGCGCTTGAGCCGGTGAGCTGACTGCCCGCCGCCGGCGACGTGAGCGCGGCCGGTTCAGAGCTTGTGGTGCTCGCCAAACTCTGACTCGCCAGCTCGGTCGCGCTTTCCTCGCGCACGGTCGAGGACTCCACTGCAAATAGATGCAGGGACGCGAAGAGGCAGAAGAGAAGGGCGCAGGCGGCGCTCCGAAAGGATGAGAATCCAGTGCGCGTGTGCAGTTGAATCAGTTGACCCTGGAGGAGGCGCAGAGACAGTGCGCGTGCGGAGAAGCTTTGTGTGGAAGGGAGATGAGGGACCAATCGGGCCATTGTGCGATCACCTTTGGAAACGTATTCACGCACCAATCCCTCGTCGTGCACGCGGTCGACAGCGTGCCCGCTCAACTCTGCTTTCGAGAGGGAATTTGCCAATGAGGCTGGCAGTTATTTGTGTGCGCTGGTCATCTCATCGGCGCGACGAGTGGCGGCATTGCCACTAATGAGCGAAGGTAAGGTTACTTATGTAAGAAGAACTAGAGGCCATTCGGCCGTTTAGCAATTGGCTGATCGGTGAATGGGGAGGAAAGCCGATTGCTCGATTGATATGAACCCACATTTCCATTTTGAGTCGTAATTCTGAAACCTCGGATCGTCGCAATCGTCAATGTTTATAAGGGTGCGAACGCGGCGAAGACGTTCCGCAGGCGAATACCCAATGGGTGAAAAACAAAACCGGCCTTTTCAGCTTTCCTTTAATGCCTCTCTCAAGGTCGGCTTCCAGGGTTCTCGGGTTACGTCTGACGGGGGCCTGATCCTGGTGCGTGAACTCGACGAGCGGCTCGGGTTCGGCGAATTGATCGAACTATATCTGACGGACTCGCGTGGGAAGAACGCGCAGTTCTGCTTCGCCGACCTGTTGCGCCAATCAGTCTATAGCCGCCTTGCTGGTTACGAAGACCTCAACGACGCCGAGAGGCTTTCCCAGGATCCGACCTTCCGGCTAATCAGTTCGGAAAAGATCTGGGATCGAGGCGTCGCTCTTACCTCGCGGTTGCAGAGTTTCGAGACCGAGATACTGGCCGAGAACTCGAACTTCGCCGGGCTGGCGGGCCTCAGCCGGGCACTGATCGCGAAGGCGGAAGCGCTGGATTCAGGGTACCGCACGGTCCTGGACATGGACTCGACGGAGATTCCGGTCTACGGCGAGCAGGAAGAGAGCGCCTACAACGGGCACTTCGATTCAACCTGCTACCACCCGCTGTTTCTATTCAGCCGAGACGGCGATTGTCTGGCGGCCAAGCTGCGTCCCGGCAACGTGCACAGCGCCGAGGGCTGGGAGGAGCTTCTGCTGCCCGAGATTGAGCGGCAACAGAGGGCGGGCAAAGAGGTGGCGTTTCGCGCCGATGCCGCCTTCGCCAAGCCAGAAATTTACGAAGCGCTGGAAAGCCGGGGCGTGAAGTACGTCGTCCGTATTCCGGCCAACGAGAACCTGGAGCGGGATGTGGCGGAACTGCTGCCACGCCCGGTGGGACGTCCCAGTCACAAACCGACCGTGTGGTACAAAGGCTTTCTCTACAGGGCCGCCAGCTGGACGACGGCACGGCGAGTGGTGGCGAAGGTCGAACATCATGCCGGGGAGTTGTTCCCGCGCCTCGGTTTCATCGTGACCAATCTGGAGACGCCGAGCCGGGCGGTCGTGCGGTTCTATAACAAGCGCGGGACGGCCGAGCAATGGATCAAGGAGGGGAAGCAAGCGGTGAAGATGACGCGGCTGAGTTGCCACCGATTCCGGTCGAACGAGGTCCGGTTATGGCTCAGCATACTGGCCTACAATCTGGGAAACCTGTGGCGGCGGCTGGTGCTGCCGAAGGGAATCGAGAAGTGGTCGTTGACCAGCTTGCAGCAGCGGCTGGTGAAGACCGGCGGACGGTTGGTAAAACATGCCCGCTACTACTGGCTATTGTTGGCAGAGAGCCATCTGACGCAGCGCCTGTTCGCAAGCGTGTTGCGGCGGATTCTGGCTTTGCCGCTGCCAACCGGATAGGCGCGGCAGGAAGGCGAAGCCAATCTGGACGACGGAGGAGGTTGGGAGACAAGTGTCGGAAAGAGCGCTTCGAAATGGCGCAAATGATGCTCTCTAGCAGGGTGCTGAAAAAGTCACTTCAATTCCACAGCATGATTGGGTAAGAAGGAATCATGCGCGGAGCGGATCATCAGCAAGCGGGCATGTTCAGTTACTTGTCGCCGGAGCAGAGGGTGAGGGTCGACCATCCGCTGCGGGTAGTGCGGGCCGTGACGGACGAGATCCTGGGCAATATGTCGCCGTTGTTCGAC
>JASHOQ010000086.1 GCA_030041045.1 Acidobacteriaceae bacterium
AAAGCGATTGCAGCGAAGGAGGCGACCTCCTCCCTCAAAAGAAACAGCACGAAGCGCTGATCACTTAAGAACGCTGAGCACAACTCTCTGGGATGATTCGGTACCTCCGACTTTAAATACGGGTAAAGTTCCTCGCAAACGCGCCGACGTATCTGATCGGCATGGAGGTAGGCTGCGGCTGTCATCACATCGGCAGAAAGCTGGCCAACTTCGGCCACAACGTGCGCCTGATCCCGGCACAGTTCGTGAAGCCCTTCGTCAAGCCGGAGAAGAACGACTACGATAATCCGCAGGATCAGCGATCATTCTTTAGTTTCTCGTTCTTTGTGTTGCTTAGTTTCTTTTCATCCCAAAGCTTCGTAAAAGTAGCTTCCAAATAGTTTGTCAGAGACCTGCGCTCTTTCTGGGCTTCTTCGATTAGCCTTCGCTTGAATTCAGCGGAAACTCGGAAGTTTAGAGTTTCCTTCTTTTTCATGAGATTCAATAAGAGCCCCGGGGTGATGCTACCGAAGCCCCCGCCGAAGGGTCAATCGGCGGGAATATTGTTTGACAATATGTAATGCATAATGCATTATGGATGCATTACAAGATTCCCGGAGGTATCCCTTGGCAGCTTCCGAAGACTATTTACTTCGCCGGAACCGAAGATTTGCGCGCCAGATGTGGGGACTCGCAATTAAGCACGATCTCTTAGAAAACCTAAAGTCTATTTCTAAAGAGTTCCGCTTTTCCATCTCCGCTGGGGACCTGCTATTACTGAACGAGCACTGGTACATAACCCATGTCGGTCTGATAAGGCTCGCCCGCCGCAAACGCTGCCGTGGAATCCTAGTTGAGCCCGCACAAGAGTTCTGTGATCCCAAAGAGGCACGTTGGGCTTTTCGGGCCACGGTTTACAAGTCCCAGACCTGTCGCGGCTTTGTTGGTTACGGCGATGCCGACCCCTCAAATGTTTCTTTGCTAGTTCGCGGTGCCGAAATGCGGGTGGCCGAGACACGCGCCGTCAACCGTGCTCTGCGCAAGGCTTACGGCATCGGCATTTGCTCAATCGAGGAAATCGGAACGATTCCGAATCCGGTTGGAAGCCTTTCTCGAGGAAACGCAAATGGGGACGGGCGTGGCGCTGGATCGAAGGTCCGCGACCGTTTGTGCCAGATCATCCGCCAGCACAAGCTCGATCCCGGACTGGTCAAGGCCTACGCAATCGACTTCTGCGGCACTAAAACGCTCCGAGAGGCCACCCGGGAGCAAGTTGAGAACTTCGTCCAGCAACTGGCCGACCGGGCCCAAAAGGACCGCGAAACTCTGCTGTGCCAGCTCAACAGCTACTCGCAACCGAAGGAAGAGGGGATCGCGTGAAACGCCAGTTCCCAGGCCTTGCTGAAACTGCGCGAGATTCTCGTCCCGAGATTCCCGACGGCATCTTCCTTGTGCGCGTCATCGGCGCCCAATTCCGCTGGCATGCCCACAAGCCGTTCTACCTCCTCCGGCTCTCCGTACTGGAACCCTGCGCTCGAGCAGGTCAGCCCATTGTCGGCCGTCTCTACAGCACGCAAAAGGCGATGTGGAAGCTGGGCTGGTTCCTTCGTGATTTTCTGTACGACCCTGAACTGCTGGCCAACGAACAAATCGATGAGAAAGCCTTACCTGGACTGTGCGGCGTCGTCAAGATCAGCCACACGGTGATCAACGGCATTTCGCTGATCAATTTCGATGGCTTCGCTCCAGCTAGCCATTGGGAAGAACTGTACGGGACTCCCGTATCGAGTGCTTCTCGCTCAAACAATACGGAGGTCTCATAATGGACTATTCCTACACCCAGATCAGCCAGTACCTTAGCTGCCCGCGCCGTTACCGGCATCGTTATCTCGATGGATGGCAAGAGAAAGACACGCGTGCCGCTATGTCTTTTGGTCGCGCGTTTGAAAAGGCCGTCGCCGCCCTTTTTCGCCGTGAGGACCCGGCCGCTGCCTTGTGCGAGCAATGGGATCTCTGCAAAGACATGGGCCTGACCTACTCCGGCAACGATACTTGGGACCGGATGCTGCAACAAGGCATCCAGTTGCTGGAGCGTTTCGTTCAGGACGACCGCGTTCAGATTCAGCATCCTCGCTCAAGCCAGCAGATTCAGTTCACTCGAATGCTCGGCTCTGGCAATCGTTTCGTTTCCTACGTCGATGCCGTAGGTGAACTGGATGGTACGCCCTGTGTTCTGGAATGGAAGACTAGCTCCGCGCGATATCCAGAACAACCGGCCGGCATCACTGCGCTGGATCCGCAGTTGATCTGCTACTCGTGGATGACTGGGATCAACGAAGTCGCCCAGGTTGTCTTTGTGCGCAAGCGAATGATCGAGGTTCAGTACTTCCTCGCCACCATTTCGGAGGAACAGCGGCAGGACTTCGCAAGTCTGGTCGATGACACCGTGCGACGGATCGAGTCTGGGTTGTTCCTGCCGCATAGCGGTATCCGCTTTCCTCAAAATCCGTGCACGACATGCCCCTTTGTCGGGCTCTGCCTCGATCAGTCGGACTTGGTGGAAACCGCACTGGTGCGCAAGCCAGGAGTGGACCTTGGTGTGTTTGACGAACTTTCATTCTAAAACGATTCCGATGCGGCCCCATCTCAATCGCCGGCGGGCTCTCCTAGTGCTGACCAAGATCGACGAGATCCTGGCCTGGGAAAAGCAAAAACAGGCGGAGCGTGATACGCGCTTTGTGGATCTGGGCAGATACCTGTGCGAAGTGAGGGCGGGTCAGTACTGGCGGCTCGAGAATCTACGGTCATTCGACGAATTTCTCCAGAGACGTTTTCCCGATTCGCGCCGTACCGCTTACTATCTGATGTCCATCCACGAACACTTGCCGCCCCAGGTCCGGCGGCAGCTGAAACAGGTGGGCTGGACCAAGGCCGCGGAGTTGACCAAGATCGCGCGGTCGGAGGGGAAGAACTTCAAAAGTGCATCATGGATGCACAAAGCCCGTACCTTGCCCCGGGATCAGTTCAAACGCGAGGTGAACCACCACCTCACCGGCAAGAACAGCGAACCAACCGAGATTATCTACTTCAAGCTTTATCAGAGCCAGATCCCGGTGATCGAGCAGGCCGTTGAGAGGGCAGCTCTGATGCTGGGCAGCGACAAATCCCGCGGCTATTGTCTGGAGATGATCTGCGCGGATTTCCTGGCAGGAGCCAGCCTGGATGGTGGAGAGCCCGACGTGCTCTTGTTCTCGATGGCCCGGTTCTTCCAGTTCCTGCCCGGCGAACAGCGACAGGCGTTTATCAAGCAGATCACTGAGAAGGCGTCATGAGTCGGCTTCCGATAAAGAAACCACGACTGCGCCTCGCCCCCAAATTGTATGAAGAGCTTCGGCAGCAGGTATTACGCCGGGACGGATGGAGGTGCCAGGGTTGCGGTGCGCTGTCACATCTTGAGGTTCATCATTGCGAATTGCGTAGCCAGTCCGGGGATGACTCAGAGCAAAACCTCATTACGCTTTGCAATGCATGCCATTCAATCGTGCATCGGGGGAACTGATTGAAGGTAGATTCCCGATGGGGACGCGGGGCCAGTCACGCGTTTACATACCGCATTGACTCTGCCTCCGTGAGCTACACATGATCTCGAGGGAAATGCCCAGCGAGAAAGTATCCGATCATCGAGCGGTCTAACCTGTGGTGCAGACCGGCGGCCGGTTTTCTCCGATGGTTCGGCCCTGGAACTGATTGGAGGAGCCAGAGAGCGGGCCTCCGTCAGTGTTGATCTGGGCGGCAGCGCGATCTTTACTCTGCAAACAGTCGTGCAAGCGCCCCTCGACGTATTTCATCCGCCATCGCCTTGTCCGGCCTTGGAGGCGAACTGATGTCGAGCCAGATTTGAATGATGTCTGAAACAGGGATGCCATCGCAAATGACAGCTGCCTTGAAGATCGACTTCCGAAAAACCGGCTGTCTCACGAATAGTTCGGGCCTAAATTCTGCACCGTCCGGAGAAAATCCCAACTTCGCGAGGACTTCGCGTTCGAGGTTGTCCAGATAGAAAATTGGCTGAACTCGGTGGGCGGCCTCAAACCCTAGGCATTCTGCCGCCGAGGAGAGAGCCAAGCAGGCAGTTGGCGATGCGCCAGGCGGAGTCTGGCTATTGAATGCACGGAGTGCCGTGGGGACTTGGTCCTGGTGATTGGCTGGATCGATCCAAATCAACGGCGTTTCTGGCATTGGGCGTAGATAGGCGGCCTGCCAGCGGCGAAAGAGTTCCTCTCTG
>JASHOQ010000087.1 GCA_030041045.1 Acidobacteriaceae bacterium
ATGAACAGCACGGGAAAGACGCAGGGCATCAGATTCAGGACCAGGCCGCCGAGAAAGGCGAGGCCGGAGATGCGGGCGAGCCGTGCGAATGTTGGGCCGGATGGGGGCAGAGCGATGGACCCGGGCTGGGCGTGGATTTCGTAGTTGCGGCCATCGGAAAGCTCAATGACCCCGTTCAGGGCCGAGGGCGAACCGGCAAGATTGGTGTCTTTCTTGAGAGCGAGGATGAAGCCCGTGGGCGCAGGCGTGAGCGGCTGCGGCGACGGGTTGTCGATTATATTCTGGTCGGATGGGAAAAAGACGGCCTGGGTTTCGCGCTCTCCCGTGGTGAGGGCGAGGCGGAAGCCGGTGGGGGTGGGCTGGAAAACGGCGTCGTCGTTCGGGGGCAGGGGCTTGGGGAGGTTGCCCGCGAGCCGATCATAAATTTGTTCGTCCTCCGGGTAGCCACCGCCGGACGAACCTCCGGATACGCGCGTGATTTCCAAATCTGCTTTGCCGGGAATGCAGACCTCGCGGCAAACGAGCCAATCGACGTGCGCATGAAGCGTGACGGGGCCGGGCTTCAGATCCGGCGCGGCGTTCAGAGTGAAGGGAAACAGAACCTCGTTCTCGTAGCCGAAGTCCATGAGAGGGCCCAGAGGCAGGCGCTCGGGCGCAGGAAACTGCAATTCACTCGCCGTGATTCCCTTCGGCAATATCCAGCGAATATGCGGAGGCTCGCCGGAGTCGCCGGCGTTTTGCCAGTAGACGTGCCAGCCGGGCTCGAGCTTGAAGTAGAGGCCGGCATTGGAGCTTTGGCCAGTGAGGAGCGACCCTTCCGGCACGATCAGTTGCACGCGCAGGTGCAGCGCGTCTGCGGAGCTGGATGCCGCCCTGACCGGACCTGCAGCGGCGAACAGGGCAAGGATCGCAAGGACGGGCAGCACGAAGATGGGCCGGAGAGAGCGCATGGATCGCGAGATATCGGGCTCCTGACGGTTGGACTCAGTGTACCGGACGGAGGTTTCAGGCACGACCTTGCGTCAGGGAAAGACGCCGTGCCCAGCACGTGGTCAAAAGCAACTGCAGGTCCTTCGACTACGGCTGTCTGCACCAGCGGCCAGCCTTGGCTCAGGATGACAGTGGCTGACGGGGTGACGTGCTTTCCCAGGTCCCCAAATGCGAGGGACCTGGGGCACCCAAATTCGTGGCAGCGTTACGCCGCTTAGCTCTGGCACGACCGGCTTTGCTGACTTGCTAGCTTGCTGACCTGCTGCTTCTCGCGGCGTGCTCGCGAAAAATGCAGTCGTTTTGGATGGCTTTCACGCCGGCGGCGCGGGCGCGGGCCACGGCTTCGTCGTGGATGACCTCGTCCTGGAGCCAGAGGTATGGAATCTTGAGGCGGATCACGTCGTCGACGATGGGCGGCACGTTTTCAGGGGCGCGGAAGACGTCTACGAGATCGATGCCTTGGCCGGTTTGCTCGCGCGCAGCAGCGTCGGCCGCGTCGAGGTTCGGATAGCATGGCCGGCCCAGAACCTCTTTGAGTGCGGGATTGACGGGAAACACGCGATAGCCGTGCGCGGCCAGATATTTGCCGACGTTGTGGCTGGCGCGCCAGGGCTTGTCGCTCATCCCGAGAACGGCGATGTTCTTCGCCGTCGTAAGCATTTCGTCGATGAGGGCGGGGTCGTTGGGCATGGCGAAGGTTTCAGGTTTCAGGGGTCAGGTTTCAGTGGTCAGTGAACAGTGGTCAGTGGTCAGTGGTCAGTGGTCGGTTTCCCACCCTTGACGCAAAAGCACGCCAAGGATGGGGCGCCCGGCTTTCGCCCGCTTCGCGGGCTGCGGCTCGCATCGTCATTCGCATCCCCAGGCTCACGCCTGGGGCTACCATTTTTCGCCCGCTTCGCGGGCTTGCTCGCTGCCTTAATCCTGCTTTCTTGCCCTCTTGTCTTCCTGTTCTCTTGTTCCTTTTTTCCCTGATCCCTGTTCCTTGTTCCCTTGTCCCTGATCCCTGATCCCCTGTTCCCTGCTTCTTACACGTCCAGATCCTCTTCGGGCCCGGAGCCGTTGGCGGTGCCGCGGCGCTTGGCCAGCAGATAGCCGCGCAGAAAGGGCTCGAGGTAGCCGTCGAGAACCTTGTCCACGTCGCCCACTTCCACCTTGGTGCGGTGATCCTTGGCCATGCGGTAGGGCTGCAGCACATAAGAGCGAATCTGCGAGCCGAAGTTGATGTCGAGCTTCGAGTCTTCGAGCTTCTTGGTTTCGGCGCGTTTCTTTTCGAGCTCGTATTCATATAAACGCGAACGCAGCATCTTGAAGGCCTTGTCGCGGTTCTTGTGCTGGGAGCGTTCGTTCTGGCACTGGACCACGATGCCGGTGGGGAGGTGGGTGATGCGCACGGCGGAGTCCGTGGTGTTGACGTGCTGACCACCCTTGCCGCCGGAGCGGTAGGTGTCGATGCGCAGGTCTTCGGGCTTGATGTCGACGTGGATGGAATCGTCGATCTCCGGCGAAACGAAGACCGACGCAAACGAAGTGTGGCGGCGCTTGGCGGCATCGAAGGGCGAAATGCGCACCAGGCGATGGACGCCGCTTTCGCCGGCGAGCTGGCCAAAGGCGTAGTCGCCGGTGATGGTGAAGGTGGCGGATTTGATGCCCGCCTCTTCGCCATCCTGGTAGTCGTTCATCTCGGTCTTGAAGCCCTCACTTTCGGCCCAGCGCAGGTACATGCGCATGAGCATCTGGGCCCAGTCCTGGCTTTCGGTGCCGCCGGCGCCGGGGTGCACGGTGACGATGGCGTTGAGCGGGTCGGCTTCGCCTGAGAGCATGGTGCGGGCTTCGAGCGCTTCGGCAAAAGTCCCCAGCTCCTTGATGGATTTCTCGAGGTCGGGGAGAACATCTTCGCCCTCGCGGGCGAGCTCGAAGTAGGCTTCAATGTCGCTGGTGCGGCGGACGAGCTGTTCATCGTCGGCCACGAGCTGCTCCAGGCGCTTGCGGTCGCGCATCAGGGGCTTCGACGCTTCAGGATCGGACCAGAGCGCGGGATCGGCAAGGCGGGTCTCTAGTTGGGCAAGTTCTCTGCGGATGCGGGCAGGGTCAAAGATACTCCCGCAGGTCGCGCACCTGGGTGCGGACGGGAGCGTAGGCGAATTCGAGATCGTTGAGGGAGGCCATTTCGGGTTGGTGGACCTTTTTCGAAAGCAAGATAGCGAGTCAGCAAGTCAGCGAGTCAGCTAAGAAGACGCCGGCCGATTCAGAGACCAGAAAACTACGCATATAGAAAGTATGACACAGAGCCAGGCGAAGACGTCGCCGTGGGCGGTGTAGAAGGTGATGTCCGAGCGGAAGGCGAACTGCGCCGGCAGCGCGTCGACCTGGTGGCGGGGAATCGACTGGCGCACGCGGCCATAGGGGTCAATGGCCGCGGTCACGCCGTTGTTGGTGTCCCTCAGCAGCCAGCGGCGGTTTTCGATGGCGCGCATGCGGGTCATGTTCAGGTGCTGCCAGGGGGCGCTGGTGTCGCCGTACCAGCCGTCGTCGCTGGCGTTCACCAGCACCTGCGCGCCGAGCTTGGCGAACTGGCGCACCTCGTCGGCGAAGACGGCTTCATAGCAGATGAAGACGCCGTAGCGATGGGTCTGGCCGTCGGCACTTTGGAGCGTGAAGATGCGGCGATGGGCGCCGGGCGTAAAGGCGGAGACTTTGCCGGTGAGCTTGCGCGCGAAGAAGAAGACCTTCGAGAACGGGACGTATTCGCCCCAGGGGACGAGATGCATTTTGTCGTAGCGGCCGACCTCTTCGCCTTGCGTGTTATAGATCATGGCGGAGACGTGATCGATCCAGCCGCCGTCTGCGGGCGAGTACTCGGCGCCAACGCCGTTGACGACGAGGGGCGCGTCGACGGTGCGGGCGATCTGGGTCATGGAGCGCTCAAAGCGCGGGTCTTGCTCGAAAAACGGTGCGGGCGACTCGGGCCAGACGATAAGGTCAGGAGGGAGGTCGGGATGGGCCGGCCGCTGCGCACAAAGTGGATCAAACGTCTGCGCGTTGGTCTGCGGGATTCCGGCAATGTAGGGTCCGCAATCTTCACCGGCAAGTTGGGTGAATTGGGCCATGTGCGCGTCCCACTCGCCGGGGCCGGTCCAATAGCCGGTGTTGCCGACGTCGAGGTTGGGCTGGATGAGGACGGCAGTGGCGGTAGGCGGCGTACTCGGAGGAGTGGATAGCAGTCCTAGGACAAGCAGCAGTAGAACCGGAGCGAGCCACAAGAATCGGAGCAGCAATTGACGGCGCGTGGCGTCGGTGCAGATGAAACGATTCACGATCTGCGCGTTGAAGAGTACCAGGAAGAAACTGATTCCGTACGCTCCCGTCCACGGCACAAGTTGATCCAGCAGCCCGTTGTCCACCTGCGAGTAGCCGAGCTGATCCCAGGGCACGCTGGTGATGCGCGCGCCGGCGAGCTCAAGGGCGGTCCAGAGAAAGGGCGCGAAGGCCAGCGCCCAGCGCGTCGAGCCGGTTCGTTGCTGCACAAACGCGAGGCCGAGGCCGAAGAGGCCGAAATATCCGCCGAGGACGAGCGAGAACAAAAGCAGAATCAGCGCGGAGACCGCGGGCGGCAGGTCCCCATAGAGCAGCATAGTGTCGTAAATCCAGTAGCAGTTGCCGATGTACCAGAGGACGCCGCAGAGGTAGGCGAGAAAAAACGCGCGTCGCAGGGGGTGGCGCTGGTTGGAACGATCGACAGAAAGCACTGCCCAGAGCAGGGGCACCAAGCCGAACCAGGCGAAGATGGAGCGCCAGGGCGGCATGGGGCCGGCGATGGGGAACGGAAGCTCGAGCAGGCCGACGGAGAGCGAAGCCGCGGCCCATGGTTGCCAGCCGCGCGTGTTCACCGACGCCGCACGCGCGGCCGGTTGTGCCGAAGGCACCTGCATACAGCGCCGAGTGTATCGCATGGAGACCGGATTCCGACCCCTATACCCCCCCTCCCCCCGGAATCTGACGGGAAGTTCTTCATTTTCATGCGCCTTCATGCGCCCAGCGGCCAGCTTCGCCGCCAAAATCCTGATGCGGCTGGAGTTGCCTGCAAATTCCTTGAGGCGATGGAGTTATGGGCGGAGTTTGAAGCGGCAACTCCGCTCCGGGACGATGACTCGGCTTACGGGATTGCGGAACCGTTCTTCTATTGTGCGCCGGCGGGGTGAAATCTTACGCAAACTGGTTTTGCGCGCGTGCACGCTTTTTGACAGCTTGAGCCGTGGGCGACGCGCAGCGGAGCGCGGGTTACAATCGACTCCATGATCCTGGCGATTCTCGGCATGCGGCTCCTTGAGGTGATGTTCTTCGTCGGCCTGGTGGGGTCGGCCGTGGTGGTGCTCATCAGCTTTGTCGAAGACGGCAAGGAGCTGTTCGGAAAAGACGAGTGAGCGGCGGGATTCGCTTTTTCTCAGCTCCAATAAGATTCGAGGGCTCGGCTTCGCGCCGAATGTCTTTGGCTGGGTTCCGTCGCCCCTACGGGGCTTGGTCTTTCCGTTCTCGGTTACCCCGGGTTGCGGTCCTTTGGACCTTACCCGGGGCTATTTTCTGCCGTCCCTCCGGGACTTGTGGTACAGGCCGGGCGGAATTCGTGCCGGGCTTGGTTCTTCCCTTTTTCTCTTGCGCCGGGTTGCGGTCCTTTGGACCTTACCCGAAGCTTTCTTCTGCCGTCCCTCCGGGACTTGTGGCACGGGCCGGGCGGAATTCGTGCCGGGCTTGGTCCTTCCCTTTTTCTCTTGCGCCGGGTTGCGGTCCTTTGGACCTTACCCGGGGCTATCTTCTGCCGTCCCTCCGGGACTTGTTGTACAGGCCGGGCGGAATTCGTGTTCGAATTGCCGGTGAGGACGCTGCGGAGGTCTGCCGGATTGCGATCTGGGCTAAGCCTCTGCCAGCGCCTCATTTAGCTGCCATTAATATTTTGTTGACACTCGAAATTTTCAGACATACACTCAGCGCAGGGCGGAGGTTTCGCCTTACCTGATAAGAAGCACGCCGGCTGCCTCGCGCCGGCATTTTTTAGGATGGCATCGAACCGCACGATCGTTGCGCCTCCGCCTAACCGCGTAAGACTTATTGTGGCATCGTCCGTGATGCTCACATTCATCTCCTTTTGGCGTGCGGCCGCCATTGTTCTCAACGATTTGGGTTCTTCCGCCTTCTATGCAGGCGGCATTGCCGAGCACGCCGTGGGCGCGGCTGCGCCGTGGTTCATCCTCGGCATCATGCTGTTCAGCTTTGCCGTGCGCGCGGTGTACGTGGAAAGCTGCTCGATGTTCACGCGGGGCGGCGTGTACCGCGTGGTCAAGGAGGCCCTGGGCGGCACCTTTGCCAAACTGAGCGTCTCCGCGCTGATGTTCGACTACATTCTCACCGGACCGATTTCGGGGGTGTCGGCCGGGCAATACATCACCGGACTGATGAACGAGCTGATGCTGGTGGCCAACCAGGGGCACTGGCTGCCGCGGGCCTTGATGATGCCGAACGGCGACCCGCGCTATTTCAACATGGATTACACCTCGGCGATGTTCGCCGCGCTGGTGACGATCTATTACTGGTGGCAGAACATCAAGGGCATCGAGGAATCGAGCGAGAAGGCTCTGCAGGTGATGCAGATCACCACCGTGATGGTGGTCATTCTCATGATCTGGGGCGCCTACTCGGTGTTCGTGCGCGGCGTTCAACTGCCGCCCTCGCCGATTCCTTCCCACCTTCACTTCAGTCCGGATGCGCTGGGCTTCCTGAAGGGTAGCGGTATACGGATCTTCGGCCTGTTCGGCATTCTCATGGCCTTCGGCCACTCCATCCTGGCCATGAGCGGCGAAGAGAGCCTGGCGCAGGTGAATCGCGAGATCGAGCACCCGAAGCTGAAGAACCTGAAACGGGCGGCGATCGTGATCGCGATCTACAGCCTGATCTTTACCGGCGGCGCCACGCTGCTGGCCTCCATGCTGATTCCCACGGGCCCAAGGGTGCACATCTACCAGGACAACCTGATTGCGGGCCTGGCGATGTACATGGTGGGACCGCTGTTCTGGCGGATTCTCTTCCGCGTCTTCGTAGTGCTGGTCGGGTTTCTCATCCTTTCAGGCGCCATCAACACGTCGATCATCGGCTCGACCGGCGTGCTGATGCGCGTGGCCGAGGACGGCGTGCTGACCGACTGGTTCCGCATGCCGCACAAGAAGTACGGCACCAGCCATCGCATTGTGAACCTGGTGTTCATCCTGCAGATGGTCACCATCGTTGCCAGCCGCGGCAACGTGGACACGCTGGGCGAGGCATACGCCTTCGGCGTGATCTGGTCGTTCACCTTCAACAACCTGGCCATGCTGGTTCTGCGCTGGAAATACCACGGCGAGCGGGGATGGAAAGTTCCGCCGAACATCCGCATCGGAAAGACCGAAATTCCCGTAGGGCTGATTTCCGTTTTCATGGTGCTGCTGGCCACGGCCACGACGAATCTTTTCACCAAATCCGTGGCGACGGTGAGCGGCGTGGCGTTTGCTGCGGCGTTCTTCATCGTCTTTACCATCTCAGAGCGAAGAAATCTGCGCCGGCACGAGCAGACGGCGCGGCAGATGAAGGACCATTTTCAGCTTGAGCACCAGGAAAAGGTGAGCCGGGAATCGGCGGCCATCCGGCCGGGCGGCACCATGGTGACCATGCGCGACCCGTCGAATCCCGTTGCGCTGAAGTGGACGCTGGCGCGCACCAATACCGACGACAAAGACGTGGTGGTGATCAGCGTGCGCCTGATGGGCATGGGCGGACCGGAGTACCTGAGCGCCGAGCAGCAGAGCTTCAGCGAGCACGAGCAGACGGTTTTTACCAAGGCCGTTTCTGTGGCCGAGAGCTTCGGTAAGAAGGTGTCACTGCTGGTGGTGCCCGCGGGAGACATCTTTGCCGCGCTGGCGCAGGGCGCCAATTCGCTGGAAGTGGATTCCCTGGTGTCCGGGGTCTCGAGCTCGATGACCGCCGAAGACCAGGCCTTTCATATGGGCCAGGCGTGGGAGGCACTGCCCGACCCCAAACGCCAGTTCAACTATTACGTGGTGGGGCCGGATGGCAGCGCAAGGGTCTTCTTCATCGGCCCGCACGCGCCTACGCTCAGCCCCGACGATGTGCAACTGGTGCACCGGCTGTGGCTGAACATGCGCCGCGACCCCGCATTCTGCGACCTGCACCACAGCGACATTGTGACCTACGCGCTGACGCGGCTGGCGGGGCAATACGCGCGGGAGAAGGCGGAGATTCTGCGCGACCTCCGCAACCTGCATGCGGCCGAGTCCGCGAATAAACTGCGCTATGGCAGCCCGGATTCTTCCGGTGCGACGGAACTGCGGCAGACGCAGCGCGCGGTGAAGCAAACGCGGGATCAGTGAAGCAGGGATCGGGGGTCGGGGGTCAGGGGTCAGGGGTCAGGGGTCAGGGGTCAGGGGTCAGGGGTCAGGTTTCAGCCGGCGGCATCCTGCAAGCCGGAAGCCGAAACCCTGACAATCAGATTTTGGCTTGAGAGGCAACTCTCCGAAACCTGCAACCTGACACCTGAAACCTTCCTCTACGCGGTGAACTCCTCTCCCGGTTTCCAGCTCACCACCTTGACGCCCGGGCCGACCAGAGCCGCGAGTTGTTCCGGCGTACCTTTGAGGGGCGGAAAAGTGCCGAAGTGGATGGGCAGGACGACCTTGGGCGCAACCAGGCGCACGGCGAGTGCAGCCTCTTTGGGACCCATGGTGTAATGGCCGCCGATGGGCAGCATGGCCACGCTGGGCTGGTAGAGATCGCGGATGAGCGCCATGTCACCGAAGACCGCGGTGTCGCCGGCGTGGTAAAGCACGGGACCCTCGGCCACGGTGAGCACAAAGCCGGCGGCCACGCCCGTGTAATGGATTCCCTGCTCGTCCTGCGCGCCGGCCGAATGCCGGGCATCGACCATCGAGGCCAACACGTCTTCCACCTGCACCGAGCCGCCCAGGTTCATGCCGATGGTTTCGGCCACGCCCCTGCCGTCGACGTAGGCGGCCAGTTCGTATATCGCCACTACGGTGGAGCCGTGTTTCCTGGCTACCTCTACCACATCCGAAATGTGATCGCCGTGGCCGTGGGTGAGAAGAATGGCGTGGATCTTTGCGGGCAGGGAGAAATTTTTGGGATATTTGGGATTCTGCGCAATGAAGGGATCGATGAGGATGTTGGCGCCCGCAGGGGTCTGGACGAGCACGGTGGCGTGACCGAGCCAGGTAATGCGAGTTGGCTTCGATGGACTCATGGGGTTCTCCTTGAGACAGGGGTCGGGGATCAGGGGACAGGGATCAGGGGTCGGGGGTCAGGGGTCAGGGGTCAGGGGTCAGGGATCAGTTTGTGGGCAGAGTTGCCGAATCTTTTACGGGCCATCGTGGCTAGGGCGAAAACAGAAGCCATCGATTGAGAAGTATCGCTTGACGGCACCTGAAAGCAAGCGTAGGCTAGCTTAAAAGGCGAATATATGGCGAAAACTGAGCCGGTCTTTCCGATCCTTCAGCCCACCCTTCAAGGGGATTCAGATGCCCGGCCGCTCTCCCGGCTGGCGCGGTCGGCTTCCGAGGCGCCGCTGGACTCCTCGGGCTGCCTGACCGAGTACCGGCCGCTCGACTGCCGGTCGATTTTAAGCAAGACCACCTCGCGGAGAGGATTGCCGTTTACTCACGCCATCAATCCGTACCGGGGGTGCGAATTCGGGTGCCGCTACTGCTACGCGCGGTACACGCACGAGTTTCTGGAGCTGCGGTCGCCGGAGGAGTTCGAACGGAAGATTTACTTCAAGCAGAACGGCGCATGGCTGCTCGACCAGGAGCTGCGGCGGCTGAAGCCGGGGACGGAGATCGCGCTGGGAACGGCAACCGATCCCTACCAGCCGCTGGAGCGCAAGCAGGGCATCACGCGCTCGCTGCTCGAAGTATTTGCGCGGCACCGCGGCTTCAGCCTGGGGATTGTGACCAAGTCCACGCTGATTGCACGCGACCTGGACCTGCTGAAAGAGATCGACGGAAGGCACAAGCTCACCGTGCACCTGACGGTGACGACGGTGAATGCGCGGCTGGCGCGGAAGCTTGAACCGCGCGCGCCGCGTCCCGATCTGCGCATCCGCACTGTGGCCGAGCTGCGCGGGGCGGGATTGCGGGCCGGGGTCCTGTGCTCGCCGCTGATGCCGGGAATCAACGACAGCCGCAGCTCGATTGCCGCGGTGGCGAGGGCGGCCAAGAGAGCGGACGCGAGCTTTCTGGCCGCGGGCGCGCTGTTCCTGAAGCCCTGTTCGCGGCCGACGTTTTTT
The DNA here is from genome assembly GCA_030041045.1 of Acidobacteriaceae bacterium. GTDB lineage: Bacteria > Acidobacteriota > Terriglobia > Terriglobales > Acidobacteriaceae > Telmatobacter. Next base: position 10,331 of record JASHOQ010000087.1, read on the forward strand.
GCCTTCGTAGGCGAGCATTTTCCCGAGCAGCTGCCGAGCTACGAGCGGCGCTACGCGCAGAGCGCCTTTGTGTCAGCCGAGTACAAGCGCCGGGTGGCGGAGCTGGTGGAATCCGTTTGCAGCGAATACGGGCTGGGCAAGCGCTTTGCCGCGCAGTGGAAGATGGAGATGCAGCCGAAGGACGTGGGGCGCGTCGAGGTGCAGACGCTGTTGCCGTTCGCGGCGGGACAAGGCTGAGCTGTTTCGGAGAACACCAGCACAACCCAGCACAAATCTCTCCCCTCCCTCTTCCACTCGGCAAGAAACTTGCGCACGCCAAATTGTCCATCCGCGGTGTCTAACGTCTATAGTTCCATCCGCGAAGGCACGATATGAGCTTTCTCCGCTGCACCTGCGCTTTGTCGTTCTCCGCGGCATTGGCTCTTGGCCTGTCAGCGCAACCGAGTGAACCGACACGCCACCCCCAACAACCCGAAGCGCTGGTCCGGAGGCTCTACACGGAAACGCTGGCTCGCCAGCCGAGTGGCGTCCTGGCCGGGGCGGATTTGAAGGTTTTTGCTCCCTATCTCAGCACAGCGTTGCTACACAGAATTGAGATTGCCAAATCGTGCTCCGTTGATGCGGACCAGCAGGTCCCGGAACTGCACTCGAGGGCTGCAATCGGACTCTTCACTGGCGAGAGAGCCGATCCGCAATCTTTCCAAATTGAGAGAACGCAAACCGAGAGAGACGGTTCCCGCAACGTGTATGTGAAACTTGAGTGGAACAAGCCTACCGAGTCCCTGTGGACCACGCGCGTCGCTGGCGTCGTCGTGCGTGAGAACGGCCATTACGTCATCGACGATGTCATCTACATCAACGACTCTGACTACAGCAATAATCCTGCGGCCAAACCCGCGGAATGGCGGCTATCTGGGTACTTATCTGCTGGGTGCAACGGCCCTCATTGGATCGGGTACACTCTACCGAAGCAGCCCGAGGCGCTCGCACAGAGCCTCTATCGCGAGGTAGTGGCTCGTCGGCCGGTCGGCATCCCATGGGGCGCCGACTGGAAAGTCTTTGCGCCCTATCTCAGCAAGGCGCTGCTTCACAGAATGGATTTGGCTCTCGCCTGTGCAGATGATTGGTATCGGCAGAATCCGGATCCCAATGTGAAGCCCGAGTACGCCTGGCTGGAGCTTGGGCTCTTCTCAGCCGGCGATGATGAAGATGAACTGCGGGCCTTCCAAGTTGAGAAAACCGAATCGGAAAGCGATGGCTCCTTTCGCGTGGTTGTGGGCCTCAAATGGGGATGGCCGCCTGAGGAGCCTTGGACCACACGCGTCGCCGCAATCTTAGTGCCTGAAAAGGGCCGTTTGCTCGTGAATGACGTGGTCTACCCGAAGGACAAGGGCATGGACGTGGAATATCGGCTGTCGAAGGCCCTTTCCGACGGTTGCGATGGCCCTCATTGGGTCGGGTACGGTCGCCCGCAAAACAGCGAGAAGCAATAGAAATAAACACGCTGCTGGACTAAGCTGTCTGTCCAATGCAGCACAGAACCGCATGCTGCTCAGGATGCGAAGGGGAGGGTATCTACCGCGTCATGATGACTTCAGAGACGGAGTCCTTGGCCAGGAACTGCTTGTGACCGGACCAGCCGGAAAAGAGGCGTTCGATGCTGCGATTGGTGAAGGCGCGCTGGATGGGATACGGGTGGGCGAGCTGGACTTCGACGCTGTCTGTGGCGGTGACGTGATAGCGGCAGTGCGCGGTTTCGTCGCCGTGGGTGCGGGTGTGAAAGAGCGCCAGAACCTGCCCGCCCGGGTTCATGGCAGCGGTGAGATGGCCGACCACGGGCCTGACGAAGGGCTCGGGCAGGTAATCGAGGGCTGTCCACAGCAGCACCACATCGAAGTTGCGTCCGGCAAAGTTGAGGGACTGCTTGAGAAATCCCTCGACATTCCAGATGGGGTTGCCTTCGTCGTCGAATCCCGATTGCCAGTTTTCCGTGCAGGCGTCGTGGACGAGATCGGAAAGAAACACGCTGTGGCCGAGGCCGGTAAGGTAGTTGATGTTGTTGGGCGAGGTATAGCCCACGTCGACGATGCGCAGGCCCGGCTCGGCCTGCAGGCGCTTGCGCAGCACGGCCCAGCTGCCGGAGTGACGGGGCACGCGCGGCCCGGCGGGGCCATAAGCAGAGGTGGCAACTGCACCGCCTTGTTTTTTGTCGAACCAGCTTACCAACCCTGAATCCCTCCCGGCGCGGCCGGGCGAATCTGCGCGTCGATTTCAGCGCGTTGAGCTCACCCGCGCGGCCTTCAGGCCACGCTGCCCGCCGTGGCCGGGCTCGTGGTCTCCGCCGGCGCCTTCGCGGCGCCCTGTGTCAGATCTACTTTGCCGCGAAACCCGGCGTTGTCTTCGACAGAGAGGCGCGACGCGCGAATATCGCCTTCGACGGCGCAGCCGGCACGGAGCTCTACGCGGCCGCCGGCCACGATGTTGCCCTGGACGTGACCGAGAATCAGGACATCTTTCGCGGTCAGGTCCGCGGCAACATGGGCGCTGGCCCCGATGGTCAGCCGGCCTTCAGAGAGCGTGATGGTGCCCTCCAGGTGCCCGTCCACAATCAAATCTTCGCTTCCCTTGACTTCTCCGCGAATTTCTACGCTCTTACCGATACGTGCGGGAGAATTCTCCACTGGCATAATCTTCTTCCTTCCATTTGGCCCCGGCACTTGCGATTCCGCGAAAGCAGACACCTGCCGTCCCGTTTGCGACCGCGACGCGGTCGCAGGGACACTCAAAAAGAGGGGTTTAATGCGGCAAGCCGCCTGAAGGAACCGCGATGGGCCCTGCCCGCACTATAACAGCAACCACGGGCGTGCCGCTTGAAACTCCCGAAACCGGAGGGGAAAAAAGAGCGTCTAATGGAGGCAATGAGCCGATCCTATATACGAAAGTTGGCCATAGGAAAAGCAACCGGGCGAAGGGTGGCGGATGCGCGCTGAGCACGTGGCGATGCGCCGGTGGTTACTGCTTCTTTGCCTGATTGCCGCCGCGGGGCTGAATGCGGATCGGGGCGCGGCCCAGCCGGAGACGCTGACGCCGGCGCAGGCGCAGGCGCTGGTGGATCGCGCCCTGGGCAACGAGCTGAAAGCGGCTGAGGATTCCAGCCATCCGATGCGCTATGTGCTGCGCAAAACCACGCCGCGGCTGACCACGACGAAAGAGATTGTGGAAACAGGCGATGGAGAAGTGGCGCGGCTGATCGCCGTTGACGAGAAACCGCTGGACACCGCCGACGAACAAAAGGAGCAGGCGCGGCTGAGCGCGCTCGAGAGCAATCCCGGCCTGCAGAAGCACCGCAAGCAGAGCGAAGACGCCGACGCCGCGCGGGCCGTGAAGGTACTGCGCGCGCTGCCCAGCGCCTTTCTGTACCAGTACCAGGGGCCGATGGATACACCGACGGGCCCGGTGGAGCGATTCACCTTCAAGCCCAACCCGGCGTTCGCGCCGCGCGATCTTGAAACCGAGGCACTGACGGTGATGAGCGGGGAAATCCGCATTGACCCGGCGAGCGATCGGGTGATGCATCTCGAGGGGCGTCTCGACGAGGACGTGGATTTCGGGTGGGGCATTCTCGGAAGGCTGAACAAGGGCGGATGGATCGTGATTGAGCAGGCGGACGTAGGTGGAGGCGCGTGGCGGACGGTGCGCTTCCAGATGCAGATGAGCGGACGCGTGGTGATCAGGACGCGCAACTTCGATACCACCGAGGAAGAATTGCAGTATGCGCCTGTTCCCGCGGGTCTGGGTTATGCCCAGGCTATCGAGATGCTGCGCAGCGATGGCGGCGGCTCCGGAGCGCAGCACTGACAAGTGCGGCTCCGCTTGGAATTGCGGAGCCGCGAAGGATTTCCTGTTTCCCGTCTCCGCTTACATTTTGGCGAAGACAATGACCATGGTGAAGAGGGTGAGGGACTCAATGAAGGCGAGGCCCAGGACCAGGAACAGCATGATGCCGGGGCGGGTTCCGGGATTGCGGGCAAGCGCCTCAGTTGCCGAAGCCACGGCCCTTCCCTGCCCCATGCCGCAGAGACCGGCGGCGAGGCCCATGCCGAGACCGGCGCCGATGGGAATGAGGCTGGCTGCCGGGGCTCCGCCTGTTTGCGCGAAGACGGGCACGGCAAAGCAAAGCGCCGAGAGCGCCATGAACACGTATTGAAGTTTCCGCATAGTTCTCCTGCTTCCCTTGAAATTAGCCGCCAGTGGGTGGTTGAGGCTCACCGTGCCGGCTGAGAAGCAGCTTTTAGCTTTCAGCTTTTGGCTTCTAGCTTGTTCATCGGTAAGCCGAGCATCTCGACCCGCCGACGCGCAGGCTAGGAGCTGGAAGCTAGCGGCTAGCAGCTGTCTCACCCTTTGGCCCCCTCACGCTTGCAGCCTTCCGTTGCTCCGGAGCGGAAGCGCTCTCCGGCGGAAACTTTTCAGTGGACAGTGAACAGTGGTCAGTGGTCAGTGGGTGCAACGGGCAGGCAGAATCCTGCGTGCTCCACGAGAAGAACTGACAACTGACCACCGTCCACTGTCCGCTGTTCACTGTTCACTGTTCACTGCCTTTAATGCTCGTGCGCTACCGCCATGGAAAGATAAATCATGGTCAGGAGCATGAAAACGAAAGCCTGAATCACGGAGACCGCGAAATGCAGGCCGAGGAAGACGGCGGGAACGGCCAGCGGAATGAGGGAAAACCAAACCAGGGTGAGCAGGTCGCTGGCAAACATGTTGGCGTAAAGACGGATGGTGAGCGACATCACGCGCGCCAGGTGCGAGACGACCTCGATGGGAAACATGAGCCAAGCAAGCCACGGCAGGGGGCCGAAAAACTGCTTGAGGTATCCGAAAAAGCCGTTCGCGCGCAAACCGTTAAAGTTGTAATAGAGAAAGGTGAGAACGGCGATGCCGAGGGGAACGGAGGGCCGGCTGGTGGGCGTGATCACGCCGGGAAAAAGGCCGAGGCAGTTGGTGAGCAGGATGAAGAGAAGAACGCAGGTGATATAGGCCTGGAAGCGCTCGTACCCGTGGCCGATGATCTGCTCGGAGAGCCCGCCCACGCCTTCGTGGATCATCTCGGCGATCTGCTGCGCGGAGTTGGGCTTTTCCACGGAAAGCGTGGCGCGCACGAGAAGGAAAAACGCGAGCAGGATGGCGGCGATGACAAGCTCGAGGGCGAAGGCCGCGTTGACGCGGTAAGCGACGTGCGCGGCATCCGCGACTCCCAGCCTGGTGTAGAGCTTGATTTCAAAGCCCGCGAGAAGGCGATTGACGAAATGGGTAAACCCAAACAGTTCCGGCATGCAGGATCGAGTCTTTCCTTATCAATCAAAAAAAAAATGAAGTGAAGAAAACGAGGGGGGTTCAGTTGCGGAGCAGGCGGATGGCTTCCCACGCCGTAGCCAGAACCGCCAGGCTGAGGCCGACGAGGAGCGCCACGACGGAGCCCCGGAGCCACTTAAGGCTACCATAAATGACCCCGGCGAAGACCAGAAGGCGGATCACGAAGAAAACCCCTGCAACCAATGTGCCGCGGGGCGCCTGCTGCCTGTCCATTTTGGCATTGATGAGACGGATGAGCCGGCGCCACTCCAGAAGGCTGGCGGCGGAGATGGCAGTGCCCGCGGCGAGCATGGCGGCGTTGCGCCAGCCGGATGCCTTCCAAACGATGAGCGCGGAGAGCGTGCCCAGAATCAGGATGATGCGCAGCGCGCGGCGGAGCAGGGCTTCGAGGCCAGAGTCAGTGAGGCTGGCCAGCGGATGAATCTCTTCAGTCATGGCGCGGTCCCGGAGCTGCCGCCTTCACTTGGATTTCCGCCGCTGCTGTTGCCGCCGCCGGCCGCGGCCAGCGCGAGGCGCACCACGTAGACGAGCCCGGAGACGCCGCCGAAGACGATGCCGGCGAGGCCGATCCATTTCTGGTGCAGGCGGCTGTCAAGCCATGCGCCCGCGAGCCAGCCGATGAAGGCCGCGCAGGGCAGGATGAGCGCGACCTGAATCATTTTTTCCGCCTGGACGATGGCGTCGACGAGACTCGGGCCCTTGCCGCGGGGTTTGGGGTCCGGGATGGGGCTGTGGAAGGGCACGCAGCTTCTCAAAAAAAGCATACAGGGACGAGCAGCGGATGCACACAGAGCCGCGCGGAGAGCAGATATACTGCCCTTTTGGGATAAGGCTTTTTGAGTGGAAGGAACGGGCGTGTTCGAGTCGGAGTTTGAGCGCAAGCTATTCCATGAGCGCCAGGACAAGCTGAAGAAGATTGCCGAGCTTGGGCAGGCGGCGTATCCCAACCGGTTTCCGGCGGCGCAAGGAGAGAACGCGGCGCGGATTGCGGAGATTCGCGCGGAGTGGGGCGCGAAGACGGCCGAGGAGCTGGAGGCGGAGCGGCCGCAGGTGGCCGTGGCCGGGCGCATCATGGCCATCCGGCAACAGGGTAAGGCGGGCTTTGCCACGCTGCAGCAGGGCGACGCCTCGATTCATAGAGGCGGAGCGGCGGAGATTGAGAAGGCCCAGCGGCTGCAGATTTACGTGCGCCTGGATGCGGTGGGCGAGCAGGGATTCGCGCTCTACAAGCTGCTCGACCTGGGCGATCACATCGGCGTAACCGGGTATCTTTTCCGCACGCGCACGGGCGAGCTGACGGTGCACGTGGAGACGCTGACGTTTCTGGCGAAGGCCATGCTGGCGCTGCCGGAAAAATACCACGGACTGGCGGATGTGGAGCTGCGCTACCGGCAGCGGTATGTGGATCTGTTTGCGAATCTCGATTCGCGGGAAGTGTTTGTGAAGCGCGCCAAGGTGCTGCGCGCGCTCAGGAAGTTTTTCGACGAGCGCGGGTATCTTGAAGTGGAAACGCCGATGATGGTCGCCGCGGCGACCGGCGCGGCGGCGCGGCCGTTTGTCACGCATCATAACGAGCTGAAGCAGGATCTCTTCCTGCGCATTGCGCCGGAGCTGTATCTGAAGCGGCTGGTGGTGGGCGGGCTCGACCGCGTGTATGAGATCAATCGCAACTTCCGCAATGAGGGCGTGAGCACGCAGCACAACCCTGAGTTCACCATGCTCGAGTTCTACCAGGCGTATGCGAATTACTGGGACCTGATGGATTTGACGGAGGAGCTGCTGAAGTTTGTGGCGATGGAGGTGAATGGGACGACGAAAACTACGTTCAATGATGTAGAGATTGATTTTGGTAAGTGGACGCGGCTGACGATGAAGGAATCAATCCGCGATTACTGGCCAGTTGAACTTGGAAACGCGCCGACCGTTCTGCAACTCTCAGATAGATGGACGCTGGGCCAATTCATCATCTGTGCAATGAACGAATATGGACCGGCCAGCAGGCCAATGACACCCGAGACTTTTTCCCGTGCGACCTCACAACTTTTCACACTTCTTGACGAGAGCTGCCGATCGTTAATGACTGAGCAAGGCGCACTGCTCGAAAGCGCGGGGGGTGACCTTGAGTCCCGGCTTGGTAAGACAATCTACCGCTTGTTTGAGGCCCTCGTCGAGCCCAATCTTGTCCAGCCGACGATCATCTACGACTATCCGACGGTTGTTTCGCCGCTCTCGAAGCAGAAGCCCAACGATCCGGAGTGGGTGGAGCGGTTCGAACTGTATGCCGGAGGGTTTGAGCTGGGAAATGCCTTCAGCGAGCTGAACGATCCGGTGGAGCAGAAAAAGCGCTTCGAGCAGCAGCTGGCCGAAAAGGCGCGCGGCGATGAAGAGGCGCACGCCATGGACGAAGACTACGTGCGCGCGCTCGCCTACGGGTTGCCGCCGACGGGCGGCATGGGCCTGGGCGTGGACCGGCTGGTGATGCTGCTCACGGGGTCGAAGTCGATTCGGGATGTGATTCTTTTTCCGCTGATGAGAAATACAGGGAACAGGGATCAGGGATCAGGGGCCGGCGCCTAGTGTGGCATATGGGTGGTTTCGGGGCTATGTTTCGGTGCGCGCGAGGAGCTCTTGCGCCCCCTTGCGGGGGCTAACGTGCGTTTTGCGATCTGTTCCCCAGGCTCACGCCTTGGGGCTACAGTCTTTTGCCCGCTTCGCGGGCTTTGTTTCTGATCCCTGTTCCCTGATCCCTTGAAAGGAGCTTCGAGCACCGTTGAACATCTTATTCGTCGGCGACATCTTCGGCAGCGCGGGGCGCAGGATTGTGCGCGAGCACATCGGGCACGTGCGCAAGACGCATGGCGTGGAGCTGACGATCATCAACGCGGAGAACGCGGCCGGAGGCTTCGGGCTGACGCCGGCGCTGGCCGAAGAGACTTTCGACCTGGGCGCAGACGTGCTGACGACGGGCAATCACGTCTGGGACAAGAAAGAGCTGATCGCGTACCTGGAGTCGGCTCCCGCAGAAAGCGATGCGCGGGCGCGGCGCGTGTTGCGGCCGGCGAATTTTCAGCCGGGGCTGCCGGGTTATGGCGTGTATGAAGGCGTAACTGCAAGTGGAGTTGCGTACGCGGTGGTGAACCTGCAGGGACGCGTGTTCATGAGCGGGACCAACGATCCGTTTCATGCGGCGGATGCGCTGCTCAAAAACATTGCGGCCAAGGTGATGGTGGTGGATTTTCATGCCGAGGCGACCAGCGAAAAAGTGGCGATGGGCTGGCACCTGGATGGACGCGTGACCGCGGTGCTGGGCACGCACACGCACATTCCCACGGCAGACGAGCGCATATTGCCGGGCGGGACGGCCTACCAGACGGACGTGGGCATGAGCGGCCCGTACGACAGCGTGATCGGCGTGGAAAAAGACCTGGTGCTGCAGCGGTTTTTGACCAACATGCCAGGGAAATTCGAGGCGGCCAAGGGCAACGCGAAGATGTGCGCAGCGCTGATTGCGTGCGACGCAGAAACGGGGCGGGCCGAGTCGATCCAGAGGATCATGCTGGGGGAATGAAGGCGGCTAGCTCCTGCAATTAACGTGCTTTCCCAGGTCCCCAAATGCGAGGGACCTGGGGCACCCGGCGTCCCCTCACGGTTTCGCGGAGAACGCGAAAGGATGGGCCCGCGCGGTTCTGAGGCGATGGTTCTGTCGCCCCCAAAGGGGGCTTCAGGTCGCGAGGCAATCCGCATTCCCCAGGCTTGCGCCTGAGGCTACCGTCTTTCGCCCGCTGAAGCGGGCGTTGGATGCTTGTATTGATTTGCCCTCCTGATCTCAGAATCGGGACCCTTCGGCAAGCTCAGGGCAGGCTTCGGGGCCTGGGCAAACGATCCCTCAGGGGCTAAAGCCCCATTGTTTTGCCGCTTCTGCGGCACGGCTGAAGCCGTGCCCTTTCAAAACGGAATTCAAACTGACCCACTACGAGTATTGCGCCTAGCGGTCATGGTGCTTTCCCAGGTCTCAGAACCGAGACCTGGGGCACCCAATGGTTGTGGAAGCCGCACTCAGGATGACGGAATTGGCTTGGCGTTCTGCTCGGCGGTCGAGGGCGGGATGGGTTTCTCTCCCTGGATGCCGGCGGGCGAGTGCGTCGCCTTCAGCAGCCTTCCCTTGCCGTTGAAGATCAGGGTCCAATCCATGGGGCGTGGAGCCGCCGATAGATCAGTGAAGCGAATGATGGCTCCGCCTTGTGCGGGGATTTCCAGGCTGGGCGCGGAGGCCGAGGGAAATGTTCTCGCGCCGGCCGCGTGTTCCGAAGCGGCAATCGGATTGGCTCCGGCGAGAGCGGCGTAGCAGAGGGCCGTGCCCAGCCAGCCGGGCCCGGAGTTGGGCGCGGGATTGGGGGCAGGGCCGGGCTGGTCGACGAAATGGTCTTCCGCGCGGATGCGGTTGAAGGCGGCGATGGTGAGCGCGTTGACGGGCGCGGGCGAGAAGAGCGCATAGCTGCGGCGCTCAATGGGAATGATGCGGATGCGTCCGTCACCATTGCGGGGAATCGACGCAGAAAACACGCTTACGTCGCCAGCGCCGTGGTTGCGCGTGAAGCGCAGGAAGAGGTGGCTGGGGAGCGCGGGGCAGACCAGTTGCCGGTAGCTCCATTGGCCCTGGTTGAAGGCGATATCGGCATAGCCGGCGCGCTCGGCAATGGAAGATTCGGAGTCGGCTTCGAGGAGCCGGTCCGGCTCGCTCATCTCCTCGGGTGAGCGCAGTTGAATGGAACGGGCAATTTCCAGAGGTCCGGCGCCGGGCGAAAACGGCGTGGGCACGGTGCGTTCGGGCACGGGCCTGGCGTTAGACGGGGTGGTGGAATCAGCGGGAGACTGCGGGCGCGCGTGCGGGCAAAGCGCGAGCAGCGAGGCAAGCGCCAGCGCCGCGGGGAGGGTGCGGAAACAGATCATGCTGCGGCTAGAGTACCACCGCCTGCGCGAGGCGGGCCTTTGTGCAGTGGGTCAGCTTGGAAGAGCAATCCCTCAGGGGCTAAAGCCCCCATTCGATTTGAATCTCTTGCGGCCCGGCTGAAGCCGTGCCCTTGTTACAGAGCTGCTTCGACAGGGTTTCTTGCGCAGCCGGAAGAGCTGCCGAAATGAAAAAGGCAGCCCGCAGGTGCAGGCTGCCCTTCAGAATTCCCAGGAAAGCTTGTGTCAGAGGCCCGTGGCGTGATGGCCGGCGGGCGGCTTGGCCGGAGGATGGTGAGCGGGCGTCTTCTTTTCGAGCTGGAGGAAGCCATCGCTCAATACAATCTGCGCGGAGGCCTGACGGCCGTTGGCGGCCGGCACGGGCGAGTAGGTGCTGTAGGTTCCGTCAAGTTCCAGCGCGGGCTGGGTGCTGATCTCGTCGCCGGGAGCCGGGGCGTCCTTGCAGGACTCGGGATCCTTGAGATTGACGATGAAGTCGGCGACGGGCGGCTGAGAGTTTTTGGCATCCTCAGTCACGGCGACGCTGATGGTGGAAACCGCGGGCTCGATGGTGATCTTGCGGATGCGCGCGGGCGAACCGGTCAGATCGTCGCCCATGGCGTCAGTATCCGCCTTATCGCCGTTGGCCAGGATGTAATCCTGCGCGTCCTTGATGTGCAGTTCAGAAGGCGGTTCGGGGACCGCGCCGCAGGCCACGGGATTCTGCAGCTTGACGACGTAGTCCTTGGGCTTGGCGGGAGCAGCGGCGGTGGTCACGCTGACCTTGAGCACGTTGGCCGGATCGTTGACAACCTTGCCGGGCACCGGAGTAAGCTGCCCCTGCAGAACAGCCCAGAGCTTGTCCTTGGCGGACTGCGATCCATTGGCCAGGATGAATTCCTTGTCTTCAAGGTTGAGCGTCTTCAGGTCGGGCGTGGTGGCAATCACGTTGTCGACCACCTCAATGGGCGTGGGCGCGGGCTTGATGGAGAAACTTGCGGGCGGAAAGAGGGTTTGCTCCGAAGCGGTCTTCACCGTGTCCAGGCCGTCAAGCCCTCCGTGAAAGCGCTTGTACCAGTATTCGAGCTTGGGCTCGATGAGCGCCTTATAATTGGCGGGCGCAAAGTTCCAGGCGCGCGCATAAAACCAGATGGCCTGCACCTGGTCCTGGGAATCACCCGGCTTGGCGTAGGCTTCAGCGAGCTGCAGCGTATCGGCCAATCCCTGACCCACCTTTTCGGTCTCGGCGGGCGGGTAGAGCATGAGCTCGGCGCGGTACTCGGTGATGGCGCCTTTCATGTCCTTCTTCGAAACTTCATCGTCGAGCGCGATGGCCGAGTGGTAGACCGGGTAAGTGGCCTCAGTCATCTTTGTCCAAGTGGCGTCATCCATGTCTGCGGGCCTGGGAACGGCGAGGCCTTTCTGCGAAAGCGTGGCTGCGTCGTCGCAGGTTTGGGGATCATTGCTGACGCCGGTCTGCGGATTCACGCTCTTCTGGCAGTCGGATTTCTTGATGAAAACTGAAATATAGATCGCCTGCATGTTATTGGGATCGATTTGCAGCAGGCGGGTAGAGGCGCTCAGCGCTTTGTCAGGCTGATTCAACCCCTGGTAGGTCCCGATCAGCTCGATGAGGACGGCCTTTTTGACCACGCTCTGGGGGTAAGTCTCGAGAAAGCTTTCGAGCGCGGCGGCTTTCTGGGCCGGGTCAGTCTGTGTGCTGGCCTGCTGGTAGGCATTGAACTCTTGCGGATTCTGGATGGTGATCTGCTGGGAGCTGTCCTGAGCTCGCAGCGCCGGCGCGGAAACAAGGCTCACGCATGCCAATGCCATCGCAGATGCAACGACTAGCTTCTTCATTTAGTGCTCCTGGGAATTGCCGAAATGAATTTTGCCCATGGGCCGGCGGACCATGCCACCGCTCTCAGATGGCGGTTGAGTGCCGGGAGACGGATATAACAATACCATGGCCTCCAATGCATTGTTGGTATTGGATTATAGAAAGCCAATGTCTCCCTGACAAGCAAAGTGATGCGGAAATCGGCGGCAGCGCATGCGCCTGCGGCCGGCCCGCAGGATCCGTGCGCTGCGGCGAATCCCTGGGCCGGCAGGCGGCGTGCGCCGCCGTGCCGGAGAGTTTAGATGCAGATCGAGCGCAGTGGGCGAATCGGCCAACCATCGACCCGGGCGCTGCGGCTACTGGAGCAGCCGCACCAGCTCAGCCTGCTCGGCCAGGAAGGCATCGTGGCCGTGGTCGCTGGCCATTTCGCGGTAATCGGCCTGGGCGCCGGCCCGGCGAATCTCCTCGGCAAAGCGGCGTACGGTGTCGGCGGGAAAGAGCCAGTCAGAGCTGATGCCGACAAAGAGCAAGCGGGCGCGGATGCGCGCGTAGGCCTCAGCGGGCGAGGCGTAGCCGCGGAGCGGGTCCCAGGTATCCATGGTGCGCAGAATGGCAAGGTAGGCGTTGGCGTCGAAGCGCTCGATGAAGCGCGTGCCCTGGTGATCGAGGTAACCGGCGATATCGAAGCGGCCGCCGATGAGGCCGCCGCCCACGCCATTGAGCTGCCATGGGTTTTCGCCGTTGCGGTTGGGGTTGCGGCCGAAACGCTCCTCAAAGAGAGGCGCAGATTTGTAGCTGATCATGGCGATCTGCCGGGCCAGGGCCAGACCGCGCCGCGGCGGACACTGGGGAAGGTAGCGGCCGGCCAGCCATTCGGGATCGTGCTGGATGGCCTGGCGCTGAAGGTGATTGAGCGCGAGGCCCATGGCGCCGAGCGGGGCTACGCCGATCACCAGCGCGCGCTGGACCCGCTCCGGATGCTGGATGGTCCACTCGATGGCCTGCATGCCGCCGATGGAGCCGCCGAGCACGAGGCGGAGGCGGCGGACGCCGAGCGAGTCGAGAAGCTGCGCCTGGGCGCGGACGTTGTCGCGGATGGAGACGAGGGGAAAATCGGGGCCGTAGATGGAGCCGGTTTCAGGATTCACCGCGCCGGGCCCCGTGGAGCCGTAGCAGGAGCCGAGGAGGTTGATGCAGATGACGAAATCGTGCTCGAGAGAGAGCACGGCGCCGGGAGCAAAGATCTCAGGCCACCAGGAGCCCACCAGCGCGGAGCCGGAAAGGGCATGGCAAACCAGGACGGCATTGTCGCGCGCTGCATTGAGCCGGCCGTACACGGCGTAATGCAGCGTGGGACAAGCCAAGGTGCGCCCACAGTCAAGCGGCAAGTCGCGATCGAGCACAAAGTCGCCTTCGTAGGTGGGTGCCAGCGTGGGCGAGGGCGGCGAGGCGCCGCTGCGGTTGTAGGTATCGGGCATGGTCAGAGTTCAGGTGTCAGGTTTCAGGTTTCAGGTGTCAGGTGTCAGAGTTCAGCTCCTCGCCTCAAATCCGGGAGCTGGAAGCCGGCGGTTAGACGCTTCCTTTATTGTGCCTCATCGCGCCGCCAGCGCTTCAGGTTTGGCCATTGCGCGGGCGCCGTTGGCTGCTTCGATGGCCTGGTCGAGATCGGCGAGGATGTCACGGATATCTTCGATGCCGACCGAGAGACGGACGAGCTCCGGGGTGACGCCGGTGGCGGCCTGCTCCTCCGGGGAGAGCTGCTGGTGCGTGGTCGACGCGGGATGGATGACGAGCGATTTGGCGTCACCGATGTTGGCGAGCAGCGAAAAGAGCTTGAGCGTATCGATGAGCTTTTTGCCGGCCGCGTAGCCGCCCTTAATGCCGAAGGTGACCAGTGCGCTCTGACCACCAGGCATATACTTCTGCGCGCGCGCAAAGTAGGGACTGGTCTCGAGGCCGGGATAGTTGACCCAATCGACGCCGGGATGATTCTGAAGGTGCCGTGCGACGGCGAGCGCATTCTGCGAGTGGCGCTCCATGCGCAGATGGAGGGTTTCGATTCCCTGCAGGATGAGAAAGGAGTTGAAGGGCGAGAGCGCGGCGCCGGTGTCGCGCAGTCCCTGCACGCGGGCTTTGAGGATGAAGGCGAGCGGGCCAAAGGCCTGCGTGTAAGAGAGGCCGTGGTAGGAGGGATCGGGGTCAGAGAAATCGCGGAAGCGGCCCGAGGCGGCCCAGTCGAATTTGCCTGCGTCGACGATGACGCCGCCGATGGAGTTGCCGTGGCCGCCGAGGAACTTGGTGGCCGAGTTGACCACGATGTCCGCGCCCCAGTCGATGGGCCGCACCAGGGCCGCGGTGGTTGAGGTGTTGTCGATGACGAGCGGCACCTTATGCGCGTGGGCGATCTCGGCCAGTTTGGCGATATCGGCGATGTCGAGCTTGGGATTGCCAAGGGTCTCGGTGTAGACGGCGCGGGTCCTCGCGTTGATGGCGGCGCGCAGGCCGTCGAAGTCGTCGGCGTCAACAAATTTGACTACGATGCCGAGGCGCGGCAGCGTGTAGTGGAAGAGATTGTAGGTGCCGCCGTAGAGCGAGGTGGTGGAGACAATCTCATCGCCGGCGGAGGCGAGAGTGATGATGGCGAGGGTCTCCGCCGCCTGACCTGAGGCTGTGGCCAGGGCCGCTGCGCCGCCTTCAAGGGCCGCCACGCGTTTCTCGAACACGTCGGTGGTGGGGTTCATGATGCGGGTGTAGATGTTGCCGAACTCCTGCAGGGCAAAGAGACGGCCGGCGTGGTCCGCGTCCTGGAACAGATAAGACGTGGTCTGGTAGATGGGCACGGCGCGCGCGCCTGTGGCCGGGTCGGGCGACTGGCCGGCGTGGACGGCCAGGGTGGCAAGCTGCTGTGGATTGGGTTCGGGCATGATGGGCTCCTTACGGTTCGAATGGTTGCACACCGAGGGGGCAATGGGAAATGGGGGGAACGGCGCCGCGCAAATTAAAACGGCCCGCATCCTGATGAGGACCCGGGCCGCTGGACTTTGAGAATCGGTTGCGTTTAACGCATTCGCCGATCAAGCACACGGAGGGGTCCAGTTGGCATACACATGGCCATGGCCGCCGTTCCGGGTTGCTTGGCGATCGGCATAGAAGAGAGTATCGATGGGCGAAGGCGCGGGTGTCAAGCAAGGACTGACGGATTTAATCATTGACCCGCCGAACCCATTTCTGCTCCCTACTCCCTACTCCCTGCTCCCTGCTCCCTACTCCCTGCTCCCTGTTCCCTCGTTCCCTACTCTTCGGGCTTCCAGACGTAGGCGCCGGGCTGGGGAAGGCCGATGTGGGCGAGGACGCGATACACAAATTGGCGGGCCATTGCGGTGGTGTCAATGGGCTGGTTATAGAAGGCGGGGATGACGGGGAAGATGGTGGCGCCGGCCTCGGCGGCGAGCGACATGTTGCGGAGATGAATGCGGTTGAAGGGCGTTTCGCGCACGCAGAGGATCAAGGGGCGGCGTTCTTTGAGGGTGACATCGGCGGCGCGGGCGATGAGCGAGTTGGCGAGGCCATGGGCGATGGCGGCGAGCGTGCCCATGGAGCAGGGCAGGATGATCATGCCGCTCGAGGGATGGCTGCCGGAGGCGATGGAGGCGCCGATATCCGCATCAGAGAGCTGAACGGTTTTTGCGGGTTTCGCGCTGAGCAGTTTTTCGACGAGGTCGTTGCGGCCGGAGAGGCCGAGTTCTTCGGCGAGCACGCGGAGCGAGTTCTCGGACGCGACGAAATGGACGCCGGTGACGCGGTCGTCGGCTTCGAGGGCGCGGAGGGCTTCGCGGGCGAGGACGGCGCCGGAGGCGCCGGTGATGGCGAGGGTTAAATTCAGCTTTTGGCTCCTAGCTTCTAGCTGTTAGCTCTGCGGTGCAGCTTTGGAGGTTTGTGCTTTCCCAGATCAGAAAATCCGGACCTGGGGCGCCCGGCGAGGAGTTCGGATTTGCGGGGGGCCGGGATGACGGGGCTTCGGCCCCTGGGTCCGAAGATGCAGTGAATGAAATTGGCCGCGTACGTGTGAGCCACGGAACACCGTCCCTACGGGACTCCCATTCTATTCCTGCGGTCCTTACCCCACGCTGAAGCGCGGGGCTAATGAACTCTGCGCCTTCGGCGCGGTTGCATCGCTCAACAGGAAGACCAGTGGGCAATCCGTAGCTCTTCGGTTCGCGCTTGAAGCGCCTCGCAAGCGAAGTTCGCGTTGCGCTGCGGGGCAATCGTGAAGCCACTGGAAAGACCTCTCGCAGGGAGCGAAGGACATTAGCCCAGGGAAAACCCAATCAGAAAATCGCAGCCCCATAGTGCGACGGAACCTGACCAAATCTCCTAGCGAGCCCTATGCGACAGCCAGAACTCAAGACCAAGCCCGGCAGGTACGATCGTCAAGAAGCATGAGAACCAGAAGCCCCAAAAAAAATGCCTCTTCGCGCGCGCTCTGGCCCGAACTTCATCCTTTCTTCTCCCGACGAGTTCGACCATCCAGCCAAGTGTGTAACAGACATTCGCCATGAAACCATACATCACGACTGTCAGGCCTGTTTCCAGCTCCGGAGCATTCGGTTGGGCAGCAGGGGCCACATGTTGCGCGAAAATATCCATCGCATAGATCGACGCAATGCCAAGAGCGAGGAGCACTGCGTTGTAAAGCAACCGTCGTAGCTCCCACCATCGAATGACCTGCCAATTCGTCATCGAGCACTTGTTTGAGACAAATACTGGATCATTCCCCCAGCACGCGCTGGAAGATCGCGTCGATATTGCCGAGCTGGCGGGTGTAGTCGAATGTCTTCGCCAGCGTTTCCGGGCTGAGCAACTTCGCGATCGCCGGATCGCGAGCGACTTCTTCGCGAAAGTTCAGATCCTCCTGCCAGGCACGCGTGGCGTGGGACTGGACGAGCCGGTAGGCGTCTTCGCGCAGCATGCCGGCTTCGGCGAGGTCGAGCAGCAGTTGTCCTGAAAAGATGAGGCCGCCGGTGGATTCCAGGTTCTTCTTCATGCGCTCGGGGTAAACCAGCAATCTGTCGATCAGATCCGTTGTTCTGGCAAGAAGATAATCGGCGAGGATTGTCGAATCGGGGAAGATGACGCGCTCGACCGAGGAGTGCGAGATGTCGCGCTCATGCCAGAGGGCGATGTTCTCGAGCGCCGCCTGGGCGTTCGCGCGCAGCACGCGCGCCAGGCCGCTGATCTGCTCGCTGGTGATCGGGTTCTTTTTGTGCGGCATGGCGGAGGAGCCTTTTTGACCCTCGCTGAAGTACTCCTGCGCCTCGCGGACTTCCGTGCGCTGCAAGTGGCGGAGTTCGACGGCGATCTTGTCTAGCGTGCTCCCCGTGATGGCCAGCGTGGCGATGTAGGCGGCGTGGCGGTCGCGTTGGATGACCTGCGTGGCCACGGGCGCGGGCTTGAGGCCCAGGCGCGCGCAGACTTTTTCTTCTTGTTTGGGACTGAGATGGCCAAAGGTGCCCACGGCGCCGGAGAGCTTGCCCACGCGCATGTCTTCGGCGGCGGCGTCGAATCTGGCTAAATTGCGCTGCATCTCGGCGTACCAGTTGAGCAGCTTGAGGCCGAAGGTGGTGGGCTCGGCGTGGATGCCGTGAGTGCGGCCGATGGTGGGCGTGTGCTTGAACTCGAGGGCGCGGCGCTTGAGTACGGCGAGCAGGTTTTCGATGCCGATGCGGATGTGTGCTGAGGCTTCTCTTACCTGGAGCGCCAGGGCTGTGTCGACGATGTCGTTCGAGGTGAGGCCGTAGTGCAGCCAGCGAGAGGACTGGCCGTCGAGACTCGGAGCTGGGCCTTGGTTTTGCATGGATTCTGCTACTGCGGTGGTGAAGGCGATGACGTCGTGCTTGACCTCGGCCTCGATCTCGCGGATGCGGTCGACCGAGAAACCGGCGCGGGCAATCGCCTCGGCGGCGGATTCGGGGATGATGCCGTCCTCGGCGAGAACCGCGCTCGCCGCTGCCTCCACCTGGAGCCAGCAGCGGTATTTGTTCTCGTCGGTCCAGATGCGGCCCATGGCGGCGCGGGTGTAGCGTTCGATCAAGAATCAGCTCCGGAAAACAGGGATCAGGGGTCAGAACCGCATTCGTCACCACGCTGCGACGAATGCCGCCCCGAACAGCTTCCCAAGACCCGACCAACCTTAAATTGTACGGGGGCGGAAAGATCAGGAGCGGGAAATATGCAGGCGCCGGCGCAACTCGTCGAGGAGGAGGCCGCGGCCCGGCGCGTAGGGCTGGAACCACACGCCGTCGATGACCAGTTGCGGCACGGCCCGCTTGCCCGCGTGGCGGATTACTTCATCCGAGGCGTCGGCATCGGCGTCGACATCGATTTCAGTGTAGGCAATGCCATTGGACTCAAGGAACTGCTTGGCGGCTCGGCAGTCGCGGCACCACGCCGCCGTGTAAACCTGCACTGTCATACGCTCATTTTACCCGGATTTCACTGCTATCATCTGTGACCGTGACCACAGAGGAGATCAAGCGCCTGCTGAAACTGGAGCCGCATCCGGTGGAAGGCGGATGGTACAGGCGCACGTATACGTCCGAGGTGAGCGTGGCTCTGCTCAGAGGCGTACGGCCGTACGGGACGGCCATTTATTACCTGCTGGAAGAGGGAACGTTCTCTGAGATGCACGTGCTGGCCTCGGACGAGATGTTTCATTTTTATCTCGGCGAAGCGGTTGAGATGCTCCAGTTGTGGCCCTCCGGCGAGTCGAAAGTGGTGGTCCTGGGGCCGGATCTTGCGTCCGATCAGCAGGTGCAGCTCGTGGTTCCCGCGGGCGTGTGGCAGGGGATGCGGCTGGTCGATGATGGAAAAGCCCCGGGCGGCAAAATGGCGCTGCTGGGGTGCACGGTGACGCCGGGGTTCGATTTTGCGGATTACCGGAGCGGAAAGTGTGAGGAGCTGGTGGCACAGTGGCCGATGGAGGCGGAGCGGATCAGGAGGCTGACGCGCAAGTAGCAAGTTACGGCATTTTCTGAGTGACTGTGTCCTTTTCACTGCCTCGCAAGATCGCTGCTCCCTGTTGGTCGCGTCGACTCAGCTGTCCGTCTTCGGGATACAGCTACTCAGAAAATGCATTAGCAGCGCTGCGCGCGTTTCGCGCGTTAGCGAGTTAGCGGCGCTCGCGGAAGAAGGTGCGCAGCAGCTCAGCGGATTCTTCGGCGAGGAGGCCGCGCTCGGCCCACATCTGGTGGTTGAGCTTGGGGTGGTTGAGCACGGAGAGCACGGAGCCGCAGGCACCGGCCTTGGGATCATCGGCGGCGAAGACCAGCTTATCGATGCGAGCGTGGATCATCGCTCCGGCGCACATGGCGCAAGGCTCGAGGGTGACGTAAAGGGTGACGCCGTCGAGGCGGTAATTGCCGAGGGCGGCGGCTGCGGCGCGGAGTGCGACGATTTCGGCGTGGGCCGTGGGGTCGTTCGAGCGCAGGACGCGGTTCTGGCCGCGGGCAAGGAGGTCGCCGTTGTGCACGGCGACCGCGCCGATGGGCACTTCGCCGGCCTGGGCGGCGAGGCGCGCTTCGGCGAGCGCGGCGGCCATGGCGTCGTGGTCGGAGATCATGGTTCCGATGGTATCGCGGATGGGTCTGAGGAGGGATCGAACGAGACGCATGGTCTCTAAGTCAGGTATCCGGGCGAAGCCAGAAGACGGAAAGACAACCGCAGATCCTTCGGCTCCGCTTACCCCATGATTGCCCAGCAATCATGGGGCCCCAAATGCGCTCCGCTCAGGATGACAAGCAAGATTTATTTGCTCGGATGCTTACTCGACTGGGCGACATAGCTTAGAGCGGTTCCACAGTACATGTAGCCGTATTTCACAGTTGCGGAAGGTGGCTTTTTCTCGGTGAAAAAGCCACTTAGCCTCTGCGGCTTCGGGATACAGCAACTGTGAAACCGCTGTAGTCTGCTCGGGACGCGGCCGGCTGCTGCTGGGTCATGCAGTGCAGCGCGCCCAGGCCCCAGATGAGATCGACGCTGTGGACGCCGATGATTTCGCGATCGGGAAAGACCTGGGCGAGGATATTGAGCGCGACGCGGTCGTTGGGATCGTGGAAGGTGGGCACGAGGACCTGGCCGTTGGCGATGTAGAAATTGGCGTAGCTGGCGGGAAGGCGCTGCTTGCGGAAGACGACCGGACGCGGCATCGGCAATTCGACGACTGTAAATTGCTTGCCTTCGAGCGTGCGCGCGGATTTGAGGCGGGCGAGATTTTCGGCGAGCGGCGCGTGGTTGGGGTCGCGCGTGTCCGGCTCCACGGCGGCAACGATCATGTCGCGGGAGACGAAGCGGGCGATGTCGTCGATGTGGCCGTGGGTGTCGTCGCCGGCGATGCCGCGATTCAGCCAGAGGACCTGATCGATGCCGAGAAAATCGGAGAAGACCTGCTCGAGCTGCGCGCGAGTGAGGCCGGGATTGCGCTGCTGGACTTCGCTCAGGAGGCACTCCTCGGTGGTGAGCAGAGAGCCGGCGCCGTTGACATCGATCGATCCGCCTTCGAGGACGACGCGGCGGTACTTCGTACCGTCCTGGTTTTGGACGATGGGTTTCCATTGTGGGAATTTGAGGAGCTTCGCGATGCGGCCCGGGAGCTTGTCGTCGAGACGCCAGTCGTCGTATTTGGCCCAGCCGTTGAACTGCCAGTTGGTGAGCGCAATTTCGCCGGAACCGTCGCGCAAGAAGATCGGGCCGGAGTCGCGGGTCCAGCCGCGGTCAGTGGGCCAGCGGTGGAAGTCGACGCGATCGAGATCCGCGCCGGCGCGTTTGAGCATGCTGCGCACGCGCCGCTCGGCCGCGGCATTTTCTACGATGAGGTGCACGCGCTCGTGCGCGGCGAGGAGACGCACGATCTCTGCGTAGAGCCACGGGATGGACGAGAACTTGCCGGGCCAGTCCTCGGGGTTGTGCGGCCAGGCGAGCCAGGTGGCCTCATGCGGAGCCCACTCGGCAGGCATGCGATAGCCGAGCGCGCGCGGGGTTTTGATCTCGTCCGACAAATCCGGTTTTCCTCAGTTAGGTGGTCTCCCCGGTCTCAGAATCGAGACCGGGGACACCCGCTATTTTTGTTCTTTGCCGGCCGGATGCGCTGCGTCGAGGAAGCGCTGGGTGATGGGCGCATAGGCGTCGATGCGGCGGTCGCGCAGGAAAGGCCAGTTGCGGCGCGTCTCCTCGATCAAACCGAGGTCGATTTCGCCGAGGAGGATTTCCTCGGCGCAGTGCGAGGCTTTGGCAATCACGCGGCCGAAGGGGTCGGCGAGAAAACTGCCGCCCCAGAACTCGAGCCCCGGTCCCGAGGCGCGGACGCCGAGCACGTCGCCGTGGGCGAGTTTGACCTCGCCATGCTCGTGGCCCACGCGGTTCACGGCCGCGACATAAACGCCGTTGGCAATGGCGTGGGCGCGCTGGATGGTCTGCCAGGCGTCATACTGCGCGGCGCCGAACTCGTCTTTTTCCGCCGGATGCCAACCGATGGCCGTGGGATAGAAAAGCACTTCGGCGCCCTGGAGCGCGGTGAGCCGGGCGCCCTCGGGATACCACTGGTCCCAGCAGACGAGCGTGCCGATGCGGCCGAATTCGAGGCCCATATTCACATCGAGGGCCTGGAAACCGAGGTCGCCGGGCGCGAAATAATATTTTTCGAAGTAGAGCGGATCGTCGGGGATGTGCATTTTGCGGTAGATGCCGGCGAAGTTGCCTTGGGAGTCGAGCGTGACCGCGGTGTTGTGAAAAAGGCCGGGCGCGCGGCGCTCAAAGAGCGAGGCCACGATGGCGACGCGGCTGGTGCGCGCGACCGCGGCGAGCTTTTCCGTGGAGGGCCCGGGAATGGGCTCGGCGAGATCAAAGAGGCGCAGGTCTTCGCGCTGGCAAAAATACTGGGTGCGGAAGAGCTCCGGCAGGCAGACGATATTCGCCCCCAGGCGCGCAGCCTCACGGATGTGGCCGAGGGCCGAGCCGAAGTTGGCCTCGGGATCGGGGCCCATGCTCATCTGGACGAGGGCGACGGAGTATTTTCGGCCTGCGGTGAATGCGCGCTTGGTCATGCTCGTTTTCCCATCTTCCCGAGGGTTCATGCAAGAAGGCCAACTCCGCCGGGCGAAGTTGGCCTGCACAATTTGCCGAAGGCGCTATGCGTCGAGAATCAGCACAGCCGCGGCAATGGTGGTGGTCCACTTGCCGCGCCGGTCGCCCACGGCCGACTGGGTAATGTTGCTGGTGCGGACAATCTTGTTGGAGATGCGGTAAATCTCCTTTTTCTCGTCCCAGCTGGTATCGGGGTCGAACTCGACGTCGAGCGTGGTGGCCAGCATCTCCGCGGCCAGCTCCTCGGCGTATTCGCCGGCCTGCTCCTCGGTTTCGCCAAAGCTGTGGTGCTCGCTCAGGTAGCCGTAGGTGTTGCGGTCGGCGGGAATGGCCACGCCGATGCTGGAGGCAATGAGCCGGTGGGGCTCGTGCGTGGAATTTTCGGCGATGACGGCGAAGACCACTTCACCATCACTGAGGTAGGTAAGCCCTTCCTTGCGCGGAATCACCTTGCACTGCGGCGGAAAGATGGAGGAGACACGCACCAGGTTCTGCGAGGCAATGCCGGCATCCCGAAGAGCCAGCTCAAAGCTGGTCAGCCGTTCCTTGTGTTTGCCCACGCCCTTGGTGAAGAATAGCTTCTTCGGGACCATGCTCTTTCCCAATTTCGATGTGCCCTCCGTGGGTATGAAAATGGTGAGTTTCCGGGAACCTTCCCGCATGAGTCTATCGCATCTCGGCCTTCCGGAACAGGATTTCCCCCATTTTCATCGGTGGTTCATACCAAGACAGCTACCGGCCCCTCGAGGCGGGCGGCGAGGAGAGCGGGGAAGTGCGCCGCGCACGGCACAAAAATGCTCTGCGTTGGGGTTGCGGATGCAACTTTCCGCCGGTTTTTTCGTTTAATAGAGCATGAAGTGGATGCGTGTGTCTGGAATTGCTGTCCTCGGCGGGGCGATAGCGTGCGGGTGTGCGCTGGCGCAAGCGCCTGCCGCCCCGCAAAACGACGATAATCCGCCTCCCCCTGCCGCAGCCGCCCCCATGAGCGCCGATCCGGGCCCCGTGCCGCTGGAGTGGGTGCCTCCGGCGCTGACGCAACTGAGCGCGCAGGCCGCGGTGAAGTCGAATTTCACGCTGGACCGCGACATGCTCTCGGCCGCGGCCAGCCTGTTGCCGGATTCTGACACTCAGACGCGGCAGACCGTGGCCAAGCTCACCGGCGTAAGCGTGCATCTGCTGCGCTTTGGCGGGGCGGGCGACGTGGAACCGGGCCAGGTGGAAGCCATTCGCGAGGCCTACCATTTGCGCGGCTGGAAACACCTGGTGACCACTACCAACGCCGGCGGGCCGGTGCACAACGGAACCACGGACGTATGGCTGGTTCTGGACGGCGCCAACGTCCGCGGCGCAGTGGTGCTGGCTGAGACGCCGAAGAGCCTGACCCTGGTGACGGTGGCGGGCAACGTGAGCCCGGTGGACATTCTGCGCCTGCGCGGGCATTTCGGCATACCGCGATTTGAGGGCGACGGGCTGACGGACGTGAAATAAGGCGATCGTCGACCTTCTTTCAGGCTTCTTTCCGGCGATGCTATGCCGGTCTGCGCCTGCAATCCGCGTTGGCCGGGTTCTTCCGGCTCCGCGCCGAGTGCGAAGCAATTTCTCATCCCTGCATCGCGGGCCTCACGAGACAGCACCCGCCATTGCCACTCCCAAATAGCGGATGGTAGCCTCAGACTTGGTCTTACAGGATGCGGAAAAACTCATTGGGTGGAGGTTTTCGATGAGTATGAAACTGGCAGGGGCTAAAGCCCCTCTCAATTAGCGGGCATTGACGGCCCGGCTGAAGCCGTGCCCTTGTTACAAAGCCCTTCAGTTGAGTTTTTCCGCACCCAGTTCAAGCCCGGAGGAAGAACCGAGAGGCATGCAGAGCAGCTACAACGGTCTGGAGTTGCCGAAGAAGGGCGAGCCCATCGGCTACAGCAACGGGCGGTTTGCGGTGCCCGATCATCCCATCATTCCCTACATCGAGGGCGACGGAACGGGGCGGGATATCTGGAAGGCTGCGCAGCGGGTCTTTGACGCAGCGGTGGAAAAGGCCTTCGTCGGCAGACGCGCAATCCACTGGTATGAAATTTTTGCCGGTGAAAAGGCCTTCCGCCAATTCAACAACTGGCTGCCCGACGACTCAGTGAACGCGGCGCGGGATTTGCGCGTCTCCATCAAGGGGCCGCTGACTACGCCGGTGGGCGGAGGCATCCGCTCGCTCAACGTGGCGCTCCGGCAGATTCTCGATCTCTACGCCTGCGTGCGCCCGGTGAAGTACTACCAGGGCGTGCCCAGCCCGGTGAAGCACCCGGAGAAGCTCGACGTGGTGATCTTCCGCGAGAATACCGAGGACGTGTATGCGGGGATCGAGTTCAAAGAGGGATCTCCGGACGCGGCGAAGTTGATTGCGTTTCTCAACGACGACCTGCTCAAGGGCGGCAAGAAAAAAGTGCGGGCCGATTCGGGCGTGGGCATCAAGCCCATTTCCATCTTCGGCACCAAGCGGCTGGTGCGCTACGCCATCCGGCACGCGCTGGAGACGGGGCGCAAGACGGTGACGCTGGTGCACAAGGGCAACATCCAGAAATTTACCGAGGGCGCGTTCCGCGAGTGGGGCTATGAAGTGGCGACCGAGGAGTTCCGCGCGCAGACGGTGACCGAGCGCGAGAGCTGGATTCTGGGCAACGTGGAGACCAATCCGGGAATCTCGATCGAGGCAAACGCAGCACTGATCGAGCCGGGACTCGAGTTCGGCTCTCCGAGCTTTAAAGCTTCGGTTTGCGACGAGGTCCGGTCAACGCTGGACGCGATCGGCAAGACGCACGGCAGCGGCGCATGGAAGCAAAAGATTCTGGTGAACGACCGCATTGCCGACTCGATCTTTCAGCAGATCATCATTCGCCCCTCGGATTACAGCGTGCTGGCGACGCCGAACCTGAACGGCGACTATATTTCCGACGCGGCCGCGGCACAGGTGGGGGGGCTCGGCATTGCGCCGGGCGCGAACATCGGCGACGGCTACGCGGTGTTTGAGGCCACGCACGGCACAGCGCCCAAGTACGCCGATAAGGATGTGATCAATCCCGGCTCGGTGATTCTTTCGGGCGTGATGCTGCTCGAGTTCATCGGCTGGAACGACGCGGCCAAGATGATCGAGAGCGCGATGGAGAAGACCATTCAGCAAAAATCTGTAACCTACGACTTCGAGCGGCAGCTCACGGGCGCGACCAAGGTGGGGACGAGCGAGTTTGCGACGAGAATCATCGGCAATATGTAAGACAGTGGACAGTGATCAGTGGTCAGTGATCAGTGGCTGGGATCAGCGCCACGGACCGTGCAAATGTTAACGCTGTCGTCCATTTCCGAATTAGATAACTGACCACGGTTCACTGGGCACGGATCACTGGGAGAGAATCATGCGGAAAAAGGTTTCGATTGTGGGCGCCGGCAACGTGGGCGCCACGGCCGCGCATTGGATTGCGGCCAAGGAATTAGCCGATGTTGTGCTCGTGGACGTAGTGGAAGGCATTCCCCAGGGCAAGGCGCTGGATCTGCTGGAAGCGATGCCGATTGAGAAGCGCGATGTGCAGGTGACGGGCGCGAATGACTACGCGGCCACGGCTAACTCCGACATCGTGGTCATCACGGCAGGCATTCCGCGCAAGCCGGGCATGAGCCGCGACGACCTGCTGCACACCAACTTCAAGATCATGTCGGACGTGGTGCAGAAGGTGGTGGCGCAGTCGCCGGAGTGCATTCTCATCATCGTTTCGAACCCGCTGGATGCAATGGCGCAGACAGCCTACCGGCAGGCCGGGTTCAACCGCGAGCGGGTGATCGGCATGGCCGGGGTGCTCGACTCGGCGCGCTTCCGCACTTTCATAGCCGAAGAGCTGAATGTGAGCGTCGAAAATGTGACTGCCTTTGTGCTGGGCGGACACGGCGACACCATGGTGCCGCTGGCGAGGTACTCGACGATGGCGGGCATCCCGATACCGGAGTTGATTGCGGCAGATCGGCTTGAACAATTGATCCAGCGCACGCGCGACGGCGGCGCGGAGATCGTGAAGCATTTGAAGACCGGCAGCGCTTACTATGCGCCCTCGGCGGCGACGGTGGAAATGGTCGAAGCGATTCTCAAGGACAAGAAGAAGATTCTGCCCTGTGCGGCTTTTCTCAAGGGCGAGTACGGCATTGACGGCTACTTTATCGGCGTGCCCTGCAAGCTGGGCGCAGGGGGCCTGGAAAAGATCATCGAGATCAAGCTGACGGCAGAGGAAGATGCCGCGCTCAAGAAGAGCGCAGCCGCGGTGAAGGAGTTGTGCGCGGTGATTGGGGTGTGAAAGGCAGCTTTTAGCTTTTAGCTTTTAGCTTTTAGCTTTCAGCTTTTTAACTTCCAGCTTCCTGCTCTTGTCGAGAAGGCTTGCTGCTGGCTGGTCCAAAACGAAGCCCCGGCTCAAAACCGGGGCTTTTTATTTCTCAAGATCGTGCCTCAGAGGCGCCTAGAAGCTAGGAGCTAAAAGCTGAAAGCTGCTTCTTTCAGTCCATGGCCATGGAAAGCTGATGGCGGACGTCGGCGCCGCGAATCCAGAAGATCACGTCGGTGGCGATGTTGGAGGCGTGATCGGCGATGCGTTCGAGGTTTTTGGCTACGAGGATGCCGTTCATGGCCTGCTGCGTGTACTGCGGCTTCTCTTCGATGAGCTTGAGCAGATCGGCGTGGGCGCGGCGGTTCATGCGGTCGATCTCGTCGTCCATCTCGCGCACGGAGTCGGCCAAGCGCGCGTCGCCGTCAAACAGCGCCTGCAGCGCGGTGCGGATCATGCGCGTGGCGAACTCGCCCATGGCGGCAAAATCCACCGGCAGCTCGACGGAATCGTAGCCGAGAAACTCCTTGGTGCGGCGGGCAATGGCCACCGACTGGTCGCCAATGCGCTCGAGATCGCCGTTGATCTTGATCACGGCCAGGATGAAGCGGAGATCGATGGCCATGGGCTGTTCCTTGGCAAGCAGCTCGTAGGCCATCTCGTCCAGCTCGCGCTGCGCGGTGTTGATGGCGGTTTCGTTCTGCTTGACGTATTTGCACAGGCCCTTGTCGCGCTGCAGATACGCATCCAACCCAGACTCGACCGCCTGCTGCGCCAGGGCAGCCATGGCAAGGAGCTTGTCCTTGAGTTCGGCGAGCTGCAGTTGAAAGTGAATGCGCGGCACTAGAGCCAATCCCCCATCTCATCATTGTGCATCAAGCCATATTACAAGAGAACAAAATTCCGTATATGCATCCAAAGTGTTATCCCTGCTCTGAGCGAGCCGGTGCAAGCCCAAAATGAATCTGCATCCATTGGACGCACTGTCAGGTGAAAAGAAAGGCTCGGCGCGAGGAGACACCCGGGTTTGGCGGGACCGGCTGCACTCACGCGGGGTTGCCGAGGCCGAGGCGGCGCGGGCCTTCGATGCGGCCCAGGAGGAAAAGATAGGCCGCGATCCCGATGGCGAGATAGACAGCGGAAACACCGAAGGCCCAGGCGTAGGAGCGAAAGGCGGAGACGATATAGCCGGTCAGGATGGAGGCGGCGATTCCCGAGGCCTGATTGGAAAAATTCATAATGCCGCCCACCTTGCCCGCGTCATGACGGCTGGCGATGAGCGAGGGCAGCGACCAGCCGACGGGCGAGGCAGCCGACAGGCCGCCGATGGAGACGCTGATCCAGAAAAGCGCCTGCGCGGCCCCGTGCGCGTGGGCAGCGCCGAGGATGCCGAGGCCGCAGGCAGTGCCGCCGATGAGCACTGCCCGGCGCACCAGGCTCGAGTTGGCGCCGCGCTGGATGAGGAAATCGACCAGCCAGCCGCCGATGAACAGATTGGTGAAGGTGGCAATGAGCCAGGGCACGCTGGTGTAGAGGAAAGAGTGCAGCAAATCGATTTTGAGAGCGGAATGCAGGTAACTGGGCAGCCAGTTGAGGAGAAGATAAAAGACATAATTGTAGGAGCCGAAACCGATGGCGAGACCGAGCACTTTTCGCTCTTTCAAGAGGCCGGCCAGCGTCGACTGCGGCTCGTCTGGTTCCGTCAAGGGTTGCGGCCGGGTTGGGCTTTCCGGCGCCGGAGCACCCTCGCCGGCGTGAATCCAATTCCATTCCCCCTGGCTCAGGTGCGGATCGTCCGCCGGATCCCTGTATACGCGCCAGAACAGCAGAAAATAGGCGAGACTGATGAAGCCGGTGAGAGCAAAACTCCAGCGCCATCCGGCCTTCAACAGCACATAGCCCACCATGGGAACGCCGATGACGGAGGCAAACTTGGCCATGCCATCAAAGAGCGCGGTGGCGAAACTGCGCTCGCCGGGGGGAAACCAGTAACCCACAGCTTTGGCGCTGGCGGGAAACGTGGGCGCTTCGCCCACGCCGAGGAGAAAGCGTGCGGCAAACAGCGAGCCGAGCGAGGGCGACGCCGCGGCGCCGAACGTAGCCAGACTCCAAAGGAAGGCGCCGATTCGGCCCACGCGACGCACGCCGAATTTGTCGAGGATGACGCCGACGGGCAACTGGCACAGGCAGTATGTGATGTTGTAGGCGCCGGCCAGGTAGCCGAAGGCCACATCGGAGATGCCAAAGGACGCGATAAGCGCGACGTGCGAGGCGGAGAGGTTGACGCGATCGAAATAATTTACGAGCACGCCAACGCCCAGCAGCCCGGCGATGCGCCAGCGACGGCCGAAGGAACGGGGCCGCGGATGCATTGTTTCTTCGGGCAACGAGTTTCCTTCCGCCGTAGCCATGAATTCCTGCATCAGCAGCCGGCCGGCGATTTTCCGCCCGGGCCGCTGCCCTGCACCACCGTATTTTCGAGCGTGCCGATGGGATCGATGGTGATTTTGACGCGGTCGCCCGGCGCGAGTGTGAACGAGTCAGGAGGCACGATTCCGGTGCCGGTCATCAGGTAGGCGCCCGAGGGGAAGCGGTTTTCGCGAAACAGATATTCGACCAGAACGGAGGGAGCGCGCTTCAACTCGGCCAGTGTGGTGGCGCCGGAAAACTCGCTGCGGCCCTGGCGCTCGATTTCGAGACGGATGGGCGTGGTGGAGGGCAGCGGCTCCGGGGAAACGAGAACGCAGGGCCCAAGCGCGCTGGAGCGATCGTAGACCTTGGCCTGGGGAAGATAGAGCGGGTTTTCGCCCTCGATGTCGCGCGAGCTCATGTCGTTGCCGATGGTATAGCCGACGATGCGGCCGCGGGGATCGATCACCAGCGTGAGCTCGGGCTCGGGCACGGACCATTTCGCATCCGAGCGGATGCGCACATGGCTGCCGGGCGCGGCCACGCGGCTGGCCGTGGCCTTGAAGAACAGCTCCGGACGCTCAGCGGAGTAAACGCGGTCGTAAAAATCGCCGCCACCGGCGTCCTTGGCCTCGGCCATGCGGGCGCTGCGGCTGCGGTAATACGTAACGCCGGCCGCCCACACCTCCTGGCTGCCGATAGGCGCTTCGACGGATGCCGAGAAAAAGTCGTAGGCGAGATGACCGGCGCTCGAAATCGAGACCAGATAGCCGTGCAGATCCTGGTGCGCGATCAGCGCGTCCCAGGAGGGCTCGGGCACGCGATAGTAATTGCCCTCGTGTTCCGCGTACTGTCCGTTGCCGGTGCGGTAGAGCTTCATGGCTTTCTCTCCAGACGGGAAATGATCTGGTCGGCGTCGTACACGCAACCACCCCACACACCGCCGCTCGCCCTGACCAGCGCGGCCCACAGGCGCGTATCGCGGGGCAGATCGGGACGCGGGCGCAAATCCGCGCGCGGGCTGCGCGCGGCGAGCCGCCGAGCACCTTCTTCGGCGCCGAAAATCTCTGCGCCCTCGCCGACGAGATTCACCGCGCCGGTGAGCGCAGCGCGATCGATGACGATCTCAATACAATCGCCATCGCGCACCTTGCCGACGGGGCCGGCGGCGAGCGCCTCCGGGGAGACGTGGCCAATGCAGGCGCCGGTGGAGACGCCGCTGAAGCGGGCATCGGTGACCACGGCCACTTGCTTCAAATGGGGAATCTGCTTGAGCGCCGAGGTGACCTGGTAAATCTCCTCCATGCCTGCACCGGCCGGACCGCAGCAGACGAGGACAATCACGTCGCCCTGCGCGATTTCACCAGTCTTGATGGCGCGGATGGCGTCGAGTTCCGAGGTGAAGACCCGGGCAGGTCCCGTGTGGCGATAGACGTTGTCTGCGCCGACGAGCGAGGGATCGATGGCTGTGCTCTTGATGACGGAGCCCTCCGGCGCGAGATTGCCCGCAGGAAAGCAGACGGTGGAGGTGAGGCCGCGCGCGCGGGCGCGATCGGGGGACATAATGACATCGTCCGCATCGATTCCGTCCAGTTCTTCAAGCCGGCGCCGCAATGAGGCGCGGCGCTCGCTCTCTTTCCACCAGTCGAGGCTTGTGGCGAGAGTCTCGCCGCTTACGGTCTTGACGCTCGTGTCCAGCAGGCCGGCCGCGCGCAGATGGAGCATCACCTCCGGCACGCCGCCGGCGAGGAAGACCTGCACGGTCGCGAAACCGTGTGGGCCGTTGGGCAGCGCGTCGACGAGGCGCGGCACCTGGCGATTGATTTCAGTCCAGTCGGATACCGTCGGGCGCGGAAGGCCGGCTGAGTGGGCGATGGCGGGAAGATGAATGAGCAGATTGGTGGACCCTCCGAAGGCTGCGTGGAGCACCATGGCATTGCGAACGGACGCAGGCGTGAGGAGGTCTTGCGCGCCCATGCCCAGCTGATACAGGCGAAGCAAGGCGCGGGCCGAGCGGCGCGCCGCGTCAAGCCAGATGGGCTGGCCCGAGGGCGCAAGCGCGGTGTGCGGCAGGGAGAGCCCCAGCGCCTCGCCCACTACCTGCGACGTGGCTGCGGTGCCGAGGAACTGGCAACCGCCACCGGGCGAAGCGCAGGCGCGGCAGCCGACCTCGGCGGCGTACTCAAGCGTGATCTGCTGCTGCGCAAAGCGGGCACCGATGGTTTGAACCTTCGCTGCATCCTCGCCAGCTTCCGCCAGCAGCGTGACGCCGCCGGGAACGAGGACTGCGGGTTTGGCCGCAGAGGACGCGAGCGCCATCATCATGGCGGGCAGGCCCTTGTCGCAAGTAGCGATGCCGAGCACGCCTTTGCCCGTGGGCAGAGAACGCATCAGGCGGCGGAGCACGATGGCTGCGTCGTTGCGGTACGGGAGCGAGTCCATCATGCCGGTGGTGCCCTGCGTGCGGCCGTCGCAGGGATCGGTGCAGGCGCCGGCAAAGGGCGTGGCGTGCAGCGCCTTCAATTCGCGCGCGGCCTCGGCGACGAGAAGGCCGACCTCCCAGTGGCCGGTATGAAAGCCGAGGGCGATGGGCTCTCCGTTTTCTGCGCGCAGGCCGCCGTGCGTGCTGAGGATCAGGAACTCGGGATCGAGAAGGCGATCGGGGCTCCAGCCCATGCCCGCGTTCTGCGTCAGGCCGAAGAGATTGCCCGAGGGCTCCTGGAGCAGCATCTCCGGAGTAAGCGGCAACACGCCGGCGGGTCCGCGCGCATGCGTGGTCACGCGAAAAAGGTCCGCGCCGCTTGTATCCAGGACCGAGCTGAGTGGAATATTGGCGATGGGAAGGCCCTTTCCGCAGTCAAGTATAGAGGGCGCGGGGTTGTTGCCGAGGCCGCCGAGCGAGAGTGCTATAAAGCTTGTGTGTCCGCGGAACAAATGAGAATTGAAGTGCACGGCTCGGCAGGCCTGCGCCGGCGCTGGCTTTACCTGATGCCGGTGGTTTTTGTCACCTACAGTCTTGCCTACCTGGGGCGCTCAAACTTCGGCTTCGGTGCTGCAGCGGGCCTGGCAAAAACGTTGCACATTACCGAAGCGCGCGTAGCCTTTCTCAGCTCGGTCTTCTTCCTCGGGTATTTCCTCTTCCAGGTTCCCGCGGCAAGGTATGCCACGCGCCGGAGCGCCACGCGGCTGGTTTTTTTCGCGCTTATCGGCTGGGGTGTGTTTTCGGGCTTGACCGGCGTCATCCGGCAATTCTGGCTGCTGGTGGCCGACCGGCTGCTGCTGGGCGTGGCGGAGAGCCTGATTCTTCCTTCGATGCTCATTTTGCTCACGCACTGGTTCACGCGCGCGGAACGCTCGCGGGCCAACGCGGTCCTGATTTTGGGCAACCCGGTCACGGTGACGTGGATGGCCGCGGTGACCGGCTACCTGATCAAGGCCGTGGGCTGGCAGATGACTTTCCTCCTCGAGGGAATCCCGTCGGTGGTGTGGGCGTTTGTCTGGGCGCTGGTAGCGCGCGACCACCCCGGTGAGGCGCATTGGCTGAGCGCGGATGAGAGCGGGCGATTGACTCATGCGCTGGCGCACGAACAGACCGCGCTGCCCGAGTACAAGAATCTTTCGGCCACGCTGCGCGAGCCGGGCGTGATTCTGCTGTGCGTGCAATATTTTTTCTGGAGCCTGGGCGTTTATGGACTGGTGCAGTGGATACCGGTGATGATCGGCGCGGGCTCGGCGCGCGGCATTGAGACCGTGGGCCTGCTCAGCGCGGCGCCGTTTCTGCTGGGCGTGATTCTGATGCTCGTGGTCGCGTATTTTTCCGATCGCGCGCTCAACCGCAAGAGCTTTGTGTGGCCGTTTCTGGTGTTCTCAGGAGCGGCGCTGTTCTGTTCCTACGCGGTGGCGGGCGAGAATTTCCGGCTGGCCTATGTGGCTCTGATCGTCGCCGGCGGATTCATGTATGCGCCGTACGGACCGTTTTTCGCCATTATGCCGGAGATGCTGCCCAAGACTGTGGTCGGCGAGGTGATGGCGCTGGTGAACACCTGCGGCGCACTGGGCGGCTTTGCGGGCACCTGGCTGGTGGGCGCGCTGCACGCGCTCACGGGCAGCTCACGCGCGGGATACCTGAGCATGTCATTGGCGCTTACCGCGGCCGGCGTGGTCACGCTTTGCCTGCGCCCGCAGGCGCCAAGGATGGCACCGCGGCGCGCGTGAATTCTCCATTGACCAGGCGCCAGATGCCGAGCGGGTTTTCATCCTTCAATTCGTCGGGCAGCGCGTCCTGGGGGAACTCCTGGAAGCAGACCGGACGAACGAACCGGTAGATGGCCTGCGTGCCCACGGAAGTCATGCGGCTCTCGCTGGTAGCCGGGTAGGGCCCGCCGTGGACCATGGCGTGGCAAACTTCAACGCCCGTAGGAAAGCCGTTGGCGATGAGCCTTCCCGCTTTGCGCTCGAGGATGGCGAGCAGGGGCGCGTTGGCGGCGATATCCGCGCCCGTGCCGTGGACAGTGGCGGTGAGCTGGCCTTCGAGGGCGCGGCCAAGCGCGAGTTTCTCTTCCTCGCTTTCATAGCGGATGATCAGCGTGCTGGGGCCGAAGATCTCCAGGGCAAGTTCGGGGTCGTCGAGCAGGGCGCGGCCGCTCACTTCGAAGAGAGCCGGCGTGGCATAAGCGCCTTCGACGCTCGCGTGCGCCGCGCCTTCGGCCAGCAGCTTTACGCGCTCATGGGCGCGCCGGCCGGCGATGCCGGCATGGTGATTGCGGCAGATGGTCTGGGTGAGCATGGGCGAAGCCGAGGATTGGCCGACATAGGTTTGCAGCAAGGCCACGAAGGCATCGGCATCTGCATTGCGCGGCAAATAAACGAGTCCGGGCTTGGTGCAGAACTGGCCCACGCCCAAGGTGAAGGAGCCGAAGAGCCCTTTGGCAATCTCCGCGCCGCGCTGGCGCAGCGCTTCAGGAAGCACGAAGACGGGGTTGGCGCTGCTCATCTCCATGAAGCAGGGGATGGGCTCGGGACGCGCCGCGGCCACGCGCATGAGCGATTTGCCGGCGGAGAGCGAACCGGTGAATCCGACCGCCTTGATGGCGGGATGAGCGACGAGCGCCGTGCCGATCTCAGCGCCGGTGCCGAACAGGAGCGCGAAGGTGCCCGCAGGCAGGCCGCACGCGCGCACACTTTCACTCACCGCCTGCCCCACCAGCTCGCTGGTGCCGGGGTGGGCGGAATGCGCTTTGACGATGACGGGATTGCCGGCAGCAAAGGCAGAAGCGGTGTCGCCGCCGGCGACGGAAAACGCGAGCGGGAAGTTGCTGGAGCCGAAAACCGCGACCGGACCGATGGGACGCAGAAGGGAACGGATGTCGGCTCGGGGCAGCGGTTTGCGATCGGGCTCGGCAGGATCGATGCGCGCATTGGCCCAGGAGCCTTCTTCGACCACAGTGGCGAAAAGCCGGAGCTGATTCACGGTGCGTGCCAGCTCGCCCTTCAGGCGCGCCTCCGGCAGCGCGGTCTCCTTGTGCGCGCGGTCCACGATTTCCGCGCCGATGGATTCGATGCCGGCGGCGATGTGGCGAAGAAAGCGCGCCCGCTCGCGGCCGGGCAGTTTGCCGTAGACGGCAGACGCTTCCTGCGCCAATCCAGCGGCCAGGGCGAGGTCGTCAAGAGAGGTGCAATGATAGGCGGGATCGAGGCGAGTGCCAGAGGCCGGGTCTACGCCATGGAAGGTTGCGCCACTTCCCTTTCGGGATTCGCCGTTGATGATCGAATAGCCCTGAAACATCCTTCACCGCCTTGGGAAGATTGGCTGCCGGAACCGCGGATGAATCAATGCATCCGCGGCCCGACGATTGAGTTCAGTTTACTCTGCGGCGAGGGCTTTGAATGGCCGCGGCCATTGCCGACGCGTAGAGTTCCCCAGTAGAGTTGCAGATTGTGACGGCGAAGACGCAAAGGCAGCGGCGAGCGCAATCTCTGCGCGCAGGGTTGGTGCGCTTCCTGCTTGCGGCGGGCGCGGCCGCTGCGCTCGGGCAGGTTGCAGCCGATGTGCAGGTAGATTTGAACAAATCTTCCGGACCGTTTCTGCCCGTCTATCGCTGGTTCGGCTACGACGAGTCGAACTACACCACTACCGTGAACGGACGAGCGCTGCTGGGTGAGCTCGAGGCTCTGAGCCCGGCGCCGGTGTACATTCGCGCGCATTTTCTGCTCACCAACGGGGATGGCAAGCCCGAGTTGAAGTGGAGCTCCTCCAATGTCTATAGCGAAGACGCAAAGGGAAATCCGGTCTACGACTGGACGATACTGGACGGGATCTTCGACGCCTATGCCGCAGCGCATGTGCGGCCCATGGTGGAGCTGGGATTCATGCCCAGGGCCCTGTCGATCCGTCCCGATCCCTATCACATTCCGTGGCCGCAGAAACCCGGTGAAGCGGAGGGGTGGTCGTTTCCGCCGCGGGATTATGCGCGCTGGGGCGAGCTGGTTTTTCACGTCGCGCAGCACATTGCGAATCGCTACGGGATGGCGCAGGTCTCCACCTGGTATTGGGAGATGTGGAACGAGCCCGACATCTTCTACTGGCATGGAACGGAAGAGGAATATTTCAAGCTCTACGATTACGCCGCAGCCGGGGTGCGGCGGGCGATTCCGGGCGCGCGCGTCGGGGGTCCGGCGACGACCGGGCCGCTTCCGGGCAGCCACAGCGCACAGTTTCTCGAGGCCTTCCTCGAACATTGCGCCGAGGGCAAGAGCAGCGC
>JASHOQ010000088.1 GCA_030041045.1 Acidobacteriaceae bacterium
ATACCGCCCACAGAACAGTTGAGAAAGAGTAAAACAACTCAACCTGCCGGCTGAAAGCCGGCAGGTTGAGTTGCTACTGAAGTGTCATGCAGCTGAAGCCGACCGCAACGCTTCGATTAGCGTACCGGATCGAGTCGATACCCTCCGATCAGGCCTGCTACCAGATATGATTCTCCATTCCTCGCGATTCGATTGAAATTGCCCCGCAACACGGTATTTGATCTCGTCAATCTTCACCCGCGAAGCAACATTTCCAGAATTGTCGATAAATAGCATAGTTGTAATGCAACCACTCTCTTGATTAGGCCAAGCTTCCTCCGCCTGTTGCAGGCGGACGGCGTAGGACCTCCGCAGCAACCGCAATGTGTTCGCAACTAACCGATAATGCGACCCCCAGGTTGTTCTGAGCTGCACTTGGTGCTTCATTGCATTACATTTCAAAGCCGGAGGGATCGCTTCCCCGATGGTCCTCCATTTCAATTCCAGGTGTTTCTCGAGATCGTTCATTGAATATGGTGCGCGGTTGCATCCGAAGATGTGCTGGGCCCCAAAGAGGCATATTTGCGAAACAGCCCGCTGCTCATCGCCACAGGATTGCCGCGCGCCTGCATCGCGTAATCTCCGCCGCCGGCCCGCGCGAATTTCCAGTCCAAATCTCGGCACTGCTGCATAAAAGCCTGGCGATTTACCTGTTCCCCTCCCTTCAACTCAGTGAGCTTCCCGTCGATCAGCTCTTGCCAGCGAGGCAGATAATAATCGCGCATAAGTCCATTCCATTGCCGACCGGCGTAGTCAGTTAGCTTGCTTCCACCCCAGACGGTAAGAATCGTGCGAGCGTTCTGCTCATAGTACTGCTCTTCGCTCTTATCCGCAGCCCAGGATTTTGCACCCTCAATCCATGGGCCCAGCATGAATTCGGTCCGCGTGCCCAGAAACTCATCCAGGTCACGGCCCAATTCCATGAATTCATTTGAGGAGTTTTGAAACGCGGTCACATCCTTCCGTTCGTATGCAGCGGCCATCTGGCTGCGCACGATCAGACCAATATTGCCCAGCGCCTGGCGAGTGACATCGACCAGGTCTCGCTCGTAGGCGGGCGATTGCCGCGCCTCCGGGCCGGCTTTCAGAAAAAAGCTCCAG
The DNA here is from genome assembly GCA_030041045.1 of Acidobacteriaceae bacterium. Classification (GTDB taxonomy): domain Bacteria; phylum Acidobacteriota; class Terriglobia; order Terriglobales; family Acidobacteriaceae; genus Telmatobacter. The sequence continues at coordinate 1,141 of JASHOQ010000088.1, forward strand.
GCGCGCAGTAAGTCGGCATTGTTATAGGGAAACTCCGATGACAGCCGCGTATTCGCTTCTCCTCGTAAACTCGGGTATCTCTCTTGAAAAATCACGCCATGTCCGCCGGTCGGGTCGACGTTGTCCACCAGAACTTTTTCGCGCATGATGTCCCAGGCTTTCTCCACGTTCGCGTCCGGCCCTCCCGCGCGGGATCTTGCCTCATCGCGCACCCAGGTTTGTAAATCGAGATGGCTTCCATCCCAAATGCGTTCAAAGAGCATTTCATACACGACGGGATTGTTGAGGCCTTCCAGGGTCGCTCCAACGCCTGCAAAGTTCGGCAACTCGGGATTGTTCATCGCATCCGTCAGGCGCTCGTTGATCTTTTGGATTGGTCCCACGACATACGTGTTGCCGCCGAAATTACCGAGGTAAGACCAAATGAAGGGCGCGCCATAGAACGCTCGAGTTGAGCGGTAGAGCTCCTGGTTCTCACAGGCGTAATCGATGAGAATCATGTGACCATTCGGAACCGCCCGGATCATTGCGGATAGGCGTTCATCGGTCCAATGCTTGCGATCGCCGGCAAACGTCCACGCCATCTGTAACCACACCGCATTGGGACTGAGGCGCGCCATGCCGTCGTAAATCGACTTAGCGACATCTCGCAAATAGGACGCTTCCCAGCTTGGCGGATTAATCTCGTTAAACGGATCCGTTCCATAGTAGTTACTTTTCCCGTATTCCTCTTCTTGTTCCTGAAGGAATTTCAGCGCGATTTGTGCGAACTGCGGATCGAGCGGATCGAGAAACCAAGTACCGTATTCGGGAGAAAAGCCTGACCAGTTTCCGGGAATGCGGCTGATCTTCATCTCCGGATGAATGTGTCGCAGCGCCTCCGGGACATGGCCCGCAAACGCACACAGTACGGGGGTCATGCCGAGCGACCGTTCCCGCGCCAGAATCTGCTTTTCGAGAGAATGCTGCCCATCTATATAGCTCTGGGGGAGTGGACCGTCCCATTTATCTATATTGGCCATTCGATTCCATGGCAAGTGAGCCGGACCGGTAAAAAACGCGCGAATCTGTTCATCGGTCAGGCCGTATTGGCGCCAGACTTTTTGCCAGATGTATTCGTTGCCCGACTGGGCAAGAGGAAGGTTAATTCCGTTCAGAGCCATCCAGTCGATAGCCCGCTCCCACTCACGCCAGTGCCAAAACGGCATGGTATAGCCAAACGTACAGTAATTCATAAAGAAGCGGATATTTGCCTTGGTGGCTTTACGAATGGACGCCTGCGGCAGCGGGAGCCTGGCCGGCAACCGTACAGCATCATCGGCATACCAGGAAACATCGACGAACGCAACGTGCTTCAAATACCAGTTCAAGGCTACGGCCTGCGACAGCGCGCCATCGCCTCTCAGGACAATTTTTCCGTGAGCGCTATCTACCTCAAAAGCATTTTCTCCTGGAGAGGCAGGAATGGTTTCGACAAGGAAGTCCTGCACATGCCCTGGCGCAATGCGAGCGATCAACCCCCAGACCGCCGCTGCGTTATCGGCACGGACGGCCATAGGAGCAATGACAAGAATTGCCAACAACTGTATGAGGATCGAATGTTTCCAACTCATCGAATTCTCCCAAAAACCAGAACCTCTTTCTGTTTGAGCGGATGCTTCGCTACTGATCAATCACGCGGCGCGACAATGTTCAGGGCCTTTCCGCAGTAAACAACGTTCTCGTCGGCGTCGCTCGTGACTTCCGAACCAACTCCGTGATCAGGGCCGACCCATACGATGCGAAAGCTGCGCTTTACGGGCATTCCGGGAAACTCCCCAATACGGTCGCCGATCACGAGCATTCTTGAGGACTCATCCCACCGAATCGGAATCGTAGCATGTGCTCCGTGCTCGTAATTGTAGTTATCGCCTTCATCCTCATAAAACTCGAAGCTTGCATTCGCGCCTCGATAAACCCGAATTTCAATCGGGTTATCCGGCTTCTGATCCGCATATTCAATCTCCGGTCCCAACATAAGAATCGAGCCGGCCCGGACAAACAAAGGAATCTTGTCCAATGGCGCCGGAACATCTATATATTGGTTGCCGTCGAGTCGTTGCCCCGACCAGAAGTCGAACCATGCGGAGGCATCCGGTAAATAGACTCTCCGCTTGGTAGCTTCCGCTTCGATCACCGGACTGACCAACAGAGCCGGACCGAACATAAATTCATCGGCGATTTCCCATACGCGACGATTGGTGCGCCAGTCCATCACAAGGGGACGCATGATGGTGTAGTCGTTGTTCGTCACTTGCCAAGCCAGAGAATAGATATAAGGAAGGAGCCGGTATCGAAGGCGATCGTATTTCACTAAGATGGGCGTGGCGGGACCATACGTCCACAGTTCGTTCTGACCATTTGCGCGGCGGCCATGGGTGCGAAAAACCGGGCAAAATACCCCAAATTCGAGCCAGCGCACAAAGAGATCCTCATACCTTGGATCCAATGTATTTCCATTCGGGAACGCGTAATAGCCGCCGATGTCGGTCGTCCAATACGGCATTCCGGATAAAGCGAAATTCAATCCGGCCGGTATCTGGCGCTGCAATGCCCAGAAATTGCTGTATACGTCTCCTGACCATATTGCGGCGGCATTCCGTTGTTGCCCGAGGAATGAGGAGCGGCTCAAAATAAAGACGCGCTTGGTCGCCGTCGTGTCTCGCCAATTCCGATATACGCCGTAGGTATGGTAAAAGGGATAAACATTGGTATATAGTTCGCCCTTTCCCGTGTACAACTTTTCGTCAGGAAGGATTCCGCCGTCTCCATTCTGTTGCTCTGGCTCAGACGCATCCATCCAAAATGCATCTACTCCCTGCGCGAACAGTTTGCTAGGCAGCAGTTTCCAATAAAGGCTGCGCGCATCCGGATTAGTGGCATCGTAATTAGATCTTTCATCATTGGATTTTCCCTTCAACAGGTAGCCGCGCTCCGTCATTTGTTGAGCGATTGGCGTATCCGCTTCGAAATCCGGCCATATGGAAATCATGATGTGCGTGTGTGCCGCATGGATCTGTTTCACCGCGGAAGCGAACGACGGAAAGCCGGAGTTGAATTGCTCGGACCCCTGCTTGGTCCACCAGCGGCCATCCTGGACGATCGCGTCTAGAGGAATATGCTCGCGGCGATATTCGGAGACAATTCCTTCCAGTTCGTCCTGCGTCATGTAGCGATCTTTAGACTGGAAGAACCCGTATGCCCACTTGGGAAAAAGAGGGACATGACCGGTCAGATTTCGGTACTGATGAATAATTCCATCGAATTCCGGGCCGTAAAGGAAATAGAAATCCAGCCCCTCGGCAGCCGAGGCTGTCAGCTTGAGCAGCGTCGGGAAGCGATTCTCAACCAGACTGCGCGATGCCGTATTCCAAATCAATCCATAGCCGCGCGTGGAGATGATGAAGGGGATCGCAACATCCGAATTGAGTTGCGATAAAACGATCGACGTGCCGCGGTAATCGAGAGCTCCAGTTTGATGCTGGCCTAGACCATACAGAGCCTCGTTCGACTGCAGGGAAAAGCGCTCGCTGACCTGGTACAAATGGTCCTGCGGATCGCCTCGCGGTGTATAGCTCCTGGCCCAGTCTCCATTCTCCTCAAGCAGCAGGTCACCCTCTTGATCGGAGAACGCTAATACGCCGGAATCAAGATCAATGGTGACTCTCAGTTCCTCCGTGCCGAGAACCGCATATCCATGGCGCCAGGAAAGCGTAAATGGGGAGGAGCCGCATGATTGGTCAATCCATGGCGAGTGTGCCGAGCTTGGCTTCGGGGCATCTACGCCCCCGATAACGTGCAACACGGTTGGCGCACAGACGGCGATCTTAATCTGATCGTGTCCCGTCCGGACCAATACGCCATCCGGCAGCCTGTTTACCGCTACAGGATCCTTTGCGAACATATCGCCCGTGCTTCCCGCAAGGATGCTGCAGATAAGGATCAGCCTGGAGATTGCCAACTTAGAGGATCGTGTCACCTAGGTCTCCCGTAGGTCGTTTGTGGATTCATGGCTCGTAGATCGCTGAATGTCCTTGTCGGCCGACTGCACATCCGAAAGCGGAAAAACCCCCGCCACGTCATAACGCTGCTGATCGACTGCGATTTGTCTGCAATTCTCAACGAACCTCGCCAATATATACGCCGTATGGGCCGAGACGAACCGAATCAGGTGATTGCGGTTCCGGTGCTCCTGGAGTTGTCAATAGGGTCACCAGACGGTGCCCGTGCACTCCCAGCGCAGTCAAATCGAAGGTTGTGGTCCGCGGCTGGTCTGTAAAATTGCATGCGACCACGACCGCTTCTCCGTCCGGGGAATTGCGCAGCCAGGAAAAAACACGGCTGTCGGAGACGTTCAGCATGATTTCAGCGCCATCATGTAGCGCTGGATCGCTTTTCTTGAGCGCGATAAGCCGCAAATACCAATGGAGCATGGAATCCGGGTCGCGCTCTTCCGCATCAACGTTGATGGTCTGATAGCTAGCCGGAATGGGAAGCCATGTCTTAACTCCTGGCGCAGAAAAACCCGCGTCCGGCTCGGCATTCCATTGCATGGGTGTGCGTTCGCCGTCGCGGCCCTTATCTTCCGGCCAGCCGCGAAGGCCGACGGGATCACGCACATCTTCTTTTCGCGCAGGCGGCGTAGTCAACATTCCGATCTCGTCGCCGTAATACATGAGAGCAGTGTCACGCGAGGCAAAGAGGATCGTAGCGATCACGCGGCCGATATCGTCATGGTAGGGGCCGTATCCAAATTGCGGATTCCCCTCGGCGGCGGTTTGATACCGGTCCCAGCGCGCATTGTCGTGGTTGTCAAAGACGAAGAGCGGTTGGCTGCCATTGAGCCCGGTTTCGGCTTCGTCGATCCGCCGGCGGAAGAGCGGGACATCGAATTTGTTGACGCGGCCTACCTGCATATCCATAGCCAGCTGCAACTCGTCCTTGCGCGCGCCGTACATTCTGCGCAGGTCGGCGATAGAATGCAGATAAGTCTCGCCGATCAGAACCACATGGCCGTTGCCGGCCTCATCGGCTACCTGGCGCAACTGCCGCAGGACGTCGTGAACCTGAGGCAGATTATCGGTATAGTTGCTCTCCACCTCTTTGTCGCCAAAA
>JASHOQ010000089.1 GCA_030041045.1 Acidobacteriaceae bacterium
CCTCGACTCCCTGCATAAAGTCTTCCGATGCCCCGGGGCTGGACTCCAGGTATTCCGCCCAGTCCTTCGGGCGAGGCGACAGAATCACATCCTCGCCCTCTTTGCGGATGAAGACTTCGCGCGTCTTAAATTGGAACTCCTTCGGAATCCGCACCGCCTGGCTGCGGTTGTTCATAAAAACCTTTGCTTTGCGTTGCATAGCAGTCCTCCCGCGCTGGCATATACAACAGTATATCCCAACTTCCCGAGGACCTCAAACAGCCTTCTTTCACCAACCGCCATCTCAAAAGCAAAAGGTCAGGCTTTTTCTTCCTCCGGAATTTCCGGCGGCCCCGAGTCTGGAATGGCACCCATGTTAAGAAGAGACTTTCTTATTGCATCGCCCAGAATTGCCGGCTTTGCTTCGCTCGCACGGCTCGGCCTTCGCTCATGGCCGCTCCCGGCGCAATCGGGCACAACCCCTCCGGGCGCCAAGAACATCCTCGATTACGGCGCCCGGCCTGACGGCAAGTCTTTGAGCACAAAGGCGATCCAACGCGCGATCGACGAGGTCTCAGGCTCCGGCGGAGGGGTGGTGCTGGCGCCGGCGGGCACGTTCCTCATCGCCGGGCTCGAATTGAAAAGCCGCGTAACGCTCTATCTCGATGCGAGCTGCACGCTCGTCGGCAGCGCGGCGCTCGACGACTACGGCGATTCGGATCGCCGCCACGTGTTGTTCGCGAAGAATGCCGAGGATCTTACCCTTTCCGGGCAGGGCACGATCGACGGACAAGGGCCGGCGTTCTGGGAACGCTCCGACCGTCCCCCCGCAACGCCTGACAATGCATGGAAGGACGTGGCCACGCATTCGACCCAGGTGAGAAAGGGTGGACGGCCGTCGCCCATGATCCACTTCGAGCAGTGCCGCAGCGTGCACATCGGCGGCATCACGCTCAGCAACTCTTCAGGCAGGACGCTGCAGTCGCTCGCCTGCGATACCGTAGCGATCGACGGCATTCGCATTCGCAATGCGCCATTCGGGATCAACACAGACGGAATTGACATCGTCGCCTCGCGCCAGGTGACGGTGTCGAATTGCGATATCGCCACCGGCGACGACGCCATCTGTCTCAAGAGCCCCAGCCCTTACGGCGACACGATTCCGACCGAGAACATCACCGTCTCCAATTGCCGCCTCACCACCTCCTGCAACGGCTTCAAAATCGGCACGGAGACGCACGGCATTTTCCGCAACATCCGCTTCACCGACTCGGTGGTCTCGAGCGACCCCTCAGCGCCGCTGAATCAGCGGGTCATCGGCGGCGTCAGCCTCGAAGTGGCCGATGGCGGAAGCATCGATGGCGTGGTGGTTTCCAACATTCGCATGCAATATGTCCGCGCGCCTATTTTTGTGCGGCTGGAGCAGAGAACGCCGGGCGAGAATTCGTTTCTGCGCAATGTGCAGATGGAAGGCATCGAAGCGGAAGGCGCCATCGTCACCAGTTCGATCACGGGCGTTGCCGGCCTGCGGCCCTCCGGCATCACGATCTCAGACAGCCACTTTCACACGGCCGAGCAAGGCCGCGCAGACTGGGCGGGTCGTGAGATCCCCGAGCAGGCCGACAAGTATCCGGAAGCGTGGATGATGGGCCGGCTGCCCGCTTACGGTTTTTATCTTCGCCACGCGGATCAGATTGAATTGCGCCACGTGACCTGCATTGCCGACGAACGGGATGAGCGGCCGGCCATTGTGTGCGAGGATGTTCAGGACGCCACGTTTTCCGGCTTGGCCCTGAGCGCGCCCGCGGGCGGCGCTCCAGTGTTCGATTTGAGAGACGCGCAGCGGGTTCTCATCTCGGATACGCAGGCGCCCGCCGGAAGCCGCGTGCTGGCGCTGGTGAGCGGCGCAGACTCATCCGGAATCAAGCTGACTGCGGACGCTCTGGGATCAGGCCAGCAGGCCGTGAGCTTCACCGGCGGCGCTTCGCCTGACGCCGCGACGGTGAATTAGCGAAGGCCCTTCAGGAGTAAGCAATCTGCGGTTTCAGCACCGGCGCAGGTAAGTGTGCGAGAGCCGGTCGTGCCAGGCAAGGTGATCCTCGTCGAAGATGGCCCAGGCCAGCCCCAGCCCCATCGGCAGCGCCGAAAGCAGAAGCGCGACCATGCGCGCGTTGCGCTGCGCCCGCGTGGGGGCAGTTCCTTCAAAGGTGCAGAGCCGCAGCCGCGCATACCACATGCCGGGCGTGGTACGTGCAAACGCAGAAAAGAGCGCCATGTAAAGCGCACCGCCCAGGAGCAAAGCGACGCTGGTTCCGATTTCCATCGCGTGCATGCCGGGAACCTCGGCCATCCTGCTGGCGACCAGGATGGCAAGCAACAGGAATGCTCCGGCCACGAGCGAAGCGTCCACAACGATCGCCAACAAGCGGCGGCTTACCGAGGCAAGTTTGAGCGTTGCGGCGCCTTTGCACTCCGGCGATGCCTCGCGCGGAGTTACTTCGGCCTCCGGATGGGCATCGAGCTTGATGCCCGACCACTCGGCCCCAGTCCAGGCCGGCGCGGAAGGCTCGTGACCCGGCTGCTTTGCTTCCGGTTCGATGGAAATGGCGCCCGGATCAACTTCGAAGATGCTCAACTGCGCTGCGCCTCCGGCGGTTGCCAGCGGCCCCTCCACCCGGCGCGGGCGCACCTTGCGCGTAGCCACAAGCTGGCGCGGGAATTCAATGAGATTGCCGTAGATCGGCTGGGCGGGCTCAACCAGCTCGGATTCTTCCTCCGGCGACCCCTGCTCCGGCCACTCCGGAACGCTGGAATCAAACAGGCCCGCCATCTGCGGGGTACGCACGGGAATGGGCGCCGACCGTGGCGCGGGCAACTCCGGCTCCCAGCGGATCGCGTACGTGTACTCTCCGCTGCGTTCCGCGCCCGGGTTCGCGGCAGCCTCGCTTACCGCCGATTCGCCGGCCGGATTCGCGGCGAAGGCTGCAGTCTCAGCCCTTTCCACGTCCTCAGCGCGCTGAACGCGATTTCCCAGGAACGGATCATTGTTCACCTTCGGGTGCCGCGCGGATTCGGCAGAAGCCGCGGCGTCCAGACTATCCAGGACCGACTGCGCGGCGGCTTGCGCAGCACGGGCAGCCCTTGAAGCAGCCTCGGCAGCCAGCACTGCGGCGCGGGCCTCGCTGGCCAGCATTTCGCTGTAGCTGGGCGCGTTGGCATAGCGCGCCGCAACGCGCGCCGCCGCCTGCGCGGCGCGGCTGGAGGGATCGTTGCGGTGTTCTCGCACCAGCTCGCATCCGGCCGCAAGCGAAGGCTTATTCTTCTTGTGCTCGGCGATGCGCCGGTTGACTTCCTGCTTCCACGAGGAGGAGTATTCGACGGAATGGACCGATGTGCTCAAGGTAAATCTGCCCCTTCAATGCGGCAGCGTCCCGCCGGTGCGGAGTGCTGCCGCCGTTTGCGCTCTCGAAGGCCGCGAGCCGAAGCCGGCTCTGACGGCGAGAGCGTTGCCCATGAATTGTGAGGCGGAAAGTCGCGGAAGTAGACAGGCGCGGCTGAGGTTGCCATCCGATGGACGGCGAGCGGGTCGAGCCGGCGTTTGTTTGCTGCCAGAGCCACGCGGTGCGCGTCCCACCTAAGAGTGACTGGGCTTTGCTATGCTGAGCCTTGCGTCAATCTTGGTTTCAGGATGCGTCCTCGTACTTTAGTAATTATCACGCTGCTGGCTGTCTGTCACCTGCGTGGCCGGGGACAGGAGTTAACCAACGGGTTACCTCCAAGCCAGCAAGATCTGCCGGGAATCGTGAGCGCACAGGAGACCGGGACGCAGTCATCTCTGCCAGACGATCCGGGACAGGAGCTGGTGCCGCTGGCGCACCCCGAGCCGCAGCCAGCCACGGGCACGCCCATAGAGTGGAAGGCCGGGCAGCAAACCCGCGCGGGCGATGTGTGGACGCTCTCCGGCAGCGTCGAGGTCCATTATCGAGGCTACACTCTGCGCGCGGACAAGGTGGTCTATCACCAGTCCACATCCGAGCTCGAGGCCGACGGCCATCTTCAGGTTTCCGGCGGCCCTGAAGATGTGCTCATCAACGCCGCGCACGGTGATATGCGGCTGAACATGCACACGGCGCGCTACTACAACGTGAGCGGCTCAGAGGGCGTGCGCCGCGCCGGCCGCACATTGGTCTACTCCACCACCAACCCGATGCTGTTTTCCGGCCGCGTGCTGCTTCAGACCGGCGAGGGCAGCTACCGCATCATTGACGGATCCATCACCAACTGCCGGCTTCCTCACCCCGATTGGCGCATCATCGCCCGCTCCATCAAGCTCGAAAACGGCATGGCCTCCACGACCAATGCCGGGTTCGAGTTTCTTGGCATCCCCATCTTTTATCTTCCTTACCTGCATCATCCGGAAAGCGAAACCGGCCGCGTGAGCGGATTGCTGACCCCAGTGATCAGCAACTCGTCCATTCGCGGCTATACCTTCGGCGAACAGGTGTATTGGGCCATCGATCGCAGCATGGATATGGTGCTGGGCACCGAATTCTACAGCAAGCGGGGATGGGCGCCGAACGGAGATTTTCGTTATCGCGGGCCGGGTCAGGATCATTTGCTCGCCAACTGGAATGCACTGCTCGATCGCGGCATTGAGCAGACCGTCCCGGGCACGACCCCCGGCACCACGACCGAGGAGCTCGTGAACCAGGGCGGCGTGGACGTGGCTGCGCGAGGGCGGAAGGATCTTTCGCAGGAGACGCGCATCTCCGGCGCGGTGGAGTATCTCTCGAGCTATGTCTACCGGCTCGTCTTCGACGACAACTATTCCCAGGCCACAAGCTCTGAAGTTTCCAGCGATCTCGGACTCATTCATGCGCACAATGGGCTGATTCCCTCGGTTTCGCTCGACCGCTTTCAGACCTTTGCCAGCACCGAGAATGGCGACGAGGCCAAGATCCTGCACCTGCCCACGGTGCGCTACGATGTGCTCGACCGCCCGCTGGGCGCATCGCCTGTCGAGTGGGGGTTTGGTTCCTCGCTGAGCTACCTCAATCGCTCCGAGCCGGACTTTCACGTACGCAACGTGGGGCGCATGGACTTCTATCCCCACCTTTCGCTGCCGTTATCGGCGGGCGGCTGGAGCTTCGTTCCCGAAGCGGGATTGCGCGACACCTTCTATACCATCAGCCAGTATCCCGATCTCACCGGCGCCAACGGCGGCATTCCCACCATCAGCCACGATCCCCTCAACCGCTACGATCTCGAGGCCTCGGTGGACATTCGCCCTCCGGCGCTGGAGCGCGATTTCAGGCTGCCCTTCTGGAATCGCGAGCTGCGCCATGTGATCGAGCCGGAGCTGAGCTACCGCTACGTGGGCGGAATCGGACCGAGCGCCCGCAACGTACTGCTGTTCGACACCACGGACATCGTGACCGACACCAACGAAGCCGGCTTCTCGCTCACACAGCGTTTTTATCTGCGGCCGCTTGCAGCCAAACCGTGCCCGGCGGACGACGCCGGCGGAGGGACCGGCACAGACGGCACGCAAACGGGCGTTTGCCCGGACGCGCCGCGCGAGTGGGCAAGCTGGCAGATTGCGCAGGAATTTTTCGTCGATCCCAACTTCGGCGGAGCGGTGATCGCAGGGCGGCGCAATGTTTTCGAATCCACGCTGGATCTGACCGCGGCCACGTTTCTTACTTCGCCGCGCAATCTTTCACCGATCATTTCGCGCCTGCGCTTTGACGCCATCGACAACCTGCGCATCCAGTGGGACCTGGACTACGATCCCAAGCGCGGCCAGATGGACGCCGACAATCTCTTCGCCGGCTACAGCTTTGGCCGCACAACCATCGGTGTGGGTCACGCCATGCTCAACGCCGTCGAGGAAAACCCGGGCACGTCTTCGCCCACGCTCAAGAGCCAGGTGGTGCAGCCGTGGGTCGAATTCGGAAAGCCCAATCAGGCAGGCTTCAACCTGGCTGCCAACGGGAGTTACGACTTTGTTGCCGGCGAGCTGCAGTACGGCGGAGTCCAGGCAGTTTACAACTGGGACTGCTGCGGACTTTCCGTGGGCTACCGGCGCTACGAGCTGGGAACCGTGCAGGGCGTAGGCCGTGATGAGCGTCAGTGGCTCTACAGCTTCACCCTGGCCAATTTCGGCGCCGTTGGCGATATTCGCCGGACCATCTCGGTCTTCCACGATCCCACGCTGCCGCCTGTCTACTAGCACTTGAGTACCCAGGCCGTGACCCGCCGGGCGATTGCCTTTGCCCCCGCCACGCGTCCATCGAACAGCGCCGTAGGCAAAGGGGAGGACGGGCCCTGGAGTATCCTTTTCTCAAGGGGAAACTTGTCTTGTTGCGAATCCGTTTATTGGCTGGACTCCTGTTTTTCGGCCTTACTGCGGGCTGCAAAGCCCAGACCAACCCTCCGGGATCCAGTTCACCCATCGACCCTTCTCTTGGGCGGCGCATTGAAATCCAGGTCCGCTCGGAGTTCGAATTGCCCTCCGACGTAATCGTGCGCTTAGGCGCCCGCAAGCCCAGCCAGTTTGCCGGCTATCAGACGCTCCCCGTCATCCTTTCCCATGGCGCAAAAACCCAGGAGATCGACTTCCTCATCTCCGACGACAACTCCAAGCTTGTGCACATGGACAGCATGGACCTGACAAAGGATCCCGCAGACGCGATCGACATCGCCGGCCGTCCCATCCGCGGCAACCCCGCCGCCAAGGTTACGGTAGTCAACTTCGACGACCTTGAATGCCCATACTGCGCCCGCCTGCACAGGGAACTGTTCCCGGCCACCATGGCGCGCTACGGAGACAAAGTGCGGTTCGTCTACAAGGACGACCCGCTCACCGATCTGCATCCCTGGGCCCTGCGCGCGGCGGTAGACGCCAATTGCCTGGCGGCCCAGAGCGGCGGGGTGTACTGGAATTATGTGGACTACCTTCACACCCACGTGGACGAGATCAGCGGCGACGGCCACGATCTGCAGAAGAGCTTTGCTTCGCTCGATCGCGTCGCCCACCAGGAAGGCACGCTGGGCAAACTGAATGAAGACCAGCTCAACGCCTGCATCGCCAAGCAGGACGAAACCCAGGTGCGCGCCGAATCGAAGGAAGCCGATGCGCTGGGGATCGATGGAACGCCCGCCGTTTTTGTCGATGGCGAAAAAGTGAATGGCGGAGCGGTGCCCGAAGATGAGCTATGGGCGGCAATCGATCGCGCGCTGATTGCCGAAGGCGAGCAGCCGCCCGCCCCGCCGGCCCCGCCAGCGCCCACACCCGCTGCGCAGGCGCCTGCACCGGCTGCGCCGACTCCGCCGGCCCCCGCGGCAGGCAGCAAATGAAGCGAAGCTGGGGTTTCCGCGCGCGGGCGTGGAGATTTATCCTTGAATGCCGGGACTCTCGAGCGGTCCCGCAGGAGTAATCACGTTGCAAGTCCAATCGATTCGCCCGGCGCCTTGGCATTTTCCGGTCGTCGTCCTTCTGGGCGGTTTGCTTTTCCCCGCTCTTTCAGCCTGCCATCGCACCACTCCTGCAGATGTAGTCGCCACCGTCAACGGCAAGGAGATTCTTCGCTCGGATCTGGACCGCTATTACCAGGAAAGCCTGGGCGAAAGCCCGCAGAAGCCTTCGGCGGTGGAGGCAGACATGCGCCGGCTGCAGGTTCTGCACCAGATGATCCAGGACGAAATCATGCAACAGGCCGCGGTCAAGCTGAACCTGGAGGCTTCCGACGAGGACGTCAACGCCAGGCTGACGGAAATCAAGGCGCCTTATACGCAGGAAGAGTTCGATAACCAGCTCAAGGCGCGCAACCTCACGCTCGATGACTTCAAGCGCGAGATCCGCCGTCAATTGACGGAAACCAAACTCATCAACAAGGAAATCGAATCGAAGATCAACATCACCGATGCCCAGATCCGCGATTACTATAACGCCCACAAGTCAGACTTCGACCTGATTGAGCCCGAGTACCACCTGGCGCAGATTGTCGTCACTTCCTCGCCTTCCCAGCCGGCGGGAAACCTGCAGAACAACAAGGCCACCAGCGATGCCGACGCCAGGAAAAAGATCGACACCCTGCACAACCAGCTCGAGAACGGCGACGACTTCGGCTCACTGGCGATGAATTACTCCGAGGACCCCAACACCGCCTCCAATGGCGGCGATATGGGCTTGTTCCCCGAGTCGCAGTTGCGCGCCGATCCCGGAGTCTACGACGCCATCAACAAATTGAAGCCCGATCAGTTCACCGATGTTCTGCCGGTTTTCGATTCGTCCCATAAAGTTGTGGGCTACGCCATCTACAAGCTCATTGCGCGCGAGCCGGCGGGGCAGCGCGAGCTGAATGACCCGCGCGTACAACAGGCCATCCACCAGTTGCTGCATGACGGACAGAAGCAGCTGCTGCAAAACGCTTACTATGAGACCCTGCAGGACGAAGCCAAAGTGCGCAATTATTTTGCCGAACAGATCCTGAGGCAGGGCGCACCCTGAGCGCGGCTGACGGCCGCAGGAATATCTGCTGCAAAAGAAAACAGCCTCGCCGCGGGGCGAGGCCGTTCCGGATGGGCACCGCGAGCGGCGCCGCTATTTCATATTGCCGTTGCTGTCCATGGTAATGCCGCCGGGACTGGCATTTTTGGCCGCTTCGTTGGCCTTGCGCGTGCTCATGGCTTTCGAGGTCCAGTCCTGCGCTTCCGCCAGATCATCCTTGACCGCCTGGGCGTTGCCGTAATCGACATCGGCCTTGGCGCGATAAATGAGATTCAGGTACTGCATGGCATCGTCGTAGTTGGCCCGGTTTTGCACCGCCTGGTTGAGGTATTGCAGGCTCTCCTCCACCAGCGGCGCGTTCTCCTTGGCCAGCGGCTCCATCACTTTCTTGGGAGCCTTGACATTGCCCTTGCCGTCATCGTTCAGGCCGGCGTCCTGGAGCGCCTTGAGCAGATTCTCATGCGCTTTGGTCCAGTTGATCACGCCCACCGTGTAGGCCGCCTCCGGGTCTTTCGGATCGACGGCAAGAACCTTCTTCTGCCAGTCTTCGGCATTGTCGAGGTCCTGCTCCCACCGGTCGGGATTATTGCGGTTGGCGATGTTGAAATAAATGCCCGCAATCTGCTTCATGCTGTTGACGTCGGTCGGGTCCTTGGCCAGAACCTCTTCGAAGATCTTGATCGATTCGTTGGCGGTCTTCAGGTTTTCGGGAGTGTCGAGTCCGGGAGCCACATTCTGCGCCAGCGCCGTGGCCAGGTAGGTCTTCGCCATGGGCAGGGTCGGATCGAGCTGCGTAGCCCGCTGGAAGTGATCGATGGCCTCTTCGTAATGGGCGTTCTTGTAGGCATCCACGCCCTTGTTCAACTGATCGCGAGCTTCGAGCTGGGAGCACCCGCTTACCCATAGCATCATGCCGGCCAAGGCAATCCCGAGCGCCCAATATCGTGCGGGTCGATTCATGTTGGTTATCTTCTCCTTCAGGCAAAAGCTGCACTCGCCGCCCATGAGTATCGCAACTGGCAGCGGACGGGCGCAACCGGAACCAGAGATGAAAAGAAAATTGTACTCCCGCCGGCCGGGAGCGGCTTCTCCGCACCTACTCGACCAGCCGGCTTCCGGGCGTCAGCAGCCCGATGCGATCCACCTTGGCGGCCCGGCCTAAATCGATCAAGTCCGCCACGTCAGCAAATTTCACCTGATCGTCGCCCGCGACGAACAAAACGCGATCGGCGCGGTTCGCGTAAATCTCCGTCAGCCTGGCGAGAATTGCCTCGTGCGCCACAGCCGCGCCGTTAATCGCATACGAGGGACGCGCGCCGGGATGGCTGATCGCTTGAATCACAACGGCTCTTTCCGCGCGGGTATGAGTTTCGGCTTTCGGCGTCTGCGGCAGGAGCGCCGGCAATCCTCTCGGCATCATGGGCACAATCACCATGAAGACGATCAGGAGAACGAGCAGAATGTCGATCATGGGCGTGACGTTGATCTGGGCAACTTTAGCGCCCGGTCCTGCCCCCAGCCCAGCCATTGACGTTGCCATCGGCTTCGCCCCCCGCCCCGGCGGCTCCCCATCGAATTACGCTACTGACCTTCTTGAATCTTTGGCGTCATCAATCCGATATGATCCACGTTGGCTGCCTTGCCAATGTCGAGCACGTCGGCGACCCACTGGAAGTTCACATCGTCGTCAGCCTTGATGAACATCACCCGCTCAGCGCGGTTGGCATAGATGTCGGTCAGCTTTTGCTGCAGCTCGCGCTCAGCCGCCTCGCCGCCAACGCCATTATTGACGTCGGTGTCATTGATCTTGAACGCCGGGGGCTGGCCGGCGTGGTACAGGATCTGGACCACGATGGTGCGGTCGTTCGGCTGCTGCTGCTGCGGATTCTTGGGCGGCTGGGGTACCAGCGCGTCCAAACCCTTGGGGGTCACCGGCACGATGACCATAAAAATGATCAGCAGCACCAGCAGAATATCGATCATGGGGGTCACATTGATGTCGGCCATGCTGCCGCTGGTGCCCATTGAAAATGCCATGGCTTAAACTCCTCGTCTCCAATCCAGAATTCTTACCCCGAGCCACGCAGCGGCCAAGTTACTCGCCGCCCGCCAAATTGCCTTCACGCTTCTGCGTCAGCAGGCCGACTTCTTCGACGCCTGCCGTGCGCACATCGTCGATGGCGTCTTCCACGGCCCGGTACTGCGCCCGCGCATCGGCGCGGACATAAATCGTCTTGTCGGTCTTGTCGGCGAGCTTGTCGCGCACCAGGCTGCCCAGCTGACTGGGGTCAACGCGGTTCTGGCCCAGGAACACGCCGCCGTCGCGGGTAACCGCCACCACGATGGCGTCGTCCTTGTCGGCATCCGGCATGGCTGTGGGATTCTCCACCTTGGCCATGTCGATCTGCACCTTGTTCTGCAACATGGGCGTGATGACCATAAAAATGATGAGCAGCACCAGCATCACGTCCACCATCGGGGTGACGTTGATGTTGGAATTGACCTTCTTTCCTTCGTCGCGAACTACAATTCCCATGGCGTGGGCTCCGTAGGTTTTGAAGTGATCAGCGGACTCGGTCCGCCCTTGCCGTGTTCAGGCCACCGGAGAAACCTCAAATCGCCGGCCGGGAGGTATCCTGCCTTCCCGGCCGGCGTGGATTCTCGCCTGGCTAAAGCCGCAATTACCGCTTGTGGCTCTGCTTGATGAAGTAGTCGAGCAGCTCGCTCGAGGAGTTGTCCATCTCCACGTCAAAGGCCTCGACCCGCCCGGTGAAATAGTTGAAAGCCATCACCGCAGGGATGGCCACCAGCAGGCCGAAAGCCGTGGTCACCAGCGCCTCGGCGATGCCGCCGGCAACCGCGCCGATACCGGATTCCTTCTGCGTGGCGATGGCGTCAAATGCGTGCAGAATGCCGACCACGGTGCCGAACAGCCCCACGAAAGGCGCGGTTGCGCCGATGGTGGCCAGGACGCCCAGGCCCCGCTTCAGCTTGGCGTGCACAATGGCTTCGGCCCGCTCGAGCGCACGGCCTGAGCTCTCGATGGTCTCCGGCGTGGCCACGCCCGCCGAGGCGCGGAACTCCTGCAGACCGGCGGTCACCACTTCAGCCAAGTGCGACTTCTTGCTGCGGTCGGCAATTTTGATGGCTTCCTCCAGCTTGCTGTCCTTGAGCGCGCCGGCAACCTTGGGCGCGAACTCGCGCGACTGCTTGCGGGCGGCCGAGTAGTAGAGATAGCGATCGATCATCACTGCCAGGGACCAGACCGATTCGATGAACAGAACGATGGCCACGGTTTTGGCCAGCCAGCCCATGTGGGCCCAAAGCTGCATGGGGCTGAAGCCGACCGTCTGGCTCTCATCCTGGAACATGGCCAGGCTGTTTACGGTGTGCGAAGCAAAATGAGTGAGCTGAGCGAGAATCACTGAATCTTTCCTCCTAAGGAGTTGTTGATGGAATGAGCCGGGCCGCAGAGCGGACCCGGAGGGAATGCGGCTCTTGCGAGATTCGCATTCAGGTCAAATGAAAAGCTCCCTGCTGCTTGACGCGGCAGAGAGCCGTAAGCGGTTTCAACCGCCGAGGGTGAAAATCACATTGACCGTGGTTTCCACTTCGACGGGCTCATTGTTGAGCAGGTAAGGCCGGTAGCGCCATTGCCGCACGGCATCCAATGCCGACTGCTGCAGCATCGCCGGACCGCTAACCACACGCAAATCCTGAATGGTGCCCTGCTTCGAGATCGTCGCCTGCAGCACCACCGTGCCGGAAACGCGGGCCGCCTTCGCAATCGGCGGATACACCGGCAAAGTTTTCTGAATCAACATGCCCACGGCCACGCCGGCCGAGATGTTGACCTTCTTGGGGGGCGCAGCCTTCACCTGCGGCCCGTTGCCGCTGCCGAAGATGCTGCCCATCACGCCGCCGGCCGCGCCGCCGTCCAGGCCGCCGGCCACGCCAAAGCTGCTCGGAGGCGCTTCCTTTTCGCTCACCATCTGGATGTTGTGGGGAATCTTGGTGGGCGCCGTGAGCTGATTGTTCATCATCTCCGACTGCACATGCACGATATGAACCTCAGGAGGCGGGGGCGGAGGCGGAGGTGGAGGCGGAGGCGGTGGGGTGGTAAGAACCGTGAGCATCGCGGCCTTGGGCAGCGCCTCAGGGTAGATCAGAGGAAGCAGAATCATCAGCAGCAAAATCGAACCATTGAGAATGCCTGTGACGAGCATCCAACGGCCGCTCTTGGACCTGATTTTGTGTCCGGATTCAAATGTTGAATCTTCAAACATGGCCAGCCTCGACTCGGGTGTGTCGTTACCTACTTTTAGACACCGCGGAAACCCCAATTGTTCCCGGGCATCGGAACCGTCCCAGAGAAGCGTGTCAACCTTATCAGAACCATGCTTCTCTTGCAAAAATTGCTGCAATTCTGGTGCAAATTCCCGACGCCTCCAAGCCTACTGATTTGGCAACCTCCAGGCCTGGCTGTTTCCGCTTTTTCTTCGCCAGAAACGCTGCCTCGACCTGGCAGGCATTCCTCCCCTGCCGCTGGGGTTAGATGCTCCCGCTCCAGGGTCTGTTAACCCTAGCGCTTTGCTGCCGGAAGACTCGTAGTCCTGCCCTTTTTTGCCCGCCACTCCTGCCAGGCCACCAGCATGGGCGAGGCCACCGCAATCGACGAGTAGGTACCGATTAGAATACCCACCACCAGCGCAAATGAAAAGCCCTTCAGCACCTGTCCCCCAAAAACGTACAGGGAAAGCACGGTGAGGAAGGTCAGACCGGAGGTCAGCACCGTCCGGCTCAGCGTCTGGTTGATGCTCCGGTTGACCAGGTCAGGCAGAGGCTCGCGCCGGCTGATGCGCAGGTTCTCCCGAATGCGGTCGAAGACGACGATGGTGTCGTTCATCGAATAGCCCACCAGGGTGAGAATGGCGGCGATCACCGTCAGGCTGATCTCCCGGTCAGTCAAGGCAAAGAAGCCCACGGTAATCAGGGTGTCGTGGAAGCAGGCGACCACCGCAGCCACACCGTAAATAAGCTGAAACCGGAACCAGAGGTAAATCAGCATCCCAAGCATGGAGTAAAGCGTCGCCAGCGTGGCCTGCTTTTCAAGCTGGTGGCCCACCGTGGGACCCACCACCTGCACGCTGCGCACGTTGAAGTTGGTGGAATAGTGCGCATTCAGCGCGCCCTCGACCTGCGCCCGGCCGGCGTCGAGCGCCCTTTCGTTCAGCTGCTCCGGCAGGCTGATGAGCACATCGTTGACCGTCTCGCCGAAGAGGGAGATGTCAGCATCCTTGATTCCCGCCGCGCTGATGGCTTGCCGCACCCGGGTCAGGTCCGGTGGCTGCTGGAATTGCACCTCGACCTGCGTGCCGCCGCGAAAATCGACGCCCAGGGGCACCGGGCTGCCGATGGTCTTGTAATGCCAGGCCATGGAGATGATGCCCGCCACGCTGAAAATCATGGAAAAGGCAAGGAAGTACCACTTTTTCCCGAGCCAGTTCACATTGACGCTGTGAAAGAATTCCACTGCTTCTTTTCCCCTTCTTGTGAGCCTTCAGCCGTCAGCTCTCAGCTTTCAGCTTCTAATTCCTGCTCCCTGTTCCCTGTTCCCTGTTCCCTATTCCCTAGTCCCTTAGTCCCTTAGTCCCCCGGTTCCTGGTCTCTAAATCGAGACCATCTCTCCCGGCTTCAGTTTGTTCAGATGAGCCTCAAAGATCACTCTCGAGACAAAGACTGCGGTAAAAAGGTTGGCCAAAAGACCGAATGTGAGCGTGGTTGCAAAGCCTTTCACCGGTCCGGTGCCGAACAGGAACAGGATGGCCGCGGAGACGATGGTGGTCACGTGGGTATCGAGAATCGTGACCCAGGCGTGGGCGAAGCCCTGATCCACAGCGGCCGAGGCCGCTTTGCCGGCGCGAATCTCCTCGCGGATGCGTTCGAAGATGAGCACATTCGAGTCGACGCCCATACCGATGGTGAGAATGACCCCGGCAATCCCGGGGAGCGTGAGCGCAGCCTGGGAGAAACCCATGAAGCCAAGCAGGATTACCAGATTGAGAAAGAGCGCCAGGTCGGCGTTGATGCCCGATCCGCGGTAATAAACCAGCATGAACGCCATCACCACCAGCACGCCCGCTATGGCCGCGGTCACGCCCTCGCGAATGGAATCGGCTCCCAGTGTTGCGCCCACCGTGCTCGCCTCGATGTAGTTCAGCGAGGCGGGCAAGGCGCCGGTGCGCAGGAGCTTGGAAAGCATCATGACCTCATCCGGCGAGAAGCTGCCCGTAATCTCGCCGGTGTCGTGGATACCCTCCTGGATAACCGCCACCTCGCGCACCGTGCCGCCCATCACCACCGCCATGCTTTTGCCCACGTTGGCGCTGGTGTAGTTCCAGAATTTTTCTCCGGCCTCATCGGTGAGGTTGAAGGTCACCTGTCTTTGTCCTGTGTTGGAATTGGTGGTCGGTTCGGCGGAACGAAAGTCGCTGCCCTCCACAATGGCAAGCCGCTCGAGGATGTAAAAGCTGCCATTGCCCGCGGGACCGGCCAGCTCCCCGGTTGCCGGAAGGATCTCCTGGTCCGGCGGAAGATTGCCGCCTGTGCTCGAGAGTGCGGCCTGGCGGTCGGGGAACGGGCCGCCCTCCACGGCGTGAATCTCCAGGCGCGCGGTTGAATGGATGATGTTCTCCACCTCATTCAGGTCGCTCACGCCGGGCAGCTCCACCAGGATCTCGTTGGCGCCCAGGCCGTACTCCTGGATTACCGGTTCGCTCACCCCCAGTGAATCCACGCGGTCGCGAATGGTCTCGATCGCCTGCTGCACGGTCCTCCGCTCGAGATCAGACTCGAAGATCGGCTTCATGGTCAGCGTCCAGGTATTATTCGCACCCTGCGCCAGGTCGTACTCATCGGCATACTTGGTGCCATCGAGCAGCGTGCTCACATCGCTCGATTGTGCCGGAGAGGTGCCCTCGATGCGAATGACCTCCGGCTTGTTGGGGTCGGGCTTGTAGACCTGGGAAAAGGTCAGGTTGCCTTTGTTCAGATCCTGCTCGATCTCCTGCACCGAGTTATCGGTCTCGGCGTCTACGGCGTCCGAAACCTGCGTTTGCAGAATCAGGTGCGCGCCGCCGCGCAGATCCAGTCCCAGATGAATCCGGTTGGTGATCGCGGCAAGAAGATCTTTGCCGGTGACGCCTTTGGGAATACCGAAGATGCCGTAGAGACAGACCGCGAGGACGGCAATAATCAGGGCGATCCTGTTTTTGAGATTCTTTTTCATCATTCCACTCTGCAGGTCGGCGGCTTAAGAGCCGTTCTCCTGGGTAACCGAGGCGATGGCGTTTTTGGCGATCTCGAGTTTGAGGTTATCCGGCGCAACCCGAAGAATGATCGCATCGTCCTTGATGGAAAGAATGGTGCCGCGAATGCCGCCCGCGGTGGTGACGCGGTCGCCGGCCTTGATGGCGGACATCATGGCCTGCCATTGCTTTTGCCGCTTTTGCTGCGGCCGGATCATGAGCAGATAAAGCAGGGGAATCAGCAGCAGCGGCAGGAGCATCGAAAGGCCGCCGCCCGGTGCTGTGGGCACGGGGCCCAGGAATGCCAAAACGTTCGTCACTCTTATCCTTTGCTCGCCCGGCATCGTCAACCGGGCGCGGCAGCCGGCCTGCAGGCACACTCGCCGGGGCGAGAGCCTGACGCCAGAAAAATTTGTCTCCGGGAACGGTCCTGGGCGGCGCGTACGTCCCGGCCCAGGATCTGGAA
The DNA here is from genome assembly GCA_030041045.1 of Acidobacteriaceae bacterium. Taxonomy (GTDB): domain Bacteria; phylum Acidobacteriota; class Terriglobia; order Terriglobales; family Acidobacteriaceae; genus Telmatobacter. The sequence continues at coordinate 16,265 of JASHOQ010000089.1, forward strand.
GCAGGGTCCGGCCGGGGGGAGGAATTCGTTTCCTTCCCGCTCCCCCAAAATTCGAGACCCTACCGCCGTCTGCTTCCTGTTCGACAGAGCATTCCTTCCGGTTTCCGATTCCGGAGGCCGGGCCATTCCGGGCGCGGTCTACCTCCGTTCGGATAGCAGAAAGAGTGCCTAGAAAGATAAGATACGCGCGGCCGGTAGCGTGTCAAGGATGTGCCGGAACCCTGGACCGGGGAGTAAAACCCCCGCCACGCTTTCCCTTTGGCCGCGGGTCAAAGCACGGCCCTTATAAACATCTTACGGAATTTCCACCCCTTCTTTAGCAGACAGGGAGTCCCCTGCTATCAGCAGGGCTTTGCGGCTGCGCGCGCCTCCAACCAGACACGTGACTTCGCGCCGCAACGCTCCTGCCGAAGGCTGGCTGTATATGGAAATTACCCAACCTGGCGCTCTTTGGCTGATTCCTCTCGTTCTTTCCGTAGCCTTTCTGCTCTGGGTGCTCTGGAGCTTTTGGAAAGACGCGCGGCACTGAGCGGGGCTCATTCCGGCTCCCAATAACGCTGTTCCGGGCGCGCACAGGAGAGGCACACGCGGCGCTGCTCGAGAAGAACGAATCGCCCGAAGTTCACCCCTTCGCCGCAGAGGTCGCAAACCACTCTCTCCGCTTTGTAGCCGGGCAGATCGGCAGCATCCACGGCCACGCGCACCCGTTGCTCGCGAAAGAGCGCCGCATCGGGCTGTTCGCGGTAAGCCTGCATCTGCTGCCGGTTCGGGCTCTCGAGATGGGGATAGAGGCTGCGGGCGAGCTCGCGCGAGTCTTCGCGAGCGACAACGCGAAGAGCGTGGCCTGACTGAAGGTCGACAAAGGTAGCCGCCATCTTGCCCCAATCGCGGAACTTGAGCGCGCGCTTGCCCAGCCGGCAGCCGGTAACCAGGGCGATGGCATCGGTGGCGCAGCGATCGATTTCGACAAACGTCACCAGGCGCTTGCGGTCGGCCCCGCGCGGGTCGGCGATGCCGAGCCGGTCGAGACCCAGGAGCGCCATGCGCACGCCCAGGATCTGCCCTGCGCACAGGTGGCCGTGCGCTGCCTCGGCGTTCAGCAGAAGTTCGTCCAGAGATTCCATCGCCGGCTTTGAGCTTAGCAGTTTGGCGCCCCGCTGACTCGCCGACTCGCTGACTCGCTGACTTGCTATTTCGGCGCCGGCTGCTGATCCGGCGTCTCCGGTTCGTCTTCTGAATCTTCCACGAGGACGGCCGACCCCGGAACAAGATCGTAACTCACGGCATCTTTGCCCGCGGGGTGAAAGGTAACGCGCAACGGTTCGCGCTGCCACTCAGGCTGGCTGCACGCCGGGTCGGGAGGGTTCTCGGCATCGAAGGCCGAAAGCTTTTTCGCCAGCACCGGCTTGCGCGCCTCCACTTGCGCCACCACCGCGTACAGGCTCTTGCCGCTTGCCGTCACGCCGCAATAGGCGCCGTAGTCGCGGAACCAGCTCACCTGGCTCACGCCGGGGTTGTAGTCCGGCAGTTTGAGCGGCGTTACGCGCCCGGTCACGCGATCCACCAGCAGCCACGGTCCGCGCTGCCATATCCATTTGCCCGGCTTATCGCCGGGCAGGGTGTCGTTGAGCCGGATCACGCGTCGGACGACGAAGCTGCGATCGGTCACGTCGTGCGCGTCACCGGTGGTCCATTCTTTCAGCAGGCCATCCACCAGCAGGGCGCGAATCTTGAGCGCGTCCTCGCCCGCGGTCGCGCCCGCCGGGTCAGCCTGTTTCGAGTAAGGGACGCTCTTCGCTGCGCCCAGCACCACGGAGTGGCCTTTGCGGGGGGTGGCGCTCATCGCTTGAGGAGCTGCGAGGATTGGAATTGCCGCTGCGACGAAACACCGTGCGATCTTGCCCATCGCTCGCTCGTTTCTTCAGCGAAAGCCGTGGGGGATGCAGCCTGGGGGTCGCTCGATTGCGTGGAATTTGTCCCTATAGTAACTCCAAAAACTGATCTGCGGTACACCTACAGGCAATCTGTGTACATTCCAACGACGACCGGATCCGACACTACGGCGCCGCCTGAATCGACCTCGACCCGGACACCGATGAGCGCGGAGTCGTCTCCACAGGCGATGGTCGCGCATTCGGGCAGGCCTGCGACAAAAACCTGACCGGTCGCGTAGGTCTGTCCGCCAATCGATTCGTACTTCAGGGGAATGCTCTCGGATGCGAAAAACCCAGCCACCACGGTCCTGGTTGCTCCAGCCTTGAGAGTGCTCTGGGCGTCAGCCTTAAGACGATCGACACGCCTCTGCAATTCGGCCGATCTCTGCTTACAGATATGCGGAACCGGGCGGACCGCCATGTAAGCCTCCACAACCCAGAATCGGAAACTTGCACTCGCAAACCAAAGGACTCCGCCGGCGGCAAGCAAGGCTGCCGGAACGGTGAAGCTGAGTTTCCGCCGAAGCTTCAATTGCATCACTCCATCTTGCCGAGGCGTCAGACGCCAGCCGCTTCCACGGCCCGCGCCACGCGAAAGGCCGTGCTCTCGCGCAAGTGCATGGCCAGCACCTGCATGCCCACCGGCAGCCCGGCGGGCGTTGCGCCGCAGGGAACCGAAACTCCGCAGATGCCGGCCAGGCTCGCCGTCACGGTGTAAATGTCGGCGAGGTACATCGACACGGGATCGTCGGTCTTCTCGCCCAGCCTGAACGCCGGCACCGGCGAGGTGGGCGTGACGAGGGCATCCACCTCGGCAAAGGCGCGCAGAAACTCCTCGGCCAGAATGCGCCGCACCTGCTGCGCCTTGCGGTAATAGGCATCGTAGTAGCCGGCAGAGAGCGCGTAGGTGCCCAGCAGGATGCGCCGCTTCACTTCGGCGCCGAAGCCCTCGTCGCGCGAGTGGCTGTACATGCCGGCCAGGGTCTCCGACCGGGGAGACCGGTAGCCGTAGCGCACGCCGTCAAAGCGCGCCAGGTTGGCGCTCGCCTCCGCCGTGGCGATCAGGTAATACGCCGGCACCGCATACTTGGTGTGCGGCAGATGCACCGGCTTGAGGATGCAGCCGGCTTCTTTGAGCGCCCCGATGCCACGCTCGACCGCGGCGCGGACCTCCGGGTCAAGTCCCTCGGCGAAATACTCCGCGGGAACGCCGATGCGCAGTCCCTCGGCCGGCTTGTCGCTCGCGGCGGCGTAATCCTCAACCGGCGCGCGAACGCTGGTGGCGTCGCAGGGGTCGTGGCCGCCGATGACGCCCAACACCGTGGCCGCGTCGCGCACGTTGCCGGCAAATGGCCCGATGCGATCGAGCGAAGAAGCAAACGCGATCAATCCGTAGCGAGAAACGCGCCCATAGGTGGGCAACACGCCCACCACGCCGCAAAAGCTGGCCGGTTGCCGGATGGAGCCGCCGGTATCAGTACCCAGCGCGGCCACGGCCAGGTTGGCCGCAACCGCTGCCGCCGAGCCGCCGCTCGAGCCGCCGGGAACACGCTCCGTGTCCGCGGGGTTGCGCACCGGCCCGTAAGCCGAGTTCTCGTTCGACGAGCCCATGGCAAACTCATCGCAATTCGTTTTTCCCAGAAGCACCGCGCCGGCTGCCTCGAGCCGCTTTACCACCGTCGCGTCGTAAGGAGGCCGGTATCCCTGAAGAATTTTCGATCCGGCGGTGGACGGTGCGCCCTGCATCACCAGCACGTCCTTGACGGCGATGGGAATCCCTGCCAACACAGGCAACGGATCGCCCCTGGCCGCGAGGGCATCGATACGCGCCGCCTGCGCGAGCGCACGCTCTTTCGTCAGGCTCAGAAAGGCGTTGAGCTGCGGATTCTTCCTCTCGATGCGCGCGTAATACTCCGACGCCAGGTCCGACGCCTTCGTGCGGCGCCCGGCAATCTCCTGGCGCAGAGCAGCGAGCGGCGTTGGCCGCTCCGTCAGAGCCTCCGCGGTTCTCGCCCCGCTCGCCAATGGCGCCATGCCCTTTCCCGACCCTTAGAGTGTCTTCCTATTCCCTATTCCCTATCTCTCAATCACCTTGGGAACCTTGAAGAATCTTCCGTCGGACTCCGGCGCCGCGCGCATCACTTCGGCCCGGTCGAGCGAAGGCACCAGCACATCCGCCCGCAGTTCGCTCGAAAAATCGCCCAGCTCGCTTACCTGCGCGAGCGGCGCCACGCCCGCCGTGTCGAGTTCGTTGAGCTCGGCCACGTAATCGAGAATGGCGTTCAGGTCCTTGCGCATGCGCGGCACTTCTTCCGGCGCCAGCTGCAAATGCGCCAGCTCCGCTACACGTTGCACCTCTTCCACGGTGACTTTTTCCGCCATGGTCTCGCGTTCCCGCCTGCGCACCGGTCCTGATCCAGCGCCGGTTTTGCGGTGCGCTTCGAATCTCAAGTATAGACGGCGCGCAGAGCGGCGCGGCGCGGCTCGACCGTGGGTTTCAATCCACGGTCAGGGTCAGATCGATCATCTGTGACATGCCGTCCGCAGAAATCGTAACCGGTATGGTGTAGGTCCCCGGCGGCGTGAGCGAACTGCCTTGCTCATCCGGCGGAGTTCCGCCGGTGCCTCCGCTCGACGAGGTACAGCTGGAAACGCCGGCGAGGAGAACCACCAGCACCAGCGCAGCCAGGAAAGCGGCGCGCCGGCGCAAGAGTGCCAGCGGCAACAGAAGCAGTCCGCAAACAAGGGGCAGCGCACCGCCATCCCCGGGAACTCGTTCGCGGGTGGACGCAGTCGCTTCGCCCGTCGCGACCTCCACAGTCAGGTTGCCCTGCACGCCGGAGCCGAGAGTTTCCGTGCCCGGATTGAAGCTGCAGCTTGCATTCGCCGGCAGCGTGCCGCAGGCAAAGCTGAATGTGATCTGCGCTCCGCTGGGAGTAATCACCAGGGGAAAATCCGCGGTTTGGCCCGCGACCACATTCAGGCCGCCCGCACCCGAGGCCGCAACCGTGAAGCTGAACCCCGATCCCGACAGAGGCACTGTGGTGGTGGTGGCCACGGATGAAGATGTGATGGTCAACGCGCCTGTGGCTGGTCCGGTTGCGGTTGGCGCAAACGCGACCGACGCGGTGCAGCTTGCGCCCGCGGCCAGCGCGCCCATGCAGGCGTTGGCGGAAAGCGTGAAGGGAGCGCCGGCGGCAAGAGTGAGCGAGGAGATTGCATAACCGGTCGCGTTGGTGATGGTCACCGTCTGCGCCGCGCTCGTTTGCCCCACGCCTACGGGATTGGCGAACACCACCTGCGCGGGATTGACCGTGAATCCTGTCGACAGCTGGCCCGTGCCGTTGAGGGGCACGGAGACCGCGACAACGCCAGGCGTCGAGGAGGAGATCGCGAGTGCGGCGTCAATCGGTCCGGCGCCTGCCGGGGTAAAGACAATCTGCACCGTGCAATTTGCCTGCGCATTCAGCGTGGCGCCGCAGGTGGTGCCGGCGATGGAGTAGCTCGCCGCTGCAGGACCGGTAATGGCAAAGCCGACATTCGCCATGGCCACTCCCCCGCTGTTGGTGACGGTGACGGTCTGCGGCGTGCTGGCAACCCCGGGCTGCTGGTTCAAAAAGGTCAGGCTCGATGGACTTACGCTGATGGCCGCCGGCGCGGCGCCGGTTCCGGAGAGCGAGACCGTCTGCATGCGCAGCGCGTCCCCCACCGTGAGCGTGCCGTTCACGCTGCCCGTTTGCGTGGGAGCGAATTGCACGGCAATCGTGCAGGAAGAGTTAGCGCCCAGTTGCGTGGTGCAGCCGTTGGTCAGGTTGAATCCGCCGGTGATGGAAACCGCGATCGACTCGAGCGGCTCGCCCCCGGAGTTGGTCAGAGTCACGGACTGCGCGGCCGACAGCTGCCCTGTCGCGGTGGTGGGAAAGGTGAGCGAGGTTGCGTTGAGCGTGTCCGTGGGCGCCGAGAGTCCCACGCCGGTCAGCTCCACGGTCTGCGTGCCTGCGCCATCGGTCAGCGTGAGCGAGCCCGTGGCCGGTCCAGGCTGCGTGGGCGCAAACCCGACCTGCATCTGGCAATCGGCGTTGGCGCCCAGCGAGACCGTCCCGCACGCATTGCCGGCGAGTACAAAAGGCGCGGAAACCGTTACGCCGGTAATCGGAACCGCGGAGGCGCTGCTGTTGCCCACCGTAACCGAGAGCGGCAGCGACGTTCCGCCCACTGCCTCGGAGCCGAAATTCACTTCGTCCGGACTCACACTCACCGCGCCCGCGGCCGTGGCGCTTCCGGTCAGGTTCACCGTAATTTGTCCGCCGTAGACATTGGCGTCGATCACGATTTGCCCCGTCTGCGCGCCCGCGATTGTGGGCACAAACGCGACCTGGATGGCACAGCTTCCGTTCGCGGGCACCTGGGCGCCGGCGCAGTCATCCACCTCAGTGAAACTTCCCATAACCGAAATCGACGTAGGCGCAAGTGCAACCGCGCCGGTATTCTCAAGCGTTACGGTTTGCACTGCGCTGGCATTGCCCACCGTCTGGCTCGGAAAGGTGAGCGAAGCGGGCGTAACCGTCGCCGTCGCCAAACCTGTACCCGCGCTCCACAGGGGTGTCTGCCAAATGCCGCGCCCGTAGGTCGCGGCCACCAGCACCTGTGCTGAGGGCGCCGCGCTCAGCGCAACCGCCGGCGCATCCGGCAGCCCGGTCCCGAACGGCGACCAGCACACATACGGCAACTGGGCGCAGCTCGATACGTTCGCCGTGAAGTAAACCCCCTGGTCCGTCGCCAGATAAACAACGCTGGAATTTTCCGGATCGACGGCGATGCTGTTGGCGGGCGCCGCGGGAAGGTTGGCCATGATGTCGGTCCATTGCGCACCGCCGTCGGTGGATTGATAGATGGTCTGCACGCCTTCATCCGGGGTGGGCATTCCCTCAACGGTGACATACACGGTGTTGCCGGTCCCGTCGTGCGGGTCGGCGTAGACGCTCGAAATATCGAGGCCGTAATAGTTCAGCGCAACCGGATCGTTGACCACGGGATCGAGCGTCAGATCGGTCACCACCGGCGCCGCGCCGCTGGAAGGATTGAGGAAAACGCTCAGAACGTGGCCGGGCAGATTGGCGCCAAAGTCGCCTGAGCCGTACATACCCAGATAGATAATTTCGCTCCCGCTCGCCAGCGGGAGCGCGGAGATCGACCGGATAAGCGCATCCCCGCTGCATTGCGCATTCGACGCTCCACTGTCGAGAATCGGCGTCACCGCGTTGCTCGCGCTCCAGCCCACGCCATTCGCCGGCCCGCGCCACAGCTGGCACGTAGCGATGAGCAACTGCGTGGGGTCGAGCGGATCGACCAGAAACGGCGCAGGCACCGGCATTTCGCCTTGGGGCAGATTCACGTCCGCATCGGTTACCACCGGGCTCGAGCCGAAATCGGCCGGCGTGCACGCCGCCGTTTGCGAGCAGAGATAGATCGACACCCCCGCTTGATCGTTCACATACCAGTTGTTGCTGTTGGTGGGGTCGATGGCCACCGTGCCGCCGTAGCCGCTCAGGATCTGCGGCCAATCGGCTGTGGCCGTGGTGCTCTTCACGCCCGCGGTTCCATTCACGCCCAGCCCGGCCAGCATGGCGTAAGGCGTCACCGGAACCGGGGAAAGACTCACCACCTCGGCCAGCGAACCGAGGCTGCCGTTCAGGTTCTGGAAGTGCGTGGAGTCCGACGCGGAACACGGCTCGCCGGTTTCGCCGATCGCGTCGAGCGAGCTCCACAGCCCGCTGTCATTGCCCAGGAAAACCTCGAGCGGATTGGCCGCGTTCCAGGCAATAGCATGCTGGTACGCACCCACCTGCGCGCTCATGCAGGTGGCGGCGTTGGTGGTGTTGCGCCAGGCGCAGCCCGCGGCCAGGCTGCACTTCCACAGGTCGTTGTCGCCGGCCAGCAGCAGCGTGTCCTGCGCGGAGGGAACGGCCGCTAGCGCCAGGTTGTAATTGCCGTCGGCAATGGTCACCGGTCCCTCGATGGTGCTCGCTTCGAGCGCGGCCGTGCTCCACTGCTGCGCAAAGCTGATGGCCGCATTGCCGCACGCACTCCCGCTCAGGCTGCACTGGTCCTGCCACAGCCCCTGGTCCTGGTTGTTCCCGTCCACCGTCCACGCAAAGGTATCGCCGGTCACGGGATTGATCGCCAGCGCGCCGCGGAAGATGGGGCAGGCGATCGAGCCGGTGGTGCCCAGATTGTTGGGGCAGAGCTGCGTGCTCAGGCCGCTGCCGGGTTGCGCGGCCAGCCGGGTCCAGGTCACGCCGTCCGGCGAAGTGTAGTATCCGTGGTAGCGCACCGCGGCCACAAAAATCTGCCGCACCGGATTCCAAACCACCGTCGTGGCCGCATTGCCGTCGGGTTCGGCAAAGGCGTCGAGTGGTCCCTGCACGTCCTCGCCGTTTCCATCGGTAATGGCCGCCAGGTGCCAGGTCGCGCCGCTGTCCGTCGAGTAGTAGAGCCCCTCGTAGCTCAGGTTCGACTGCTCCGGATCCACCACCGTGGCTTCGTACGCCTGGGAAACCGCGGCCACCACCGTCGACGGGCTCGCCGTGCTCCACGCAAAGCCGGCGAAGCCCTCGCCGACAAAGCTGAAGTCCTGCCCGCTCAGGCCGTCCTCGGCGTCGTGCGTCTCCTGGATCAGCGTCCACGTCGTGCCGTCATCGGTGGAGCGCAGGATGCCGGCGCCGTAGTAGGAGTCGAGAACGTCGTTGGGATCGCCGGTGCCGGCCAGGATCACGCCCGTGCCGCCTGGCTGCACCGTGAGCGCACCAATACTGATGGAGGCGTCATAGGCGCCGGCCAGCGCATTCACTTCGTCGGTGAGCGGGGTAAAGACAATGGTCGACGAATCGGTTGCCGCGGCATTGCTCGCGGCCCACACGCCGCCGCCCGTGGTCCCCAGGTAGAGATGATTGCCGGTCGCGTCCGAGGGATCGAGCGCCAGCGCGGCCACGCGCCCCGTCACCAGCCCGTAGCTCGACGTGAGCACCGCCGTGGGTCCCAGCGGCTGCCAGGTAGCCGTTCCAAGCGCCGTGCCGCCGGTCTGTGCGGGCGTGGCCGTTCCCTGGGCGCGCATGGCCTGCCGCCGCAGCGCCAGACGCCGCTGGTCCGGCTTCCAGCCGCGCTCGGCCAGGAACCGCCGGGCTGCAGCCACGCGCGGCGGAACGGCAGCCTCTTTCTGCGCACGCGCCGACGCAACCGCGGAGCGCGGCGCCTGCGCCTTCAGCCAGGGAGAGCCCTGCAGAAGCGTGGCTGCGGCCAGAACCAGAGTGACCCGGAAGGCCGCCGAAGCTCCCCGCCGCATGACGCGGGCGCTTCGCACCGGCCCGTTTTCAATCGTTGTCCCAGCGGCGATGGTCGCGCGCACCCGCATCCCGAAACCGGCCTTTCCAATTCATGAAGAACGTTCATGAAAAGCTTCCAATGGGGATCGCCGCGGAATCGAGCGGATTTCGCCAGGGGGAAGGCACAAGTTTCCGGGATTGAAATTGTGACCCATTATAGGACAGCTTTGGTTTGCGGGGAATAAGTTTCCTCTAACTAAAATTCCCCATCCTGCCGGCCAGCAAAAAGGCCGCCCCGGGGCGGCCTTCCCTGATCGCTGAAACCTGACACCTGATCCCTGACCCCTGTCTTTCTACCACCGTCCCCAGGCGCGGCTCATGTAATCGGCCAAGGTCATGCTGATCAGTCCGAGGAAGATGAAGAAGCCGCTGATCACGGTCAGCTTGGTCAACTTGGGGCTGTACTTGACGTGCATGAAGAAGAGCACCACCAGGGTCATTTTGGTGCAGGCGATGGCCAGGGCGACCACCGGATTCCAGAACAGGGTCAGACTCCCGGTGATGTGCCACTCGCCCAGATCCTTGTACGACGCCAGTACGGTCAGGCCGGTGAAGGCCAGCAGGCACAGCAGGATGGTGAGGTAGACGAGCGGGCTGACGATATGGTGCTCGTCCTCATGCCCGGCGTGCTGTTGGTTCTGTTCGCTCATGACGGCGTTCTCCTCAAGAATCCTGGTCAACTATTGGGAAATCTGCTGATCAGGTAGAGCAGCGGGAACAGGAAGATCCAGATGATATCGACGAAGTGCCAGTAAAGGCCGAAGTTCTCCACGTACGTGACGTGGCCGGTGGTGTAGGCCCCCTGGCGCGCCCGGATAATCATGAAAGTGAGGATGGAGATGCCGATGATCATGTGCAGGGCATGCATGCCGGTCATGGCGAAGTAGAGAAAGAAGTACATCTCCGCCTTCTGGGCCATTTCGGGCGCAAGCGGCTTGTCGCCCGGATAGTCCTTATGCACTTCGGGGTCGGAAGCGGGATTGAGGAACGAGGAATCGCTCCAGTTCAACCCGGGGACGTGGTGTTTGACCCACTTCTCGTGATACTCGATGGTCTTGATGCCCAGGAAGGCCATGCCCAGAATCCAGGTGAGGGAGAGGAAGAGGAGGAGCATTCCCTTCTTGCGCATCTCCGCCGACCACACGCCCATGGCCATGGTGAAGCTGGAGATAATGAGCACAGCGGTGTTGGCCGTGCCCCAGCCGATGTTCAACTGGTGCGACCCCTCGACAAAGGCCGGGTAATACCAGTTGCGCATGATCAGGTAGGAGGCGAACAGGCCGCCGAAGAACATGACTTCCGTGAGCAGGAAGAGCCACATGGCAAAGTTGGTGGCATCGAACTGCTGGCCCACAGTCTCAAAGTGATGCCGCTGGTAGGGCGGGTGCTCGCCAGGGTGCGGATGGGCGGCCTCCGCCGCTGCGCCCCGCGCAATCGCCGTGCTGTCAGACACTGGCTACCTCTTTCCGTTGCTGGCGTTCCAGCCACTCGTAGTCGTAGGCTTCGTGATCCATGATGGGAATCTCGGGGAAGTTTTCGGTCAGCGGCGGCGACTGCGTCTGCCACTCGAGGCCCGTTGCCTGCCACGGGTTGTCCCCGGCAATCTCGCCGTATTTGAGACTCCACGTCAGGTAGAGAATCGGCAGCAAATAGCCGATGCCCAGCACCGTGGCCCCCGCGGTCGAGAACACGTTCAGCACCTGGAACTCCGGCGGGTAGGCCGCATAGCGGCGCGGCATGCCCAGCGTGCCCAGGATGAACTGAGGGAAGAAGGTCAGGTTGAAGCCGATGAAAGTGGTCAAGGCAGCCAGTTGCGAAATCTTCTCCGGATACATGCGTCCCGTCCACTTCGGCCACCAGAAGTGGATGCCGGCGAGAAACGACATCAGCATGCCGCCCACCATGACGAAGTGGAAGTGGGCCACGACAAAATAGGTCTCCGTGAGATGGATGTCCGTGCCCGTGGCGCCCAGAAAAACGCCGGTCAGTCCGCCGATGGTAAACAGGCCCATGAAGCCGATGGCGTAGAGCATGGGCGTCTCGAAGGTGATGGAGCCTTTATAGAGCGTGAAGGCCCAGTTGTAGATCTTGATGGCCGAAGGCACCGCCACCAGCATGGTGAGCAGCGAGAACACCAGCGCCGAGTAATTGGAGATGCCCATGATGAACATGTGGTGAGCCCAGACAAAGAAGCCGAAGATGGCGATGGCCACCGAAGAAAAAGCGACGGCGGTGTAGCCGAAGACGCGCTTGCGGCTGAAGGTGGAAATCACCTCGGAGATCACACCGAAACCGGGCAGAATCATGATGTATACGGCCGGATGCGAATAGAACCAGAACAGGTGCTGGAACAGCAGCGGATCGCCTCCGTAGGCGGGATCGAAGACGCCGATGTGCACGGTGCGCTCCAAGACCACAAGCACCAGCGTGATGGCCAGCACCGGCGTGCCCAGCACCATCAGGATCGATGCCGCATAATTCGACCACACAAACAGGGGCAGCCGGAACCAGGTCATGCCCGGGCAGCGCATCTTGTGGATGGTCACGATAAAGTTCAGTCCGGTAAAGATGGAGCTGAATCCGGCCACGAACACCGACAGCCCCGCCGAGATGACGTGGGTATTGAGATAGTGCGTGGAGAGCGGCGTGGTGAAGGTCCAGCCCGTATCCACGCCGCCGACGCTCATGGTATAGATCATCATGATGCCGGCGATCACGTAGAGGTACCAGCTGAGCAGGTTGATCTTGGGCAGCGCCAGGTCCTTGGCTCCCACCATCATGGGCATGAGGAAATTCCCGATGGTGGCCGGCACCGAGGGCACCAGAAAGAAGAACACCATGATGAGGCCGTGCATGGAAAACACCTTGTTATAGGTGTCGGCGGCCATCAGGTCGTTTTGCGGCGTGAGCAGCTCCAGGCGGATGAGTCCGGCGAGAGCCCCGCCGATAAAGAAGAAAAATGTTATGGAGACGAGATAAAGCGTGGCGATGCGCTTGTGGTCGCCGGTCAGCAGCCAGCTCAGCAGACCATTCTCCTTGGTCAGGAAGTTCATTTTGGGGATGCGGGCCGTGGATTGATCGGGAAGACTGATGATGGTGGCGGCGCTCATTGTTTAACCTCCCCCGGCGCGTTGGGGGTGCTCGCTCCCGGCGCCGGTCTGCCCTCGTTATTGGCGGGCAACACGGTGGTGTTCAGGGTTTGTTGAATACGATAATCGGAGTCGAGGTGCTTCAGATACTCGACCAGCGCGAAGATTCCCTCCTCGCTGACCTGGCCTTGATACGTGGGCATAATCGGCGCGTAACCCTGGGTAATGTGCTCTGAAGGATTCAGAATCGCCTGGCGCAGATAGGCGTCGTCGACGGTGATCGTCTGTCCGCTGGCCAGCGTGAGATGCGAACCGTAAACCCCCACCAGGTTGGGACCGCGCGAGCTGGGGCTGGGATTGTGGCAGGCATTGCAGCTCAGGCTGGCAAACAGCCGCTCTCCGTCCTGCGCCAGCGAGTTGCCGCTGGTGGAGCCTTGCAGCCATTTCCTGAAGTCGTCGGGCGTCATCGCCACCACTTCGCCGATCATCTGCGAGTGGTTGGTGCCGCAGTATTGCGTGCAGAAGAGATGATAGGTGCCGGGCTCGGTGGCCTCGAACCACACCGACGTATAACGGCCGGGGATGGCTTCGCGCTTGACACGGAAGGCGGGGATGGAAAAGCTGTGAAACACATCCTGCGAGATGATGGTCAACTGCACCGGCCGGCCCGTGGGCACGTGCAGCGCATCGATCTCATGCTGCCCGCCGGGATGCTCCACCTTCCACATCCACTGCTTTCCCACCACATAGATGTTCATGGCGTTGGCCGGCGGGGTGTAGATGCGGAAGTAAAGCAGCGCACCCCAGACGAACGTAACCAGAAACAGGCCCAGGGGAATGATGGTCCAGGTGGCCTCGAGCAGCGTAGATCCCTCGATCTGCGTGGCCACGGGATGGCGTCTCTTGTTGTAGAGAATGGAAAAGCTCACGATCAGCAGAACCACCACCGTCAGCCCCACCAGGCTGATGAGCACCATGAAAAAATAGAGCGCATCCATCTCCGGCGCCACTTTCGACGCCTCCGGCGGAAACAGCTGGAAGTTCGTCAACCACTTGACGAGAAACTGCCAAAGCACTGGGCTGATGTGGCTCATTCCTTTATCCGTTCACCTTTTCCCTGTTTCGTCTTTCGCGCCCGCCGGCCGCATCTCCCTGCCGGTAGTCGCGGCGAAACATCACCGTCATGAATCCTCCCAGCAGCACCATGGTCAAGAGCCCGCCCAGCTGCACCACCCGCGCCACGATCAGCGAATGCGTGTTGGTCTTGGGATCGTAGTGATAGCAGTAGGTGAGAATGTTGTCCACAGGCGAACCGATGCGGTTCGACGAGGCCTCGTCCAGGCCGAGCAGCAGATCCTTGGGCGAGTATTCGACTCCCATGTAGTACTGCGCGAGCTTGCCCTCCGGCGTCACAATCTGGATGGAGCTGGCGTGCGCAAATTGCGTCAGCTTCCCGTCCGGCCCCGGTATCTTCACGTAGCGGAAGCCCACGGCGCGCGTCAACGCGTCGATATTGGCCTGCGTGCCGGTCATGAAATGCCAGCCGTCGGCGGTCTCCGGATGGCCATAGCGTTTCAGGTAGGTCTGCTTCCGGGCCGCGGCCAGGGCCGTGCCCTCCGTGGGATCGATGCTGATCACGATGACGTCGAAGTCCTTGCCGGGAACGAAGCGCACCATCTCAAGCGCGCTGGTAAGGCCGTTCAGCTCTTCCGAGCAAAGCATGGGGCACTGGTAGTAGACCAGCGCCAGAATCGCCGGCTTTTTGCCGAAATACGCGCTCAGCGGAACCTGGTTGCCTGTGTCGTCGGTAAAAACAAGGTTGAGCGGCAACTGCGTATTCAGGTGCTGATCGACGCCCACGCCGTTCAGCACCGAAGGCTGGCTGTTCGCCTCACCCTCCGACTTGTCGCCGTAGCTCGAGACCTGCGCCACGGCAGGCGGCAAGGCCAGCAGGAGCGCAAGCGCGCACGCGAGCACCACTGCCGCCCCGCGCCTACCCCCGACCTGGCTCACTCGCTTCATTCCCTATTCCCTACTCCCTCGTCCACCGCTCACTGCGCCCCTTGCGCTGCCTTCTCCGCCTGCTCCGCCGTCTCGTTCTGCTCAAAGGCGGTGCGCGCAAATCCATTGGTCAAAGGCATGGTCACCACGGGACGGTTGTCGCCGGTCATGGGCGGCTGCACCACGGCTGCGGGCGCCACCGGCAATCCCTTCTCGGCGATGATCTGCATTGCCCGCTCGATGGGGATTCTCACGATTCCCTTCGATTGATCCACCCAGGTGTAATGGTCGAGCAGAATGTCCTCCCGCGCGTGCAGGTCGGCGATGTCCCGGTCGCCATCGTCCAATAGCAGCCGCGGCGTGGGAAAGCTCTGGGTAATCTGCGCCATCTTGTTCTGCATCTCCGGGTCCGAGGGCATGTCGCCCAGCTGGCGGATGTCGACCGTCCTAGTCCACTTGTTGTTGGGCCCATCCTCCCGGTTCAGGTGCGCATTCAGGAGCTTGCCGATCCCGTAGCAGGTAAACGCCGTCACCGCAACAAAGATGCCCATGGCAAGCAGGAACACAAGGATGCCCGTGACCCCGACGTCGGTCCGCTCGTAGAGCAGCGAGGCGTCGATCTCTTCCTTCTTGTGGCCTTCCGGCCCATGTCCGCTCGATGTGGGTCCGTTATGCGTGGGCATGTTCAGGCTCCAAAATCTCTCTCAGGTGCGGATCGTTGACTTGAACCAGCGGGCGCCCTTTGAGGCGGGTGCAGAAGAGCGCCACCCAGAAGGCGACCATGGCCACCGGGACGGCCGCGTACTCCAGGATTCCCCAGCTGAAATGCAGATTGCGCGCCGCATCCTTGAAGTTGGGCTCGATGAGCCAGAACTGGTTGAAGGCCACGGCAAAAATCATCCACCGGCACACCCAGGTCAGCCGCTTCTTGTTGCGCTTGATGTCGCGCGACAGCAGCATGGAGAACGGAATCACCCAATGGAAAATGAAGTCGAGGGTGATGATCACGCCCCAGTGGCCGCGGATGCGATCAAGGTACCAGTTGATCTCATTGGGCAGGTTGCCTGACCAGATGATGAGGAACTGCCCGAAGTTCAGATAGATATTGAGCATGACAAAGGCAAACGCCAGCTTGCCCAGGTCGTGCTGCTCGGTTTGGCGCAGGATGGTCTTGAACGGCTCGGCCTGGGAAAGCGCGATGGCCACGATGATGCTGAACGCCAGCACCTGGAAGCCCTGCTCCACCAGGTACAGCAACCCGTAGACGGTCGAGAACCAGGTCACGTCCATCGACATGACCCAGTAAATCGAGACCAGGGTCATGGTGACCGCGTAAACCACGATGCCGGGCCCGGAGACGTTCTCGAATTTCTTGATCCAGTACGGCGTTCTCTCCGGCCCTTCCGTGTCGCGTTTCAGGCTGAGCCCGTTCAGCCGCCAGTTGTAGAACGCCCAGATGGCAAAGCAGACCAGCCCGGCCCAGATGTAGTCGGCCGGATTCAGCATGGCGTGCTTGAACGCGATGCAGTGGGCCTGCTCCTGGGTAATCAGGCCGGCTTGGAGCGCCGCCTGCGCGTTGCTGTATCTGGCCCACAGGTAGAGCCGCTTCATGAAGACCACGGGCACCACCCAATACAGGACCACCAGCAGCAGCGTGCCGCTCATGGCCTCAAGCGGCCGGCGCAGCAGCAGGCCGTACTTGCCGCCGGAGCAGTATTGCACCATCAGCAGAGCCTGCCCGCCCACAGCAAAGCCAAAGGTCAGCATGAGGCCCAGCATCCAGGCGCGGAGAAAATGATCCCAGCCCAGATGCTCGGGGTCGAGCGACTGACCCATCAGCGCGAGCACCACCGCAATCACCGAAAAAATCAGCCCGATCTGGATTGCGCGGCTTCTCCAGCCGTCCACAAAGGCCGGCGCCCCGAGGTTGGCGGGGAGGCTTTTGCCGTGGGACGCCGCATGCGAGTCGTAAGCCATTGCGTTCCAGTCCTTAATGAGCGGCCTGCGCGGCCGGTTTGCTTGCGGGAATCGAAATCCTGGGGTCTGCCGGGAAGCCCGGGGCCATGGCCGGCGTTCCTTCGCCGGCTACAGGCTTGTAAGCCTCGACCGCCGTCTCCGGCAGCGCCCAGGGCTGCGCGTAGCCGGGGTGTCCTTCTTCTTCCGCAATGCTGTTGAGGCTGCGGATTTCCGCGCCCGAAGGCACAACGCTTACCGGAGCCGCCTGGCTCAACTGCAGCGCGCGGATATAGGCCGCGACTGCCCAGCGATCGGCCGGCGTCAGCTGCGCCGAGTAGTCCGGCATGGCGCCGTAGCCGTTGGTCATCACCCAGAAGTAGTGAGAAATGGGCTGCGCGCGCCGCACCTGGTCGTTCAGGTTCGCGGCCGGCTTGTAGCCCCGGTCCACAATCTCCCCCAGGCCGTTGCCCACGCGCGAGTGACACGGGGTGCAGTAAATGTTGAAGCGTTCCTGGCCGCGCAGCAGCACCTCCATGGTCACGGGAAACGGCATCAGATCCTGCTCCTCGCGGTAACCGTTGGCGCCTTCGACCAGGCCGGTATAGAAGTAGCTGTCCTGGTGCAGCTGGCCGCGCGCCACCGTATTCACCACCTGCGGACGCGCGCCGCGGCCATCGGCAAAGAAGCTCGATCCCCGCTGCGGAATCATCTTCGGCTCGTTCTGCATATCCTGCCGGCAGCCGGCGACCAACAACGCGCATAACGTCACGGCCAGGAGAGCTGGCCTCCCAGGTCCCCAAGTGCGAGGGACCTGGGGCACCCATTTCCGTGGTTGTCCGTCTTGACCACTGACCACTGACCACTGATCACCGATCACTGATCGCTGACCCCTGACCCCTGAAACCTGAAACCTGAGGAGGCGCATCAGTACTCCACCTCCACCACGGAGACCGGCTGGAACGCTTCGAGATACGCCCGCGCTTCGGCCGCATTGAATTTGGGATCGAGCGCCTCCAGGCACAGGAAGAACTTGTCCGTCGTGGCGCCGTCACGGAAGTTGGGTGCGTTGAACACCGGGTGATAGAGAGCCGGCAGCCCGCACAGCGCCAGCATGCCGAAGGCGGCCGAAAGTCCGGCCCACAGAATCGTCCACTCGTAGGCCGGAACGATGAACGCCGGCCAGGAATACATGGGCCGGCCGGCGATGTTGAGGGGAAACGCAATCACCGAAATCCAGGTCTCCAGCGCAAACATGGCTGACCCGCCCAGCAGGCCGCCGAGCAGGCAAACCAGCGGCACCTTGTCGCGATGGAAGCCGATGGCTTCGGCAGCCTCTTCCAAGGGGAACGGAGAGTAACAGTCCATGCGCCTCCAGCCGTCCTGGTACGACTGCCGCGCGGCGCGCACCAGGTCGCCGGGCGTTTCGAATTCAGCCAGCAGTCCGTAGATTCCTTCGCGTGCGGGCATATCAGAGCGCTCCCTCCGATTCACTCGCCCATTCAGGCAGTGTCATGGGGGTTGTTTTCTTAAGGCAAACAACCCTTGAGGTTCGCTGTTTCGCATTCGAGCAATCGGGGAAGCGCATCAGTCACCAGCCTCCGCCGTCACCTTGGGCTTGATCTTGGCTTGCGGCAGCAGCAAGCGGATTTCGTTCATGGGAATCATGGGCAGGAAGCGGACGAAGAGCAGGAACATGAACAGGAAAAACGCCACCGTGCCGAAGAAGGTCATGTAGTCCCACTTCGTCGCCCGGTAGGTGCCCCAGGCGGAGGGGAGGAAATCGCGCGTCAGGCTGGTCACGATGATGACGAAGCGCTCGAACCACATGCCGGTGTTGACGATAATCGACAACACGAACATGAAGGCGATGTTGGTGCGCAGCTTGCGCGACCAAAGAGCCGTGAGCGGGATGAACAGGTTGCAGGTAAGCAGCAGCTTGTACGACCAGCCCATGGGCCCGAAGGCGCGATTCCAGAAGGTGAACGCCTCCCAGTGGTCGGCCGAGTACCAGGCCATGAAGGCTTCCATCGCGTAGCCATAGCCCACGATGAAACCGGTCACCAGCATCAGCTTGCCCATGTTGTCGATGTGGCGCTCGGTCACCAGCTGCTCGAGGTGGTAATACTTGCGCAGGGGAATGGCCAGCGTGAGCACCATGGCAAACCCCGAATAAATGGCGCCGGCCACGAAGTAGGGCGGAAAGATGGTGGTGTGCCAGCCGGGCAGCACGGCCACGGCGAAATCGAAGCTGATGACGGTGTGCACAGAGAGCACCAGCGGCGTGGCCAGGCCCGCCAGCAGCAGCGACGCCGTTTCATACTGCACCCAATGGCGCACCGAGCCGCGCCATCCCCACGAGAGCACTCCATAGAAATACTTGGCAATCTTCGATTCGGCGCGGTCGCGGAAGGTGCCGAAATCGGGAATCATGCCCATGTACCAGAAGACCACCGAGATGGTGGCGTAGGTCGAGACCGCAAAGGTGTCCCACATCAGCGGCGAGCGGAACTGCGGCCACACGTCCATGGTGAAGGGCAGCGGCAGCAGCCAGTACCCCAGCCAGGGTCGGCCCACGTGAATCACCGGGAAAGTGGCCGCGCACATCACGGCAAAGATGGTCATGGCCTCGGCAAAGCGGCTGATGGAGTTACGCCACTGCTGCTTGAAGAGCAGAAGAATGGCCGAGATCAGCGTGCCCGCATGGCCGATGCCGATCCACCACACGAAGTTGATGATGGCAAAGCCCCAGGCCACCGGCTGCGTGATACCCCAGATGCCCACGCCCTTGAGGAACAGCCAGGTGAGCGCCACCAGCAGCATTGTGGTTCCCGAGCCGGCGACGGCGAAATACGCAAACCAGCCCATCGGCGTGCGCGGCGTGAGCACGATGCGCGAAATCTTCTCGGTAATTGAACGGAAGGTCTGGCCCGGCCCGATGACCCGGTATTCTCCGGTTGCGGGATCGACGCCGGGATCTTTCGGTCTAATTTCGCTGGTTGCCATGGTCGCCCTTGTTCCTTGCTGCCCTGTTCCCTAATCTCCGGTCTTTCTGTTCCCTGGTCCCTGTTCCCTTTTCCCTGTTCCCTTTTCCCTGGTCCCTGTTCCCTGTTCCCTGTTCCCTGTTCCCTACTCCCTACTCGCTGCTTCTACGCCGGCGCGATCTCCACCGGCTTGTCTTCGAGCTCGGGGTTCGGATTCAGTACTTCGGCCACGTACGTGGTGCGCGGCCGCGTGTTGATGTCGGCAATCACCTGGTAGCTGCGCTGCTGCGCGCGCAGCTTGGCCACGCGGCTCTGCCGGTCATTGATATTGCCGAAGGTGATGGCCTGGGCCGGGCAGGCCTGCTGGCACGCGGTCACAATCTCGCCGTCGCCCACCAGCCGGTTCTCCTTGTCGGCCTCGATCTTGGCTTCCTGGATGCGCTGCACGCAGTAGTTGCACTTCTCCATCACCCCGCGCGAGCGCACCGTCACTTCCGGGTTGCGCATCAGGGCCAGGCTTGGCGTCTCGTAATCGGAGAAGAGCAGGAAGTTGAACCGCCGCACTTTGTAGGGACAGTTGTTCGAGCAGTAGCGCGTGCCCACGCAGCGGTTGTAGACCATCATGTTCAGGCCTTCAGGCGTGTGGATGGTCGCACCCACTGGGCAGACCTGCTCGCAGGGCGCGTTCTCGCATTGCTGGCAGGCCATGGGCTGGAAGTGCGCGCGCGGCGCGGCCAGGTCGCCCTCGTAGTAGGTGTCGATGCGCAGCCACTGCATGTCGCGGCCGATGCGCACCTGCTGCTTGCCCACCACGGCAATGTTGTTTTCGGCATAACAGCTCACGATGCACGCATTGCAGCCGGTGCAGCTGTTCATGTCCACCGACATGGCCCACGCGTAGGCTTCGTTATACGGCCAGTTGGGAAACAGGGAGGTGTTCTTGTCCGGCGTCTCGTAGCGATGGCCCTCGTGGGCGAAGTCCGGGTTGGCCTTGAACTCGTCCAGGGTCGCGTAGCGGATGATGCCGCGCGGACCGAGCGCCTCATCTCCTTCGAGCGAGTTGCCGCCCGTTCCCTGTCCCTGGAGAGCCTGCGAGCGCTTGTCCTGATAGTGGCTCTTGGTAATGGCCACGCCCCATTTTCCGTCCAGCTTGCGGATGGCGCCCGTGGCGTAGAGCGGCGCGTCGGTATTGCGGATCAAGCTGGCGTTGAAGCCCTGCCCCGAGCCCACGCGGCCGGCGAACTCGCGCCCATAGCCGAGATAGACGGTGATCGAATTCTGCGGATGCCCGGGAGCCACCACCACGGGCGCTTTCACGCGTCCGTTGCCCACGCTGATTTCAATAACGTCGTCTTCTTCCAGGTTGTACCTGGTCAGCAGGGCGCCGCTCATGAT
>JASHOQ010000090.1 GCA_030041045.1 Acidobacteriaceae bacterium
CCTTGGCGCCGTCGAAGTGCTGCGCACGCAGCGCAAATGGGGTGAGGAATATTGTGAGACAAGCGAAAGTTCGTGCAATCCCACCCTTGCCGCAAAGACAAGAGCGCGGCAAGGATGGGGCATCCAGCAGCACCATCCCCGCCGCAGCTCTTGTCCAAAACCAGAAAAAGGACCAGAAAGAAGACCGCGGAAAAGACCGGGAAAAACTCATCTTGCAGCCTCCTTGGCTTTCTTGCGCGAGGGATGCACCCACCACGCCACGCCGATGCCAATGAGGTAGAGCGAGAGCATGGGGACCGCGTAGATGCACATGGTCCACACATCGGGACTGGGGCAGATGATGGCGGCCACAATGAACACGGCCAGAATCGCGTAGCGGATGTTCCTCCACAGGAAGCGCGGGCTTACGATGCCGAACAGGGCCAGAAAGAAAATCAGGATCGGCAGCTCGAAGCTGATGCCCAGCCCCAGAATGATCGAAAGGAAGAACCCCGTGTACTCCTCGATGGTGACCATGGGGTTGAAGTTTTTCCCGAAGTTCACAATCAGAATCTTGAGCGCGCCGGGGAGCACAAAAAAGTAGCCGAAGGCCGCTCCGGCCAGGAACAGCCCCACCGTAGCCACCATAAAGGGAACTACAAACCGTTTTTCTTTCTGGTAGAGTCCCGGCGCAATGAACAACCACACCTGGTAAAGAATCAGAGGCGAGGCCAGAATCGCCCCGCCGATCAGTGACACCTGCAGATACAGATTCAGCGGATCCATCGGGTGCGTGTAATTCAGCCGGATATGCAGCTTGTCCAGCGGTTCCTGCACCAGGTCATACAGCTTTACATGAAAAATGTAGGCGGCAATCGCCCCCAGCACCAGGTAAACGGCGGAGTGAATGATGCGCTTACGCAGCTCCTCCAGGTGCTCCATCAGGCTCATCCCCGGGAGCTCTGCGCGTTCGCTTACTGCCTTGCGCGCCTTGTTGATGGCGTCCCCGGCATCAACCATGGCGGCTTGCTTGCTCTGTCACGGTTTGCGTCTCTTCGACCGTGGCTTCTTCCTCCGGCGCATTGGGAGCGCGAGCCGGATCGTTCTCGCCATTTCTCGCCGCGGCGCGTTCTGCGCGGGTCGCGCCCACCGTTTCGCCGGTCGATGGCGGCAAAATCTGCGAAGCGCCCGCTTCCGCCGGCGCCTCGGGCCCGCTCGCGGCCGTTTCCGGCGCATCGGCAACAGGCGCGGCAGCCTCCGGCTGCGCCGGCCCGGATTCCGTCTTCGCCTCCGCGTCCTGCGTCTGCGCCGTCAGCGCCAGCCGCTGCTGCCGTTCCGCCTCCTCGCGCTTGCGCCGGTCGGCCTCTTCGGCGTTGCGCAGCTCTTCTTCCATCTGGAATTTGAAATCGTTGGAAGCCTTGCGGAACTCGTACATCAGCTTGCCAATCTGCCGGCCGATCTGCGGCAGCCGCCGCGGACCGAACACCACCAGCGCCAGCACCATCAGCAGCAGGGAATCTGACATGCTGATGCTGGCTTCAAGAATTGGCGGCGGAGCTCCCATGAAGCACCATGATACCTGCCTGCGCGCGTGCCCACCAAGCGCGCTCGCGGAGCCGGCAGCGCTGGCGCCGGCTGCTTCAAAGCCCTTACCACGTGTACCCGCCCGAACGCGGCGGCCACGCGCCCAAAAGCTGCCGCATCAGCACAATGCGCCCGAAATGATAGGCATTATGCGCGCCCAGGCTCTCCAGTTGCTCGCGCACCGTCATCACCCGCACCGCGTGGCCGGGCCGCGACGGGCAACGCACCGGCTTCTCGAGACGGGATTGGTCCCGCGCCGCGGAGCTCGCTTGCGCGTTGCCCGCAAGAAAACGCGCGCAAAGCTGCTCCCAATACTCGCGCTCTGCATCGAGGACCGTGGGAAAGCCGTCGCGCGCGCTGGCCGGATAGGGCGTTTCCATGCCTCCAATCCAATCCAGCGTGATCTGCTGCCAGAAAGTGATGTGCCACAGCTCTTCATAGATCGAGTGCGGAGCATTCTGCGGCACGCGATGGACAATCTCCTGCGAAAGCCCTTCAAGAATGTGGGAAGGCGGAGCCGCCGCGCTGTCCCCGCTCAAAACCCGCTCCAGTTCCGTCATGCGTGTCCCCTTTTTTAGTCCGCGCGAGTCCCTGCGTCCCTCTCGAAGATAATCCACGCAATCCGCATTCTGGCCATTGGGAAGCTTTGTAACAAGGGCACGGCTTCAGCCGGGCCATAGAATTCGCAAAGCGAGTGCGGGCTTTAGCCCCGGCGTAGGGTTCCCAGCGAACCCATGCTCAACGGATTTTCCGCAACCTGTGCAGGCCTCTGACGCGAAGGAGTAGAAACCCCCGGCGGCCCCAGCCCGAATGCCATAGATTCAATCTGAGCCGTCAGGAGATGGGTGCTGCCAGCACCCCATGCGCTAGAGCGGTTCCACAGTACATGCAGCCATATTTCACAGTTGCGGAAGGTGGCTTTTTCTTGGTGAAAAAGCCACTTAGCATCTGCGGCTTCGGGATACAGCAACTGTGAAACCGCTGTAAACTGAAAAAAGACGGATTCGGCTCGCCCCCGTGATTTCCTTTCGGAATCCATCGCCGCGCGGCCGCATCCATCTTGAGTGAAAGGGCTGCAACAACCCCGTGGATGGGGTTCGCGCGAAGACAGCCGGTGGTGCGGGCGCTCGAGCGCCGTCGCCGGTCTTCGCGGGAGCAACGCATCCACTGCAGCCGTACGTGCTTTCAACATCCCCGCCCGCCGTACCTGGTTTTGGGACCGGCAGGGCTGAAGGCGGAATACAGTGACTCCAGTTCTTGACCCGGAAACAGCGGCCTCGCCGGAGGCCTGCAGTCTTGAAAATTACCTGGCGCTTCCTGACCACTCAATGGACGAGCGTATCGCCCGGGCACGCGCCGTTCTCGGTTCGTCCACCATCCTCCTCGGCCACCACTACCAGCGCGATGAGGTGATCCGCTTCGCCGACTTTACCGGCGACAGCTACAAGCTCTCGCAAGCCGCCGCGGAGACCGATGCACAGTACATCGTCTTCTGCGGCGTCCATTTCATGGCGGAGAGTGCCGATGTGCTGGCGCGTGAGGGCCAGCAGGTGATCCTGCCCGACCTGAACGCCGGCTGCTCCATGGCCGATATGGCCGAGATCTCGCAGGTTGAAGATTGCTGGGACGCGCTCCAACGCGCAGGCCTTGCCGGCGAGACCATTCCCCTCACCTATATGAACTCCACCGCCGCCATCAAGGCCTTTTGCGGCGAGCACGGCGGGCTTGTCTGCACGTCGTCCAACGCTCGCGCCGCATGCGAGTGGGCCTTCGCCCGTGGTCGGCGCATTCTTTTTCTGCCCGATCAGCACCTTGGCCGCAACACCGGTTACGCCATGGGCATTCCCCTCGATGCAATGGCCGTCTGGGATCCATGGGCGGTGCAGATCGGATCGTTTTGGGGCGGGCAAACACGCGAGCGCCTCGCCCAATCCCGCATGCTGCTCTGGAAAGGCCACTGCGCCGTGCACCAGCGTTTTCTTCCCAGCCACATTGACCAGGTGCGCGACAAATTTCCCGGCATTCAGGTCATTGTGCACCCCGAGTGCCGCTTTGAAGTCTGCCAGAAAGCCGATGCGCTGGGCTCAACCGAAGGTCTCATCCGCCTCGTCGAACAGGCGCCCGCGGGCGCGACCTTTGCCATCGGGACGGAGATTCATCTCGTCAACCGCCTCGCCCGCCGCTTCGCGCCCCAAGGCAAGAAGATCGTTTCCCTCGACTCCACCGGCTGCCTGTGCACCACCATGTACCGCATCAGCCCGCAGCATCTGGCCTGGGCGCTGGAAAACCTAGTGGAAGGCCGCGTGGTCAACCGCATCCGGGTGCGCGCAGATGTCAAGCAATGGGCGCGCACGGCCCTAGACCGCATGTTGGAAATTTGACCGCATGTTGGAAATTTAACTGGATGCTCCGGAGATGCTTGAGATTTGACCGCATTTTGGAAATTTGACCGCGCGCTCGAGACTCGACTCGAGGCGAGGGCAAGCGTCCGGCGAAGAAAGGCTTCAGTCTCTGAGAGGGCCGTTGGAGTCATTCTCTGCCGCAGATTCCCTTCTTGAAATGCCACGGTTGTCGCCGGGTATTGCACAGTTGTGCCATATTCCCATTTCGGCGTTTCGTCGTATCTTAGAGTCAGGCAGAATCCATGAGAACCTTTACCGTCGACGAAGCCCAATCCTTGTTGCCCGTGCTTGAATCTCTGCTCAAGCGCGCCATCGAGGACAAGCGCTCTGCCGAAGAAGTGGAGAGCGATCTCTCCGGCCTGGCGCAGCAGATCTACCTCTCCGGAGGCATGCGCGTCAACGCGTCCATGGTGGCCAAGCAGCGCGCGGAGATGGAAGACCATCTCAAGCGCGTTCGCGACAGCATCGCGGAAATCGATTCCATCGGCGTGCAGGTCAAGGATCTCGAAGCCGGTCTGCTCGATTTTCCCTGCCGCCTCGACGACCAGGTGGTCCTGCTCTGCTGGCGCCTGGGTGAGCCCTCCATCGAGCACTGGCACACGCAGGAGGCCGGTTTTCAGGGCCGGCAGCCTCTCGACGAGCGCTTTCGCCGCCGCAGCGGCTCCAGCAACCGGCCGAACTGATTCGCAGCTCCTGGCTACCGGCCTTCCGCTCCCAAATCCCTTGCTTCCGCGCGCCCCTCGACTTCGGGCAGAAACCATCGTGATCGCCTTGCGCTATCCGACCTCAGTCGCTTCGGTTGAGTAATACTTGTCGCCCTGCTTCGGATCGACGCGAATCGCAAAAGTGTCGTCTTCCTTCGCATCGTAGAGCTCAGAGCTGTCGCTCACCGTGATCGATCCGTATTGGTGCTGCTGCTGCTGATCCATGTAGGCGAACGTCAGATCGGCGAGTTTTCGCTCATACATATACCTGCTGCCGCCTGCCAGCTCCTCATATTGGTGAACTGAGCGCACCGTCGCCTGCGTTTCCGGCCACTTTTTCCAGGCGCCGCTCACTCTTGTCCAGAAATCCAATAGCATGATGGCGGCAGTATAACCTGATCTCGTCCCATGTATATCTCCGAGTCCGAAGTCCGCTCTGCGCTCACCTATGAAGCCCTCATCCCGGCCATCCGCCAGGCGCTCGTCGATTTCTCCACCAACAGGCCTGGAGATGACCGCGCGGCAAATAATCTCTCGGCAAACGCTGTCATCCAGCCGCCGCGCACCATCCTGCGCGCGGGCAACGCTGAAGGTGACATGAACGGCTGGTTCGCCGTCATGCCTGCAATCGCCGGCGACGTGATGGGCGTCAAGTCCGTCACCTTCTATCCCGGCAACGCCGCGCTTGGGGTTCCTACTCACATGGCAGTCATTACGCTGCTGCGCCGCGCCACCGGCGAGCCGCTGGCCGTGCTCGACGGCCGCCTGATTACCGAGATGCGCACCGCCGCCGTCTCCGCCGTGGCCCTCGACGCGCTTATTGGCGCGCTCGCCCCCGCCGCTGTGCGCACTCTCGGCATTCTCGGCAGCGGCGTCCAGGCGCGCGCGCACATCCGGGCGCTGCGCCTCGTGCGTCCCGCGCTCGAAGAAATCCTCGTCTGGAGCCGCACGCCGTCCCACGCCGAAACACTGGCTGCCGAAGCCGGCGCCCGCGCCGTCGCCATCGAAGAGGCCGCAGCCGCCGACGTCGTGCTCACTGTCACCGGATCGCCCACGCCGGTGCTCGAGGGCCGCTGGCTCAAGCCGCATGCGCTGGTTCTCGCCGTGGGCGCCGTCGGCGCGGACCGCCGCGAGCTCGACGACGAGGCCATGCTCTCGAGCTGCCTCATCGCCGAATCCCGCGACGCAGCCGAGCGCGAATCGGGCGACATACGTCTCTCCGGCGCGCGCATCGACGCCGAAATCGGCCAGATTCTGGCGGGCGCGATTCCCGCGCCAGGAAATCGGCGCATCGTCTTCAAATCCGTCGGCATGGCCATTGAAGACCTCGTCGCTGCGCGGCTGGTCTGGGCCGCGCGAGAAAATGAGAACAAATAGCGCCCTTCCCCTCCCAGGACCGCCGGAACGCCGTGAGCGATCCATCCCCTGTCTGCGTCTAACTCCACAGTTGCACAGCGAATGCAGGGCAGCCCGGCGATTGAAATCCTTGGGCTGCTGCAATCCGCGGGCGCCAAGCGAACGCAAAGCACCGGGAAACTTCCACCGGGGGAAATGGGCGCGCCGGATTCTCTAAGATGAACATGAACCCGTTCCACGCGAGTGGGAAACAGAGCGCCGGCAAGAAAGACGACCCGGATGGGCGAGGCCGCGAGGAGTGACGATGAGGTTCGCAAAGTGCTCGCTATGGTTGTTTGCGCTGTCTGTCTTGCTGGCCGGCTGCGGCGATTTCTGGCAGGCTCCAACCACCACGACGACCACCACCACGACCACTACCACCACGCTCTCCAGCGGCAACTTTTATGTCATTAATTCGGAGCCGGGCGAGTACCAGGTCGTCGCCTTCAGCATCAACTCCGGCACCTTGAATGAGATCGGCGCCTATGATCTTGCCGCCGCGCCCACGGCCATTGCCATCGCTCCCGGTGGCGGGTTTCTCTATGTGAGCACGGGAGTCGGCATCTATCTTTATGACATCGGCTCCAACGGCGCACTCACCGTTGCCAACAATGGCGGAGTGGTTTCCGGTGATCCCGCATCGGCCATTGCGGTCGATCCCTCGGGCGCCTGGCTCATCGACGCGGTGCAGGGCACCGGCGGCGTAGAGCTCGATGCCACGGCCATCAACAGCTCGGGCCTTTCCACCGGCGCGCCCGTGGCCACTGAACAATACGGAGTGAGCACCGCCAACGAGTTGATCCATCAAATCGCCATCTCCGGCGACGATCATTACATCTTCGTAGCCGACGGCTCCGGCGGCACCCTGGTAGTTCCCTTTACACCGGGCAATACCAATCCGCTCGCCCCACCGCCAGTGAGCTTAATCGCTCCCTTGAACACCGGTGGTGCGGATTACTCGGTAGCGGTGGATCCCGGCGCGACTCCGCGCCTGCTCTACGTTGGCGAAACACTGGCCTCCGGAGGCACCACGGGCGGCTTGCGCGTGTTCAATTACGACTCGGTCGGCTCGGCGGCTTACACCCAGGTGGCCGGCTCGCCCTTTTCGAGCGGAGGAGGAGAGCCGACCGCAATTCTTCCCCTCGCGTCTGGCGATTATGTGTACGTGGCCAACGCTACCGGCCTGACTTCACCCGGCAATATTACCGGGTTCTCCGTGGGCGGGAGCAGCGGCGCTTACTCCGTTGCCAGCGTCACCACGGTCACCACCGGAATTCTCCCCTCCGGCCTGGCCGAGGACAGCAAATCGGACTTTGTCCTTGCCGTCTCCTCGGGTGGCGATTCCGATCTGGAGTGCTACATCTTCGACACCACCACGGCCGGTCAGCTTGACGACGCCATCAATTCCACCACGGGAACTGATCCCACAGATGCCGTTGGCGTGGCCGCCGTTCCATAAGTTCAGCCGCGGGTCAACGCCGCTCCTGCGCGCCCGCTCATGCCCGAGGTGCTATCCTCAAAGAATAAGTTTTCGGCTGTGTCGAACCTCCCTCCAAGCTGTTTTGTCGGGCTGATCCGGTGCGTTCGCTTCCTGGCTGTGGGCGCGGCCCTGTGCGTGCTCGCATTGGCCGCCGGTTGCAGCCGCTTTCATCCGCCGCCGCGCGAGATGGTTTATGTTTCGGCGCGCCAAATGTACCTCCACGATCGCGTGGCGCCGGTCTCCAATCGCGTGGCCGAAGTGACCAACGGCGAAGCGCTGCAAGTGGTTGAGCACGGGCACCGCTTCCTCAAGGTCAAGACCGCCAGGAATGCGGTTGGCTGGATCGAGGACCACGCCGTCGTCGACGAGCAAACCTACAACGCCTTTGGCAAACTGGCAGGCGAGCACAAGCAGGATCCGGTGGCCGCAACCGCCACCCTGCGCGATGATCTCTACTTGCACCTGCTGCCCGGCCGCGAGACGGAGCATTTCTACCTGATTGCCGGCAATTCCAAGGTCCAGCTCCTTGCGCGGGCTTCCATTGCCCGCGCCGAGGCGCCGGGCTTTGGGCCGCTGGCGCGGCTGGCCGCGCCGGAGAAGCCCGGATCCGGCAAGGCGCCTGAGCCGGAACCCCCGCCGCCGGCGATGGAAGACTGGTGGCTTGCGCGCGACAGCAGCGGCCACACCGGCTGGCTCCTCGGCAGCCGCATGGACGTGGACGTCCCCGACGACATCGCCCAGTACGGCGAAGGCCAGCGCTTCGTGGGTGCGTGGCTGCTGGCTAAAGTCTACGATCCCGGGTCCGATGCACCCGGTCACGAGGCGCCTGAGTATCTCACCGTGCTGGCTCCTCCCGAATCGGGCCTTCCCTTCGACTTCAACCAGATTCGCGTCTTTACCTGGAGCAAGAATCACCATCGCTATGAAACCGGCTTCCGCCTGCATCCCATCGACGGCTATTTGCCGGTCCACATCTACACCGCTAACACGCCCACCGGAAACGTGCCCGCCTTCAGCTTCGAACTGGGCGCGGCGGGCAATGTCTCCACCGACCCGGCCACCGGCATCACGCGTCCGGCCTCAGCGCGAACCCTCAACTACGAGATGATCGATACCTCGGTCAAGCGCATCGGCCCGGATATGGCGCCCGTTTCGCTCGACCGCGCTTTCGAAAAAGATGCCGAGAAGAAAAAACCGGAGTCAAAACGCCAGCGCGCGGGGAACCGTTAACCCGGGAGTTTCGTAATTTGAACGGGAAATGAACGCGAGGGTCCGCGGCGCCCTGCGGTAATCCCGCATCCCGTACCGTTACATAATGTAACAGAAAGTTTTCGCTGCCCCGGGAACCGGATCGCTCGCGCATGCGTCTATCACACAGGCAATTGGTTCGCGCTCTTCGATCGTCTGTTGGGCAGGCGGTCTTCCACTCCTAACCGTCAACACCTACACCCGCTCTCGAACAGCCGACAGGTGATTTGTCTTGAAGACCAAGCTGCCGCTCCTCGGTCCCTTCGTTGCCTCTCTGTGCCTCGTAATGCTTTTCCTGCTCGGCGAACCGCGGGCGTCCGCGCAAACCGGCGCCCAGACCGCCAGGTCGGCCGGTTTGTCCACCGGTATATTGACCGGAGCGGTCGTCGACCCCAGCGGCGCCAATATCCCCGGAGCCGGCGTGACCCTGACCCTCGGCAGCCGCGTTCTCTCCACCACCTCCGGACCCGACGGGCGCTACCAGTTCCGCTCCCTTGCGCCGGGAAAGTATGCGCTCACCGCCACGGCCAGCGGCTTCGCCCCGCTGTCCATTGCGGAAGTGCAGATCGTGGCCGGCGCAGCCAAAGAGTTGAATCTTTCCCTCACCATCCAGGTCGAGCAGCAGCAGGTCACGGTCCAGGATGAAACCCAGGGCGTCAGCCTCAGCCCCGACCAGAATGCCAACTCCATGGTGATCAAAGGCGGCGCCCTCGACGCGCTCTCCGACGATCCCGACGAGCTGCAGAGCGAGCTGCAGGCCCTGGCCGGTCCCGCCGCCGGGCCCAACGGCGGCCAGATTTATATCGACGGCTTCGAAGGCGGGCAGATTCCGCCCAAATCCTCGATCCTCGAAATCCGCGTGAATCAGAACCCGTTTTCCGCCGAATTCGACCGCATCGGCTATGGGCGCATCGAGATCATCACCAAGCCCGGATCACAAAAGCTCAAAGGCAGCATCTTCGGCTTCGGCAGCGATTCCGCCCTCAACACCGCCAATCCCCTCGTCGCCGAGCAGCCCAGCTACTATCTCGACGGTCAGGGCGGCAACATCGCCGGCCCGCTCTCCAAATCCGCCGCCTATTTCTTCAATTTCTTCCGCATGACCCGCCAGAACCAGGTGGTGGTCGATGCCCTCAGCCCGCAGAACCTGGCGCAGAACTTCTCCGAGCTTTTTCCTGACCCCTCGAGTCTCTATGTAATCGAGCCGCGCATCGATTTTCAGCTCGGCAAGAGCAACATGATGACCCTCCGCGACTCCATCTTTCACTCCAACCAGTCCGGCAGCGGCGTGGGTACTCTGAATCTGCCCGAGCAGGCCACGAGCGGAACCAACGAGGAGAACACGGTCCAGATCGGCCTCACCACTCTGGTCAACCCGCAACTGGTCAATGAAACCCACTTCCAGTGGCGCCGCGTCCGCAATAATCAGCTCGCTTCTTACTTCACGCCCACGGTCAGCGTGCAGGGCGCGTTCACCACCGGCGGCAGCAGTTCCGGCGCCAACCAGGACCACCAGGACGATTTCGAGCTGCAGAACTACTCCACCGCCACTGCCGGGCCGCACACGCTGCGCTTCGGCATGCGCCTCCGCAGCTATCGTGACGCCAATTACTCCACTTCCGGCGCCAACGGAACCTACACCTTTGCCCTGGCCTCGGAATATCAGGCGGGCACTCCCTCCGAGTACTCGCAAACCGTCGTCAGCAATCCGCTGGCGCAGGTGCTGCTCTTCGATGGCGCCCTGTTCTTTGAGGATGACTGGCGCGTCAACCACAATTTGAACCTGGGCCTCGGCCTGCGCTTCGAGGGCCAGAATCGCATCCGCGATCACGCCGACTGGGCCCCGCGCATTTCCCTGGCGTGGAGCCCGAAGCATACCGGCTCCAACCCTCCCAAGACCGTTGTCCGCGCCGGATACGGCTGGTTCTACAATCGCTTCACCGTCCCCAACTTCTTCAACTCCGCGGCCGGCGCGCCTTATATCGCCCAGGCCATCCACGACAACCTGATCAACCAGCAAAGCTACGTCATCGAGAATCCCGGCTTCTACGATCCTTCCGCGCCCCAACCCGACTCTGTGCTTCAGACCGCGGCTTCAACCGTGCCCTCCCTCTCCACCGTCGATCCGCACTTCCACGCCGCGCTCGATATGCAGGGCGGCGTCGGCGTCGATCGCCAGCTCACCAAGAAGCTCACCGCCAACGTCACCTACCTCTTCACGCAGGGCGTGCACCAGTACCTCACTGACAACGTCACCGCGCCTGCCTTTGACGTGGCCACCTACACCCTCACCGGCGCCACGCCTTCCGTCTACAACAACCAGTTTCAGTCCGAAGGCGTGTACCGGCAGAATCAGCTCATCCTCACCGGCAACCTGCAGCTCAAGCGCCTCACCCTCAGCGGCTTCTACATGCTCAACCAGGCCAATAGCGACACCCAGGGCGTCACCTCGCAGCCCTCCGTGCCCCAGGACCCCGGCCTCGACTACGGCCGCGCCAGTTTCGGCATCCGCCATCGCATTACGTTTCTTGACAGCTTCACCGCGCCGCACGGAATCGTCATCGCCTCGTACCTGGCCGCGCAATCCGGCACGCCTTACAACCTCACCACCGGCTACGACTGGACCGGCAACAACCAGTTCAACGCCCGCCCCACCTACGGCACCTGCGGCGCGCCCGACGTGATCGACACCGCCTACGGCTGCCTCGATACCGACCCCGTGGGCAAGGGAGAAACCATGATTCCCTTCGACCTGGGCACCGGGCCGGCCAATGCCGTCTTTCACATGCGCGTGAGCAAGGTCTTCGGCATCGGCCCCAGGACTAAGGAATCCGGAGAAGGTTTTACCACCAGAAGCCAAAACAGCGTGAGCGGCAGGGGCCTCAGCGGCGGTGGCGCCGGCGTCCGCCTGGATGCGGGCGCTCCGCGCAAATACAACCTCACCTTTGCCGTGGGCGCCAACAACGTATTCAACATGGTGAATCTGGGAACGCCCAACGGCGTCCTCATCTCCAAGCTCTTCGGCCAGACGCAATCGCTCGCCGGCGGAGGGTACTCCACCCCCACTCCCGGCAACCGCATGGTCGCCTTTCAGTCCAGCTTCTCGTTTTGAGCGCCTTCTGTCCGCGCGGCGCTCGCCCGCTCATCCGCGCCGGCGCAGCGCCAGCTCCACCACGCGCAGCATATCGGACTCCGGAGCCGGCTTGCCCGTCCAGATCTCGAACTGCCGCGCGCCCTGCTGCACAAACATCTCAAACCCGCTGATCACCGCCAGGCCCTTCGCCCGCGCCAGCTTGAGCAGCGGCGTCTCCAGCGGCGTGTACACCATGTCGAAGACCAGCCGCGCGTTCAGCTCCTTCTCCTCAATCGGCAGCGCCTGCGCCACGCCCGTCATCCCGCAGGGCGTGGTGTTGATGATCACGTCGAACTGGCTTTTCTTGAGCAGCTCGCGCTTGAGCGCCTTGGCCTTGGCCTTGCGCGCCAGGGCCACGGCGGTCTCATGCGTGCGGTTGGTGATGAACACCTCCGCGCTCTGCTCCACCAGCCCAAACACCGCCGCCCGTGCCGCGCCGCCCGCGCCCAGCACCAGCACCCGCGCGCCCTTCAACCGCAACCGCCGCTCCAGCGGCCGCACCACCCCCGCCACATCGGTGTTGAAGCCGTACAGATTCCCGTCCGCGCCCGTCCTCAGCGTATTGCAGGCGCCAATCTTCGCCGTCAGCGGATCCATGTTCTCGAGGTGCGGCAGCACCTCCCGCTTGAGGGGCATGGTCACCGCTACGCCGCTCAGCGGCAGCTCCCGCGCCAGCGTCAGCAGGTCGTTCAGCGTCTTCACCTTCAGCGGCAGCATCACCGCATTCACGTTCTCGCGCCGGAAGGCCGTATTGTGCATGAGCGGCGAAAGCGAGTGGGCGATGGGATTGCCGGCCACGCCGAAGATGCGCGTCGCCTGGTCCACCTGCTCCATGCGGTAAAGGTCCGTAAGCGTGCGCACCGAAAGCTGTCCCGGCGCCGTCTCCGAGCCCTCCGCGGCCGAGGCAAAGGTAAACGCTGCGCCGGCGCGGGGCGCGAGCACGCGGCTCACCAGCCCCTCCTCGCCCATGGCAATGCCCACCACCTGCGTATCCAGCGCCTCGTCCTCGATCAGCCGCAGCACGGCAAGATTGTCGGCCAGCGAGCGCGCCGTCGAAACCACCTTCACGTAGTCCGGGTCGAAGACCTTGATCCGCTCCGCTGCTGCCTTCAGCCCCCGCGTGCGCGAGTAATCGTGGTAGCTCACCAGCAGCGCCGCGCCCGCCGCGCGCAGCGCGTCGCGAAACCGCGCCCTCTGCGGCCGGTTCGCCTGCTCCACGCTCTCCACCTCCAGATCCACAATCTGGCAGCCCGCCTCCGCGGCCTTCACCAGCATCTCCAGCTCCCCCGTCAGCGTGCCCGTAAATCCCCCGCCATGCTCCTTGCGCCGGCACGTCGCCAGGGCAATCACGTCCCGGTGGCGGCTCAGGAATTCCTTGAGCTGCGGCAGCGCGGCCGCCGGCTTGGGCAAAGAATCAAGGCGGATTTCGAGGAACCGCGCCTCGCTCAATACGGAGTCTGCCCGGGCAAACAGCTCCGCGGGCGTCGTCCCCTGCAGGCTCACGCACAGCTTGGGCAGCCGCAGCCGGGCGAGGGCTGGAACGGCGGGCGCCGGAACCGCTGGCGCCGGGGCGGGCCCATTCGCGTTCTTAGCCCCGGGCCGAGGCGCAGGTCCCGATCCGGCTCCGGGTCTGGGTCCGGTCCTGGGCGCCGGCTTGGGGGCGTGTATCGGCGCGAGCGTGCTTGCGGCGTTGGGCATGGCTCTCAATTGCCGCATCTTAAGCCGTTTGCATCAAGGATGCAACAAACCGAAGTGTGTGCAGAGGCCCGGTGTCGGCGGGGCGGGGAAAGAGGGGGTTGAGGGCGGAAGGGATCTTCGGGTTTTGCAGGTTTTTGAAGAGACTTAACGAGGTTTGCAGGGCGTGATTTTGTATAAATATTTGATTCTAAATATTTTATTGGAGAAATTTGGCGATTTTGAAGGGGGAGGGGAGGGGGTGGTTGTCAGGGATCAGGGATCAGGGTCAGGGATCAGGGGTCAGGGGTCAGGGATCAGGGATCAGGGCCGAGGGAACGAGAGAACAAGGGAGTGAGGGGCGGGGCGACGGTCAGGGGATGGGGATGCGGGCAGGAGGGCGAGGGCGGTCTGGGCGGCGTAGAGGAGCTGGCCGGTGCGCTCGGCGGGGATGGCGTCAATGAGAACACCATAGGCGATGCAGGCGATGAAATCGCGAATGCCGCACCAGTAGGCGAGCTCGGGCATGGCGGCGCGGTAGGCGGCCGCGGCTTCTTCCTTGGCGTTGTGTTCGGCCAGGGAGCCGTCTTTGCGGGCGTTCTTCTCCATGTAGGCGTCGAAGGCCTGTTGCCAAGCATCGCGGCAGCGGGCGATAGCGTCCGTGGGGGTGGTGAGCTGCGGCTCGGGTAGGACCGGGGGCGCGGTGGGGGCGGCCGGAGCCCCACCACGCAGTTTGAGAAGGGCACGCTCAAATAGTTCTTCGGGCTCGGGCATGAGTTCTCACCTTGAGTCCAGTGTGCGCGCGGGAGGGGTAATTCTACGCAAACCCGATGGTAGGGGATTGGCATTGCGATGGGAGCCGTGGGTGGCCGGGGCCAAGTGGTGCCCTCATCTCGCTGGAGCTAGCGGAGTCTGTCCGCTTTTGGGATTAGAGGCACGTGACCCATGTTTTCAGTCCCACGGCCTTCGCGCGGAGGGCTATTTGGGGGTGCAGGCTCTCGTATTCCGATACCGTCGCCTTTAGGAGTGATTTCAGTTCACCGGTTTGTGTGCCATTTACTAGGTCTAGCTCCTTCTTGCGCGCCAGAAGGAAGTGGAAGCGACAGAGCTTCGCGGCCTCTGTGGTCTGTGTAG
>JASHOQ010000005.1 GCA_030041045.1 Acidobacteriaceae bacterium
AACGGCGACTGGGGCGGCAAGCCCTTTACCGACCTTATGACCGGACTCGACTACGCCGAGCAGCATTACCCCTTCATCGACAAGAATCGCGAATGCGCTCTCGGCGCCAGCTACGGCGGCTACATGGCCAACTGGATTCTCGGCCACACCAACCGCTTCAAGTGCATCGTCTCACACGACGGCATGTTCAATGCCGAGTCGGCCTTCGGCTCGACGGAAGAAGACTGGTTCAACATCTGGGAGTTCAAATTTCCAAACACCCAAGGGGGCCATCCTTGGGACTACTACGGAAAACCGGACTCGGAGAACCCCTTCCGCAAGTGGTCGCCGTCTTACTACGCCAGGAACTTCAAGACGCCCACGCTCGTCATCCACGGCCAGCTCGACTACCGGCTCGACCTGAGCGAGGGGTTGCAGCTTTTTGACACGCTGCAACTGGTCGGTGTGCCCTCGAAGATGCTCTACTTCCCCGATGAAGGCCACTGGGTGCTCAAGCCGCAGAACTCCCAGCTCTGGTACAAGACGGTGAACGACTGGGTGGATGAGTGGACGAAAACAGGAACCAGAGAGTAGGGATTCGAATCAGCCGCGATGCACAGGTGTCCCAGGGACCGGAGTCCCCACCCACGCGTCTCCGCCCAGGGGCTGGAGGTCTCGATTCTTAAACCTAGGAAAGTGTGAACCTGCCCAACCCCGTGCCTCTGCCTCTTTGCAGATCATTTCCCCCGCCTCGTGCACAATAGCCCCGGGACAAAGCCCGTCCTCCTGGAGCATTTGCCCCTGGAGCATTTGCCCCTGGAGCAAGTTTCTGAGTGACCGTATCGCGGCATGTGCCAAACCGGGCGCACAGCTCCGACATCGTCTGCTCATCGCGCTGATACTCAAAGACAAGACGCAGCTTCTCATCCATAGCACTGCTCGTTTTCCAGGGCATAATGACGGTTCTAACGCCATCAGCCCTCGCTGCAGCGTCGGAGATGATCCCGGTCTGCCCTGTGGGACATCCGCCCGGTTTATACCTCGACCCCCTCCCCCTACCCCCCTCCTAAGCACCGTATACAGTGCACAAAGATCTGCAGGCTGCAGAAAATAAATAAATTGCGCAGAGAAGCGTGGTCAGCCCAGCCTGCAAAACCCGTCAAATCCTGTAAAAAACCTGCAAAACCCGAAGCCTCAAACTCCCGTCTTCAGCCCATCGCATCCTCCCATCCGCCTACACCAAGGGCGGTGTGACGGGCTATTCTGGCCCGGCGGCGCAGTTTGGGTCGCTGCCGGACGTGAAGGGGCGGGCGCCATGGACAAGCGGGAATTTTTGAAATCGGCGGGGACGCTGGTGGCGGGGTCGATGCTGGGGCGGATGGCGATGGGCGAACCGGTGGAGAGCGCGGGCAACAGGACAAACTGGGCCGGGAACCTGACCTACAGCACCGGCAATCTGCAGACGCCGGCGACGGTCACGGATTTGCAGCAGACGGTGAAGGCGGCCGGCAAGCTGCGCGCGCTGGGCGCAAGGCACTCCTTCAGCGCCATTGCCGACAGCCGCGTGGAGCAGGTTTCGCTCGAGCGGCTCAACGAAATCAAACTTGACCAGCAGGCGCAGACGGCGACGGTCGAGGGTGGCGTAACTTATGCGCAGCTCGCACCGTGGCTTGAGGCGCGCGGCTACGCGCTCGCCAACCTCGCTTCCCTTCCCGGCATTACCGTGGCCGGCGCCTGCGCCACGGCAACCCACGGCAGCGGCCTGAAAAACGGCAACCTGGCCACGCAGGTTGCGGGCCTGGAGCTGGTGAGGGCGGATGGAGAGATGATGCGGCTGACCGCGCGCGAGAACGGCGACAATTTTTTCGGTGCGGTGGTGGCGCTGGGCGCGCTCGGCGTGGTGGCCCACACCACGCTCAACCTGGAACCGGCCTACCAGGTGGCGCAGACGGTCTATCGGAACCTGAGCTTCGACGAGCTGGGCCGCAACTTCGACGCAGTGTTCGGGAGCGGCTACAGCGTGAGCGTCTTCACTGACTGGCAGAATCACAACGCCACCCAGATATGGGTGAAGAAGCGGCTCGACGATCGACCTTCCGGCGCGGGCGCCTCGACCGAACCCATCGAGTGGCCGCAGGAATTGTTTGGCGCGCCGCCGGCCAAGCAGAAGCTGCATCCCATCACCGGTCACCCCGCCGAGAGCTGCACGGATCAGCTCGGGATTCCGGGACCGTGGTACGACCGGCTGCCGCACTTCCGCATCGGCCAGACGCCCTCGAGCGGGCAGGAGTTGCAGACCGAGTACCTGGTGCCTTATGAAAACGGATTTGACGCGGTGCTGGCGGTCGAAAAGCTGCATGAGCGCATTACGCCGCTCCTGTATGTCACCGAGCTGCGCACCATTGCGCCGGACCGGCTGTGGATGAGCACAGCGTATGGCCGCGAGTCGCTCGCGATCCACTTCACGTGGAAGCCGGAGTGGGCCGGGGTGCGCGGGCTGCTGCCACAGATCGAGGAGCAGTTGAAGCCGTTTGCGCCGCGGCCGCACTGGGGCAAGCTGTTTACGCTCGCGCCGAAGGAACTGGAGACGCGCTACGCGCGGTTGCGCGAGTTCAAGGCGCTGCTCATGGAACACGATCCAGGCGGAAAGTTCCGCAACGCGTTTGTCGACGCGAATCTCTACGCCTGACGACCATCAGCCCCTGCGGCGCTTGATGATCTGGAACTCGTAGCCGGGATTGGCGGCAAAGAGCGAGGCCACGTGGCGGAGGCGCTCGGCGAGAGCGGCGGCGTCCAGAAGCGGGTACTCGCGCTCGCGCAGGTCGCGGTAGTCGAAGTCGACGGCGAGCGAGAGCATGTAGACGGCAAGCGAATCGGAAAAAGTGGACTCGAAGTAGCTGAGGCGGGCGCGCTCGTCGATCACCCCTCCCGAAGCAGGGGTGGCGCCAAACTCGGATTTGGGCGTGGGCCTCGAGGATTTCTGCCCGGGCTCGAGGGCGCGGCGGCGCGCTTCCCAGGCGTCCTGGCTGGTTTCGCCGCGGACCTGGGCCTCGGCCTGCGACCAGACGAGAGTGGAAAAGCTTTCAGGGACGCCTGTGGCATCCACGAAGTTGTGAGCGACGTTAATGAAGAACTCGAAAGCGAGGCCAAAGCGGTCCTCCACCAGGCGGGTGGAGATGAAGACGGCTTCGGTGGAACCGAAGGCGGCGTTGCGATGGCAGATGGCGCGGTCGCCGAGATCGACGGTGTAGGCAGGCGCGATGAGAGTCTCGCCGGTGTCGGCAATGGCCAGGGGGACGAAGTAGTAGGCGCGGTTCAGGAGCGCGGGTGAAAGCGCGGCCGGCACGGCGCCCACAAGACGCTCGAGATCGGCGTCGGAGATGCGCGTTTCTCCCCAGGCAGCGTAACGGATGCCGTTGGGCGCAGGGTGAACGGAGACCTGCGTGGCGACCTTGTCCGCATGCCAGAGATCGATTTGCGCGGTGCTGGCCATGAACATTTATTCTAGACGAGTGAGGGTGAGCCCACGTGGCGCGAAGTGTTGAAACCGGGCGTGGCGCAAGCATTCTGGGATTTCCCCTGGAGGGTTTCAGCCTGTTCCAGAGTTTGCTGCTCGCCTTTGCGTCGGCGTTCCTTACTTTTTTTGCCGCGACCTTTCTGGCCATCTGTTCGCTGCTGGTGTGGAATGTGCTGCTCGGCCACGCGGTGAGCTTCGCTGACACCTATCGCTACGTGGGCTTTCCGGCCGCAGTGCTGGTTCTGGTGATTGCGGTGCCGTACTTCCTGGTGCTGTGGGTAAGAGCGAAAATGCGCAATTGAGCGCGCTGTCCGGCTTCCGGCCAATTCATCGCAGTTCCGTTCTCGAAAATCTGCTCTTCACAATCGGCTTCGCAAATTCCGCTTTTCCCCCTTCCGTCGGCGGAGTATTCTTCGCCTGACACTCTGGAGGCAAACATGCGATCGATGCCGGTGAAGTCTCATGCCTTTTTGTGCGCCATATTTTGCGCCTTACTTTGTGCTTTGACCGCCGCGGGCGCGATTCCCGGCATGGGGCAGGCGAAAAAGACGGTGAATACTGAGGCCGATTTGCCGCGCTTCAACTTTCCACTTGCGATGCCGGCAAGCGAATTCCTGTCCACAGACGATGCCACCTTCAACGCCTTTGCGAAGCAGGTGGCCGCGGCGGTGGACTCGATTCTGTCCGGCTACACCATCGCCGACAAGGAAACGCTGAGAAACCTGCTGGCGACACGCGCCGACGTGGAGCTGTTGAGCGGAGACGCGAAGGGATCCCTGGCGACGCTCGGCCAGATTCGCGATCTCGAAGAGAAGCCGGCGGCGAAGTTGACCGCAGGGCTGATGATGCGCGCCCTGGCGCAGGCGTATGCGGAAACCGGCACAGATGGCGGGCCGGCCTTCCAGCAGGCCTTTCAAACCCATTTTGCTGAAGCGGTGAACGCGCTGCCCTGGGCCCCGGTCGAAAACACGGTAAAAGAGATGCGAACCGGACTGCAACTGGCTTCAGACAGCCTGCTCGAGGGCAGCGCAAAGGAGAACCTCGATCCGGTGGTCGCCAAGACCGGAGGGTTGGATCTGCCGGGCGCGCAGAGGCTGGTGGGAATGCGCGTGCTGCGCGATCTGCAGATTCCGGAGGACAAGATCGCTCTGGGCGTGGTGAATACCTATATTGCCGGGCACGACGTGAAGAAGCCGGACATCTGGGCGGCGCGGGATGTGACGCTGACGGCCGAAGAGAATCTGACGCCGGTGCGGATGGCGATCTTCGACTCCGGAGTGGACACGTCACTCTATCCGGATCAACTTTTCACGGATCCGAATCCGGGCGCGCACAGCCCGCACGGGCTGGCCTTCGATCTGCAGGGCAACCTGTACAACGGCGATCTGCAGCCGCTGACCGCAGAACAGAAGGCCGCTTATCCAAGATTCCTGGCAGTCTCGCAGGGATTTGAGGATCTGCAGAACGGTATCGACTCCGCCGACGCGGACGAGGCGCGCAAGACGCTTTCCTCCATGCCGCCCGATCAGCTTGCGCCTTTCATCAGGACGATCGATTTCCTGAGCCAGTATGCGCACGGCACGCATGTGGCCGGAATTGCCGTGCGCGGCAACCCGGCGGCGCGGCTGGTGGTGGCGCAGTTCAACGACTCCTTGCCCGACTTGCCCTTCGAGCCCACGGTCGCATGGGCGGAGAAATTCAAGGCGGATTTCCGCCAGGTGGGCGAGTATTTCCGCGATCACGACGTCCGCGTGGTGAACATGAGCTGGGGCGACGACGTAAGCGAGATCGAGGAGTGGCTCGACAAGACCAGCGCGGAAAAGGATGCGGAGAAACGCAAGGAGATGGCGAGCGAAATCTACAAGGTGTGGCGCGAGAGTGTCGAGGAGGCGATCAAGGCGGCTCCAAACACGCTGTGGGTGTGCGCCGCGGGCAACTCCGACAGCAACGCGAGCTTTCTGGGTGACGTGCCCGCTTCACTCGAGCTGCCGAACCTGGTGTCGGTGGGCGCGGTGGACATCGCAGGGGAGGAGACAAGCTTTACCAGCTACGGGAAGACAGTGGTGCTGGATGCCGATGGATACGAGGTGGAAAGCAACCTGCCGGGCGGCACGCGGCAGCGGTGGTCGGGTACCTCGATGGCTTCGCCCAATGTGGCCAACCTGGCGGGCAAGCTCTTTGCGCTCGATCCGAAACTGACGCCGGAGCAGGTGTTGGCGCTGATGGAACTGGGCGCGACGGCCAGCCCCGATGGACGGCTGCATCTGATCGACGAGAAGGCGAGCGTGGCGCTCTTGGAGAAACAGATGGCGGGGCAATA
This sequence comes from Acidobacteriaceae bacterium, assembly GCA_030041045.1. Lineage (GTDB taxonomy): Bacteria > Acidobacteriota > Terriglobia > Terriglobales > Acidobacteriaceae > Telmatobacter. The sequence continues at coordinate 5,817 of JASHOQ010000005.1, forward strand.
AGGAAGCGTTCCTGCCCTTTTCCTCCGGGGAAAGCGGCCGAAAAGGATGGGGCACGACGATTCCGGCGATTGACTATCCTGCGTTTAGAGCGGATCCACAGTACATGTAGCCATATTTCACAGTTGCGGAAGGTGGCTTTTTCTTGGTGAAAAAGCCACTTAGCATCTGCGGCTTCGGGATACAGCAACTGTGAAACCGCTGTAGGCGATTGTGGATCAAAGGCCGGCGGGCTTGGGGTCTTTGGGGTCGAACTTGGCAACCTGGATTTTTCTGGCGAGACCGAGTTTCTCCAGCAGCCAGATGCCCCAGAAGTTGGGGTCGATCTCATACCAGGCCAGGCCGTGACGGGCGCTCACGGGATGGGCGTGGTGGTTGTTGTGCCACCCTTCGCCGCCGGTAAGCAGCGCGACCCACCAGTTGTTGCGCGAGTCGTCGCGGGTTTTGAAACGCCGGCTGCCCCACAGATGCGTAGCCGAGTTCACCAGCCAGGTGGCGTGCAGACCGAGGGTGACGCGCAGCAGAACCCCCCAGAGAACCATGCCCACGGCGTTGACCCAGCCGCCCCAGTACCAGCCGCCGGCGAAGAGAAGACCGCCGCAGACGGCGACGGGAAGCCAATGGTACTTGCTGAGCCAGACGTGGAAGCGGTCGCGGCGAAGATCGGGAACGTAGCGGGCGAGCGCTTCCGTCTGCGAGTGGAGGCTTTCGCCAAAGAGGATCCAGCCGGTGTGCGCCCACCAGGCGCCTTCCCGCGGGGTGTGCGGATCGCCGTCTTGATCGCTGAGTTGGTGATGGACGCGGTGGGTGGCTACCCAGAAGATGGGCCCGCCTTCGAGCGAGAGCGTGGCGCAGAAGGTCATGGCGTACTCGAGCCAGCGGGGCACGGTATAGCCGCGATGGGTGAGCAGGCGGTGATAGCACATGCCGATGCCGACGTTGATGGCGAACACGTAGAGGACGGCCATGACGGCGAGCCGCTGCCAGGTGAAGAAAAAAAGCGCGGCCAGGGCGCCCGCGTGAAAGCCCCCGATAATCAGGACCATCGACCAGCTCAAGCCCACACTCGTGGCCGCGTCGCGGCCCATGCGCACCTGGCGGCTGGCGGCGGCAGCGCGGACAGCGGCCGCCTGGGCGCGCGAAACAGGAATGTTTTCGATTTCGGCTGAAACTGGAGCTGTGGTTTCAGAGGGTGGGGGGACGAGAACTGATGCCATCCGTTCGGGAGTCCTTCGACAAGTGGCAACAAGCCCACTCGTTTTGTCATTGTATCGGATGCAGGCACGGATTCCATGATCGCGGTGTGCCACTTTGTGGTCAGGCTGCAAAAAAAATCTGCCGGCGGGTCAACGGGTGAGCAAGCTACGGCAATTTTTGAGTGACCTTATCCCGAGGACACTCGAATCAATTCGACGCGAGCCCAAGCCGGGGTCCCCGGCGACAGGTCTTAAGTGCATGGGTATTAGCAGCGGCGGCCCTGCACGGAAGGCAAGAGGGCCACAGCAACGCGGAAATTGCCATCGAACTGGTTGCATAAATGGTCTTGCAAAAGGACAGGGCTTCAGTCGTGCTGAAGAAGCTGCATAAAGACGGGGGCTTCAGCCCTGAAGGGTCTCAATCCGCTCGGTCCCATTCACGCAACCGGCTCGAATGAGCCAGCGGAAGCGGTGTAAGGGAAGGAGCGTCCTTTCCCCGATCTCCAGCAGCGCCTTCATGGCAGTCGGCCGCGGCGCACAAGAAGCACGGAAGCGGATTTCCCGGGGCAAGCGTGCATCCGCGTAAGACTCCGGACCGCACGGCGGCTTTGAAAGGGCGTTTCCGGAGTCAGGTAATTCTGGGAAAGTTACCGCTGTGTGTTCCATTTGGGTGATGTTCCACAGGAATGCTGAAACGATCATGCTTGACGAAACACATGAGCTTGATAGCATTGGGGCAACAGGGCCCTCTGCCGCTCGTTCGGGCTTCCCCCTGGCTAGAACGTAGAAAGAAGAATTGACTAGGAGAATAGTCTATGCTTACAGCCAATCTGCTTGGCGCATTGCTTACAGTGGCGGTTCCAGAGGGTGGTTCAGCCTGGATTTATTTGCTGCTGGCCTCGGCGGCCTGTGCTTGTGCGTTTGCCTGGAGCGCCAGGAGCCGGGCAAGCCGGGAAGACAGCCGCTAACAATTCCTCAAATCTTCGCTCCCTCCAGGAGGGCTCATTGATCCGGTCGGTCCGGTCGAGCCGCTCTGTCCGGCTGTGTGCCTGTGGGTGACACCATGCCCGCCGTCCGCAACGCGATCTAATCGGCTGCGGTGCCAAACGATCGGCTTCCGGAAACGAAGATCTGGGTCGCCTGGCCGCGGAGGACGCGGTAGAGCGCGAACTGCCGCTGGGTGGCGCCGCGCAGCTCAAAGAGCAGCTCGCCGCGGTTGTCGGCCATGGCGTCGACGGCGTCAATGAGGCGCATGCGCGGGGTCTCGTCGAGGTGGGCGCCGTCCGTCACATTCTTCACCAGCACCGCAAGGTCGCCGTAGAGATCGGGCTGGGCGATGAGGGTGACGAACTTCTCGTCCGCGCCCGTGCCGGCGGTGCGCGCGGAGAGCACCAGGGTTGCGCCTGAACTGTAGGCTAGCTCGAAGACGCGGAATTGCTCATCGAAAAGCGGGGCGGGCTGCGGCGGCAGCGTGAGCTGGGTCTTGTGCGCGCCTGTGCTCTTCTGGGTCGCGGGCTTGGCCGGCGCAGGCGGCGTCACACCGAGAGCGGTGCGGGCGACGTCTTCAAGTTCCGCCTTGTATTTGGCTTCATCTGCGGCATTGGCCCAGGAGTAGCTCCAGATGTGTTCAGGGATATTCCGTGCATCGGAAACGGCCACGGCCTGGTCCATATCCGCAGGCAAACCGGCAAAGCTGGGCGCGACGGATGGACCGGCGTAGTCGGTCTTGCCGCGAACGAGCTGGGGACGGTCAGGGTCGGCGTTGGAAGCCATCGAGGTGACGTAGCTGTCGTCCTGGCTGTTCTTCTGCTGGCTGTTTTTCGGCTGGGCGCCGGGCTGGCTGGGATCGACGGTTACCGGGCCGCTGGATGCCGGCGTGCGTGGGCTGTTGCTCAGCGTGGGGCGATCCGGATCGGGCGGCGGCGCATTGGAGGACGTGCCGGAGTCAGTGGAATCACCGGAGTCGCCGGAGCGGTGCAGCGTGGGACGGTCGGGATCAGGTGCCGGGCCCTGGCCGGACTGCCCCCCCGAATCGGATGTGGACGAACCGGCGCCGGCTTGGTCGTCGGCGTGATGCTTGCGATGCAGCACCGGCTCATCGCTGGCCACATCGTCCTCATCGCCCTTCCACATCGGTGGCGCGATGGGCTTGGGTTTGGGAAGATTCTTGAACTGGACGTGGCCGATCCACGAGCCCTGCACCTGGGCTGCGTCCTCAACCACGAGCAGGCCGGTATTCTTGCCATCCTGCTTGAGCTGATACTCGACTTCGCTCTGGAGGGAGAGCGGCGCGGGGCTGGCGAGATAGATGCCGCCGTCCTGGAGCTGCTGGCCGTCAAAGACGCTGATGGGAATGAGGCGGCTGGCCTTGGGATGCTGCTCGTCGCCGGTCCACTCATAAATGGAGACCGCGCGGAGGATGGGCGTGTTGCCGTTGGTCGAAACCTGACCGGGGTACTGCGCGGCGGCGGGCAACACGCAGGCGGCCGCAGCCACGAGAGCAACTGCGCTTAACATTGCGGCCGGCAGGAGACGACTGGCGAGAACGCGATGACACGAACTGGCGCTTTCGAACATAATTGAACCTGATTCGAGCGGGTCGCGGCGACGGATCGATGCATTCCGCAGCCGGGGCTCCTGGATCATTGGACGCACAACCGGCGCTCCCGGGCTGATGCGGGAAAGAATTGGTTTTGCGCGCCTGAACCGGACGGCCTGCGGGTGCGTCCGGCTCGGCTCTTCACGAGGATCGACTCCATGGAAATCAATGAAAAAGTGGCCGATTTCACCCTCCAGACAGATGAGGGCAAGACCGTAAGCCTGTCTGATTATGCCGGAAAACCGGTGGTCCTGTTCTTTTATCCGCGGGCAGACACGCCGGGCTGCACCATTGAGGCGTGCAGCTTCCGGGACGGGTTCTCGAAGCTCAAGGCGGCGGGCGTGGTGGTGCTCGGCATCTCCCGCGACACGGTAAAGGACCAGGCCAAGTTCAAAGCTAAGTTCGAGCTGCCGTACACGCTGCTGGCTGACCCCGACGAAAAGGTCTCGAACCAGTTCGGCGTGATGAAAGAAAAAAATATGTACGGCAAGAAGGTGATGGGCATCGAGCGGACGACCTTTGTGATCGGGCCCGACCGGCGGCTGGTGCACATCTTTCCCAAGGTCACGCCCGAGGGCCACGCCGACGAGGTGCTCCAGTATCTGAAGGAGTGGAAGAAGGAGCAGCGGGGTTAGCAAAGTGAGGAAGCCCCCCGGCTCTGCCGGGGCGACAGTCGGAGTTTGACATTTGAGGGAGTCCACCCAGAAAACTCCAAGCGTGAGCCGACCAAAGCATCACGCGAAGGAGAATCCGGATGGACGAATACGAAAGCCTAAGCCACACGAAGTGGGATTGCAAGTATCACGTGATCTTCATCCCCAAGTACCGGCGCAAGAAACTGTACGGGGAGCTGCGCAAGCATTTGGGCGATGTGCTGCGGAATCTTGCCGCGCAGAAGGAGAGCCGGGTGGAGGAGGGCCATCTGCTGCCTGACCACGTACACATGCTGATCTCGATACCGCCCAAGTACGCAGTGAGTCAGGTGATTGGCTTCATGAAGGGCAAGAGCGCGATCCACTTGGCGAGGGTGTATGGAGAGCGAAAGCAGAACTATGCCGGGCAGCACTTCTGGGCGCGGGGCTACATGGTGTCGACGGTGGGCCGGGACGAGAAGGCGATCCGGGACTACATCCGCAACCAGGAAGATGAGGACAAGCGCATCGACCAGATGCAGATTTGGAACTGAGGGGCCGCCTTCAGGCGGCGCAACCCAACCGGGGCCGCGTCAGCGACCCCCAACAGCCGCTTTGGGCGGCTCACACCAATAAGGCCCCCGGCTCTGCCGGGGGATACTTACCCTTGGAGAGTGGCTCGACGACAGATCAACGGCCGAGGATGATGGTTCACCGTCAGGTTGGCTCTGTGCCCGACGCTCAGGCCGTTAGAATCGAATTGGAGAGTCGTCATGTCGCATCTGAGCCGCACCGGGGTATCGCTTGAAGAGGACCTGCTGAAGGAGTTCGACAGCCTAATCACCCGGCGGGGCTATCCGAACCGTTCC
>JASHOQ010000091.1 GCA_030041045.1 Acidobacteriaceae bacterium
TTTTGCAAACTGGAGAGAACCCTGAAGGGCAGAGAGACCACAGCTGGAGATGAAGACCCGGTCCTTGGTCGTTGAACCGGATTTGGCAGGCTTAGTTGTTCCGCCAAATCCGGCTGAGCTTGGTCTTTCTAGGCTACTATACGCTTCAAAGCTTGTTTGCGCGCATTGCGGAATATGGCGCCGAAACATGTGAAGCCTGCAAGCAACAGATAAAGGATCGCTGCACCGCCTTCGGGCACAGAGAGATCTTCGGTCCACATTTCCTGGGCCTCGCCGCTTCCTACACCCGTTTTCGGGTCCGGAGTAAGAATCCACAAATTCGTCAACGAGTTCAAGTAATTTGTAGCTGCTGCGATTTGGCTCGCGGTCGCGCCGCTTCCTCCAAACAGTCCTATTACGTAATTCACGAGATTCATAGCGGTACTATTAAGCCCGCCGATACCACCCGGCGTTGTGATGTACCAAATCGCCGATGAAATCTCAGCCTGAGTAATGCCGGAATAACCGCCAAGAGACGTGCCGCCGCTGAACATCAGACTGACTAGGGTTGCAACTTCAGCATATCCCTGCACCCCGATCGAGCTGCCAAAAAGTGTCGAGTCCAAATTCCCACTCGAAACAAGAGTGGAGACTTGATAGGCACTGGCGTTCCAGGTTTCGCCCGAGGTAATTTCGTCGTTGAAGTCATCGCAGATAATCCCAGACGCGGAAGGCGATCCATTGATGTTCGCGCTGTAAATTCCTGCACCGTAGTCGCCGCTGTCATTGCCCCAAGTCGTGGTGTATCCGCCCGTGAAGGTAACCGACACTTCATCCTGAGCGAACGCTGGAAGCCCAAAGCAGAGCAACATGGAACCGGCTAATGCTGCCAAACCTGCATATCTAATCTTCATCTTTTTTTCCCTTCCACGATTGCTTCGATATCAATTCGGCCGCTTACACAACTTCGGCTTCAGTTCCTCCCATCCTAGCGCATTTGAACTTGCTGTCAAGGCTGATAATTTTTGCAACCTGTTGGAAATACAGCACCTAGGTATCAGTCGGACGCTCAAAGGTCAGCGGCTTTTGGGTACCGTTTTTCTGGAAGTAATCAGTCCTTAACGCGGAATCTCTGGCCGCAAGCGGATGGTGACGGATTAAGTTGCAAAGTGTTGCAATGTTTGCCGAAACCAGGGTGGCTCGAAAGCCGAATCCTGGCCTGTTCTGCGTTTTGCCGCACGATTCGGGTCGAATGAACGCTCCAGACGCGCAACCGGCGCTCCGCAATTTAGGACTTCAGCCGAACGAGCTCAGCCCTGATTTCAGCGGCATTCCGGTAGCTGGGGTCGATCTTCAAGGCACGCTCAAAATGCTCCCGGGCCATGACTGGCTGGTTCGCCTTTTCATAGGCCAACCCAAGATGAAAATGAATATCCGGGTCGTCGGGAAGCTGCTGTTTTTGTTCGACCTCGAGCGCCTGCTGCAGAGAACTGATTGCCATCGCATACTCGCCTCGCTGGTAATAAATCCATCCCAGAGTATCGATAACCGCGGGGGAAAAAGGCAATTCCTTCCGCGCCGTTTGTACCAGCGACATTGCGGTGTCGAGACTGCCGCCCACGTGCAGCATTGTGCGCGCCAGATCGTTGGAAGCCACCGCGTTCTGCGGATCGGTGGTAACCGCGCTTTGGTATTCACCCTGCGCATCGGTCCAATCCGATTTGGCGGCGTAAAGATCGCCCAGCACGATGTGAACTCCTGGCTGGCGCGGATTCCGCGTCAGCGCCTGCCGGCCGGTTGCGATAGCGCCGTCAATCTTCCCCTCCGCAGCCTGCACCTGGCAAAGCTGAATCACAGCGTCGGTATTTCCATCGAGTGTTACGGACTCTTCAAGAGCACTCTCGGCGGCATTGAGATCCTTTGCAAAGTGAAAGAGCGCGGCGCCGAGCAGATCGTAGAACCCGCTGTTTCCCGGTACCTTCTCAATCTGCGCCTTTGCGGCGGCAATTGCGGTCTGGGGTTGTTGCTCCGCAATGTAGCTGTTCATCAAGCCGCGGAGAGCATCCACGGAGCCGGGATTCCGGTTGAGCGCCTCCTGATAGGCCTTGGCCGCTGCGGAATACTGCTTCTCGGCCAGCCTGAGATTGCCCATCTGGACATAGCCAAACGCGTTTTCAGGGCCAACCTCGATCGCCCGGCGAACATCTCGCTCTGCCGCATCGAGCCGATTCTGGCTAATGCTGGACAACGCACGCAATGCGTAGCCTTCTGGCGATTGAGACTCCAGCCGGATCATCTGATTGGCTGCGTCCTCAAGCGCGTTCATGTCGCCCTTGCGCATTGCCTCGCCGGCGAGAGCCCGCTCGGCATCGACATAATCCGGATTCTCGTCCAAAGCGCGCCGCCATTCGCTCGCTGCCCGCTCGGGGAAGCCTTGTTTGCTGAAAGCCACACCCAATGCATAGTGGGCCTCGCTGTCGTTGGGCGCGTTGCTTACTACGGCTTGAAGCGTTTGCGCCGCGTCATTGACATCTCCCTGGCTGATTTGTATTTCGCTGCGATAGACCAGGGCATCGCTGTCGTTGGGATTAGCCTTTAGAACTTCGGCGTCAAGTTTGCCGGCATCGTCATATCGCTTGGTTTGAATCAGGAGTTCTATATATTTCTTCTTCACCATGAGATCACTAGGCCGCTTATGGTAGAGAGCATCGTAATCCGAAACCGCCTTGTCTACATTTCCCGTGGTGTAGTAAAAGTTGCTCAACGCCAGAAGACTCTCAGGATCGTTCGCAAGCTCGCGATTGGCCTGCAAAAGAGTCTGTTCTGCGTCTCCGGTTTTCCCTTCGGCCATGTAGAGGTTCGCCAGCGCTTCTCGGGCTGCCATATTTGCAGGCGCAACTCGAATCGCATCGCGGAACTGCTCTTCGGCATCTGCGAGCCGGCCGCTGGATTGGTAATACTTTCCCAGCAGCACGCGAGCTCGCGGCTCTGTCGGATCCATCGCGATAACTTTTTTGAAACTCGCCTCGGCCGCATCGGACTGACCGGCTTTTGCCTGCAGCAGCGCCAGGCTCAAATACGGCTCCCACCGCTCTGGCGAGAGTGCGATCGTCTTCTGCGTCTCCAGAATGGCCCCGGGGAAATCCCCCTGCCCCGCAAGCAAGGCCGCAATTGCAGAGTGAACCGCCGGATCACTCGGACGCTGTTTCAAGAGAATATCTGTCTGCTCCTTGGCGTCCTTCGGGTTGTGATTCAAGATCAGGAAATTCGCCATCGCCAGTCGCGCC
>JASHOQ010000092.1 GCA_030041045.1 Acidobacteriaceae bacterium
TGGCCGATGCGATCCATGTACAGCAGCTTTTTCATCGCGCCCCAGCCTTTGTAGCGCTTCCGCCAATTGGAACGGGGCGTCAACCACACGGCAAAGGTCTCGGCGAAGTCCTCGTCGGGATGCTTCTGCGCGTACCACCCCTCCATGTGCCGCACGAACTGGCGCGAGAACGGAACTGGTTTGTAGTTGTCCCGGTAAGCCCGCCGGAACGGTCCGAAGCAGTGACGCCATTCCTGCGTTTTAAAGAGCGCATAAGCGTAATTGAAGGCGTGGCCGGCCTCGTGGCGCATGTACATCATGATCTGCCGCGCGTCTTCAATGTCGTTCATCTCCGACTCAAGACGCTGCAGCTGCGGATCGGCCAGGTAAAACGGAATGCCGATGACCGGCTCCATGTTCGGGCAGCCCCACTCGTCGGTCAGATAGCATTTGGGGCGGAAGCGATGGAGGCCTTTCGCGTCCAGCTCCTTGTAGAGTTGCTGCACGAAGCGTTCGAGGGGAGAGCCCTCCAACTTAAGCCCGAGCTGCTGGATGGGCTTGGAAAGGATCTCCTGAACCTCCGCCGGCGCTTTCTCGAAATTGGCCACCGTTCGCAAGCGTAGCACGGCCGCGTCAATTCACACTGGCTTCCAGAAGCACCAACGCGCTTTCCCAGATCTGGCCGCCCGAGTAAGGCCCATCTCCGTCGGCATCAAATTGAGGCTCGTCAAACCAGATCCAGTACACCGTGTGCGTCCCGAGCGCGCTCCGCTCCTGCCGAGTGAGATTTCCCTCCCACGGGCCGGAGAGAGCGGTCACCGCGCCGGGTGGCTCCGAAATCGTTCCCACAGCCCCTCTGGCCCAGAAGAAGTCCTCCGATACCCGAACTCGGTTGCCCGCGAAGAACCTGAAATCTCCCACGGGAATCGAACCTCCTCAGAGGCGCTTCCTAAGAGAACTACAGCGCACTGTCGTGCCGCAGGCCGTCGAAAGCGGGCTCATTCTGGGCGTTGATCACGCGAGTGGATCCGCGGCGGTCAGTTGCCCGTGGGAATGATCCCCGCATTCTCGACCATCAGGACCGTGGTTCGCTTGGGCGCGCGCGTGCGATGAACTACTGTCCTCGGAACTACAAATCCCTGGCCGGGCTTTAGCGCGACGGTACGGACTTCGAGCCCCTTTGCGGGGCCGTCAATGTCGATCAGCAGTTCGCCATCGACAACGTAAAAGAACTCATCGTCCTGGTCATGCTTGTGCCAATGGTACTCGCCTTCGATGGCCGCCATGCGCACGACAGAATCGTTCACCCGGCACAGGGTCTGGTTGAACCATTTGTAGTCGTTGGAACCGGGAACGGCGTGCACGTCCATCAACTCGAGCGGTCCGTGGAGGATGTTGAGGCGGGTTTCGTAGGGATACGGCGCGGTTTCGGCCATGGCTGCGACCTCCGGAACAGGTTAGCAAGGGTCGGGTGCCGGAGCGAGCGGAAAGAGTCTGTTTGTTCGTTTCGCGACATCGATGAGGGTGCAACTTTAGATTTCCGGCAAGAATTATCCCAGGCGCGCGAAGTGAGCCTGCTGATCCCTGGCCTTTGATCCCCGGTCTCTGTTCGCCAGCACCACCACGATGCCCAGCGCGCACAGGACGCTCGCGAGTGCAAACAGAAACACGCTGCGGTAGCCGAACCACCCGATGACGGCGCCGGCAATCGGACCCACGAGGAAAAAGGACACGTCAGCGAATGCGGTATAGACGCCCAGCGCCGTGCCGCGGCTGATATCCGGCACGCGCTTCACGGCTTCCACGCCAATGGCGGGAAAGACCAGAGAAAACCCGAATCCGCCCAGCGAGGCGCCGGCCAAAGCGATCCAAGGCGAGTTCCCGCTCCACAACAGAACCAGCCCGATCGACTCGACTACCAGGCAAGCCGTGGCCACCGGGAATCCGCCGAAGCGGCTGATCGTCTGAACGAAGAAAAGCCGGGCCAGAATGAACGCAATGCCGAAGGCCGTGAGGCACAGCGCCGCGCCGTTCCAATGGCGGCTGATGTAGTAGAGGGTGACGAACGTGGCCAGCACGCTATAGCAAACGCCGCCCAGGGCCAGACCCATGCCGTGCGGAGTGACGCGCCCCAGCACGTGGCGGAAAGGCAGATGCTCGCCTTCGATTACCGGCACCGGCTCCTTGCGCCACGCCATCACCACGCTGAACACACCCAGCAGAATCGTGAACACACCCAGCGAGCTCAGGCCCCATTGCTGATCCATGACCACGCCCAGCGGCGCGCCCACGGCCATGGCGCCGTAGGTGAAGATGCCGTTGTACGAGATCACCGTGGCCGTGGCTTCCTGGCCGGCGCTGGTGATGCCCCAGAGCGTGGCGCCGGTCGATCCCAGGCTTTCGCCCACGCCCAACACCAGGCGGCTGAAGATCAACATCCAAAAGCTCAACCAGTGAATGTGCAGAGAAAAAAGCAGTGCCGCGACCAGAAGCAGCACGCCACTGGCCGTGCACGCGCCCATCCCCCAAATGACGGAAACCTTCGCGCCCTGGCGGTCGCTGATGCGCCCCGCCCACGGTCGGCTGGCCAGCGTGGCAATGTACTGGATGCTGATCACGAGGCCGGCCAGAATGGCGCTGTAGCCCATGCGCAGGTTCACATACGGCGGCAGCACGGCCAGCGGCAACCCGATGGAAAGATAGCAGATAAAGGTGAAATAGACGTAGCCGAGGATCTGCCGAACGCCGCTTCTTGGAGCGACGCGGGCCGATGCGGGCAGACTGGCAGCCGAAGCAGTGGACATGCCTTGAGTTGGAACCGGTTCGTAGTTGCGGGTCCTTATTCAGTATATCGGATGGACAAATTTCTTCCTTGAATCGCAGCCTGCCCCGATTGCATACGGGCCGGTCACCGCACAATGGTTCCCTGATGGTATACGATGCGGAATTCTGCTGCCTGTCCTGGAGCCGGAATCAGCTCCCGCTCCTGCCGCTGCGCATAGCGTCATCATGCTTCAGGCCGCTACACTGAAAAAGAGATGGTGGGTTTTCACATCGAGAACTTCGGCTGCCGCGCGGCGCGTGCCGATGGCGAAGCGATCGGCGGCGCTCTGCTCGCCGCCGGGCACCACTGCGTGGGGCAGCTCCCTGAAGCTGAGGTGGTTGTGGTAAATACATGCAGCGTGACCGCCGAAGCCGACCGCGAGGCACGCGCCTTTGTCCGCCGCGCTCACCGCGCCAACCCGGAAGCGAAGATTGTCGTAACGGGCTGCTACGCGCAACGCGCACCCGCGGAAATCGCCATGATCGACGGCGTCTCCGCGGTCATCGGCAACAGCCACAAGGCGCTGGCGCACGAGATCATCACGGACCAGATCCTCACGAATCGGTTCGCGCCAAGCCGCGCGAACAACATATCTCCACGGCCGGAGCTGGTCAGCGTGCGGGCGCTGCTCGAAGGCAGCACACCGGCCGGTTCCGTGCCGGTTTGGGCCGACGACCGCTTCGCGCATTCTTTCCTTGAGGCAACGCCGCTTGCGCCGGGCGCGCAGACGCGGCCCAACCTCAAAATTCAGGAAGGCTGCGGCAATCGTTGCACGTTCTGCGTGATCCCCCTGACGCGCGGCCCGTCCAGGAGCCTTCCCCGCGCGACGGTGCTGCGCCAGGTGGAGAACTTCGTGGCCGCGGGCGGCAATGAGCTGGTGCTTTCCGGCATCAATCTTGGCCGTTGGGGACGCGACTTTGCGTCTGCTAGCGGGAATCCGCGCACGACTCTCGGCTTGCTCGTCCGGGCCATTCTCGACGAGACGCGTCTTCCACGCCTGCGCCTCAGCTCCATCGAGCCCATGGATTGGGACACCGAGCTCATCGCGCTCATGGCCGAATTCGGCGGGCGCCGCCTGGCGCGTCACGCGCATCTGCCACTGCAATCGGGCTCCGACGACGTGCTACGCCGCATGCACCGCCGTTACCGTCCCTGGCACTACGCGGAAAAGGTCAACGCACTTCTACGCGCGGCCGGCGAAGACCTGACCCTCGGCGCCGACGTGATGGCCGGTTTTCCGGGCGAGACCGATGCCGAATTCGAGGAGACGCTCGCGTTTGTGCGTGGGCTGCCCTTCGGCTATCTGCACCTGTTTCCGTTTTCACCGCGTCCGGGCACGGCATTGCATGCAGCAGCCCCTGTAGATGCCGTGGCGCTCCAGGAGCGCATGGCCGAGTTGCGCGCTCTCGCCTGGGAAAAGTCCCGCGCCCATCGCGCCCGCTTCCTCGGCCGCGCACTTGATGCCATCACCTTGCACACGTCTGCCGGGCTCGCTGCGCCCGGCCGCACCTCCGCACTCACGGAAAACTTTCTTCCCGTGGAGGTCGACGGCTTACTTCCCGCCAACCGGCTGGTGCGCGTGCTCATTTCGGGATTCACGCAGGAAGGCTCGCTTCAAGGCTCGCTTCAAGGCTCGTTTCAGGGCTCTTTCCAGGGCTCGTTCCAAGGTTCGTTCCAGGGCTCGCCCCAGGGTAACCTGGCGGCGCCGATCGCTTCTTGATAGCAGCCAAGCCAATGCTATACTCAGGGTGCGTTGGTGCGCCCTGCGCCTTTTCCGCACCCTGCGGTGCACGGGAGATGCGCCTGCCGCCACACGCCTTTTTGGAGGAAGATCATCGCACTCGATAAGCGTTCGGCCAAGTCCTTTATTCGCATCAATGACCGGATTCGCGCCCGCGAAGTCCGCGTGATCGACGAAAACGGCGAACAGCTTGGCATTATGGCGCCGTTTGAAGCGCTGCGAGTGGCCCGCGAGCGCGGCCTGGACCTGGTTGAGGTTTCGCCCAACGCCATTCCGCCTGTCTGCCGCATCCAGGATTACGGCCGCTATCTCTACGAAAAGGAAAAAAGCGAACGCGCCGCCCGCAAGCGGCAAAAGGTGATTGTGGTCAAGGAGGTCAAGTTCTCCGTGACCGTGGATGAACACGACTACCAGACCAAGAAGAATCAGGCAGTGCGCTTTCTCAACGACGGCGACAAGGTGAAGGCCAGCCTGCGCTTCCGCGGCCGGCAAATGGCCCACCGCGAGCTGGGGTACAACATCATCAACCGGCTCATCCAGGATGTGGGTGATGCCGGCGTGGTCGAATTCATGCCGCGCATGGAAGGCACCATTCTGCACGCGATCTTGGCGCCTGCGCGAAAAGATGCGTCCAAACCTAAGCCCCCGTCCCCCTCTCCGCATCCTCCCGCGCCGCGCCCGCCGGCATAGAACTTCGCGTCAGCCGCGGAGAAGACGAGCATCCTACCCGCGCGGTCGTCTACCTTTCGCGCGCTAAAATTAAACCATGTCTGCCGCCGCGTCGCTCGCTCCCGACGTTCTGGCCAAATACGAGCCCGTCATCGGCCTCGAAGTGCATGTGCAACTGCTCACGGCGACAAAGGCTTTTTGCGGCTGCGCCAACAAATTCGGCGCGGAGCCGAACACCAACATTTGCCCGGTTTGCCTCGGCCTTCCCGGTGCGCTCCCCGTGCTCAACGCCAGGGCCGTCGAATTCGCCACGCTGGCTTCGCTGGCCCTCAACTGTACCGTGAACGAGCGCTCCATCTTTGCGCGCAAGAATTATTTCTATCCCGACTTGCCCAAGGGTTATCAGATCTCACAATACGACCGGCCGCTTGCCGAGCACGGATGGATCGAGGTGTCTTCCGCCGGTGGGGGAACGAAGCGCATCGGCATCACTCGCCTGCATCTGGAAGAGGACGCAGGCAAGAGCCTGCACGAGGGCTTTCCCGATTCCGCCACGCGCACCTATCTGGACCTGAACCGCTGCGGCACGCCGCTCATCGAGATCGTCAGTGAGCCCGATATCCGCACGCCGGACGAAGCCTTCGAATATCTCACGCGGCTCAAGGAGATCCTGCTTTACTGCGGCGTTTCCGACTGCAACATGGAGGAAGGCTCGCTGCGCTGCGACGCCAATGTCAGCGTGCGGCCCAAAGGCGCGGAGCGCTTCGGCACCAAGGCGGAAGTAAAAAACGTGAACAGCTTCCGCTTCATCCGCGCCGCGCTCGAGTATGAAATCGAGCGCCAGGTGGAGGTGATCGTGTCCGGAGGGCGCGTGCTGCAGGAGACGCGCCTGTGGAACGCCAACGAAGGCCGCACTTACTCCATGCGCTCCAAGGAGCAGGCCCACGACTACCGCTATTTCCCCGAGCCTGACCTGCCGCCTTTGATCGTTTCCGCGGAACTCTTGTCCGAGGCCAGGAGAAAACTCCCGGAACTGCCCGAGGCAAAGCGCCTGCGCCTGGTACGCGAGCTGGGGATTTCTCCGGGAAACGCGGCCATTCTTACCGCATCGCTGGCGCTCGCCAGCCGCTTCGAGGAATACGCAAAGAGCGCGCGCAGCCCGGAGCGATTCGCCAACGTGCTCTTGAGTGAAGTGGGCGGAAGGCTGAAGGCGCTCGGCCTTGAGCTGGAGCAGTCGCCGGTATCGATGGCCGGCATCGTGCTCGCGGCCAATTTGCTTGAGGAGGGCAAAATCAGCTCGAAGCAAATGAAGCAGCTTTTCGATGCAGCGTTTGAAAAGGGCGAGGACTTCGCGGCAGTCTACGAGCGCGAAAAGCCGCAGCAGGTTACGGACGCCTCAGCGCTGGAGAAGATGATCGATGAAGTCATTGCCGCCAATCCCAAGCAGGTGGAGCAGTACCGCGCCGGCAAGAAGACGCTCGCCGGCTTCTTCGTGGGCCAGGTGATGCGCGCCTCCAAAGGGCAGGCCAATCCCGCGTTGCTGAATGAGCTGGTCACCAAAAAACTGGACGGCTGAGCGAGATTTGACGCGCGACAAGAGCTTCGAGCAAGGCTCCCTCTCGAGGAAATCCAATGCGGCTCCCGGCGGTCATCGTCCGCGTCCCGCGAGCCTTTGGGCCGCCTCGCGCCACGGCGCGCGGACCGTATAACGCGGCGTAGCGGTAATGCTTGTGCGGCTCACGGTCAGCAGCCGGCGTTTGAGCAGCCAGCCGACTGACGATTGCGCCGAGCTCTTCGAGATGCCGGCCGACTCTGCGAGTTCCTGGTAGCTGATCTCCACCTGGCCCTTGCGGCGCACCTGCTCCGCGGCCAGCCAGAGATACACCAGGAAGCTCGCGGGCCTATGGTCGTGGCCCACCAGGTCGCGCATCAGCGTATCGATCACGTAGTCGTCGATGGCAGTCATGGCTATAGTAATCATTCGGTCATGCCTGAAAAGTGCGTGTAATGTCCAGAAACAACGAGCGCTTGCTTGCCAAGAGGATTCGCGCTAGCTTTAGAACATGAAGACCACACGCGCCGATCTCCGTTCATTGAAACGGATGATCTCTCAAGCGGACCTAATCGTATCCACCCCGACGCTATCACAGAGCAGCGGTCAACGCGCTCACGAAGTGTTGCAGTCAGCTATTGCGCTAACTGATTCGTTGATTGAGCAATCAACCCCGCAAGGGATGGCGATACAGCTTGGGGCAAAGGGTGGGGCTGAGACTGCGAAACGCGGGTCTAACTATTTTCGCCAGTTGGCAGCGAAGCGCAAGACGTTTGGTGGCGGACGACCAAAGAGTGAATAGGCATGCTAGCGAGACGACAAGGAAGCGCGAAATCGCCATTTGTGGCGACTCGCCAGTCCCATTTGAGAATCCCGTTTTCTTCATGCTCCCATTGATTCTCTTGGGAGAAAATCTTTGCCCGTAATCTTGCGGCCACGCGACTCCAGCGGTTACTGTGGTCCTCTATGAGGTCGCTGGGGGATTCGGAGTCGGTGCGGGCGGGGGCTGAAAGCCAGTCTTCCCTTGGTTCGGCCCTGCAAGCAAATCGTGAGTTATCGACTGGTAATTTCCTAAGATGGAGCTCAATACCGTCTGATCCACGACCTGTTTCTCGGAAACGCCGAGTGAGAAATAGCTCTTCGCAAACATCTCGCGCGCGACGCTCAGTAAAGCAGCGAGGTAGTTCTCGGCGCAGAGCATCCTAAGCAGATTCTGGGTAAACTGTTCGTCTTTGGTCATTTGGTCCCCTACATTATTCGAGTCACCCCTGCTATTTACAGGCGGTGTAAACTATGAAAAGGCGTGATGACGGCACGCCGTTCGCAAGCGAACAGAGAACCGTCATCATAGCCACGCAAAGGAAGCGAGGCACCTGCCTCACCTCCTTTCTCTTGGCATCGCCGTTCGACCTCTCACAGTTTCCCGGCGATTCCCAAGGTCAAGCCGCCGGATAGAATCGGGTGTTGGACGTCCGGTTCTATCCGGTTCCTACTTGGCAACGGGATTTGGAGGTCCCGCACCAAGACCGATCTCTAAGCCGCGAGATGTTCTGTCGCGAAGAATTTCTTCCCTTCCTTTCTCAGTCTTGGAGGCTTCGCCTTTCTCTGGCGATTTACCCACTGATACGGAAACTGTGGTCGCGCGCCCAGTCGCTTACCTTCATCGATAAACTCGCGCATCGTCACGCCATCGCCGTTACGGGAAAGCGTGAATACCCGCATCGCCTTTGCTTTCGCGCCGTATTCTTCCGTCCTTCCGGTGGTCAGCTTGGCACCGGCCGTCGGCGTAGCATTAGGTGCTGCGGATTGCTTCTTCGCAACCCGCTTGCTGACGGGGTTGTCTCGCAGCGATAGAATGCTCCTCCAATGCTCAAGCTCTTTGCGCTTGGCATCGATTGCCGAAAGCTCTTTTTCTAGTCGCTGAATTTCTGCGCGAATGGCAACTGTTTCCATTGGATTAGCCGTCCTCAAATTTGAGATTAGAGCAGGATGGATTATTTCGCAAGGGCTTCGCTCCCCATTTTAGAGATGGCTTATTTTTGGCGCAGAGTGCAAATGTGGAAAAGGGGAGCGGAATGGTGGGACGAATGGACGGGCAACAGTATATGTTAAACCCTATGCAATCAGTTCTTTAATCGTCCATGCGTGGTTCGCAATTCCCTGCGCCATTGCGGGAGTCTTCTTGATAGAGGAGTGGACTCTGACAAAGTTGTAGTATGCAAACCATAGATAATAAGCGGCTTGCAGGTTTTCCCATTTCTTGCTGAATGCGTTCGTCAGCCTAGTCATGCGCCTCATTCCCATCCTCACGGAGAGGTTTGCGCGCTCACATATTGATGTGCAGATTCGCTCCGAGTCGGGGTCGCCTGATATTACGGTACGCACGACATCAATTACTTCTGCCGGGCTGTACCGCTGTTCTCCATCACGGTTGCGACCGTAGACCTTAACGATCTGTGCGAAGTCCACGCACGGTCCAAAGTTGTCATGCACGGCGCTGGGGTAGGTTCTGAATCCATCCGTCGAAAGCTGAAACCGCTTCCACGATGTAGCAGCAGCCAGCTTCGCCATGAATGCGTCTGTGCTTTGCTGATCGCGCTTGCCGAGATGATGAGCAACCACGAGCTTAGTGGTTCTTTCGATGGCGATGAAACAATACGCATCGCCTATCGCATAGGTGCTTTGATCTCTGAACTTCCTGCGAACTTCCTTCTTGAAGACGAATCCCCACACTTCATCAGCCTCGATGTCATTTACGTCGATGGCATGAATCTTCTCGTCAAGTAGTTTCTTGCAGCGCTCACCTGCCAGCACAAGCAGCTTCATGATCGTATTCATATCGAGGCCGGTGATTCGCTCTGCGCTGCGAATAGAACTTCCTTCTAGGAGCAACTGAAGCGCGAGTACAGCTTTCTCCTGCGAGATATACATGGAGTCCATGACGCGCTTGTGCGGCTCTGTGTATGTCTTCTTGCAGCGTGGGCAGCGGAATCGGCGTAGACCGTTGCGGTGCATACCGAACTTCTGGCAGTTGCCGTTGCAGGATTCGCAAACGAACGTGTTTTCAATCGCGGCGCTCATGATGAAAACAGCATACAGCAAGCGCTCGCTGTTTGTCAACGCAAATTTCAGTCAGTACCAATCATTCGTATAGCAACGACTACCAGATTGCAAGCCGGATCGGCTCCGGGATATGCTCGGCACACCATCTGGAGGCGCGATGATTCGAGGGGTCAAATTTGTCGCTATTCCCGTGAGCGACCAGGACGTTGCTCTGAAGTTCTACACCGAAGCCATGGGATTCAAGGTCACTACGGACCAGCCCATGACGCCCAACCAGCGCTGGATCGAGCTGATGATTCCCGGGGCGGATACCGGTTTGGCGCTCTTCACGCCCGAAGGGCACGAAAATCGGATTGGCCAATTCCAGGCCATTTCATTCTGGTGCGAGGATGTGTATGCTACGGCCGCGGCTCTCAGGCGAAACGGCGTCCGCTTTGAGCAGGAGCCGAAGGAGGAACCGTGGGGCACGGCGGCCATCTTCAAGGATCCCGATGGAAACAAGTTCGTGCTTTCAAGCCGGAACAAGCACAAATAAAAGCATCCGGGCGCGCGCTATTTCAATTTGAGATCGGAAACGAATTCTTTGCGCGCGTCCCACGAGCTGACGGTCTTCACCGCGCTTTTGTGGCCGCCTTTTTCCGCCCACAGGTCGAAATCCTCGGCCATGTTTACCTGCGCGAAATGATAGTGGCCGTCATTGTCGGAAGTATAGCTGCGGATGGTTTTGCTTTTTTCGTTCCTCAAGAAAACTGTTGCGTTTGCCACGGGACTTGAAGATGCGTCCTGCACGGTGCCTGAAACCGTGCGGTCGCCGATGTTCTGCGCCTGAACCGCGCGCGGCGCTGTGACCGCGATCCCGGAGAGAATCATTCCCAATGCCAGCAGCCCAAGCATCCTGGCAGCCGACCGGCTTGCCCAGCAGGGTTTCACTCTTCCTCCTCATCTTCGTTGTTATAAAGATCTTCTTCTTCCTCGAATTCCTCCTCTATGCGCGCCAGCTCCAGCGGCTCCACGCCGACCACTTCGAACTCCGTTCCACACTCCTCGCAGGCGACCACGTCGCCTTCTTCCACCTCGTCAATCTCAATATCCAGTTCGTTCTCGCATTCGGGGCAGCTGGGCATTGCAGACTCCTCTCTCCACGTGCAATTTTAGGGTCTACGGCATTTTCTGAGTTACTGTGTCCTCTTCGTTCCTTCGCAAGGTCGCCGCTCCCTGTTGGTCGCGTCGACTCTGCTTTCCGTCTTCGGGATATAGCTACTCAGAAAATGCTTTAATCGCGTTAACAAGCCCTAATTTGAGGGTTGCGGTATGCACCGCAAAAGCGAAAAACTCAAGTCTCCGCAGATTCCCTGAAATCGTCCAATTGCGGAATGGCCGCGCGGGCCCGTTCCCAAGAAACCCGCTTATTTGATTGCTCTGCTGCGCGTTCGGGAGGAGAAAAATCGGCTCCCGGGAATAAAAGCGAAAAAGCCTTAAACCGGAACAATCCATCCTGTTTCCAAAGCGCTGGAGAGCACGATCCCGCTATAGTTTTAGGGAGAACCCGCCCTCAGGTCAAGGCCCGGCTGCGCAGCGGACAAAACCTCCGGCACGATTGTTCCATCACGGGTTTTGGCACCGGTTTTCGAGCCGGGCGCGGGCTCGCCGGCGCCGGCGCGAACCGCCTCCATGACAGCGAGCCGCATTTGCGTTTACCCTGAGGATGGCGATGGCCAGAGGCGGCTCCAGATCGATCGTCTTCCCCGACTTCCGCGGCGCCACGCGCTGGCTCATCCTCGTCAATCTCGCGTCCTATTTTCTGTTCATGCTCATGAGTCTCGCCCTGCAGGGGACGGCTACGGCGCTCATGAGCTGGTTAATGTTCATTCCGGAAACCTTCCTGCATGGGGCGTTGTGGCAGCCGCTCACGTACAGCTTCATCCATCCGCCGGAGATGATCCTGAGCACGCTGCTCGAGCTGCTTTCGCTCTGGTTCCTGGCTGGGTTTCTGGAAAGCTTTCACGGCGCAAGCTGGGTCTGGAGCCTTTACGCGGTCTCTGTGCTGGGCACGGCTGCGGCCGGCCTGGCCATCTTCGCGGCCAGGAACACGCTGGGCTACACGCTTCTGCCATTGCCGCTTTTCGGATGTTTCGGGGGAGTCTTCGGGCTGCTCGTAGCCATCGCCGTGCTCTACGGCGATTTGCAGTTCACGCTTTTCCCGCTCCCGGTGAGCATCAAGGCCCGCTACATCGCCGTCATCTATCTGCTCGTGGCCTTGGCTCTGCTTTACGGCCAGGAGCGAATGCTCGCCTTTGCCCAGCTGGGCGGCGCTCTGGCCGGCCTCTTCTGGGCGCGCCTGGCGCCGCGGCGGGGATTCTCTCTGAAGCTCGGCTTTGCCTTCAGCGAACGCTGGTACGGCTTGCGCAACCGTTTTTACCGCTGGAAGCGCCGCCGCGCCGCGCGCAAATTCGAGGTCTACATGCGGCGGCAAGGGCGCACCGTCAAATTCGATGGCCAGGGCCGGCAGATCGACGAAGACCAGGACGACAAAAAGCGCTGGAACTAGGGGAGTGCGATGGACGACGACGGGCTTGCAACCATTCGCAGCGACTACGACCTGATTGCGCACGAATACGCCGTCCGGATTGGTCCCGAGCTTGAACGGAAACCCTTTGATCGCGAGATTCTTTCTCGCTTTGCCGCCTCAGTCGATGGCCGCGGCACGGTTTGCGAAATGGGCTGTGGCCCGGGTCATGTGGCCCGCTTCTTGCACGATCTCGGTTTGCAGGTCTTTGGGCTGGATCTCTCACCGCAGATGCTTGCCGAGGCGCGAAATCAGAACCCGGACATCGATTTTCGCGAAGGGAACATGCTGGACCTGGCGCTTCCGGAACGCAGCCTTGCCGGCGTTGTTTCGTTTTATTCCATCGTGAATTTCCCGCTGGAAGCGCTCCCCGCGGTTTTTGACGGAATGCACCGGGTCCTTCAACCAGGAGGCCTGCTTCTGCTTGCATTCCACACGGGCAACGAAGTTCTTCGTCCGGGAGAGGAGTTCGGCCTGCCAATTTCCATGGAGTTCTTTCATCATCCGGCGCTAAGAATTCAACACCTACTCCGGGAAGCGGGATTCGAGATCGATGAAGTGCTTGAGCGCGGTCCGTACGCGCCGGAAGTCGAGTATCAAAGTCGCAGGGCCTACATCTTTGCGCACAGGCCCGAACCGCGAGATGAAGCGGCTCGCGCCAAACCGGCAAGTTAGAATCGGAAGGAAATGTCCGGAACAATCGCCTTTCTCTTCCCTGGCCAAGGTTCGCAGACGGTGGGAATGGGCCGCGACCTGGCCGAAGAATTCCCCGTTGCCGCCGAAACCTTCCATGAGGCCGATGCCGCGCTCGGTTTTTCTCTTTCCCGGCTTTGCTTCGACGGGCCTGAAGAAGAACTGCGCCTCACCGAGAACACGCAGCCGGCGATTCTCACCGTGAGCGTGGCTGCGGCGCGCGTGCTTGCTGAGCGTGGAATCGAGCCCACGCTCGCCGCCGGCCACTCGTTAGGGGAATGGTCCGCGCACGTCGTCGCCGGTACGCTTGGCTTTGCCGATGCGGTGCGCGCGGTAAAGGCGCGCGGCCGCGCCATGCAGCAGGCCGTTCCGCCGGGCGAAGGCGCCATGGCTGCGGTGCTCTCGCTCGACGCGGCGCAGGTGGCCGAGGCGTGCGCTGAAGCCGCGCGGGAGACAGGCCTCATCGTGGTTGCCGCCAACCTCAACTCGCCTGGCCAGACCGTCATCTCCGGCGCAACGGCCGCAGTAGAGAAAGCTGCAACGCTGTGCAAGGCCAAAGGCGCGCGCCGCGCGGTGATGCTCCCTGTGAGCGCGCCCTTTCATTGCGCGCTGATGGCTCCGGCGCAGGAGGAAGTGGCGCGCGTGCTCGCCGGCATTACTCTCAGCGATCCGCGCATTCCCGTGGCTGCCAATGTGACTGGCAGTCTGGTCGCCACGGCCGAGGCGGCGTGCGACGCACTTACGCGGCAGGTCACGGGGGCGGTGCGCTGGGTCGACTGCATGGAAACGCTCAAAAATGCGGGTGCCCAGGTGTTCATCGAGGTCGGCCCCGGCAAAGTGCTTTGCGGCCTGCTGAAGCAGATCGATCCCGAAATGAAGTCGTTGAACGTGGAAGACGCGGCAAGCCTAGAGAGGACGCTGGCGGAGATTAAGAGGGATTAGACCGTTCGCGAGTCAGTCTTCGACCGCCCGCTCAGTTGTCTGCTTCGGGCAAAGCGCGCGCGATCACCAAAGCTTGAAATTCACTTCGACGGTGATCCTGTCGGACACAGATTCGCCGTCTTTGGTCGCGGGGGAAAACCTGTATTGCTCAACCGCCTTCGCTGCATTGGCATCGAGTCCGAGGCCAAGAGATTTCTGGAGACACAGATCCTGCGGGTTCCCATGTTCGTCCACAATGAGACGAATAAGGACGATGCCCGAGAAGGGTCTCATATGCTTCTGCTTGATCACTCGCCTCGCTTTGTCGCTAAACTCAGCCTCAACTGTGTTGAGAGCTCTGGGCGGCTTCATACTCGGGTCACGCGGCGGGACTCCTCTTGTTTCCACTCCGTCACCGAAACTTGCAGGACACGACGGAACCGCCAGATCCTCAGGTGTCGAATCAAGAGATCGCACAACTCCGGGCGACGGTGGTGCGTCCTGGCCGGGGCCTGTGTTTGATTGCTGCGTCCAGGAGCAAACCGCGAATGAAAGCAGGATCGCGCCGATAATCGGAACTCTCTTCATTGTGGCCACCCCGCATGCATCGCGGACGCAGTCAATCTATCACACAAGCCCCAGCTCCCTCAGCAGGAACGCATAATCCAGCGCGATCTCTTTCAGGTAATCGTAGCGGCCGCTGGCGCCGCCGTGGCCGGCCTGCATGTTGGTCACCAGCAGCAGCGGGTTCGCGCCCGTCTTGAGCGTGCGCAGTTTGGCCACGTACTTCGCCGGCTCCCAGTACATGACCTGGCTGTCGTGCAGGCTGGTCTTGACCAGCATGGCCGGATAATCCTGCGCCCGCAGGTTGTCGTAAGGCGAGTAGCTCAGCATGGTGCGGAAGTACTCTTCTTCGTTGGGGTCGCCCCACTCCTCGTACTCGGGCACGGTGAGGGGGAGAGACGCGTCGAGCATGGTGTTCATCACGTCCACAAAGGGCACGTGGGAGAGTACTGCGCGAAAAAGATCGGAGCGCATGTTCACGACCGCGCCCATCAGCAAGCCGCCGGCCGATCCGCCCTCGATGGCCACGCGCTTGGGATCGCCGTAGCCCTGTGCGGTCAGGTGCTCCACGCAGGCGATGAAATCCGTGAACGTATTGCGCTTCACCAGCATTTTGCCGGCGTCGTGCCAGGGCTTGCCCAGGTCGCCGCCGCCGCGGATATGTGCGTAGGCCATGATCACGCCGCGATCGAGCAGGCTCAGGCGATTGGAATTGAAGCCCAGCGGCAGCGCGTAGCCGTACGATCCGTAGCCATAGACGTAGAGGGGATTGCGGCCGGGCTCGCGCGCGTCTTTGCGATAGACGAGCGAGACCGGAATCTCCACGCCGTCCGCCGCGAGCGCATGCACACGCTCGCTGGCATAGAGCGTGCGATCAAATCCGCCGGGAACTTCCAATTGCTTGAGCAGCGTGGAGGTGCGTGCGGCTACGTCGTACTCGTAGACCGAGCTCGGCGTGACCAGCGACTGGTAAGCGTAGCGGAAGGTCCCGGTTTCGAAGATGCGGTTCACGTGCGGCTGGGCACTGTAGGCCGGCTCCGGAAAGGCAATTTCGCCTGAGGGCGCGGCTTCCGCGCCTTCACCGGCAAAGCGCCACATTCGTAAACCCGGCAAGCCGTCTTGGCGCTCGCAGGCCACGAAAAAATCGCGAAAGAGCTCGATCTCCTCGAGCATTACCTGGTCGCGGTGCGCCATCAGCTCGGTCCAGTGCGCGCGCCCGGGCGCGTTTTCCGGCGCGGTCACCAGCCGGAAGTTGCGCCCGCGGTCGTTGGTGCGGATGAACCAGAGCGCGTTGCGGTGATCGATCGAGTATTCGTGCTCATCTTCGCGCGGCGCGATCAGGCGGAACGCGCCTTCGGGCGTATCCGCCTCGAGCACCCGGCATTCCGTGGTGGTGTGGCTGGCCGATTCGAACACCAGAAATTTGCGGTCCCGCGTGCGCCCCACGCCCACATTGAAGCGTTCGTCGTCTTCCTGGATGACCAACACAGCTTCAGAAAGCTGCCCGGCTCTGCCGCGCCAGAGCTGGTACTGGCGCTTCTGCTGCGCGTCTTCGACGGTGTAAAACAGCGTGGTGTTGTCGGCCGCCCAGGCGATCGAGCCCACGCGCTCCACTTCACCGGGCAGCGTCTCGCCGGTTCCGAGATCCTTGATGTGCAGCGTGTACTGGCGAAAGCCGCGCGTGTCGGTCGAGTAAGCCAGCCACCGCCCGTCGTCGGAGATGGCGGTGTCGCCGATGGCGAAAAAGGAGAATTGCTCGGCCAGCACGTTTCCGTCCAGGATCACTTCCTCCGGCGCATCGGCATCCGGCGCTACGTTCGTACCCCGTTTGCGGCAATGAACCGGGTACTGCAGTCCCTCCTTGGTGCGCGAGTAATACCACCACACGCCGTCGCGGAAAGGCACGGAAACATCGGTCTGCTTGATGTGGCTCAGCATCTCCTCGTAAAGCTCTTCGCGGAGTGCGGCGAGCGGCGCCAACTGCGCCTCGGCGTAGGCGTTTTCGGCTTCGAGGTACTCGCTCACCTCCGGGTTGTCCCGCTCGCGCAGCCAGGCGTAGTCGTCGCGCAGCACGGTGCCGTGGATGCGCGTTTCGGTGGGGTGTTTGCGGGCGATCGGCGCAATATGCGCTTGTTGGTCGTTCATTCCGTTTCAGTGTAGCGCTTTCTTGACCAGCGCGAATTACAAACTGTATAGTTCATATAATTGGAGTGAAGAGTTCAATGCCGCCTTCATCAAACGCAGACCGAGTGCTCGTTGTGCCTGCTTTGCGGGCGCGCTCCAGTTTCGGGGCGCTCCTGAACCAAGTGGAAAACACGAATCGGTCTTTAGTCATCGAGAAGAGAGGTACGCCCAGGGCTGTATTGCTGAGCCTGCGCGACTACGTGAAGCTTGCGGCTCCCGAGCCGGAGGTCCTTAAGATCATCGGCGAGGAGTCCCGGAGGAAAGGGACAGACCTGTTCACGTCCCGGCAGATTGACTCCGTAATCAAAGCGGCTCGGGCAAGGCGAAAGAAAGGCCGCTGATGCTCGGGCTGCGCCTGGTTCTCGACACGAATGTTGTCGTCTCCGCTGCGCTCAAACCAGAAGGATTGCCGCGCACTGTCTTTCTTCTTGCCATAACCGCGCCGGCTCGCCTCTATGTTTCGCGGCCGATCCTGGACGAATACGCTGACGTGCTTGCCCGCCCGGAGCTGCGCATCCGCAAATCCATCGGCCGGCAGCTTCTTGATCTCATCCGGAACCGCAGTTTCCCGGTGAGGCCGCGTTATCCACTCCGCCAGACGGTCGATCCCGACGACAACATCTTTCTCGAGTGCGCCGATGCCGCCCGGGCCGACTATCTCATCACCGGCAATCAAAGGCATTTTCCCCGATTCTGGAAGGCGACCAAGGTGATTACACCGCGCGAGTTCATTGAGGTTACGGCGCCGCACCTGCTCCGGCGATGAGAGAGACGCCTAAGCTATCAACCGCTCTTTGCCGGGAGAGTTCGGCCTCTCCCTGGTCGTGGAACCTCGCGCGCCTCGAAACCGTACAATAAAGGCAATGAACGTTTGGCGGCGCGCACCCGGGGCCCGAGTTCTGTCCCTCCTGCCATCCCTGGCGGTCCTCCTGGCATGTTCCCCCCTCGCGCTGCACGCTGAGCGTGTCCAGGACCTTCCCCAGCCCACCGACTACGTAAGCGACTTTGCCCACGTGCTCTCGGCTGATGCGGTCGCGCGCATCGATTCCCTTTGCGCACAGCTCGATCACTCCGCGGCCAACGCGCAAATCGCCGTGGTGACGGTGCATACGCTGGAGGGCGATGAGGCCGCCGATTACGCAACCCAGCTCTACGACCGATGGAAGATTGGAGGCAAGGGCACCGATCGCGGCGTGCTCATCCTGCTTGCCGTCGACGATCACAAGCGCTTCATCGAAACCGGCTACGGCGTGGAAGGCGTTCTGAATGACGCCAAGGTGGGCGACATTGGCCGCGCCATGGTCCCCGATTTGCGCGCCGGCGATTATGACGGAGCCGTGATGCTGGCCGTGGGCGAGGTTGGGCAAGACATCGCTGCTGACGCGCACGTCACGCTTGACCAGAACCTGCCGCTCGCGCCCGCTGTAGGCCAGCCGGTCCAGGAAAACGATCAGGGCCATGGGTCCGCCGTGCTGGCCAAACTGATCCTGCTGATCATCGTTCTGGTCTTCTTCGGCGGATTTTCGCTCCTGCGCATGCTCTTCGGCTGGGGCCTGTTCTTCGGCGGCTGGGGCGGAGGCGGTTGGCGCGGCGGCGGCCTCGGCGGCGGCTGGGGCGGCGGTGGATTTGGCGGGGGTGGTTCCGGCGGCGGTGGATTCGGCGGTTTTGGAGGATTTGGCGGCGGCTCCACTGGCGGAGGCGGCGCCGGGGGGAGCTGGTGAGAGAGGCAGCCGCTAGCTGCTAGCCTCTAGCTTCTAGCTGACCTTGCGTTCGAACGGAGCGCTCTGGGCCGCAGCGGGTGCGTTTGCCGCAGGAGCATGGGTGGCAAGAACGGCTAGGGGCTAGAAGCTAGCAGCTGGAAGCTGCAGTTAGGGAGGAGAATCGAACGGTATGAGCAAGGGACTTGGAATAACGCTGGCCGTGGTAGGTGTGTTGCTTCTGGTGGTTTTTCTCGTGTTCGGCAGCTACGTGAGCGCGAAGAACCAGATGGTGGCCAAGGATCAGATTGTGAAGACGGCCTGGTCTGAGGTGGATGTGCAGCTCGAGCGCCGCGCCGACCTGATCCCCAACCTGGTGGAGACGGTGAAGGGATTCACCAAGGAAGAGAGCAGCGTGTTTACTGAAGTGGCGCAAGCGCGCGACGGCCTGATGAATGCGCAGACGCCGCAGGACAAGATTGCCGCCAACGGCCAGCTCGATAACGCGTTAGCCAAGGTCCTGGTGCTCACGGAGAATTATCCGCAACTGCGCTCGAGCGACCAGTTCATGCGCTTGCAGGACGAGCTTGCGGGAACGGAAAACCGCATCGCCGTGGCCCGCAAGCGTTACAACGACGCCATCCAGGACTACAACACCTTCGTGCTCCAATTCCCCAACAGCATCTGGGCCGGCATGGCCGGCTACCACCCGAACAACGCTTACTTTACCGCCAGCCCCGCAGCGCAGCAGGTGCCGCAGGTCAAGTTCTAATCTCGCCCGGAGCGCAGACGAAGAGGCCATCCCGGGATTCTCGGGATGGCCCTTGCGTCCTGCAGCTCGGCGGCAGGGCTTACTTGTAGGAGCCGATGGCGCTGGCCTCGTCGTCGAAGATATCGAAGACGGTGTACAGCTTGGTCAGTTGCAGCACGTCGTGGACCCTCTTCGTGAGCTTGAGCAGCTTCAGGCTAGCGCCCTGGTTCTTCGATGTGGTGTAGGCGCTCACCAGCTCGCCCAGGCCGGAGCTGTCGATATAACTCACCTCGCCCAGGTTGAGCAGGATGTTCTTTTGCCCCTTACTGATGAGGTCGCGGATGGCGTCGCGCAACTGCACGCTGCCTTCCCCCAGTGTGATTCGCCCGCTCAGGTCCAGAACGGTGACGCCGTCAACTTCACGCGAAGCGATAGTCAGTGCCACGGAAAATCCTCCTTCATCGGTATTTCGGTTATAGCACTCGCCCCCGGTCCCAGGGGCGGAAAACTCCGCGGGCCAGGCCTGTTCGCGGGAAACTTGCGCCCAGCCCATCCAAACTCTCCCTGGGTCCGTCCAAATGCCTCAGGTTTTTTCTCCCGCCGCCAGGTGCTTGACCAGCGTCAATTCGGTTCCCGGATGCAATTGACGAAAGTGTACCTCATCCATCAGCGAGCGTATGAGGAAGATGCCGCGGCCGCTATTGCGGAGCAAATTCTCGGGCGCCAGCGGGTCGGGTAAATGATCCGGATCGAACTCATGCTGACCCTGGTCGGCCACAACAAAGATGAGGTCGGCCCCGGTGTTTTCGAGCGACCCTTCGATCTTTCGCCCGGGATCGTACGCGTTCCCGTGCAGAACCGCATTCACCGCCGCTTCGCGCACTGCCATGGTCACATGGAAAACCTCGTCCTCGTCCAGGCCCGCCTTGGCGGCCATCTTCTCCGCTGCCGCCTCCACCACGGCTACGCTGTCCATGGTGGAGTCCAGCCGGAAACTCCACCTATCTCTGTGGGGTGCGCTCACCGGGTGCGTTCCGCCTTCGCTCAAGCCGCCCTGCTCGATTCAGCTTGCTGGCAGTTTCACGTCTCAGTGCGGTTGTGTCAAGAGGAGCCGACATGCGGCTGCGAATCAGGTTCATCTCCGGATCCGAGGAAAACCGCCGCATGCCGGTGCGGAAAGGCGCTACACTCAACGCGGGAGATCTACTTTCAACTCATGGAGCCGCGCGCACCAAACCGCGTCAGCCTCACTGCCTTGCTGGGCACGCCGGTCACGGATGCGCAGGGCCAGCTCCGCGGCAAACTCAAGGATATTGCCGTAGCCACGGGCGCGGAGGCCGGAAAAGTCGCCGGTCTAGTGCTTAAAACCAAAACCGGCCTCGCCCTGGTGCCGTCGCAAGAGGTATTGGAAACACCGGCCGGCACGCTCGAACTCCGTTCGCCGGCCGCCCTAGCGCCGCTCAAGGACGAGGGTAATTTTCTCTTCCTTCAGCAGGATCTCGTGGATCGGCAGATCATCGACATCCACGGCCGCAAGGTGGTCCGCGTCAACGACGTCGACCTGGAGTGGCTGGGACGGGATGGCGCTACCCTGCTGCGCGTGGCCGAAGTGGAGGTGGGCCTGCGCGGCGCCTTTCGCCGCATCTTCAAAGGCGTATTGCCGCGCCCGCGGCTTGAAGCCGTCTCGCGCAAATTCTCTCCCCGCGGCATACCCTGGCAATTCGTCGATGTGATTGAGGTCGATCCGGCGCGCCGCGTCAAGCTGCGCATCGAGCACGAGCGGCTGGCGGAGATGCACCCCTCCGATCTGGCGGAGATCCTCGAAGACCTGGCTCCGGCCGAGCGCGAGGCCGTCTTTACCTCGCTCGACGAGGAAGTGGCCGCGGAGGCGCTCGAGGAGGTGGAGCCGAAGCTGCAGAAGGCGCTGCTCGAAAAGCTCGACGAGGAACGCATCGCCGACATCGTGGAAGAAATGGATCCCGGCGCCGCTGCCGACCTGCTGGCCGAGCTGCCCGAAGACCAGTCCGAGGCCATTCTCGAAGAGATGCAGCCGGAAGAGCGGCAGGAAGTGGAAGAACTACTCGAGTTCGACGAGAATTCCGCTGCCGGGTACATGACCACCGATTTCGTTTATGTGGGCACGGATTCGACCGTGGGCCAGGCTGTGCAGGCGCTGCGCAGCTTCGACGGCGATCCCGAAAGCGTGACCGACATCTTCCTGCTCGATGAAAAGCGCGTCCTGCGCGGCTCTGTATCGCTCGCACGCCTGGTTATGTCGCAGCCGGAGACGCGCCTGAGCGTGCTCAGTGAGCCGCGCGTCCTCTCCTGCCCCGCCGATTTGAAGCAGAATGAGCTGGCCGAGCTCTTCGACAAATACAATCTCCATTCACTTCCCGTGGTCGATGCGCAGGAGCGCATGGTGGGCGTGGTTCAGGCCGATCAGGTGATCAGCTTTTTGCGCGAGCGGCTATGAGTTCCGCCTTTGACCGCGCTCGTTGTTAGCACTGATTCTGCGGGCCGCGGCATCAAGTGGGTTAATCTGCCGCTTCTGTTCCAATGCTAGACTTGACGCAAACGGCAGGCTCGGCCTCTTGCTTTTGCGCCGCATCTTGCGTTTCTGCGTCATTGGCTGCCTGTGACGCAGCCCGGTTGGAGCGCGAGGCCCGGCGGCGCCCACGGGAGGTTGCACTTGGAACCGATGAATCGGTGGCGCCCGGTCACCACGGAGTATCAGGAAGAGCTGGCTCCGCGCAAGCGCCGTTCCCTGCGCGACCGGCTCCGGAAGCGCGGGCCGGGAAAACGGGACGATTCCCCGGCCGAAGTCAGAATACCGGCCGGCATTCTCGGCGTCACCTGGTTTTATCTGCTCAATGCCGCAGCCTACTTCGTCTCCGGTTCGGTCCTGCTTTCGTCCCCGCTCTCTGACATTGCCTACAAGCTCATACTCCACGGGCACGCGATCGTCCCCTTTCCCGTGCGCGCGCTCGACAACGTCCCCCTGGTCAACATGCTCGCCGAATCGCTCTTCATCATGGCCGCGATTTCGGCTGCCGTGGCCGTTCTGTGGATGACGCGCTCACGGGCGGCGCGCTGGATTACGCTTCTCTACGCCGCGGCGTGGTTGATCCGCAACACTGGTTATCTCTTTGCCGGCCGCTTCGGGCTGCACGTGCCCGAGCTTTCTGCGGAGGCACGCGCATGGCTGCTCATCGACTCGTTCGCGGAAGCGCTCATCTTTTGCTACCTCGCGTTGACTCTGCGGGCCGAGGCATCCACGCGCAACGCGCCATCCTGAACGCGGGCGCGGCTGCCACGCATGCAGAACCGGCCAAAAACTGATCAAATGCTGCTCGGTTCGGCGACAACATACTTGCCACGTCAAGCGAAGAATAATATTGCTGTCGCCAAGAAATCTTCAAGGGACTTTTGTGTTTGAAAGCTCTCTCGTCGGAGCGGAAGAGAGAAATTGCCGGATTTACCAGAAATACGTAGCTTCCATTTTCGGCGAGCCGGGTTCGCCGTCGATGATCTGCGTGCTGAGGACGACTTCGAAATTCTTCTTGTCTCCGGCAGCGTGAGCAAGGCGCATCAACTGGGCAAGGTCGGAGTTGTCGGTGAGGAACTCTCCCGCCACGCGTGTGCCCCCGCGGCCAATTCCGGCAACAACGATTGCGACCTTACCGGTATCGAAGTCGGTAAATCGCGCCAGGATGGCGTAATCGCGATAGTTGTTGGTGGCCATTTGCACGCTCCGGTCCACGGTCCAATTGGAGCGGCCCGGCGAAGTCGAATCGACGATCCAAAGGTGCATCTGCGTCATGTCAGAGTCGTTGGCAAAGTGATACCGGAGCTGGTTGGTAAGACGCAGCGTCCAGGCGTTATCAAAGGCTCCGATAAAGATCGTCGGCCCACGGCGAAGATCGTCCAGGGTGGTGGCTCCCTCGCCTTTTAACGAATACTGTTTGCCGGTGGATTGCAGAATGCCGGCAACTTTCACCGTGGCGTCCAGGTCATCGATCACAACGGCTGTCAGGTTATCTTTGAGAAGAATCTGGTGCTCCGGCTGGGAAGCGTCGCGAAGAGCGAAGACGGAGTACTCCGTCTGATCGGCGATGCAGAGCAGAACCGGATCACCGCTGGAGAAGATGGGCTGCCAGAACTGATTGAAAGCTGACTGGTGGGCCCGGTTCCAAAGAAAAATTGCAGCGACGGAAATAATCCCCGCAGTAATCAGGATCAGCATCAGCGTCCTTGGCCAGTGATGGGGCGCGTGCGTATGGGAGACGGCGTCGTGTCCTACCGGGACTAAGGCAGGCTGGTCCAAAGCTGGCGAAGCCGCGGCCGGCGCTTCCATTTCCGTCAGGCTGAGGCTGTTGCCTGCCTTCGGCCAATGGAATTCTGGTATGTACGATCCCGCCGGTAAGGTGATGCGCAGCTCATGCTCGTGTGCTGCGTCTTGATAGTATTGGGCCATCCGCTTGCGAAGCTCCGCGGCGGTGACGCGCACAATCGGGTCTGAAGCCGTGTCGTAATCGGGGTCGCGCCCGAAGACTTCAATTCCGAGGGTCCTTTCCTTGATGTCTTCCGTGTCTCCGGCCAGGGTCCGCTCTACCACGAAGCGCAGAAAATTAGGCAGCCGCTTGCTGTGGCTGAAGAATGGGCTCGCCACCATGCGATCCAATTGCTCACCGATGGTGCTTTTCGCAGCCCGATTCTGAACCTGATGACGATGAACGGGCGGGGCCTCCATCAAATCCACTCCACAAGGAAGATGCGATTATAACCCTTACACGCCCTCGAGTTTTTCGAGCCCAATATGACTCGTGCTTGCAAAACTCTGAAATCCAGTGGCTTACAAATTTTACCTGATAAGAAATCCGGCCTTTTCCGTAAAGAACCCTCACGGCGCGTACCGTAAGGACCTTGGCAGTCTCTCCATCGAAATACCTAGAATGGTCTCCGCTTTTCGGTTCCATCTGCGGCGGAGGACCGGCCCCATGGGGGACTCGGCCCCAGCGGAACACGCTTGAGGAGGCTTGCTTGAACATGGGACAGTTGCACACGCGGATTTTCTCGCCCTTCGCTGCGCTCGCTCTCCTGCTCGGCCTGTTTGTAAGCAACACTCGCCCGAGTGTGGCACAAATCGCAACCACCACCGCAACGCTCTCGGGCATGGTATCGGACTCGTCGGGAGCGGTCGTGGCCGGCGCCTCGGTCATGCTGACGAGCTCGGAAAACGGCATAACGCGGCAGTTCCAGACGGACAGCGAGGGCCGTTACGCGTTCAGTCAGCTTCCGCCCTCTCAATACACCCTGACGGTGAAGATGACGGGGTTCGAGACCTACAAACAAAGCGGAATTGTTCTCAACGCCGCCCAGACAGCCACGCAGAATGTGACTCTGCCCGTGGGTGCGGAGACGCAGTCCGTCATGGTCACGGCCAATGCGTCCCTGCTGAATACGGACAACTCCAACGTTGCCACGAGTCTCGATGCCAAGCAGATCGTGGAGCTACCGCTAAACGTGCGCAACATCTACGGCCTGGCTACGCTCAACTCTTCCGTACAAAACACCTCGGAAGGGCAGCTGCTCCTGGGTGGTGGCAGCAACACCACGGATACTGCTGACCAGGACATCTCCTTCATGAACTTTGCCGGCGGCTTCTTTGGCACCACGGCCTTCCTGGTGGACGGTTCATGGGATACCGACACGGAGTGGGGCGGGGTCATCTTTGTTCCCGGCGTAGACTCGGTTCAGGAATTCAAAATCCAGAACAACTCGTTTACGGCACAGTACGGCTGGAGCACGGGCAACGTGGTCAACGTGGTCACCAAGTCGGGGACGCGCGACTTCCACGGCTCGGCATACGAGTTTTATTCCAATAACAACTACAACGCCCTCAATTATTTCCAATCGCCCGGCAGTTGCCAGGGCGTGCTCAATACCAACCTCTGCACCTTCAGCCGCAACCAGGTTGGCGGAACTGCCGGAGGCCCCTTGTACATACCCGGCGTGTATAGACAGCGGGACAAGACCTTCATCTTCGGCCAGTACGAGCATTTTCATGCCAACACCCCATCGCCTTCCAGCTACACGGTGCCCGACACCAACTTTCTGGCCGGCAACTTCTCTGAGCAGCTAGGGACCACGCCCGTGGCCACCGATGCTCTTGGCCGGCCCATCTATGACGGCCAGATCTACGATCCGCGAAGCGGCCACGCTATCACAGCCGGTCAGGAGGATACCCAGAGCCCGAGCAACCCATACGGGACAAACCTCATGGCCACACAAACCGGATACATCCGAAACCCGGTCCCGGGCAACATTCTGTCCAACATTGCGGGTTACGCACCGGATTCTGTCGGCTCCAAGCTGCTCAGCTATTTTCCGGCGGCGAAGACGCCAGGCAATGTGCCCAACAACCTGATTCTGGCCGGAGAAGCGCCCACGTATTGGAACGAGTATGGGATCAGGGTCGACCAGAACATCAACAGCAATACCAACGCCTATTTCCGTTACTCCTACAAGCAAGAGGCAAAGACCGGCGCTGCCGATAACTGGGGATCCGATCCGGCGGGCCAAGGCAATCAGCGGCCCAACAACCGCTGGGGCATGTGGGCGGGGCTCGCGCATATCTTCAGCCCCACCTTCACCATGAACATCACTTCGGGCGTCCAGATCTGGCATGAAACCTCAACCAACCAGTCCATCGGTTTCAACCCCTCGACGACTCTCGGGCTCCCAGCGTATGTCAATCAAGAGGACCCCTTGTTTCCCACTGTCAACTTCGGAAACGGAATCTCCCAGCTGGGCCCATTCAGCGGGAACACGGAAGGGGTGAACAACCACGGCCCCGTGGGCACAGTGGCTGTCGACCTCATCAAGTCGCTGGGAAAAAATACCGTCAACTTCGGGTTCATGGGTGTAGAGCAGGTCTTCGACCAGTACAACTATTACTCGGATTCGCTTACGTTCGACGGCAACTTTACAGGCGGACCGAATCCCCTGGCTGGAACGCCGGGAGTCAGCTTCACGGGAAACGGAGTGGCTGAGGCGCTGCTCGGCGTCATGGACGGCGCGAGCGTGGGAACACCGACCACGCCCTATGTATCAAACCATCTTTTTGGAGAGTATGTGCAGGACGATTGGAAGGCGACGCGCAGCCTAACGATCAACCTCGGCCTGCGCTATGAGATTCAGACTCCGTTCACTTCGCGCCACAACGAGGGTTCGATCTTCAACCCGAACGCCGTGAACCCGCTCAGCTACGCGGTGGGCCAGCCCTTGCTGGGCGCGCTCCAGTTCCTGGCGCCCGGCAACCGGTATATCTACAACGCGAACTACAAGAACATCGCGCCTCGTTTCGGCTTCTCGTATCAGGCAATTCCCAAGGCCGTGCTTCACGGCGGATACGGAATCTTCTATCCGGAAGCGGTCAGCAGCTCCGGCTCAATGGATACGGATGGTTTCACCGCGACAACCAACGCCAACCTGAGTCTGGACGGGGGCATTACTCCGAATCCGAATATCAGCACCAGCAATCCCTGGGGCGGCCAATACGCGCAAATAACCGGCAGCGCCAACGGCTCGTATCAACAGGACGGCAATAGTACGGGCGGAGTCTTTCGCGACAACCCATCCCCTTACGTTCAGCAATGGCTGCTGGGCGTGCAGTATGCCTTCACCCCAAGCGATCAACTGGAGGTAGACTACATCGGCAACCGCGGCGTTCGCATGGTTTCGCCTGGCTGGCAATACAACCAGTTGAATCCGAAATATCTGCAGACCTACACCGCTAACCAGCTCGGCGCCCTGGCGCCCAATCCGCTGGGGGCGGCTTTGACGAACCTGACCAATTCCACGAACGGACAAGTGGCAGCGAGTAGCTGCTCGGGGTACAGTCTGGACGCGGCGACGATTCCGTTGGCTGATACTCTTCTGGCCTATCCGCAATATTGCGGAGTGACGCAAGATGACGCGCCTCTGGGCCAATCGCTCTACAATGCTCTGCAGGTCACTTACAACCACCGCATCAGCAAAGGGCTTACCGCGCTGGTGTCTTACACCTATTCCAAGTTCCTGGATAACGTCGAGGGCAACAACGCATGGTCGTACAACGGAGCGGCAAACTGGGCCGCCACCGCAAACTACTACAACATCGCCGGCGAAAAGAGCGTGGACGCGGGCGATATTCCGCAGGCGCTGGTTGCGAGCTACAGCTATCAACTGCCCATCGGGCGCGGCAAAGCAGTGGGTTCTAACATCAACCGTGCTGCGGATGCCGTGGTTGGAGGGTGGGAACTTTCAGGAATCCTGAGCCTCAAGGACGGAATTCCGCTGAGCGTCTTCGGAAACAATTGGAACTCCTACGGCGGCGATCCCAGGCCGGATATCGTTGGGAACATAAAACCGGCACATCAGACGATAAGCAGCACCGTGCCCAACTCGTGGGCCAGCATCGCAGGTTTCGCCTATGCGCCGTATGGCAGTTTCGGCACCGCCTCCCGCTACCTCTCCAATCTTCGCGGACCCCATTACACAAACTGGGACAGCGCTATTGAGAAGAACTGGGACTTCCGGGAGACGATGCGGGCTCAATTCCGCTTTGAGACCTTCAACTCCCTGAACCATCCAAACTTCTATGCTCCGGGGCCTGCGAATATGGAGCTGTATAGCCCCAGTAGTTTCGGGCTCATCACAACGGCGTTCCCCGGCAGAGTCGTCCAGTTTGCTGGCAAGTTCTACTGGTAATCCATTCGTGGCCCATTGCACCAAATTGCTGCTGGTTCTGCTGGCCGTATCGCTATCCGGATTCGGCCGGCAGCCGCAGGCACTCTCGCAAGCTTCCACACCGATCTCGGAGCAGCTGGAGCCGCTCCTCGCCCAGGCGAGGCAGGCGCAGGCTGCCGGCAACTACGCTGCAGCCGCGAAAGCTTACCGGAAGGCCGTGGAGTTGAGTCCGGAGGTTCCCGAGCTGTGGGCCAATCTTGGACTGATGCAACAGGAAACCGGCAACTTTTCCGCCGCCTCCGGGAGCTTTGCGCAGGCGTACCGGCTCAATCCGTCTCTCTACGTCCCCAATCTCTTCCTCGGAATCGACTATGCACACTCCGGTGAACCTGTGAAAGCGATTCCGTTTCTCATCCGGGCGGAAGAGATCGACAAGGCCGATCCGCAGGCGCCGCTTGCGCTGGGGCGCGCCTATATCGCCGCCGGCAATTTCAACCGGGCGGCGCGGGAACTGGAGCGCGCGACGGTTCTCGATCCCCGGCTGGGCGCCGCGTGGTTCACGCTTGGCATTGCGCGCCTGAATCAGGTTGAGGCGGACGCGCGCACCGTTTCGGACGAGGACCCGCGCTCGCCGTTTGCCGGCGCGCTCTATGCCGAGTCGCTCTTCAAGCAGTCCCGGACCGGCGAAGCTGCCAGCCTTTACAAGACTCTGCTCGACGCGCTGCCTCAGCCGCCCTGCATCCGCTCAGAGCTCGGCTTTGCTTTGCTCCGCGAGCACGACGACTCCGGCGCCGCCGCTGCCTTTGCCTCTGAGCGATCGCTGCATCCGGGCTGCGGTCTCGCACTTCTCGGTCAGGCCCGGCTGGCGATCGACCGCGGCGACACGGGCGAGGCATCGGCCCTTCTGCTCGAGTTGTGGAAGCGCGACCACGGATTCTTCTTGACGCAGGTGCCTCTGCTCCTTGAGGGCCTGCCGGCGGAAAAAGCTTCTGCGGCGCTCGC
>JASHOQ010000093.1 GCA_030041045.1 Acidobacteriaceae bacterium
CATCCCATGGATCAGCCGGCGAAACTCGAAAAACAGCTTACCAGCGGCACGTTTGAGGTAAGCGACGTTTACCGCGTCGACTTCGACAACAAGCTCATCGATTACGCTTCGAACGAAGGCAACCTGCTGGAGCAGCAATTATGGCAGGTGAACTTTGACGGCGAACGCAAACCGTTGAGCGCAGGCGCGGGCTTTCATGAGGGCAACTTTGCGCCCTCGGGATCAGCCTTCGTCGACATCCATTCCACGCGCATGGACCCTTCGGAGGACGATCTTTGCCAGGCAGCGGGCAAGTGCAGCCTCTTCTGGCAGACGCATGCGCTCGAAGCCTACGGCTTGCACGCACCCGAACAACTGGAGGTGAAGGCGCATGACGGCACAACGCTCTACGCCACGCTGCTGCTGCCGCAGGGCGCCTCGAACCCGGCAAGCGTACCGCTGATCGTGAACCCCTATGGCGGGCCCGGCCCGCAGACGGTGGCCAACCACTGGAGCGACGCGCTGCTGTTCGACGAGCTGCTGGCTGAGCACGGTTTCGCCGTGCTGCACACCGACAATCGCGGTACGGGCATGCGCGGGCGCGACTTTGCGCAGGCGGCTTACCGCAACTTCGGCCCCATCCAGCTTGAGGATCAGCTGACGGTGGTGGATGCCGCGCTTGCCAAATACCCGCAACTCGATCCCAAGCGGCTGGGCTGGTGGGGCTGGAGCTGGGGCGGCAGCTTTACCCTCTACGCCATGACGCACTCGGATCGCTTCAAGGCCGGTGTATCCGTAGCGCCGGTGACCGACTGGCGCGACTACGACTCGATCTACACCGAGCGCTACATGGGCCTGCCCGACCAGAACACGGACGGCTACTTGAACGATTCCGTAGTCAATTCAGCGGCGAACTTGAAGGGAAGGCTGCTGCTGGCGCACGGAACCGGCGACGACAACGTGCACATCGAAAACACGGTGCAGTTTGTCCAGAGGCTGATTGAAGCGGGCATTCCCTACGACCTGCAGATCTATCCGCGCAAGACGCACTCGATCATGGGCCCCGATGTGCGCACGCATCTCTACAATCGCATTCTGTGGCAATTTGAAAAGTATTTGATGCCTGCAGGGCAATGAGCGCAAACGGCGCGCGTCAGACTTCGTGGCGCTTGAAGAGATCGTCTTTTTCGCGGCAGCCGCAATCGGAGCACTGAAGGCAGCAGACCAGCAGCACCGCCACGCCGACGGTGATGAGAACGGCGAGGATGTTTCCGTTGACTCCGAGCCAGTGCATCAGGGTGCTCATGGGGAAGACCATTCCGAGGTGATCGCATTCCCATGATAACCGGAATTGAGAAGAAATCACCCCGTTACCTTTGACGCAGACGGCATTGTACTGGTTGATCGGCGCTGATTCCAGAGGTTTTCTTCGCTCTTCCGGCAAATGGAAATCGAAAAAAACGCGCTTCTTGCAAGCACTGCAATTGTTGCAGAACTTTCCGCAGGATACGCGGAAAGGCGCCTGTCGCCGTAAGAGCGCGTGATGTTCAGCGCATCAAAACCGGCTATGGTTCAGGGGCTCCCGGGATCGGATTCGGATTGAAGTTGCCCTCGAGCTTGCCGATGCGGCCGTGACGGCCGACGACGAAGGGCAGCGAGAGCGCGTTCCAGTCGCGGTCGGCGTCCGGCGCTTCGCGCAATGCGGGATCGGGATGGACGGCGCGCCAGTTGCGGCCGTCGTCGGTGGAGATGTCGGTGCCGTTGGGGCCGACGGTGATCCAGGTCTTCAGGTCGGCATCGTAGGCCACGGCGGAGCGGAAGCCGTGGGGTGGAGTTTGGGACAGCTTCCAAGTTCGCCCACCGTCTTCGGAGTATGCGGCGGTCCGTGTTGAATCTTCCGGCTTCTCGTAGTCGCCACCAACGACAACTCCGACCAAATCGCTTCGGAATCCTAGCGAGAAAATTCCCGAGGTCTCACTGTTCTGAGCCATCGGCGTCTCGACACGCAAGCTTTCAGCCCTGCAGGGTTCGCACGTCTTAGTTTGCTCAAAACGAAGGATGGAGACGAATGAGTGCTTAGAGGTCCCACTCGCAAATCGGAATATGTACTTCCAGGTAGGATCGAGTTGCGGTGTTCGAGCGAACAGAAGAACAGAGTTGCTCGCCGCAAACGATCCTTCTCCTTGATCGGCCTTATCTTTAACGTAGTAGTTAGCTTCGAGCTCCCTCTCTTCCCAGCCCTCTTTCCATTCCCACAACTTGATCTGGCCGTTTACAGAGTCTCCCAGGATCAATGCCTCCTCCTGGTCGTAGCGATGATCTGCGAGGTTTTCAAAGTCACCGGCTTGGATCGAGTCCCAAAATCCGAGTGCGTCTGGATTCTTCGCGACCAGCTTCCACGTCTGGCACCCGTCCGTTGTCTTGTAAAGCCGCGAGAGATCGCCTTTGCCGCTGGACATGACGATGGCGGTGTTCGAATCGAAGGCCTGGATGCCGCGAAAATCGAGATGCTCGGCGCCGGGCGGGATGGTGCAGGACTGCCACAGGTAGCCGCCGTCCTCGGTGCGTAACACGGTTCCGTTTGTCCCCGAGGCCCACGCGATCCCGCCGCCCACGTTGTCGATGCCGCGCAGGTCGGCGGTCGAGCCCGAGTTTTCCACCGACCACTGGGCGCAGGTGCTACCGGATGTAACAGTGAGGAGTCCAACAAGCAGAGCGAGCCCGCGCATGGTCTCCAGTGTAGGCGACGGGCAGGGCGGGCGTGCCTGGGCAGGAGCCCTGCGCAAATGGTTTCAGAGGGGATCCCCCCTCCCCCCGGGTATTCTGGATGCAAATTCCGCAGGATCAGAAGTTTGCGGATTGAGCGAGTTTCCAAATTCGTGCCAGCAAAGGGTTTAGCCGCAGATTCCTCCGCTTGTTGGACTTAGCCGGGCCGGTTTCGTCCCGGGTGCGCGGCAGCACAAGAGGCCAGCTTCAGGATAGCGGAACTCGTGGAATAAATATGCAAACCAGTCGCCGGCGATGACGGGTCGCGTTTGCCGGGCCTGAAGGCGGGACGATGGCGAGGCGGCGATTCAGGGGCCTGAAGGCCCCTGCTCCTTCCCACGGAGCCGGCCCATGTGCTACGGTAAGTAACAATTGCTGCTACCGGACGTAACAGCACATAGTCCAAGGAGCAGAAGCGGCCCCGAGCGCATCCGCGCGGCAGGCCGGCGAGTCAGATCGCAACACGGGATCCTGCCGGGCCCCGT
This sequence comes from Acidobacteriaceae bacterium, assembly GCA_030041045.1. Taxonomy (GTDB): domain Bacteria; phylum Acidobacteriota; class Terriglobia; order Terriglobales; family Acidobacteriaceae; genus Telmatobacter. The sequence continues at coordinate 3,231 of JASHOQ010000093.1, forward strand.
CATTCCCCTTTGAACTTTTTCTCTTACGCAGCGTAATTCTCTGCATCCCGCGCCGCGCACGCATGCGGATAAGAAGGTAGAAGCGATCCCGATGGCCCGCGACTGGCAACCGGACTTCGAGCAACTCATTGACGAACACCAGTCGATGGTCTATTCGCTCGCGCTGCGCATGACCGGCGATCGCGGATTGGCGGAGGAGATTGCGCAGGATGTTTTTCTGGCCTTGGACAAGAATCTTGGCCGGATCGAAAATCCGCTGCACGCCCGCTTCTGGCTGCGGCGCGTCACCATGAGCCGCGCGGCCGACGCTTTGCGCCGGCGCCGGGTGCGCGGCGTGGACTTGTGGGTGGAGCTCGAAGAGGATCACGGCGCGCCGGACCCGGAGCGCAGCTCGCCGCTGGCGGCGCGGCTGGAACAACTGATGGCCACGCTGCCCGGGCCGCAGCGCGCGGCGCTGGTTCTGCGCTACCAGGAGGACCTGACGCCGGAGGAGATTGCGCAAACGCTGGATGCGCCGCTGGCCACGGTGAAGAGCAATCTGCAGCGGGGCCTGAAGCTGCTGCGGGCCAAGGCGGAGAATCATTTGAAGGAGTTCATTCGTGGCACCTGAGCCAGCAAATCAGCCGGGCGGCAAGTTTGAGCGCGATCTGCGCCAGGTCTTGGAGCGCCGGCCGGCGCCGCCCAGCCTGAAGGGAAAGATTCTGGAGCGCAGCCGCCGGCGGAACACCGAGCGCATCCATCGGCGCGTCCTCTTCTTCGAGCGGCTGGCAGCGTGCTTTGTGCTTGCCGCTGTGCTGGGCGGGGCGTTTCTGTGGCGCCGGATTGCGGAGCAGCGCAAAGGCGAACAAGCGCGCGCGCAGGTGTTCACGGCGCTGCGCATCGCCGGCCACGCGCTGAGCGCCATGAACGCGCAGCTCGCCGAGCGCGAGCAGGATACGAAGTGAGGAGGACCGGTTGCACAAATTGAGCCCGGCGACGCAGGAGCTACCCTCTGGGGCTAAAGCCCAGCGTTCCTTTCACTCGCCGATCCGGCCCGGCGAAAGCCGTGCCCTGGTTACAAAGCCTGGCCTCGATTCGTGCTTTCCCCGGTCCCCAAATGCGAGGGACCGGGGGCACCCGAGGGGAAAAGGGAGATAGTTCGCTATGAGAAGAGTGAGGCAAAGAGTTTGGGGCTTGCTTGCGCCGGTGGTGCTGGCGTTTGCCGCGCCGGTGCTGGCGCAGACCGCGTCAACGCCGTCATCCGGGCCTTCGCCGTTTCCCCTGGAGCCGGCGGTCGAGAAGGAGCTGGCGGCCAAGGCGTCCGATGTGACCGAGGTGACGCTGAGTAAGAACATGCTCGGCTTCGCGGCCAAGTTCATGGACGAGAAGGATAGCGACGACGCGGAGGCGCGGCAGCTGATCCAGGGCCTGGATGGGATCTATGTGCGCGATTACGAATTCGACAAGGACGGCGAGTACTCGCCGGACGACGTGGACAAGCTGCGCCACTATTTCGAGACCAGCGAATGGACGGCGATTGTGCGTGAGCGGGAGAAGAGCGGCGAATCGACCGACGTGATGGTGAAGATGGTCAACGGCCAATCGCAGGGCATGTTTATTTTGTCTGCGGAGCCGAGGGAGCTGAGTGTCGTGCTGATCCTGGGACCCATCCGCATGGATCAATTGGGCGCGCTCAAGGGGCTTGGCGGCCTGGGCGCATTGGGCGACGTGGAAAAAAGCGTGAAAGAGAAAGACAAGAGCGACCAGAAGTCCAAGGAAGGCGGTACACAATGAGGCGCGTGCTTTGGCCCATTTGGTTTGTGCCTGTCCTGGTGATTGCCCTCGTGGTGCCGGCGGTGGTGCTCGCCCGGGGCGGAGGAGGGTTTGACGGCGTGGTGAGCTCGATCGAGGGCCGCTACCACGCCCATGCCACGCGGATTCCCTTTCTCTGTGTCATGAGCCTGGTGGCGCGCAAGGCCACGCACGGCGGCGTGAGCGGCGTGCATGTGGCCGAGTTCGAGAACTTCTCTGCACCGGTGGACGGAGAGGAGCTGAACCGGATGGTGGAGGAGAAGCTGGGCCCGGGATGGGAGCGCGTCATTCGCGATACCAGCCGAAACGGAGGCGAGCAGACGCTGATCTTTGCGCGGCCCGAAGGCAGCCGCATGGGCCTCTTCGTGCTCGATCTCGAAGGAAACGAGCTGGACGTGGTGCAGGTCTCCGTTGATCCGGATCATCTGGACGACGAGATCGGAAACTACGAACATCACCATCGCGATCGAGGCGATGACGACTGAGCGGGATTGGGTTTTTGCCGCCGTCCCTGTCTTCCGGGCCTAAAGGTTCGACTAGGATTGGGCGCGGATTTAGTGGCCTGAAGGCCACTTCTCCCTCCCCGAGGGCTGAAGCTTCCATGCCGGCGTGATTGTTGCCACACGACTGCGGGCGTGCCCTGCCACTTGGCAGCATCCGGCGACTCGTTCCGCAAGATTTGAAGCCGGGCGGCGCAAAGCGATTCGACGAATCAGTTCTAGACTGATTCGAGTGGGCAGCGCGGACTCATCAAAGATCGTTCCGTATCGGGGGCGCATTGCGCCTTCGCCCACCGGCTATCTGCACGTGGGCCACGCGCGGACATTCTTTACCGCATGGCAGCGGGCGCACGATGCCGGCGGCGCGCTGGTGCTGCGCATGGAGGACCTCGACCGGGAGCGGAGCCGGAGCGTGTACACCGAGGCGGCCATCGAAGACCTGCGCTGGCTGGGAATGGACTGGCAGGAGGGCCCGGATGTGGGCGGTCCTTATGCGCCGTACATGCAGAGCGAGCGCGGCGCGTTGTACCGGGCGGCGTGGCGCGCGCTGGTGGAGCGCGGGTTTCTGTTTCCGTGCCGCTGTTCGCGCAAAGACCTCGCGGCTGCGGTTTCGGCTCCGCATGAAGCGGACGCAGTCGACGACGAGTCCCTTTATCCGGGAACGTGCCGTGCGGCATTGCCACTGCGTGGGGCAGGCCTTTGGACAGGTGACGAGGCCGGGGGAGTGAGCTGGCGCTTTCGCGTGCCCGACGGCGAGGCGATCGAATTTGTGGACGCGAACCTGGGGCCGCAGCGGTTTGTGGCCGGCGCGGATTTTGGCGACTTCCTCGTTTGGCGGAAGGATGATGTTGCGAGTTATCAACTTGCGTGCGTGGTGGACGACGCGGCTATGCACATCACGGAAGTGGTTCGCGGCGCCGACCTGCTCAAATCCACCGCGCGGCAGATTCTGCTCAACCGCGCGCTGGGGTACGAGAATCCTGCGTGGTTCCACTGCGCGCTGGTGGTGGACGCAGGTGGACGGCGGCTGGCGAAGAGGCATGATGCGCTGAGCGTGCGCACGCTAAGAGAGCGGGGCGCGCGGGCGGAGGAGATTTTGGAAGAGGCTTAATTCCGCCGCCCCTACGGGGCTTGAAATTTTGTCTGCCTGCTGTTCCCAGGATTTCGCATGTCATCCGCGTGGCGGACGACAGTCTCTCTCCTGGGCTATTCTCGCGGCCTCCCTCCGGGACGCTCTCTATTGCACCAGAGGGAGCTTGGCGTTGGGCGGATCGGTGGGATTGTACTGGCGCGCGAGATCGGGCGTGGATTGCACATCCTCCGGCGGCGGATTCACGGCCTTCGCCACTTCCACGCCGAAGACGTAGCTCGGCCCGAACATGTTGCTGGTGAAGATGACCAGCGACTTGTCGGGCGAGAAACGCACGTTGGGCTCCTCGCGGTAGTAGTGGTGGCTCATGTTGACGAGATGCTCGGCGTGGAAGACGCCCGGCTGCCAGAATGCGGGGCTATTCAGCGCGCCGGGGCCGTCGACGATCATCAGCGGATGGAGAAGCTCTATCCATTCGCCATCCTGGGCGCGGGCTACCTGCCCGGGATCGCCGCCGTCATCGCAGAAGAGCGAGAGATCGCGCGTGAGGTTGAAGTGGATGCCCCACTCATTGCGCTGCATGTGGTAGGCGGTGCGCGTGCCGGTCTTGAGGTTGTAGCCGGCCAGGAAAAAATCCTCGCCCTTGGGATATTGCCAGTCGTACCAGATGGTCTCGCCGTCGAGGCCCCAGAATTCGTGGCCCGCAATCTCCATGAACATGGTGCGCTTGTGGATGAGCGTGTTGTGCGTGCCGTCGGTGTGGATGGTCCAGATGCGATCGACCTTTTGCCAGGGCCCCTCATGGCAATACATCAGCAGGCTGGGGTCAGTGGGCGAGAAGAGAAGATGGTTGACCCAGTCGCGCGAGTGGAGAAGGATTTTGATCTCGCCCGGCTTTTCTCCCTGTGGGCCTGGTTCCAATCGGATCGTAAACAGAACCAGCGGCAGCCGCGCAGCCAGCCGGCGCTCCATCATTTCGCCCTTGTCCATGGGCTGGTAATGCGGACCCTGCTCCGCGCTGGCATTGCGATTGTCCGGCGCGGCGGGGTTTGGAGCGGCTGTGGCGGCGCTCGTGTTCCCGGCTGCGCCGGCCGGCCGATTCTGGCCGGGGAGATTCGACCCGTACTCCTGGCCTGCGGCGTTGCCTTCGATGTAGGTGCCGGCGGCAAGGGTCTCGTCCGCGTTGACGCTCACCACCATCCGGTGCGGCGGCAGATCGACCAGCTTGGTCACGGCGCCGGTGTTGGTGTCAGCTTTATACACAGCGTTCACGCCTGTGGCCGGATCCGTCTTGGTGAAGAAGACGCTGTTGGTTTTGTGGCCGACCACGAGCGCGTGGACAATTCCCGCCATGGGGCCCGGGGCGAATCCGGCGCCCGGTCCGCCCCCGCGTGCACCGGCTGGGCGCGGCGGATTGGGAACCAGCAGTCGGGTTTGGCGCGTGCCCAGATCGAGGACGTGAATGCCGTCCGGCGCGGTGTAGACCATCTGTTTCTGGTCCGGCGTGTAGGCGTTGATGTTGAAGTAGAACCCGCCGGAGTTGGGCTCGTCGCTCAAGCGCCAGAGGCGATGGCCGGTGTCTTTGTCGACCCAGGTCTTTGGGGGCATGGGTCCGCCAGGCGTGGCTTGGGCAAGCAAGGCGAAGGGAAGAGCAACAGCAAAAAGAGGAGCAAGGGCGCAGAGGCGCATGGCGGATCTCTCCCTGAGAATTTTGTGACGGGATGGTGGGCCTGCTCGGCGGCAAGAGTTTTATACACCTGGCTGCTGTCGAATGGGAAATTTTGTTATATACGAATTCAAGGTTAGAGATCAGGGCCAGATTGCGGTCTTTTGCCGCCCGGGCGGACATGCGCCGTGTCCACGCATTGAATTCGTCGGCGCCTGAAGTCGCTCGGGCAGAGGTGCTCACCGGTCTATCTCACGCTGGGAGTCTTACGCCCGCTTGGCGGGCTTGCGCGATGGATTCGATGCTCGCGCCCCAGGCTTGCGCCTGGGGCTACCGTTTTTTGCCCGCTGCGCGGGCTCAGGCAAAAGTGAAATCGCGCACTGACGCGAGGCGTGGTTGGGGATTCTGTTTTCCCACCCATTCGCAGAGAACGCGAATGGATGGGGCACGGAGATGAGTGCTGAATTGAGATTGCTACCCCGCCCAAGCGGAGCTTGGACGGGGCACCCGGCGGTTCAGGCGTGCTTGATGAACTTGCCGTTCTGCAGCTCGGTCATGGCCTGGCGCAACTCGGCCTGGGTATTCATCACGATGGGCCCGTACCATGCTACCGGCTCCTCAAGCGGCTTGCCGCTGACCAGCAGGAAGCGAATGCCTTCAGGGCCGGCCTGGACGACGATCTCGTCGCCGCGGTCGAAGAGGACGAGCGAGTGGTTTTTGGCATCGTAGACGGGCGCGGCGTTGGGATCGATGGCCGATTCGGTGAGCACCGCCTGCGGGCCGGAAGCGTCGCGGAAGGTGCCGGCGCCGGCGAAGACATAGGCAAATGCATTGCGCGTGGTTTCCATCTGGATCCGTTTGCTGCGGTTCGGCGGGACGGAGATGTCGACGTAACGGGCGTCGACACCCATGCCTGTGGCCACGCCCTCAACCGGCCCCTTCTGGCCCCAGAACTCGCCGCAGATGATGCGCGCCCTGGTGCCGTCGTCCTCGGTCACCTCAGGAATGGCGGCCGAAGGAATGTCCTGGTAGCGGGGATTGGTCATTTTCAGAGCAGCGGGCAGGTTGGCCCAGAGCTGGAACCCGTGCATGCGGCCGTGCGCGTCGCCCTTGGGCATCTCCTGGTGCAGGATGCCGCTGCCGGCGGTCATCCATTGCACATCGCCCGCGGTCATGCGGCCTTTGTTGCCCAGGCTGTCGCCGTGGTTCACTTCGCCGGCCAGCACATAAGTGATGGTTTCAATGCCGCGATGCGGGTGCCAGGGAAAGCCGGCGAGGTAGTCGGCCGGGTTTTCGTTGCGGAAGTCGTCCAGCAGCAGGAAGGGGTCGAACTCCGCGGTTTTGCCGAAGCCGAAGGCGCGCTGGAGCTTGACGCCGGCTCCTTCGATGGTGGGCTTGGTTTGATAAATTTCTTTCACTGCGCGCAAGGACATGGCGCGACCTCCTTCTTCCGGATGCAGCTCTCGAACTTTCCGGGTTCCACGATATAAGATGCGCGAGCAAGATATTCGTTGCAACGAGTAATTCCGGTGCCAGGGATCAGGGGACAGTGGACAGTGAGCAGTGGACAGTGATTAGACTGTCAGGGATTCGCCAGGGGTGGGGAGCGGGCCGTGGGCCGCAAACCAACGGGCGGAGAGCTTTGCGCCCCCGTCCGGCACGGAGAAACTGACCCCTGATCCCTGACATCTGGAACCTGTTTTACGCCTTGATGAATTGCACCTCGAGGGCGATCTGCACTTCTTCGCCCACCAGGAAACCGCCGCTCTCGAGCGCGGAGTTCCAGGTGAGTCCGTAGTCCTTGCGGTTGATCTTTGCCGTGGCCGAGAGGCCGATGCGGGTGTTGCCCCAGGGATCCTTTGCCGGCGGGGTGGGCCCCTCCACATTGAAGCTTGCGGTGCGGGTTACGCCGTGAATGGTCAGCTCGCCCGAGACCACGTACTCGCCCTCGGCGATCCGGTCCACATTCAGCGACTTGAAGTTGAGGGTGGGGAACTTGTCCGCGTCGAAGAAATCGGGGCTCTTGAGGTGCCCGTCCCGCTGCGGGTCCCCGGTGGCGAGCGTTGCAACCGGAACGCTGGCCTGGACGGAGGAGAGCGTGGAGTCAGAAAGATGCTCAGTGAGGGCGCCGGTGATGCCGCTGAAACTTCCCTTCACGTTCGAGATCATCATGTGCTTGACCTTGAACTCAGCGTGGGAGTGGACGGGGTCAATGTTCCAGGTGGAAATGGCATTGGCGGAAACGGAATCGGCTGGGGGCATTGGGTTGCTCCTTTCAAAATGGACTCACGGGTTAAGGATGCAGCGGGCGATATATTCGTTGCAACAAGTATTTTTCCCTTTCATCTTAGGCCCGCTGAAGCGGGCTGGCGATCGCGGGCCTGCATAGAGGCTGCCGCCGCCCATTTGCTCCATGGCTTGCGCCTGGGGTTCATGGTCCGCGGCACAGGCCGGCAATTGCGCGAGGTTAATTGTCGCCCTTTTATCCACCCGGGTGCGGCCGAGGCTCGCCTTATTCTCGTTAGAGACCCTTCGGTGTCCGATTTCGCCCAAAGCGTGAAGCAGCAGGCCGACATCGTGAAGATTGTCGAGGGGTACATCCGGCTGCGCAAGGCGGGCGCCACCAACTTTACCGGGCTGTGCCCGTTTCACAAGGAAAAGTCGCCTTCTTTCAACGTGCACGCGGTGCGGCAGTTCTTTCACTGCTTCGGGTGCGGGGTCTCCGGTGATGTGTTCACGTTTGTGGGCAAGATGGAAAACGTGACCTTCCCGGAGGCGGTGCGGATGGTGGCGCAAAAGTGCGGCATTGCGCTGCCGAAACAGGAGTTCTCCTCGCCGGAGCAGGCGGCCGAGGCGCGGCTGCGCGGCAAGCTGCTGGAGCTGCACGAAACGGCCGCGACTTGGTTCGAGGAGCAGCTCGGCTCGCCGGCGGGCACGGTGGCGCGCGAATACCTTTCTGGCCGCGGTCTCAGTGCAGAGGGAATGAAAAAATTCAGGATCGGGTTCGCACCCGACAGCTTCAACGCGCTGCGCGACCGCCTCAGCGGGCTGGCCGACGCGGAAACGCTGCGCGCGAGCGGCCTGTTCAGCTCCAAGGAAATGAGTGCGGATTCCGGCGGTGAGCCGAAGTTCGGTCCGCTCTACGACCGCTTTCGCAAGCGGGTCATGTTTCCCATCTCGAATGAGAGCGGGCGGGTGATCGCGTTTACGGGGCGTATTCTCGGCGCGACGGCGGAAAGCGAGAAATCCGGTCCCAAGTACCTCAACTCGCCGGAGACGCCGCTTTACTCGAAGAGCAGTGTTCTGTTCAACCTGGACAAGGGCAAGACGGCCATCCGGCAGGCCGGCTTTGCGCTGCTGGTGGAAGGGCAGATGGACTGCATCTCGGTCTTTCTGCGCGGCATCCAGAACGTAATCGCCACCAGCGGGACGGCCTTTACCGAGCAGCAGGCCGCGATCCTGAAGCGGCACACCTCCAATATCGTCGTGAACTTCGATCCCGATTCGGCCGGCGCGAACGCGGCCGAGAAGTCGATTGCGCTGCTGACCCAGGAAGGGTTTTCCATCCGGATTGTGACCCTGGAAGACGGTCTGGACCCGGACCGGTTCATCCGCGAACGTGGCGTGGAAGCCTATATGGGAGCGATCCGCGGGGCGCGTCCGCAGGCCGACTACCTGATTGAGCGGGCGCGGAATCAGTTTCCCGGAGCGAGCGCGGAGCAGAAGGTGAAGGCGATGAACTTTCTGCTGCCGCACATCCGGCGCATGCCGGAAAAGCTGGCGCGCGAACAGTTTGCCCAGGACGCGGCGCAGAAGCTGGGAATCGACTCGGCGGTGCTGCGCGAGGAGCTGCGCCAGGCGGCGCTGAAGCGGCGGGAGCGGGTGGAGGCTAAAGCTGGGGCGCAGACCGAGGTAGAGCGGGTGCTGCTGCGCGCGCTGGCCGGTACCGATCCTGAAAATGCCCCCACACGCAGACTGGCAGCCGAGGCCATTGCGGGCCAACCGACCTGGTTTGAGCATCTTGTGTCTTTCCAGGCGCTGCAGGCGCTGGTCAATCGCCAGAGCCATGACCCGATGGAGGCGGTGGAAGATGAAGCGCAACGGGGGCTGCTGGCTGAGGCACTTTTGGGCGAAACGCGTCCGCCGGAGCCGGCTGAAGTGCAGGGTGCTATCCAGGAGATCGAGGAGCGTTGGATCGAGAGCCGGCTGCGGGAAGTGCGCGCCGGGATTGCCGAAGCCGAGCGGCGCGGCGACGGAGCGGAATTAGCCGTGCTCACCCGGAAAAAGCTGGAGCTGGATCGGGCATTGCGACGGTTGCAGAATGGATCGGGCGGGAAACAGTAACCTTTTGAATACGGCGGAACAGGCCGTGTTTCGAGAAACTTGCGTCGAGGTGGGTGCCTTGGGCGTCTAATAGAAAGAGGAGCGGGTTTGGGCGCAATCCGGGAACTTGCCTTCGCCCGCAGTCCGGCGGCACGACGCGCCGAGACGAGCTTTTGGTAGCCGGCTGCGACTTTTTTGTGGCGCGTGAAGAGAGTGTGGTATTCTGATAATCTCTGTAAGGATGCGCGCACCTTTGCCCCACACATGAGCTGCGGCTCGCGGGCTAACCCAGGCGAAACCTGAAGCGCGGCCATCCTGTTCCGAGCAAATGGATTGAAGTGTGCGAGGAGGTGTCTCCTGCGCGAGCGAAGATTTCCACGCGGAAGTCAATTTCGTGAGCGCGAGGGGAGCATCTCCCGGCACCGTTGAGCAAAAGGGCTCAACCCTTTTGCGTGGCTGCAAGCGGAGCCGGCGGGGTTCCGCGGGCGCAGCTTCGAAGACACTCGCGGCCGGCTGCGCCGCGGGGGAGAAGTTTTTGATCGAGCAGAATCACCCGGGGATTCTGCCGAAGAGAGCAGGGCGTTTTGGCAATTGAGGACAACAAATTCGACGACGACATTCAGAACCTGATCGAGACGGGCAAGGAGAAAGGCTATCTCACCTACGGCGATGTAAACGAGATGCTGCCGGATGAGATTGGCGCTGCCGACGAGCTGGACGATCTGATGACCACCATCAGCGGCCAGGGCATTGACCTTCTGGACGGGCCGAAGTTTCCCGGCGACAAGGATTTCGAGCTCGAAGAGGGTGAAGACGTCGAGCTTGACCTGACGCCGGGGACGCTGGAAAAGACGAACGACCCGGTGCGCATGTACCTGCGCGAGATGGGCACGGTGCCGCTGCTGACGCGCGAAGGCGAAGTGGAGATCGCCAAGCGCATTGAGCGCGGGCAGATGCGCGTGCTCAAGGCCATTTCGCGGTCGCCCATCGTGATCCGCGAAATTGCGGCGCTGGGCGAGGACCTGAAGCGCGGCGTGCGCAACGTGAAGGAAGTGGTGATCTTCGACGAGGAAGAGCTCACCGAAGAGGTGGTGCAGGCGCGCGTGAAGGCTACGGTCACACGCATCGATGCGCTGGTGAAGCACCAGAGGAAGATTGCGCAGCTCGAGGAAAAGCTGGCTTCGCCCACGGTGAAGGCGCGCGTGAAAGAGTCGCGACGGTTGCGCTGGGCGGTTGCGCGGGAGAAAGTGTACATCTCGCGCATTGTGCGCGAGCTCAAGTACACACCCATGGAGCGCAAGCGGCTGCTGGACAAGGTCAACAAGACCGTGGATACCATGCGCACGCTGGAGCGCCAGATACGGTCGCTGGAGCAGAAGTTTGAAGCCTCGAAGAGCGAGGAGCTCAAAAAAGAGTACCGGCGCCAGCAACGCAACTGCCGTACGGACCTGGAAAAAATCGAGGGCGACGCGGGCGTCTCCATCGGCGAGCTCAAGCGCACGCAGCGCGAGATGATCCAGGGCGACATGGACGCCGAGCAGGCCAAGCGGGAGCTGATCGAGGCCAACCTTCGCCTCGTGGTTTCGATCGCCAAGAAATACACCAACCGCGGCCTGCAATTCCTCGACCTGATTCAGGAGGGCAACATCGGCCTGATGAAGGCCGTGGACAAGTTCGAGTACCGGCGCGGCTACAAGTTTTCGACCTATGCAACGTGGTGGATCCGGCAGGCGATCACGCGCGCCATTGCCGACCAGGCGCGGACGATTCGTATTCCTGTGCACATGATCGAGACCATCAACAAGCTCATCCGCACCAGCCGCCAGTTGGTGCAGGAGCTGGGCCGCGAGCCGTCGAGTGAAGAGATCGCGCGGCGCATGGACATTCCCGTAGCCAAGGTGCGCAAGGTGCTCAAGATTGCGCAGGAGCCGATTTCGCTGGAAACGCCGATCGGCGAAGAGGAAGACTCGCACCTCGGCGACTTCATCGAAGACCGCCAGGCAGTGTCGCCTTCCGAGGCCGTGATCAGCGTGAACCTGAAGGAGTACACCTCGCAGGTGCTGCGCACGCTCACGCCGCGCGAGGAGCGCGTCATCAAGATGCGCTTCGGCCTCGAGGACGGCAGCGAGCACACGCTCGAAGAAGTGGGCCAGAGCTTCCAGGTCACGCGCGAGCGCATCCGGCAGATCGAGGCCAAGGCGCTGCGCAAGTTGCGGCACCCGAGCCGCAGCCGCAAGCTGAAGGCGTTCGTTGAAGGCGTGAAAGAGATGTAACGCTTGAAGCGACCTTGGCCCCGTTTCTCTGGGAGGTCTCTCAGGGATTGTTTCCAGCGACGGAGCCGAGATCGCTGCAATCGTTGCATTGACAAAGGCGAAGCTCTGTCGCTAGAGTTGGAGACCCGATGGCGCTTGAAAAAGAACTCGCCACTTACCGTGCCAAGCTGCCGGAGTTCAAGCAGCATGAGGGGAAGTACGTGCTTATCCACGGCGATCAAATCGCCGATTTCTTCAGTACCTATGAGGACGCAATCAAGGCAGGGTATCAACAGTTCGGCCTTGAGCAGTTTCTAGTGAAGAAGATCGCGGTATCCGAGCCCATCTTCTGTTTCACGCGTCCCATCCTCCCTGCAAGAAGGTCGATGTAAAGGTGCCCTTCTTTACCCTTCCGCTCTCGGCTGGGGGCCCGGTTCTCGACGCCGCAGTGCTTGTCAGCGCGGCACGCCTGGTTGCCCTGGAGGCGGCAGGTAGCCCGGTCCCACCCCTTGTCCAGGTTCGCGCTCTTCTCGACACCGGGGCATCATGTAGCGCAGTGGACCAGGGAATCTTGGATTCGCTCGGTTTGGCTCCCACCGGCGAGGCCGAAATAGTTACTCCCAGCACAGGGAGAACCCCGCAAAAAGCCTTCACTTACGACGTTCAGATCGGGATATTCGCAGGCCGCCCCCGCGATCTGCATTTTATCTCCGATACAGTTCAAGTTGTGGCCTCGGATCTATTTGTCGGGCAAGGCATTCATATGCTGATTGGGCGCGATATCCTTGCCCGCTGCATATTGAACTACAACGGCGCGGACGGGATCTTCACGTTGGCTTATTGAGCCCGTAGCGGCCGCAAACCGAAGGCCTTCATCGATGGCGTGAAGGAGATGTAAGCCGGTTGATAGTTCGACCGTCACGGAGCCGTAGCCCTGAAAAAAGGGTCTGCGGCTTTTTTGTGTCTTTCGCGGAACTGTCAGGCACGGCGATCCCGCCTCCGGGCGTCGCGCCGTGGTTTCCCTCATTTATAATCGGCGTTTGATTCGCACGAGGTAAATAGCTCATGCATCGAATGACGCGCCGTCAATTCGGCAAAACCGCAGCTGCTGCGGCGGCGCTTGCAACCACAGGATTGCCGCGGTTGTCTTTAGGGCAATCAGAAGCAGACGACCACACGAGCGGGCGCAGGTTTCCCGAGGGATTTGTGTGGGGCTGCGCGACGGCGGCCTATCAGATCGAAGGCGGCGTGCACGAGGGCGGGCGCGGGCAGACCAACTGGGACGTCTTTGCGCATACGCCGGGCAAGATTTACAACAACCAGACGGGAGACGTGGCCGACGATTCCTATCACCTCTATAAGGAAGACGTGCAACTGCTCAAAGATCTGGGCGTGCACGGCTACCGCATGTCGATCGCGTGGTCGCGCATCTTTCCCGAGGGCAAAGGCGAGCCGAATCCCGCCGGCCTGGATTATTACAACCGCGTCATCGACGAGCTGTTGGCGAACAACATCACCCCTTACGTCACGCTTTTTCATTGGGACCTTCCCCAGGCGCTCGCGGACGGATGGCAGTCGCGCGACACGTCGTATGCCTATGCCGACTACGCGGGCTTCGTGGCGCAGCGGCTTTCCGATCGCGTAAAGCACTTCATGACCACGAACGAATTCACATGCTTTACAGACATCGGCTACCGCGACGGCCGCTTTGCGCCCGGCCTGCGCCTGCCCGACGGGCCGGCCAACCAGGTGCGCCATCACGCCATTCTGGCGCATGGGCTGGGCGTCGAGTCCATTCGCGCCCATGCGCAGGGCAGTGTGCAGGTGGGCCTGGCAGAGAATGCGCGAGTCTTTGTGCCGGTGATCGAGGACGACGCCAACATCGAAGCGGCGCGGCGCGCCACGCGTCTCGGCAACGCGCCCTTCCTGACCGCGCTGATGGAAGGCAATTATCCCGAGGAGTATCTTCAGCATCAAGGCGCCAATGCGCCCAGGGTCGAGACGGGCGACATGCAGACGATTAGCAGCCCGCTGGACTTTGTGGGGCTGAACGTCTACGACCCCATCTATGTGCGCGCCGCCGATTCGCGGCTGGGCTTTCAAGTGGAACCGCTGGGGAGCTCCTATCCGCACATGGCCTCGCCCTGGCTCAATATCGGCCCCGAGTGCCTCTACTGGGCCGCGCGCAACGTGTGCGACCTTTGGCATCCCAAGGGCATTTACATTACCGAAAACGGCTGCTCGGCCGACGATGTGATTACGGCGGACGGCCGCGTGGAGGATACCGGCCGCGTGATGTTTTTGCGCAATTACCTGACTCACCTGCATCGCGCCACAGCGGAAGGCTATCCGGTGAAGGCCTATTTCCTGTGGAGTCTGCTTGACAACTTCGAGTGGGCCGATGGCTACAGCAAGCGCTTCGGCCTTCATTACGTGGACTTCGTTACCCAGAAGCGCACGCCTAAATTGAGTGCGGAATGGTACCGGCAGGTGATCGCGCAGAACGCGGTGGTGTGAGATCAGGGGTCAGGGTTCAGGGATCAGGGGTCAGAAAGCATTACCGAGCGTTGAACGGCTTACTCGAGAAAAGGAACGAGCTCGGTTTGCGCGCGATCCAGATCTTCCGAAACGCCGATGTCGAGAAAGAAGCCGGTGACGGGAAACGCGGCCGGTGCGAGCGCATCGATCTGGGCACCGAGAAAATCGGTCTCGAAAGAAAATTTTTCGGACAAATCTGCGGGCCAGCGCAAATCCTTGCGCATAGCGTAAGCGCCGGCGTTGATCCAGCCCGCGCCCGTGCGGCCTTTCTCCTGAAACCCGGCCACGCGCAGCCCTTCGCCGGTGCCGCGGATGACCACGCCGCCGTAGCGGGCCAGGTTGGCTGAGCGCGTGACGGCCATGGTGAGCGGCGCCGATTCCTTCTCATGAAGGCGCAGCATGATCGCGTAATCGGCATCGAGGAACGTGTCGCCGTTGAGCACCAGGACAGATTCTTCGCTGACCTGTTCGAGCGCGGCGCGGATGGCGCCCCCGGTGCCGAGAGGGGCGCTCTCGATTGCGTAATCCACGCGCATACCGCGGAATTCCGCGCCAAAATGGTTTTCGATTGCCTCATGCAGATGGCCCACCGAGAGCACCACGCGCGCGCAGCCGGCGCGCCGGAGCTGGCCGAGGAGGATTTCGAGAAACGGCCGGCCCGCGACGGGCGCCATGGGCTTGGGCAGATTGTTCAGCCGCCCGGCAAGGCGCGTCCCCAGCCCGCCGGCGAGCACGATCGCTTCCATCAGAGCGGAATCTCTCCTTCGCCGGTTTCCGTTGCGTACGGCGCGCAGTTCTTGTCTTTCACGGAACGCGCCATGCCTGCACGCCCCCGGTGGTGAAGTGGCACCCGTAAGCGGCACCTTCACCGCTGCGCGCGCGCAGCGCCTCAGCCACTTGGTCTTTGTGGATGGGGTCGGTGAGGAACATCATAAATCCGCCGCTGCCGGCGCCCGAGATCCTGGCGCAGTGCGCGCCCGCGGCCACGGCGCAGGCATAGAGGCGTTCGATCTGCTCGTTGGAGATCTGGCTGGCCATGCGCTTCTTCGATTCCCAGCTTGAGCGCAGCAGAGCATGCAGCCGCTTGAAATCGCCGCGCAATAAACATTCCTTCATGCCGAAAGCCTCTTCCTTGATGGCGTGCATGGCTTCGAGCGCCTGCGCGTTGCCCTCGCGCACATTGCGCGATTGCTCCTGAATGATCTCGGCCGACGCACGGGCATTACCGGTGAAATAAAGCAGCAGCGACGCCTCGAGCTCCGACACCACCCACTCTTTCACGCGCAGCGGATTGACGAGCACGCGGCCGTTCGCGCCGAACTCCATAAAATTGAATCCGCCGAAGGCCGCCGCATACTGGTCCTGGCGGCCGCCCTCCAGGCCCGCTTCTTCGCGCTCGATCACAAAGGCGGTATGCGCCAGCTCGTAGTCGCCAAGAGGCAGATTGAGCCACTCCGCGTAGGCCGCGAGCATGGCCACCACCAGCGTGGACGAAGAGCCCAAACCGGAGCCGGCGGGCACATCCACGCGCGTGCTCATGCGCAGGCTGAGCGGACTGCCGTGGTTGTACTGGCGAGCCACGTGATTGTAGACGGCCTTGAACAGATCGAGGCAGCCGTCGTTTGCCAGCGCAGGTGCGGCCGGATAGCACGCGCGCCGGTTCAAGTCCGCGGAGACGAATTCGACGGTATCGCCGCTCAGCGGCTCAAGCGCGGCGTAGGCATAGTAATCGATGGTGGCGTTGAGCACCGCGCCCCCGTATTCATCGCAATAGGGGGAAACATCGGTTCCTCCGCCGGCCAGACCAAGTCGCAACGGAGCTCGGGAACGGATCAACATCGGGTCTCGCTTTACAGGAGACCATGGGCGCGGAGCGAGCGTCAATGAAGGCTGAACGCTACTCCGGATCTTCGATTGCGGTCGCGGCCAGGCCTTCCGCGCGGCTGGGCTGCAAAACGGTGAGCATGGTGCGAAAGGCGATTTCGGCATCGAGCGCGAGCGAATAATTCCCGATGTAACTGAGATCGAAGCGCAGCTTGAGTGCGGGGGCAGTCGAGTAGCGGCAGAAGGTCTGCGCCAGGCCGGTGATGCCGGGCTTGATGGCGAGCCTAAGCTCGTAGCCGGGAAGGCGCCGGCGATAGATGTTGACGAAATGCGGGCGCTCGGGACGCGGGCCGATCAGGCTCATCTCGCCCCGGAGCACGTTGACCAGCTGCGGCAGCTCGTCAAGCCGCATGGCGCGCAGGATGCGGCCGATGGCGGTGATGCGCGGGTCGCCTGCCGTGGCCAGCACCGGCCCGGTGCGCGCCTCCGCGCCGGCAATCATGGTGCGCAGTTTCAAAAGCGGAAACTCGCGGCCCGCTTTGCCCACGCGGGTTTGCGTGTAAAAGGCCGGTCCCGGCGAAGTGAGCCGGATGAGAAGCGCCGCGAGCAGCATGAGGGGCGCCGTGAGCACGAGCAGACAAAGTGCGCCCATCACATCGACGACGCGCTTGACGAACCGCTGCGCGGGGGTGAGGGGACTCAGCGCTTCGCGCAACAGGAAAGGCCCGCCGGCCGCGGGGGCACGCGCCCCGGCCGCAGAGCCGATTCCGGACCGGATCATCGACCCGGCCGTTGACGTGGAAACGCGCAACGCCACGGATTCAGCTCCCTCTGGGAGAGGTTGCGAGAGATGCGCAAAATGGGGGGATTAGTGGCACCATCATCCGCCTCGGCGAGCCGGTTGTCAAACCGAGGATGCCGTACTGCGCATCCCCGGAGTTCTCCTTCCGGGTTACCGGGAGGAATTACCGTTCCGCTTTCGAATGGAGCCCGCCTCAGCACGGCAGCACCAGCAATCCCGTGGCCAGCAACTGCTCGGTGAGCCGGTCGACGGCCTGGGGCAGCTTGTAGGAGATCGCCCGTGTGCTCATGCCCAGCATCACCGCAGTCTCAGCCTGCGTGTACTCCTGCAGCACGATGCGGCTGAGGATCTGCCGGTCGAGGGCATCGAGCCGGTCGAGACAGCGCTCCACATCGAGCACAAAGATGACGGCGTCTTCAAAGGTGCGGATGGGCCGGCTCGAAGCCCAGCCGCGGCCCACGGGATCGGAGAGGATGGAGGGAGCGCGGCCCACCTGCATGGAAGCGTGGAGGTAGCGGCGCAGGATGCTCTCGGTGTGCCGGCGGTAAAAGGCGAGACTGACCGGCGGCTCCGCCTGGTCCGCCTCCTTTGCAAGTGGGCGGGGATCCCGCGGTTCGGCCTCGGCGGCGATACCGGCCCATCCCAGGGTGGGGTCCGGCGCCAGGTCATGGATCAATTCCGGGGTCAGGGCCGCGGTCAACTGGAGGGCAGCGCTCATCGCACACCTCCCGCAACCGCGGCTACAGCCCAAATCTTGGGAATGGTTTTTCGTGCGGGACGGCCGCGTTTCTTGCGGCTCTCCGGCGACGGAAAATCTCTCAGCTTCTCTTCACATCCGTGGCAATAAATCGCTCCTCCGGCCTCGGCGCGGTAAAACAGGCTGCCGCACCCCTCGCAAATCTTCAACTGCACCCGCAATTCCATGCCCGATTCTCCGTAATGCTCGAACCCCTCGCGGATTCGTCCGGGGGGTGTTGAGAAGCGTGCGGCAGGACCAACCGGGGGGAATTGGCTCGCGTCGTTGCTCCCATGGGTTGTGACTCGTGGCCTCAGAACAACGCAGATTGCGGGAAGGTGGCACCGGCGCCGGCACGCGGCCAGCCTGCGTCCGTGGAAGATGAGTGGAGCAAGGAGTTGAAGCAGATGGATGGCTCATAAATATATCTTCTCGCTTGTGCGGCAAACCTTCCTTCGCGCCCTGCCGTGGGACGGCAGCGCGTTTCAGACGTGATTCCCACAAGTTATTGCGAGATTGAGTGGCAATAAAACGCTTGACACACATGTGCGTCTAGTGTACTATTTGAATCATGGAAGCGCCTGAGACACTTCAAAAAGCGATTGCGATGTTCTCCGATCCGCAGAAGGCTTTTGAGACGGCAGTTGAGTTTCGCTGGCCCGGCGGCAACGTCACTTGTCCGCGCTGCGGGCAGGCGAAGCACTCTTTCATTAAAAGCCGCAAGCTCTGGTTCTGCTACGTCTGCAAGAAGCAGTTTACCGTGAAGGTGGGAACGGTGATGGAAGATTCTCCCATTGGCCTTGACAAGTGGATGTGCGCGATCTGGATGCTGGCGAACTGCAAAAACGGGATTTCCAGTTATGAATTGGCGAAGAACATAGGAGTGCGCCAGAACTCGGCATGGTTCATGCTTCAGCGGATTCGTCTTGCAATGAAGAATCAATCGATCCTGCGCCTCGGCCAGGAGGGTGGGCCTATTGAGGCGGACGAAGCGTTTATCGGCGGCAAGCCAAAGAACATGCACGCGAAAAAGCGCCGCATGTATCACAGCCCGCACATTCCGAAACCGGCGGTCTTTGGGATGCTGGACCGCGAGACGCGGGAAGTACGCGCCAAAGTGTTCGGGGATGTGAAGCGCGAAACGCTGATGAAAGAAATCCTCGAGCAAGTAGTGCCGGGATCGAAGATTTACACCGATGCATACAAAGCTTATGAGACGCTGCCGAAGCATGGTTATATTCACGAAGCGGTGAATCATCTGGATGAGTATGTGCGCGGTGAAGTCCACACACAAGGGCTTGAGAACTTCTGGAGTCTGCTCAAACGGAGTCTCAGTGGCACCTACGTTGCCGTCGAACCCTTCCATCTGAATCGGTACGTTGACGAGCAGGTGTTCCGGTATAACAACCGGGCCACAAAGGACAACAAACTCACGGATGCTGACCGCTTTGCGCTGGTCATGTCCCAGGTCGCCGGGAAACGGCTCACTTATGCGGAACTGACTGGCAAGGATTGCGATGCCGTCTCCTCGCCCGAGGCAGGGACGGGGCAAGAGGAACCGTTCTAAAGCCTAGTTCCTGCCAAGCTTATCTCAGGCGCAAAAAAGCGGGACCGCCGAATTCGTCAGACGGTCCCGTGCTTTACATGCCTGACGCCGGGATTCCTCCCGGCTTTTAATTGCCAGCCCATTCTGAGACAAGATGCAGCTTTCCGATTGGCTAGATCGGGGGAGGAATGGTTTGCAATGAGGGAGGCTGGCGTTGCTGGAATTCTACTCCCATTCAAGCCATCCGCGTCAACTCTTCTTTTTGGGTCGCGCTGGCTTGTGCTTGGCCTTCTTTTTCGGCAATTCCGGCTTGGGGGCCTGAAAGACAGCCCGGGCGAGATTCACAAAGTTCTCGCCAGCCTTCGGGCCTTCGTGGTATTCGTATCCGGTTGCACTGCCACGCTTCATAGGACTAGGATAGCGCACGCGGATCACAAACAAGCTATGGAGTCAGTGATTTGACTAAGACCATTACTGGCGCTCTGATTGTCGCGGTCATGATCTTTGTTTGCGCCTTTGTCTATTGCACGAGGTCTGCTTGGGGGGTGGCCCAACATTGGGATGGATTTTATCCGAGTCTGATGGCTAACATCATCGGGGTTAGTATCGGCGCTGTTATTGGAATTCCAGTCGGCATTGCCATCAACCACCATATGATCGCGTTGGCCGAGCGCAGATCGTTCCAGAGTGAATTGAGCGGCGTAAAAACATTGATGCTGCAATTGGATGTCGAATTGAAATCACATCCACTAAAATTGCAAAGGATGACTGGATTCGCCCAACTGTATAACAACCCGCAGGCTCCAACTGTTCAAACAGGCGCGGCGCCTGTGGGAACAATCGACGTTCAAGGATTTTTCTTACAAGACAGTATTGGCCGCCAATTCCTCAGCAGCAGCGAAATTGCAAGAGTCGGAGAGCAGTCCGTCGTTCCGCGTGTCAGTAGCTATTACTGGAGCGTAGAAAATCTGAACAAGCTTCTGCAACTGTACATGCAGACCGCGGGAAGCCAAGACGTAGCGAAAAACATCGCCGTCATGGCGGCGACGGTTGTAAATACGCCAAACGAGGTGGGGTATGAACTTGAGGAAGCCATCAAGCGGGTGGACGCGAAGAGGGGATTAGGGTAGGTACAGCACCGGTGCAACTGTCGTTTCGAATTCCTCTCGAACCACCACGCCGGTTGTTTGAGTAGGGGCCGCGAAAATGATCCCTTCCGCCTGCGAGGATGCAGTGTTGTTCGTCTCATGCCGTAAGGATGCAAATGGGGCGATACGGAAAATGAGGGTAGGCTCGCGTCGGACTAACGAGTGCACTGCTGTGGTCAGTTCTGGCATGGCCGTCTCCAGTGAAGTAGGATTCTACTTTTGAGGTGAAAGGATGTCAACTCAGGATAGCAAACGCGACCAGATAATCAAGGCCTTGGAAGACAAATTCAAGTCCAAGGTAATCAGCTACCTGACCGGGGACCGCCAAGGCCTAGAGGCCCAAATTGGGGCTGATGCAGTTCCGAGATTTCGTCGCCATCTAGAAGCGATTGGGGATGTTGAGTCTCTTAGCCTCTTCCTCTACACGCGCGGGGGCGATACCAATGTTCCCTGGCGACTCGTGAACCTGTTGAGAGAATATTGCAAAAAGTTGAACGTCTTGGTCCCATTCAGAGCGCACAGCTCAGGCACGTTAATCAGCATGGGCGCTGACGACATCCTCATGGGGAGAATGGGAGAGTTGAGCGGGATCGATCCAAATGTAGTAAATCAATTCAATCCACCAGACCCATTGAATCCTATGGTGCGTCTGCCGATCAGTGTGGAGGATGTTAATGCCTTCAGGAGTCTAGCCAAGCGATTCGGAATCGGCCAAAACGAAAACGACGAAAACAGAAATAACATTATTGATCCATCTGTCGGGCAGGTTTTTTTGGCGTTGGCGTCCAAAGTCGATCCACTGGCCCTTGGAAACGTCGAGCGAACGCATAACCAGATCAGAAAACTTGCAGCAGATTTGCTAACTCTACATCCACCCGAGTTGGAAAAAAAGAACATTGATAAGATTGTTGATATGCTGACGGTTGGACTCTATTCACATTCCCACCTAATAAACCGAAACGAAGCAATAAGGATTGGGCTTCCGGTGACCCGCGCAACAAGAGATGCTGACGCATCACTCTGGACTCTCTTCGCGGAATATTCAGATGAAATGGAGTTAGAAAAGCCCTTTAATGCGGCACAACAGCTGGGTGCGCAACAGACCACGCAAGTGAAGGCAACTCGCGCCATTATCGAGAGCATCGGTAAGACGGACACCTTCATTTCGGAAGGAACGATCTCTCGGGTCCAAGGAGGCAACTTCCAAATGCCGCCAGGCGTTCAATTGCCTCCCCAGCTTCAACTCCAAATGCAGGTTCAAGTCACTGTTCAGTTCAGCTCTGAGGGATGGAGAATCCTGCGTTAGCTGCGAGCCTGTGACAGAGCATGTGCGTCATCCGTTTTA
>JASHOQ010000094.1 GCA_030041045.1 Acidobacteriaceae bacterium
TGAGTAGCTATATCCCGAAGACGGAAAGCAGAGTCGACGCGACCAACCCGGGTCCCCGGCAAGCGCTTCTCGCTTGCTGGGGTGGGACCTACAGGGAGCGGCGACCTTGCGATGGAACGAAGAGGACACAGTAACTCAGAAAATGCCGTAAGTGGCTTTTTCACCAAGAAAAAGCCACCTTCCGCAACTGTGAAATATGGCTACATGTACTGTGGAACCGTTCTAGCTTCCGGATGCCGCTCGAACCTCTATCGCCGGCCGCATTCGCCTTCATCGCGCAGGTGGAAGAGATATACGCAACCCTCCTGCGGTGGGCCGCTCCGCGCGAAAATAATGTCGATGCAATCGGCCTCGGCGGCAGACTCCTCTACGCGGGCGAGCTCGACGCGCCAGGCCGCGCCTTCGCTGTTGCCGCCAGCATCGCCGGCGCCGCTGCGCTTGCCGCTTCTGCCGATCCCGCCGCAGCCAAACAGGCCATGCGCGACGGCGCCGTCGATTTCCTCGTCAACTCGCTCGACGAAGCTCTGCGCATCCTCAAGAACCAGGTGCGCAAACGCGAGACGGTCGCCGTCTGCGTCTCCCTGCCGCCGGCTTCGATCGAGACCGAGATGCGCGCCCGCGGCGTCGTCCCCGACCTTTCTTTCCCTCGAGGTTTTGCCGGCGCCCTGGCGCACTGGGAAGACTTGCCTGGGGAGTCTTCGCGCGGCGCGCGGCTGCACGCACAGCCTGGAGACCAGAATGCGCCGGTCGAATATCTCGCAGCATCAGGCGAAGACGCCGCGGAGAGAAAGGAAAAAACCTGGCTTACCTGGCGCGTCTCGGATGCTCCGGCGCTTTGGCTGCCCAGGCTCGATGCCCTCGCTCTCGACTCTCTCCCGCCCGGAGAGATCGCCGCGCGCCGCTGGCTCGAACGCGCCCCGCGTTATCTCGGCCGCCTTGCGCAAAACGCCCACGCCTTGCGCGTCACCGAACAACAGGCCGGCCAAATCCTCGCCCGCTTCAGCGCCGCCGCAATCGCCGCGCCCATCGAAATCACCCTCGGCCCCTGGGGCGACTCCGGTCACCAAACCCTTTCGAGTCCCCCTGCTCCCTGACCCCTGATCCCTGACCCCTGTTCGCCAATCTCTGAACGGATGCTGCAAGATTTTCACGTCAATTTGCTGTTCGGAGCATCGTAGCAAGCACAGAGCCCTGTGCGGCCCTGAGTGGCTCTGTGCCGACACAGGCCGAAATCTCCAAGGAGGAAAGTCATGCCAATCCACAGTCGCCGTGCTGTGTTGTTTTGTCTCTTTGCGATCGCCAGCCTGGCTGTCTTGACAAACGCGTCCGCAAAAGGTGAGGACGCCGTTCATATCGTTTCCGGGGTCGTCAAGCACGTCGACAAAGACACCAAGAAAGTGATCATCAAAGCGGGTGACGGAACTGAGCACACCATCAAATGGACCGGGGAAACCACATGGCATGGAACCAGGGATGGCGGAGAAGACATCAAAGAGGGCTCGCAACTCACTGTTCGATATACCGAGAAGGCGGGGGAGAAGACCGCGGTCGGGATCGAGGATGTTGGCAAGGACACCAAGAAGGCACTGCAGTGAGATGACCAGGGCGCCCTCACAGGCTGAGATTGAGGTGCGGTCAATGGTCATGCTTTCAGGGGCCATGCCTTCGCGGGCCATGCCTTCGGGGGCCATGCATTCGAGGGCCATGCTTTCGGGGGCCATGCCTTCGGGCCGGATCCCGCAGAGGAGGCGCGGAAGCCCGTTTTCGTGCAGGCAGTTCCTGATTGGGCAGTTCTACCGGCGCGGGTCTGCGAAGCGCTTCCCCCTGTCCGTCACGCTTGCGCCGGAGGTGAGGCGCAACGATGGGGCACGCGGATTGGCTGGCTGGTTGGCAGCCCGGTCCAGCGGCGTTGTGTCTTCGTCGCCGGGAAACTGCTCATCGTCCTTGCCCACGATGGCCGCCTTCATGAAGCTGACCCAGATGGGCAGCGCGGCCACGGCGCCGGTCTCCTTGTCGCCGAGAGACTGGTGGGTGTCGTAACCCACCCACACGCCGCAGGTGACCGAAGGCGAGAAGCCCAGAAACCACGCGTCGGTAAAGTCGCTCGTGGTTCCCGTCTTGCCGCCCAGCGCATGGTCAAGTGTGGCCGCCTGCTGGCCGGTGCCGTGCTCGGTGACATCCTTGAGCATCGACATCATGGTGCGCGCCGTCTGCTGGTCGATGACGTCCGTGACCGTGGGCTTGTCATCCCACAGCGTGATGCCGTCGGCATCCGTCACCTTGCGGATGAGGCGCGGCGCCACGCGCACGCCGTCATTGGGAAAGACGGAGTAGGACGCGACCTGCTCCTGGAGCGTGATTTCCACGGCGCCGAGGGCGACGGGCAGATAAGCCGGAATCTCCTCGCTGACCCCGAAGCGATGGGCCAGGTCGATCACCTTGCGGATGCCCACGCGGGAAGCGAGACGCAGCGCGGGAATGTTGCGCGACTCGGCGAAGGCCTGGGCCACGGTCATGGGACCCTTGAAGTTTTCCTCGTAGTTGTGCGGACGGTAGCTGCCGAAGCTCACCGGCGTGTCCATTACGATGTCGGTGGGCTTGACGCCGTCTTCGACGGCCGCGGTGTAGACGTAGGGCTTGAAGCTGGAGCCCACTTGTCTTTCGGCTTGCGTGGCGCGGTTGTAGACGGAAAGCTCGTAGTCGCGTCCGCCCACCATGGCCAGCACGTCGCCGCTGGTGTTGTCGATGGCCAGCAGCGCTCCCTGCGAGCCCGAATCCTGCTCGAGCGCGGCGCGGCGCGCACCTTCTTCCATCGCCGCCGTCAGATGCACGTAAATGATGTCGCCGGGCTTGACCAGGGTGTCGGCGTAGCGCACGCCGGTCCACTGCCAGTCGGAGGGGAGAATCAGAATCGGATTCGCGCCCACGCGGGCGTCGATCTCCAGCGGCAGCACGCGCATGACCAGCGCATGCACATATTGGCCGGGGCCGTAGGCGAGCGCCCAGTCGGGATGCTTATAGTCCTCGAGCGTGGCGCCCTCGGCGAGCACGTTTTCGAGATGCCCCGGCGCATCTCGCCCCGCCGGTTGTCGGCCGGTCGAATCCCGCCCTTTCCACCCGCGTCTGTGCTCGTATGCGGCCAGGCCATCCTCGACCGCGCGGTTCGCCGCCTGCTGCAGATCGAGATCGAGCGTGGTGTCCACGCGCAGGCCGGCCTCATGCACCATTTCGCTGCCGAACTGGCGGTCGAGCTCGCGCCGCACCTCTTCCTGGAACCACGGCGCCACGGCGCCCTCGGGCTGGGTGATGCGGAGGCCCAGCGGCGCGGCGCGCGCCACCTCCGCCTGCAGGTGCGTGATCACGCCGTCTGACTCCATTTCGCTCAGCACCAGGTTGCGGCGGCGCAGCGCGCGCTCCGGATTGAGCACCGGCGAAAACGCCACCGGGCCCTTGGGCAGCCCCGCAAGCAATGCGGCCTGGGTCAGGTTCAGGTCCTTGGCGTGCTTCGAAAAGTAATACTCTGACGCGGCCTCGAATCCGTAATTGCCGCTGCCCAGGTAGATCTGGTTGCCGTAGAGCGTGAAGATCTGTTCCTTGGTGAAGGCGCGCTCAATCTGGATGGCGAGATAGGCCTCCTGAATCTTGCGGCCGGCAGTGCGCTCATCGGAAAGGAACAGATCGCGGGCAAGCTGCATGGTGAGCGTCGATGCGCCCTGCGCGCGCCCGTGGGAGCGAATGTCGTGCCAGGCCGCGCCCGCCACGCGGAAGACGTTGATGCCCCAGTGCGACTCAAAGTTTTTGTCTTCGATGGAAATCACCGCCTCGCGCAGGATGGGCGCGAAACCGTCGTATCCCACCACGATGCGCCGCTCCAGGGCAAAGGAGCCGACGAGCTTGCCGTTGCGGTCGTAGAGGTCGGTCAGGGTAGAGGGGCGATAGTTTTCAAGGTCGCTGATTTGCGGCAGATCGACGGAATAAACCAGCGTTAGCCCGGCAAGCGAGCCGGTGACGGCGGCCAGAACCAGCAGCACAATGAGCGCGGAGCGGCCGGCGATTTTGCGGCGGCGGTGCGCGGGAACGGGCGCGCTCGCGCGGCCGCGGCGAGCCCGCTTCGCTTCCTGCTCCAATGCGCGCTCGTCGTCGTCGGTCTCGCGGTCCGCGGAGAGAGACCTGGGACCGCGCAGACGCGCACTGCGGGGTTCCACCGGTCGATGAGGGGTCGCAGCCACGTGTGCCTCTTGGGCGTCTCCGGGGAAGAATGGAGAAGATGCGTCAATTTAAAGCTAGCACTTCCCGAATTCAGCAAAATACAGCACAGGGGAATTGCAGAACCAGCAGGTGCAAGAGCCGGAACGGTCGGCGCAGAATGGGAACCGAACCTATCGATAACCCGCGCACGGCGCGCGCCGGGCCGCATGGCGTGGGCCTGCGGCCTCTTTGACGTCAAACGCCTTTTTGCTTGAGCAGGTCGAGAGCCTTGTTCAGCATCTCGTCGCCGTTGGGCGGAGTCACGCCTTCATCCTCGTCGTCCTGCGGCGAGGCCACGGCCACGTTGGGTGTTACCGCGTCATCCTGAATCTTTTTGCCGTCCGGGCCCTCGTACTTGGCCACGGTGAGAATGAGCGCTCCGCCGTCGGGCAGATCGATGGTCTTCTGCACCGATCCTTCGCCGAAGGTGCGTTCGCCCACCACGTCGCCGCGTTTCAGGTCTTCAATGGCGGCCGCGGCCAGCTCCGCGCCGCCGTAAGTGCCGCGATTCACGATCACGGCCACAGGCGCGCCGCTGAGGACTTTTTCCGGATCGGCGGAGAAGGTTTGCTCGGGGAATTCCTGGCCCACAAGCGTGGCCAGGGTTCCCTGCTTGATAAAGAAGTTGGCCAGGCGCAGCCCCTGCTGCGGATCGTCGCCCGTGCAGTCGCGCAAATCGAGAAGGATCTTTTCGCTCTTGGGCGCAGACTTGATCTTGGCGGCGATGTCGTCTACATGGGCCGCGGTCAGCGCGCCGGGCTTGATGTAGAGGATGGTCGAGTTCTCGTACTGCTGATCCTCAAGCGCGGGCACCGGTACCAGCGCGCGCGTGAGCGTGAGCTTGTCGGGATCGGGCCGCGTGGGCCGGATGACGGTGACCTCGACCGACGATCCGGGCTTGCCTTCGAGCATCATGCGGATGACGGCCAGCGAGAGGTCGTGCGTGGATTTGCCGTCGATGGACTCGATCACATCGCCATCGGCCAGATGATTCTGGTCGGCGGGCGAATCGGGCGCGACGTTGACCACCGTGGCGTAGCCGAAGCGCTTGGAAATGGTGATGCCCTCCTGCGCGCCTCCGATGGGCCGCTCCTTGTAGGTCTTGTACTCGGCGGCCGTCAGATAGCTGGAGTCGGCATCGAGCGAGCCCAGCAGGCCGTGCAGCGCGCCCGTGGTTACGTCGCTCATGTTGGGATCGGTCACGTAGTCGGTCTGGATCTTCTGCAGCACCTCAGCGTAGACGCGCATCTGCTGGTAGGCGCCATCCTGCGCGTCGCCGGCGTGTACGCCGAACCAGCCGAACTGGCCCAGGGCAAATCCCAGCCCCAGGGTGACAAAGATGGCAACGGAGAGAACGAAGACAAAACGCTGGAAAAATCGCGACACGCACACCACCGGAGCAAGCCTGAAAGAGAGGGGATCAGGCCGCATGACTCTATAGACGCAATCATAACCCAAGCGGTCATTCGGCGCTGAAATGGCCCTTGCGGCGCATGGTTACGGCAGGACATACCGGCGCGGTGCAGTTCGTGACCCTGCGAAGGCTATCCATTTGGAATGTGCTGGTTGCTGCCTGGCGGATGCGCCTGCACCCAGGCGATCGTGGTTGAAAACGGGATCGGCCTTGGCCCCGACCTTGACCGCCATTGCCTGAGAGGCTTTTAGGGGCGAGACGCGCGCGGCAGCACCACCCAGGGGTGGTCGCGCATTGTGAACAAACTACGCCGCGTAATACCTGGGCTCGCTCTGGAGTCTTAAAGCCCGCTCCTTCTGCATCTGGAGCACGTAGTCCTGCACGTCCTGCATTTTTCTGCGGACGGCGGAATCGCTGTCCACACCAATGCAGAGCTCAATTTCAATCAGCTTTTCCAAGAGATTCGCGAGGTTCATAAAAGCCTGACCTCCAAGGGGAAAGTGAATCGCAGCGAGCGATTAATCTCCACGCGTACCCGAGAGCAGGCAACAATGACCGCGAATGCAAAGCGCAGATAGCCCTAGTTGTTCAGTTCGATGCAGGCTGGGTGGGAAATGTTGGCTCAATTCCTCAAAAAACACCGGTTCGCTTCGATCCCGTTGAACTGCCATGCGACCCCACGCTACGAATGGAACAGCAGGAAACGATAAGGCCGTAGAGGCGCTATTCGAGGAAAAACCGCGGATTGGAGATGCTGCCAGGAACGCGCCGCAGAATCCGTGAGAACCAGCCGCCAAATGGGAACCGAACTCTGAACCCTCGGCCAGTTGATTGCCGTCTGCGCTCGCGTTACGCCGATTTCTGAGTTGCTGCGGTCATTCCGATTCCGTGCAGGGCCGTCGCCCCCTTTTGGTTCCACCCCAGCAAGCAAGGAGCGCTTGCCGGGGACCCCGGGTTGCTCTCACCCACTTGTGAGTCGTTACTCCCGTCTTGAGCAGCTCCGGTTTTGCTTTACAGCGGTTTCACAGTTGCTGTATCCCGAAGCCGCAGATGCTACAGCGGTTTCACAGTTGCTGTATCCCGAAGCCGCAGATGCTAAGTGGCTTTTTCACCAAGAAAAAGCCACCTTCCGCAACTGTGAAATATGGCTACATGTACTGTGGAACCGCTCTAAGTGGCTTTTTCGCCAAGAAAAAGCCACCTTCCGCAACTGTGAAATATGGCTGCATGTACTGTGGAACCGCTCTAGTCGTCGTCCGGATCGATGGCCGGTTGCGTTTTATTGATGAAATGCGCGGCGTCGAGCGGGGCGTCGATTGTCTGATAAACAATCGGCGTCTGTGTCAGATCGAAGCAATCGGAAAGATCATCGGCATAGGCGTCGGCGTAGCCGAGCGAGGGTAAATCGTAAGTGGTCTCGATGAATTTGAGAATGCTGCCGAAATCGTGCGTGGTATGCGAGATGTACCCGGCTTTGGCATAGGGCGAAACCACTATCAGCGGCACGCGAAAGCCGTAAATATACCCCGACCCCCAACTAACGCCGTCATTCACGACTTTGGGAGCCACGTGATCGTACCAGCCTCCCCAATCGTCCCAGGTGATAATGATCGCGGTGTTGGCCCAGTAGGGGCTGCTGCCGATGGCGTTGACGATCGAGGCCACCCAGGATGGACCGCTGCCGTTGTTGATGAGGGCATGATCCGATTGCGCGCCGTCGGGAATCACCCAGCTTACTTGCTCAAGCTGCCCGTTGACGATGTCAGTGAGGACTTGCGATTCGGGAATGATCACATCGCCGGTCCAATCGGGTCCGGTACAGGCGAGCGCGCCGTCGACGGTTTCTGCCTGGCACAGGTCCTTGATGGCATCTGGCGCGGTCCAAATGCTGCCTGCCGACGGCGTGTAATAGCGCCAGGTGATCTCATTGGCGTCGAGCAGATCGCTCATGGCCGGATGGTCATAACACGGGTACAACCCCGGATTGACCTCGACACCGGTCGGTCCGATCAGCGTCACGGTGGTCCCGGCGGTGGCGATGCATCCGGCAATGGAGCCGCCGGTCAGATTCTCCGACGCAAAGTAGGTGCTGTACTGGGCCCCAGGCGAGCTCGGAGCTGAGGTCCCGGAAAAGATGAACTGATGCGCGGGGAAACTCGGCCCCTCGTTGGTCTGAAACATCCGGTCACCGAACGTGTATTGCTGGGCCATCGCGAGGTATGGCGCCACGTCGGCCGGACTCACATACATGAACTGCGCATTGGGGTGCGCCTTGGGCGGGCACTCGGCCGCCGGTGAACAGGCAATCAAGTCGGCCCCATCCATTTTGCCTCCGTCGTACATCGAGACAAAAGCGGAGTGAGCGTGGCTGAGATCGTAATTCTGCGGATCGGAGCCTGCCGTGCCCAGGTCGATCGGGGCGAGGGTGATGGTCTGGCCGGCCGAGTTGGTTCCCTGCTGGGCGATGTCAAATTGGTCCTCACCCGTTCCGCAGGCCGCCGGGCTGCCATACGGCGCAATGCACAGCCCCTGGAAGAGATTGTCCGGGGTGCGATTCTCCTGGAAAATGACTACCACGTGCTGGATCACCGCCGCTGCCGTCAGGGTCAGGGACTGCCCTCCGTTGCTCGGTGCGGCGCCGCTGCCATCCTTTCCCGTCACGCTGATCGCGTAGCTGCCGCCGGGGGTGTTGATCGTCGTCGAAAGGGTAAGTGTCGATGAGGCAGCACCGCCGCTCACCGCGATCGGATTGCGGCTGAAGGAACATGCCGGCGCGTTCGCGCCGGTGAGCGCGCCGCACGAGAGAGTCACGCTGCCCGTGTATCCGCCTGCCGGTGTCACGGTAATCGTGGAAGTGGACTCGTTCCCAGCGGTGACGGTTGCCGGAGTCAGCGCCGTGGCGCCGAGCGAATAGCTGGGAGGCGGAGACGACGACGGACTCGCGCTGCAGCCGCTCAAGCCAAGCAAAACACAGACCGCGCCGCCTGTCGCAGCGCCGGTAACATAGACACGAAGGCGAGCCATAGCTTACCTCCCCGCCAGTTGCCCGAATCTTTTCCTGATTCCATAAAACCCGGTCCGCGACGATTCGACTCGCGGTCCGTTTGGAAAATGTGAGCTGCCGCGGAAAGCCGTCGAGCGCAATCGCCTCCATGACACAGGGAACCCCGGCGGATTCCGGCAAAGCTCGTTCGGTCCCGCGGAATATGCATTGGTGATCTCTGAACACGCTCGAACGGCATGCCTGACTGAGCCAGGGCAGAAGCAAAACTCGGTTGCTCAGCAACAGGAACCCGGGCAGCGGGCTCAAAGCTCGAAACGATCAACTCGAGCGGTCCATTCTAAATTGTCCGTTTTGTATCAGCTAAGTGGTGGCGGGGGACGGGATCGAACTTGAGCCGTTTTGCGGGCGTCTGAACCCGCAGACGAAATCCTGGACCGCCTGGCGACGAACGAACCGCACCGAAGCGTTGATTGAGAAGCTTGCGCGAGCGAATAGCGAGCAGCTGCCCAACC
Source organism: Acidobacteriaceae bacterium (assembly GCA_030041045.1). Classification (GTDB taxonomy): domain Bacteria; phylum Acidobacteriota; class Terriglobia; order Terriglobales; family Acidobacteriaceae; genus Telmatobacter. The sequence goes on from JASHOQ010000094.1 coordinate 9,179, forward strand.
TGAGTGGTGGTGGCGGGGGACGGGATCGAACTTGAGCCGATTTGCGGGCGTCTGAGCCCGCAGGCGAAATCCTGAGCGCAGCGAAGGACCGCGTACCTCAACGGCATCGGATTTGCCTGGTGGCGGGGGACGGGATCGAACTTGAGCCGTTTTGCGGGCGTCTGAGCCCGCAGGCGAAATCCTGAGCGCAGCGAAGGACCGCGCACCTCAACGGCATCGGATTTGCTTGGTGGCGGGGGACGGGATCGAACCGTCGACCTTGGGGTTATGAATCCCACGCTCTAACCAACTGAGCTACCCCGCCGGGAGAGTTTTCAAAAGGAAGGAAGAGTCGCGCCGGAGGCGAGCCGCGCGCACAGACCCCAAACATCGATGATACGGGCGCGGGAATCGAAGGTCAAACTTCGGTAGTGGTGCAGTTTGGTTTTTCACAGGATGGCTGATGGCGCTAAACTTGGCGCATGGCTATTCGAATCGTCAGGATGGATTCCGGGAAGACTATCGGTACTTGCGCCTGCGGAGATCAACGAGAATCCGGTGCCCCTGATCCCCAAACGGCAGAGCAGGAGATCAATCGGCTATTTGAGGGACACAAGTGCCCATTAAACAAACCGCGCGAGGACGTGAACCAGGCCGCCGCGCGGGTCGTAAGAGAAGCAACTGAAAAGTTCTGACAGAAAAACTCTATGGGATCGAACCGGGCAGCTTTACATCGAGTTTAATTTCTCCATTTACTTCCTCGTAGTGTTGAACGGCTCGCAATAGATCAAGAGCTGCGGCCTTTGCAATCCGCCATGTAATTGTGATGGCAGCTCTTTCTTCAATTACCCCTCGAAAATCCTTCCCTGGCGTTGGCCTATTTGGGTCTTGAACCATTTGCCCGAGTCGTATCCTCACATCATCAACCGTCCAAGTAACGTGCGAAGCATTGGCATAGATTTCGCACGCTCTGTCGGGAGGGCTGATCCAGGAAAGTGGCGTTTGGTTTTCTGTCTGGTCGTCCAAGTCTTACCTCCCCCCAGAAGTACGCGCGAAACCCGCCTGACGATTCCCCTGCGCTGTTCGTAATTCCCCTGTCGCACTTTGCACGCTGTTATTTCCGGCAACCGCGCTGACGAGTCTAGGCATCAGATCAGCAATTGTTGTGGTCAGATTTGACGCTGTTGAAGCGTCGGGATCGAGGAACGCAATGTCTTCGTCAATCGGAACCACGGCGAAATCGTCCTGCGAGTATTTTGTCTCCCAGCAGAGCATTTCGCTAATTGGAACGAACTTGACTACCAAGCCGACTTTGAAGGCAGCAGCTAATCTCGCAAGAGTCTCAAGGGTCACGTTCGCCGCGCCAGGTGTCTCGAACATAGAAATGCGCGATTGATGCAGTCCTGCAATCCTAGCCAAATCAGATTGCCTCGGCATTTCGGAGCGAAGCCTAAGGGCTCGAATTTGGGACGGAACCAAAACCCCCAGCTTAGCCTCAATGTATGCAGTCCGAGAGTCAATGCTATCTCGGAGCCTATGAATCAGTTCTGACCTTTCGCTCACGAATCGATGCCTCTCCTTCCGCCAATGCTTTGGCGCGCTTTTTCGCGGTCTTGAAAGCATCCCGCGGTGTGTAATTATCTCCTTTGTGGTAGCACCCAAGTATTAGGACTGCGCTTTTCCTAAGGTTCCCGAAGACACCCAAGAGTCTGTATTGACGCCTATCAGCGCAAAAATCCAGCTGCCAAATACCCTCCTCTTTCATGTCTCCTTTTAAGAATTTGAAACCTGGCCAGTTAATACAAAGTTCTATCTTTTGGTGATTCTTCAGCAGCGCATCGAACGCGAATCTACCCTCTTCCGATAGCTCCTTTTGATACCACTCTTCGATCACGTCTTGGCCGTTTGCCTCGAAATCGAAGAAAGTCCACAAAGGTGGACTTGGAAAGCATATCACTTTTTTATGATTTTGCAAGCCCCACCCCTTGACTTTCCCTATTACTTATATATGATATTTCTAATCGGAGCGAACTGTGAATCGGTTGCGCGCGGAAAAACGAGTTCAAGTCTTATCCGCCCTGGTGGAGGGAAGCAGCATTAACTCCGTCATGCGGATGACCGGTGTCGCTAAGCATACCATTCTTAAGCTTTTGGAAGATGTGGGTTGTGCGTGTGCAGCGTACCACCATAATAATGTTCGCGGGCTGCAAGTCAAGCGGATTCAATGCGATGAGATCTGGCAGTTCGTAGGGGCGAAGCAAAAGAACGCTACGCTAGAACAAAAGGCAGCCGGGTGGGGAGATGCGTGGACCTGGGTTGCGCTCGATGCCGATTCAAAGCCCTGTATTTCTTACCTAGTCGGCGGACGCGATACGGGATGGGCGACGGACTTTGCTTTCGATATTCGCCAGCGCGTAGTGGGTCGCCCACAGATCACCACTGATGCGCACAGGCCGTACCTGGCTGCGATTGAGATGGCTTTTGGTGAAAACGTGGACTACGCGCAGATGCACAAGATTTACGGTGCATCAGGCGAAGTAAAGGGGCGCTATTCACCGGCAACGTGCATCGGCTGCGACATGAAGACTGTCATTGGCGAGCCGGATTATCAGCATGTAAGCACAAGCTACGTGGAGCGTCAGAACCTCACCATGCGCATGTCGATGCGCCGATTCACAGGCCTGACAAACGGCTTTTCCAAAAAGATCGAAAACCACGGTCACGCCGTGGCGCTGCATTTCATGTACTACAACTTCGTGAGAGTTCACAAGACGCTACGGGTGACACCCGCGATGGAAGCAGGGATCGCGGATCACGTCTGGTCTTTTGAAGAGCTAGTAGCCCTGCTTGATGCAAAGATGAACGCAGAAGCGGCCTAAAGAGGAGGACTCCAGTGGCAAACGAGCGTGATACCTACAAGTATCATTTCAAAATCGGTCGCAGAATTGTTCACGGTGGAATCACGAATGACCTTGAGCGCCGTGAACAGGAACATCAACAAAAGTGGCCCAGCGGCCACGTTCGTCAAGTGGGCAGAAAGACAACCGAAGACGCGGCGCGGAAGTGGGAAGACGACAACGGCTATACGCCTTCTTGATCTTCCTGCGAGCTTGCTGGACAGCAATCAAAACTGCCTCCGCACAACTTCGCGCAGCACTATAGCCAGATGTGCGCGGGGGCAGCTATGACTTCGTATATTTGCAGGCGCAAGCTATCGCCTTTGCCGGTTGCGAATAACCGCCAAGGGGAGAAGTGTTGTTCGGGCTCCGGCGTTGATTTGTTGTTGGACACGCATCCCTCCTCGCGCTATGATGTGCGTGGGATGCCAGTCCCAAAGATGTGCGCCGCCTTGCCGGGCGGCGTTTATATTTATGGAATCGAATCTAGCACGAAACCAAACTGCACCACTACCCAAACTTCGCGGTCACGACGGCAAGTCCGTCGCCGCATCCCTGCGACGCAGTAGTTTGTTTGTCGCAAGGGGTTGGAGAAACCTGCGCACGCGCCGTGAATGCCGGCCCGTTACACTCATCTTGAGATGTGCGCCAACCGCATCGCCGGCATCATCCCTGCGCGTCTCGCGTCCACCCGCCTGGCGCGCAAGGTGCTGCGCGAGATTGCCGGCCGGCCCATGGTCGAGTGGGTGTGGCGCGCGGCGCAGGCGAGCGGGCTTATGGACCCGGTGGTGGTGGCCACCGACGCGGACGAAGTGGCAGCGGTCTGCCGCGCGCGCTCCATCCCCGTCCTCATGACCTCGCCCGTGTGCGCAAGCGGCAGCGACAGAGTGCGAGAGGCCGCGCGGCAGATCGACGCCGCAATCTACGTCAACATCCAGGGCGACGAGCCCATGCTCACGGCCGATTTTTTCCCCCCGCTGCTGGCGCTCTTCGCGCGGCCTGAAGTCGAGGTGGCCACGCTCGCCGTGCTCTGCCCGCCTGAGGAATTCGGCAATCCGAACGCGGTGAAAGTGGTCACCGCGCTCGACGGGCGCGCGCTCTATTTTTCCCGGGCCACGATCCCGTTCGATCGCAATCGCGTGGATTTCGCCGGTTACCGCAAGCATCTCGGCATCTACGCCTATCGCAAGGCGGCGCTGGAGCGGTTTTCCGAGCTGCCCAGCGGCCTTCTGGAGCAGGTGGAACGCCTGGAGCAGCTGCGCCTGCTCGAGAACGGCATCGACATCTACGTCGCCGACGCGCCGCGCGACACCATCGGCGTGGACACGGAGGAAGATCTCAGGCGGGCGGAGGCCGTTTTGAGGCAGACCGCGTCCAATACCTGATACGTTCTTCCGTAACTCACCGATCGAAACGCGCTATACTTTCGGGCGTTGGCGATTCGTGGCGCGGGGTGGTGCTATGCGACCCGGTGTTCTCGCTCTCTTGCTATGCGTTCCCATCACGGCGATGTGTCAGTCCGTCCCATCCGGAGCCGCTCCCTCGGAATTGGGTAAAGGCGGGCAAGCCGCGCCTCCCGCTACATCGCCATGGACAGCCTGCAGCCGTCTCGCTCCCAGCATCTCGGCGGCGTGTATTTCTCCGCAGGCCGAATCGGGCAATCCGGCCGATTCTGTTTTCTCATTCAATCCCGCACTGCCGTCGCTTCTGGCTTTGGCGCAGAACAACCCCGTCCTCCCCTTTCCGCCATCCTCACCGCGGTTCAAGGCCAGGGGCGAACCGATTCCGACGCAATGGCCCGACGCGCGAACGGAACAGATACCTACGCAGTGGCCGCTTCTCTCGCTGGTGCCGATTCGTTCCCATCTCGACGCGTCTGCCGTGCCCAGGCCTCAAGAGAAGTAAGCGCGAAGTGAAACCTTGAGCGGCGAGGGGCAACCAGGAAAAATCGGAATTGCGCGCAAGAACCGGAGTGCATGCCAGTCCGCATGCGCGCGACTATGATGAGCATGAGCACAAGCATCCAATCCGCCATGCCCGACCCTCAACCCCAGCCGACCACGCAACCCATCGACGCCGACGCCGCCTGGCGCCAGGTGCTGGCGCGCGATCCCGGAGCAAACTTCTTTTACGGCGTGACCACCACCCGCGTCTTCTGCCGGCCCGATTGTGCCAGTAAGCGCCCTCTGCGCGCCAATGTCCGCATTTTCCCCAGCGCCTCCGCCGCGCAGGCCGCGGGCTTTCGCCCTTGCCGCAGATGCTCCCCCATGACCGCTTCGAGAAACTCGTTGGATAAAATCCGCGCCTACCTCGAAGCGCACCGCGACCGGGCCGTTCCGCTGGCCGAGCTGGCGCGGCTGGTGAATCTGAGCCCCTTCACCGTGCAGCGGCTCTTCAAACGGCAAATGGGCGCGAGCCCGCTGCAGTACCAGCGCGCGCTCAGGGCCGGCGCCTTGCGCGCCTCGCTGCGCGAGGGCCAGTCCGTCACCACGGCCATCTACGCCGCCGGCTTCAACTCCTCGAGCCGCGCCTACGAGGGCGCGCCGCTGGGCATGACGCCGGCGCGCTTCGCCGAGGGCGGCCGCGGCGAGCGCATCGCTTACACCACGGCGCGCACGCCCTTTGGCTGGATGATTGTGGGCGCCACCGGGCGCGGCCTCTGCTGGCTTTCGCTGGCCGGTTCGCAACGCGAAGCTGAAGCCGCGCTGCGCAGCGAATTTCCCGCAGCCGCGCTGCGCCGCGATGCCGCGCTCGCCCGCTGGATTGAAGAGGCGCTCGCCATGGTCCGCGCAGGCGACGATCTCGACCGAAACCAAAGCCGCGCGCAGCGGCCAAACCGGAACGGCGCGGAGCGCTCCGGCTCCGCACAAAACCGGACCGCAGCGGAACAGAATCCAGGGGCAATGAATCTCGACCTGCGCGGCACTGTTTTTCAGCTCCGCGTGTGGCAGGCGCTCAGGCAGATTCCGCGCGGCGAGACGCGCAGCTATTCCGAGCTGGCGCGCGAGCTCGGCCAGCCCAAGGCCACGCGCGCCGTAGCCCGTGCCTGCGCCCTCAACCGCGTGGCCGTGCTCGTGCCCTGCCATCGCGTCATCGGCGCCAACGGCTCGCTCACCGGCTACCGCTGGGGCGAAAGGCGCAAGCGCGCGCTGCTCGAGGCCGAGCGCCTTGGGGGTTAGAGGCGAAAGCCGCCGGCGGCCCGGATGGCCTGCCCGTTCACCCAGCCCGACTCATCGGAAGCCAGGAACGCCGCGATCGACGCGATGTCTTCCGGCTGGCCGATGCGGCCCAGCGGCGTGCGCGCCACGGCCTGCTTCTCGAAGTCGCTGCCGAGAAATCCCGCCGCTTGCAAGCCTTCAGTGAGGATCATGCCCGGGCTCAGCGAGTTCACGCGGATCTTCTTCGGGCCCAGCTCCTGCGCCAGCGATGCGCTCACTGTGTCCACCGCGCCCTTGGTGGCGCTGTATACCGCGCCGCCGCCCACGCCGTCCGCCACCACGGAGCCGATGTTGATCACGCTTCCGCCGCGCGGGTTGAAGTGCGCTACCGCCTCCTTGGTGGTCAGCAGCAGGCCCAGCACGTTCAGGTTGAATTGCTTGTGGAAGTGCTCCGGCGTGATCTGCTCCAGCGGGCCAAACTCGTAAATGCCGGCGTTGTTCACCAGGATGTCAATGGGCCCAAGCTGCCGGGCCACAGATTGGACGAAGGGTCCGATGGCATCGGGATCGGCCAGGTTGGCCTGCACGGCGACGGCCTTGCCGCCCTTGGCCTTGATCTCGGCCACCACTTTCTCCGCTTCGGCTTTGCTGCCGGAGTAATTGACGGCCACGGCTGCGCCGCGCGCCCCAAGCTCCCGCGCGATGGCCGCGCCAATGCCCTTTGAGGCGCCGGTAACCAGGGCCACTTTTCCTTCAAGGTTCTTCATGGGCGAGCTCCTTCACTCGAACTGCTGTTTCGAAATATCCGTGCTTCCACATTTCGACAACTGTGGAATTGATTCCGGAGCCCGGAAGAAGGATTCAGGCGGGATCGCATGCGTCGGATTCGCGCCGCATGCTCCGACGAGGAGTGGTTTCGAGCCCGATAAGGCCGGCGCGCGCGCGTGGATGCGCGCCCGGTTTCGCCTGGAGCTGGCGCAGAGGGCGTGGACTCCGGTTACGTTGACATCTGTCCGGAGCCATGCCATAGTAGCCTCACCCTTTCGTACCAAGGCGTCACAGCGTCCTTAGCAACATCCACCCCCAGGTCACTGAACTTCGCAGGAAGAAGGGTATGTCAAGGTATAACGCGAGAGCAGTCTGCGCGGTCATAGCCATCGCTGCTGGCATCGCATCGTGCACGTTGCGTGGCCAGTCGAGCTCATCCGGCCAGTCCGGCCAATCCCAGCCGCAAGCCGCATCCGATAGCGCCGCATCCGCGAGCGAGCCCAGTCTCACTCCGCTGGAAACGGTGCAATACCTCAATCAGAAGGTTAACGACGAAATCCGTATCCCCAACGGCATGGATACAGGCGATACCACGGTCTGGCCCGGCTTCTTCGCCATCGAACAGGCCAAGGGCACGCTGTGGTGGGTGCGCGGTGCGCAGACGGGCGAGTCGACGTGGGAAATACGCTACTCCTCGGTGCAGGTTGACCAGCTTGATCCAAGTTTTCTTACCCTCGAAGTGGGCCACGGCAACTACGAGAAAATCACCATCAACTGCAAATCGAGCGGCGATGCAAACAGTCCCAACCTTTGCTGGCACAATTGGGTCGCGAACTGGGACGACCAGTCTGCGGCGCTCAATGGCGGGAGCTTCGGCACCCTGAAGGTGGCGCGCGCGGCCGACCATCAGAACCAGCAAATCCTCGAAGACAGTGACTATTCGGATTCCCCCCTCAAGAAGCAGATTCTGCTTTTCGACGGCAAGGAAAAGCAGCTGATCGACGTCCAGCCGACCAAGCCCTATTCGGAATTGGAGATTTACCTCGGCGCCGCCGATAGCGATACCGCCCAGCGCGTGCTGCGCGCACTGCAATACCTGCTCAAGACCATGCCCGCCTCTGTAACTGAAAAAGACCCCTTCGGCCCCTAAGCTGCAACCCAACCTGGCCGGTATCTTCGGCGCCTTACCCAAGTCCACTAGGCTGAGCCTAATTCTCGAAGACGCGAATGTCGGGCTGCGAGCCCGGAGCCATCAGCCCCTGCTGGATGCGGGAGGCAAGCTGGATCTTCTCGCCTGTGCGGTTGTACATCCAGTAGGTGAAATAGAGACAGCCCGGCGTCTTGATGGCCTTCTGTTCCAGTTCTTGAAATGGCCTCCGGTTCACAGAGGCCAGCTGCGCAGTGAGGTTGATATCTGTTCCCCCGCCGAGCCGGTGCGAGATCGCGTGGCCTGCGTCATAAATATGCCGGTTGGCGACGGGAAATCTTTGTATGCGGCTGTTCGGCCGTGCACCGGAGAACCGGCCCCGGCTGATGCCCCAGGCCGCGATGAGACGATCCGGCCCGATGTCGAAGAGGTAGGAATACTGGCCGAGCGGAACCTCTACGATGTCGCCGGCTTCAGCGGCCATCCGGTAATGGTCCAGCCAGACGCGCACAAGATAGGGAATGACGGCTTGATTGAGTAGCGCCTCCCAGGGAGTTCCGCGCGGTGTGGCGGCAAGCAGACCCGTCAGTTCGGAATAGTCGGGCACTGCGGCGGCGTAGTTGCTGGTCACGGGGCCTCCTGCATGGCGCCACTGCGGAGAAGGTTGAGGCGATTTTACCCTCGATTGGGGCTGCGCTCCTTCAGCAGGGCCGTGGACGCTGGACCTGCGAGGGCCGCATTCGGGATTCGAACGTCGTCCACCCCAGGCCAGAATAACCGCGAAAACGATGCGATAAACACGCCACTTGTGCGCTTTGCCCACGCAATAACGCGCAAAAAGCCATCTTTTTGGGAAACTCCAGGCAGCGTGTGCGCCCAGGAAGAAACTTTTCTCGCGGCCTCTCTGCGCAGCGGGATCGTCTCAGAGGTGTATCCGTCTGCGATGCGCAACCCCTCGAGCGAACATTCGCGCATTTTCGCAACCCCTGAAGCGGACATTCCGGCCGGTAGCCGAACCCTCCAAGCCAACCTTTGCGTGCACTCTTGCGCTTGCGAGCGGGCGTACGTGAGCTGAGGTTGAACCGCTCAAGGCCGCACTTTGAGCTTTTCTGAATCGAAATAGATGTATATACATCTCATTTGCCATGAGCAGGACTTACCCCGCCTCGCTTCCTTGCCTGTGTGCCAATCTTCGCCGGGCTTCCCGGGCGCTCACCCAGCGCTATGACCAGGCGCTTCGCCCGCTGGACATCACGATCACGCAGTTCACCATCCTGCAGGCGCTCTCGCTCACCGGAGTTGTCTCGCAAGGACGTTTGGCCGAGATTCTGGCCATGGATAGCACTACGCTCACAAGAACCCTCGCCATCATGAGCAAACACGGCTGGATTTTGAGCGAGCCAGGACCCGACCGCCGCGAACGGCGGCTGAGCCTGAGCCCAGCCGGAAGACGGAAATTCCAGGCGGTTCTCCCTCACTGGCAGCGCACGCAAGCGCAACTGCGCGCGCGCCTCGGGCCGGATCGCTGGGGCGATCTTATGAATGCCATCAACCATGTGGCCCTGGCGGTCACGGATTAAGGAGAATTGCCATGTCCAATTATGCAAAGTTCATTGCGTCGCTTGTCGGCGGATGGTTCGCGCTCTCCCTTGTTGCGTCGGCCCTGCACCTCTACAACACCGGCCCCGGTCAGCCGCCGCTGCCGCTCGGGATCGCCGCGCTCACGCCGCTCGTTGTGTTTCTCGTTTGGTTTGCGGCATCACCCAGGTTTCGCGAGTTCAGTCTCTCGCTCAGCCCGCGCCTGCTCACCCTGGTTCAATCCTGGCGGGTTCTCGGGTTCGTCTTCGTGGTGTTGGCCGCCGATCGCCTTCTTCCCAAGGCCTTCGCTCTTTCCGCAGGCTGGGGCGATATCGCCATCGGCGCCACGGCCATCTGGGCGGCGCTCAAGCTGGCCACACCCGATCGCCGGCGAGCTTTCCTCGCCTGGCAGTTTCTGGGCATTGCCGATCTTGTGAATGCGGTGCTGCTGGGCACGCTTTCCGGCTTGATCGATCCGCATGGAATCTCAACCGGTGCAATGACCGTTCTTCCGCTGAGCTTGATCCCCACCTTTGGCGTGCCGCTTTACATCATTCTTCACATGATCTGCATCGCCCAGGCCCTTCGCTGGCGTGATGCGCAGGCGCGTTCCATGGAGTCCCCAAGCGGTTCAGTGGCTGCCTGATCGCGAACCCTGTGCCGGTCTTTCAGCCACCGCCAGCAGCGTCTGGAAGTGCGGAGGGTCCGCTTCCTTGTCGACGAGGGTGGTTTCAATGTGGGTGAAGCCGGCTTTCTCGAGCATCGCCTCAAGCTCCGACTCGGGGAAGCCGAGCCACTCGTCGGCGTAGAGTTCGCGCGCCTCTTCAAAGCGGTGCCGGGCGAGGTCGAGGATGACGATGCGGCCGCCGGGAGCGAGGATGCGCGCGGCCTCGGCCAGGGCGCGCTCGGGGTGCAGCGCGTGGTGGAGCGATTGCGAGAAGAAGACCAGATCCACTTCGCCGGCGCCGATGGGCAGGTCTTCCATGTCGCCGAGGCGGAAGTCGACATTGGCGATCGCGTTGCGGCGCGCCTCTTCGCGGCCCACGTCGATCATCCTGGCCGAAGAGTCGACGGCTATCACCCGCTTGGCTCGTCGGGAGAGTAAAAGCGCGAAGCCCCCCTCGCCGGAGCCGAGATCGGCCATGGTGACCGCCGGGAGCAGGCGCAGGAGAGCTTCGGCCAGCGACTTCCAGGATTTCCCCGGGACGTATTCGCGGTTGAGCCGGCCGGCGACCGAGTCAAAGAAGGCGCGGGCCTTGTCCTGGCGTTTGCGCAGCACGCGGCTGCGTGCGGTTTGATCGCGGGCGGCCTCGGGGATCTCATGCTCCGCCTGAGCAAGGATCTCGTCCAAAGGGCCGCCGCCCGCAGGGCTGGGGGCCAGGCGATAGAGATTGTTCTTGCCGGTGCGGCGGTCTTCCACCAGGCCGGCCTGCTTGAGCTGGGAGAGATGGGTGGAAATGGTGCTCTGGCCCATGGTGAGGATCTCCTGCAGTTCGGCGACCGAGAGCTCTTCTCCCTTTAAAAGCAAGAGGATACGGAGGCGGTTCGGGTCGGCGGCCACGCGCAGAGTTTTTACAATGGAAGGCATTGACGGCATTTCGGTTTTCTGATACATATCATTATATCACGATGGGACGATGGGTATGAGACAGAGACCAAGGGACACCGGGAACGAGGGGCCAGAGGGCTGGAGAAGACACAAAGGAGAGGAATCGAGATGGCGAGTTCGACGCTGGAAGTGACGGAGCTGGGATACAAGGTGGCGGATAGGTCGCTGGCCGAGTGGGGCCGGAAGGAGATTGCCATTGCCGAGCAGGAGATGCCGGGGTTGATGGCGATCCGCAACAAGTACGCGCCCGAGCAACCGCTCAAGGGCGTGCGCGTGACGGGCTCGCTGCACATGACCATCCAGACGGCGGTGCTGATTGAGACGCTGAAGAGCCTGGGCGCTGAAGTGCGCTGGGCGAGCTGCAACATTTTCTCCACGCAGGATCATGCCGCGGCGGCCATTGCGGCCACGGGCACGCCGGTGTTCGCATGGAAGGGCGAGTCGCTGGAGGAGTACTGGTGGTGCACCTACCAGGCGCTCAACCACGCAGGCGGGCTGGGGCCGCAGCTGGTGGTGGATGACGGCGGCGACGTGACCCTGCTCATCCACAAGGGCTATGAACTGGAAGAGGGCGACGCGTGGGTGAACACGCCCAGCGCCTGCCATGAAGAGCATGTGATCAAGCACCTGCTCAAGCGCGTGCATGCCGAGGACCCGCAGCACTGGCACAAGGTGGCCAGGGAGTGGCGCGGCGTGAGCGAAGAGACGACCACGGGCGTGCACCGGCTCTACAAGATGATGGAAGCGGGCAAGCTGCTGGTGCCGGCCATCAACGTCAACGATTCGGTGACCAAGAGCAAGTTCGACAACTTATATGGATGCCGCGAGTCGCTTGCCGACGGCATCAAGCGCGCCACCGACGTGATGATGGCGGGCAAAGTGGCGGTGATCTGCGGCTATGGCGACGTGGGCAAGGGGTCCAGCCACTCGCTGCGCGGCATGGGCGCGCGCGTGATCGTGACCGAGATCGACCCCATCAACGCGCTGCAGGCGGCGATGGAAGGCTTCGAGGTGACCACGCTCGAAGACACGCTGGGCCGCGGCGATATCTACGTCACCTGCACCGGCAACACCGACATCATCACCTTCGAGCACATGACCAAAATGAAGGACCAGGCCATCGTGTGCAACATCGGCCACTTCGATAACGAGATTCAGATGGACCGGCTCAACGCGGAAGCGGGCGTGACCAAGACGAACATCAAACCGCAGGTCGACAAGTACACCTTCCCTGACGGCCACGAGATCTTTGTGCTGGCCGAAGGGCGCCTGGTGAACCTGGGCTGCGCTACGGGCCATCCGAGCTTTGTGATGTCGAACAGCTTCGCCAACCAGACGCTGGCGCAGATCGATCTGTGGCGGAACAAGGACATGTACAAGGTGGCCGTTTACACGCTGCCCAAGAAGCTCGATGAGGAAGTGGCGCGGCTGCATCTCGAGAAGATCGGCGTGAAGCTGACCAAGCTCTCCGAGAAGCAGGCGGACTACATCGGCGTGCCGGTGGAAGGGCCGTACAAGGCGGAGCATTACAGATACTAGGGATCAGGTTTCAGGGGTCAGGGGTCAGGAAGACCGGGCCGGGACCAACGCTGATCACCGATCACTGTTCACTGTCCACTGTTCACTGTCCACTGTTCACTGTCCACTGTCCACTGTTCACTGTTCACTGTCCACTGTTCACTGTCCACTGTTCACTGTTCACTGTTCACTGTCCACTGTTCACTGTCCACTGTTCACTGTCCACTGTTCACTGTCCACTGTTCACTGTCCACTGTCCACTCACATGAGTTCACAACTGTCATTCTCGTTTGAACTGTTTCCCCCGCGCACGCCGGAGGGGCTCGCCAAGCTGCCTGCGGCGTTAAAGCAATTGGCTGCGCTCAAGCCGGATTATTTTTCCGTGACCCATGGCGCGGGCGGATCGAACCAGGACGGGACCTACGAAACGCTGCTCACGGTCGTCGAGCACACGGGCGTCGAAGTAGCGCCGCACCTGACGTGCATCGGATCGACGCGCGAGAACATTGCGGCGCAGTTGCAACGCTATCGCGACGCCGGCGTTAAACGCATCGTCGCGCTGCGCGGCGATCTGCCGGCCACGGCCATGAGCCCGTCGGCGCCGGGCGAATTCCACTACGCCAACGAGCTGGTGAGTTTTATCCGCGAGCAGCATGGCGATTGGTTCCGCATCGAGGTGGCCGCGTATCCTGAGATGCATCCGCAGGCGGCGAACCCGGGCGCGGATTTTGAAAACTTCCGGCGCAAGGTGGAGGCGGGCGCGGACTCGGCGCTGACGCAGCTCTTCTATAACGCCGACGCTTACTTCGATTTTCTGGAGCGGTGCGCGCGCGCGGGCATCACCATTCCCATTGTGCCGGGAATCATGCCCATCACCAGCTGCGCCAACACGCTGAAGTTTTGCCATGGCTGCGGCGCGGACCTGCCGCGCTGGGTGCGGTTGCGGCTCGAAGAGTTGCAGGAGGATAAGCCCGCTCTGCTCGACTTCGGTGCGGGCGTGGTGACGCGCCTGTGCGAGGCGCTGCTGCGCGGCGGCGCGCCGGGACTGCATTTCTACACCATCAACCAGGCCGAGCCGACGCTCAAGTTGTGGAGCAGGCTGGGGCTGGGAGTTACAGCTTAGCGAGTCAGCAAGCCGGCGAGTTGGCGAGGTGGCAGGTCAGGGAGTTCGGGGAATCTGCTTGCTGCCCGCGGCGCAGGCGTTCAGCGCCCAACCTAATTCATGCTAAATTGGACCCCGGGAGCAGAGCTTGGCGCAGAAAAGAAAATTCACCGTGCTGATCGAACGGGACGAGGAAGGCTATTTTGTCGCCACTGTACCGAGCCTTCGCGGCTGCCATACGCAGGCCAAGAGCCTCGACACGCTCATGAAACGCGTCCGCGAGGTGATTGCCCTGTGCCTGGAGGAGGACAACGGCCCCAGCGGCACTCTTGAACTGGTCGGGATTCAGCAAGTGACGGTATGAACCGCCTTCCGCGCATTAAGGGCAGAGAGCTTGTCCGGGCGCTCGAGAGGGCCGGCTTTCTCGCCGAAAGAACCCGCGGGAGCCACGTATTCCTCAAGCATCCCGATGGCAGAACCACAACCGTTCCCATTCATGCAGGTGAGACGATTGGCCCGGGCCTCCTGCGCGCAATTCTGCGCGACGTGGAGCTCTCCGCGGGCGAGCTGGCTGAGTTTCTTTAAGCGGCGATTTCAGCGGCCTGAAGGCCACTGCTCCTTCCCGAACTCGTTGAGGATCGTGCTTTCCCACCCTTGCGACAAAAACAAGAACGTCGCAAGGATGGGGCACCCATTTTTGTGGCAAGTCAGGCAGACGAAAGGCCAGTCACGGCCAGTATCTACTCGCCGAGTTTCGTGAGGCGCACGGTGCGGCCTTCGCGGGCGGAGGTGCGGGCCGCGTCGAGGATCTGCATGACGATCACGTTGGTGTCGAGGGCGCTCAGGTCGCCCTGGTCCAGATTGTGGCCGTTTTGGATCTGGCCATTGAGGACAGCGGCGAGGTAGTCGAGCGAATTGCTCTGCGGAGTGGTGAGGCGCGGCGCGGTGACAAGCTGCTCGTCATGGTCATGCTCGTGACGAATGCGGAGCTGGTCTGCGGCGACAGTGATGGCGTACCCGGTTGCGCCGTACACTTCCATGTCCTTGCGGCCGAAGGGCCAGTTCCATGAGGCCTGGATCACCGCTTGCGCATGCGGGTACTGGAGGACGATGGTCGCGTCGTCGTCGACGCGCGGGTAGAGCTCCGGCTTGTCGTGATTGGTAACGGCGGTGACGGTGAGCGGGGTTTCGCCGCGCATGAGCCAGGTCATGAGATCGACGCCATAGCAGCCGAAGTCATAAAGAGCGCCGGCGCCGTTCTGTGCGGGGTCCGTGAGCCAGGCGAGGAACTCAGGCTGAACGCCGATTTCTTTGGGGCCCTGGTGGCCGTCGTGGACGACGACGCGGCGCACCTCGCCGAGGCGGCCCGACCGCAGCTCATCGTAAGCAGCCTGGTTGCTCGCATACCAGGTGGTTTCGTAATTCACCAGGACGTGAATCTTGTGGTAGCGCGCGATTGTGCGGATGGCGAGAGCGTCGTCGAGCGAGATCGTGAGCGGCTTTTCCACCATCACGGAGACGCCGTATTGCGCGGCAATGCCGATGGCGTGGCGGTGTTCGGCGATGGAGGTGTAGACGAGCACGGCCTGGGGATGGGTGCGCTCGATCATGTTGGCTTCGCTCTTGTAGAGGATGGTCTCCGGGAGGTTGAATTCCTGCCGGTACTTGGCGAGGAGGGCCGGATCGGCGTCGGCCACGCCCACGAGCTGAACGTTTGCGTGGCTGGGCAGGGCGTGGAGAAAGCCCTCCACGTGCCCGTGCTCGAGTCCGACGATGGCGACGCGGAGGGGAGTTGGCGGCGGTGCTGGGTTTTGTCCTGACAGGTTAAACGCGGTGACAGCGAGAAGGACCATGGCGGCGAGACGCAGGTGCATGCGGGGATTTCCCTTCGTGGAAGTGCGGATTGATTGTAAGGGGTCGGCGCGGCAGCAAGCCGGCTGGGTCGGCGGGTTGAGGTTTGTGGTCTCCCACCCTGGCGGCAAAAGCAAATACGCCGCAAGGGCGAGGCGCCCGTTTTTGTGGCCGGCTCAAAGCGAAAAAGTCGAGGTTGTGCTTTCCCACCCTTAACGCAAAAAGCGCGTTTAGGATGGGGCACCCATTTTCGTGTCCTGCTTGCGGAGGCAGGGGCGGCAGAGCACGGGCCGGCCCTGGTTGGGCTTGAAAGGAACCACGGTTGAAGCTCCGCACGCGGCGCAGGCCAGGGTGGTTTTGCGGCGCGCGGGCGCGGCGCCGCTCCGGAGCTCGGCGCGGCACTTGCGGCAGTGCTTCGGATCGTGGAGGAAATGGCGCTGCTCAAAGAAAAACTGTTCTCCGGCGCTGAAGACGAATTCCACGCCGCAGTTGGCGCACGTCAAAAGTTTGTCGCCAAGAGTGGTCCAGCCGGGAGCGGCGACAGCGGTGAAGGTGCGAGCCGATCGCGCGCGTTCGCGCTCGGTTCGGAATCTCTCCCCTTCGGCCTTTGCCTCCGCGCAGAGCCGCTTGGCTCGTTCGCGAATCGACTCCGAGCGGCGGATAAGCGCGCGCCCGCGCGCAATGAGCGCCGCCACGCTCCCGACCCAGGCGCGCGGCGAAGCCGATGGGGGAACGATCAGATCGAAATCCGCTTCGGCGGGGTCCGTTTCGGCGTGGAGCGGCATTTCGACCTGCTGGCTGCCGTCGGCGGAAAACGAGAGCAGGCTTCGGGTGCGAAAGAGGATCGACGGCGCCGAAGAAAAGGATCGGGCGGCGCGAAGGGCAAGCGGCAGCGCCTCTTCTTCCAGGTCGGAGAAGGACACGGCGTCGCGGTCGGCTTCGTATTTGAGGGCATCCTGAAACTCGAGGAAGGTTGCGCAGCGATGGATGGAGAATCCGGCGTTCTTCAGGAATAGAAAGCGCTCGGAAAGCTCTTGTCCGAAATGGAGGATGCCGGAAGCCATGGTGGGTGCGACCCTCGAAGAAAACGTGTGCAAAGCGCTGGGTGCGGGAAAGGTGCGCAGAAAAGACGTGGGGGGGCCTAAGTTTTCCCTGGGGTTATGGCTTTAACTTTTCGCCCCTTTTCGGCGATTGTCAAGAGGTTTTAGCGGGCTGGGCGGTCCGGCTCAGGATGCGGGGCAGCTCCGAGGAAGCCTCCGTGGCAACCGAACAGACAGCCAGAACATCCCCTATAAGACGCGGCATCGGAGCTGCGAGGGCGAATTCATAAGATCAGGAGTTCCTTTATGTCCATCCCCCGTTTTCTTTGTCCTCGATTCCCGGGCCCTGGTTTCATGCGCGTTCGCCACAATTGCCGCCTGGGCTGGCTCCTGCTGCTTTGCGGAATCTTCATGATGGGCTCGCGCGCGGCGAAAGCGCAGTTGAACAACGATGCTTTCTTTGGCTACAGCCGTTTGGGCAGCAATCTGTTCGCGGCGGGCACGCCGGGATTGAATGGCTGGGAGGGCGGCCTGCACATCCACGTGAAGCCGTTCGTGGGCGTGGAGGGCGACGTGGCGCACTATGGGCTGGGCGCGGGCAGCGGGACCGCGAGATCGACGACGGTTCTTTTCGGACCGCGCGTCACGCTGAAGGCGGCGGGGTTTCACATCCTTGGCCACGCCATGATCGGCGGCGAACACACCCTCTCCAACACCACTTATTCGTATGCGCTGGGCGGAGGGGTAGACGTGCCCATTGTGCCCATGTTTGCGTGGCGGGTGCAGGCAGACCGGATCAGCGCGCCAACCACATCGCCCGGGAACGCGACCCATGGGCGGTTCACGACTGGGCTCGCTTTCCGGTTCTAAGAATCTGGAGCGGCTTCATCCAATCGGGGATGGCCGCGGACCGGGCGGCGTAAACCGGGGTTAGGCCCATGGCGTCCATTCCCTGTGAAGGAGATGAGAGCGCTGGCTCCTGAAAAGCGATTCCGCTGTCCGTGCTGTGGATACCGCACGTTGGAGGCTCCCGCGGCGCTGGCGCTCTGCCCCGTGTGCTGGTGGGAGGATGACGGGCAGGAGGACGAAGACGCGGGCGATGTGCGGCTGACGGTGAACGGCCAGCTCAGCTTGAGCGAGGCGCGGGCGTATTACTCGAGCTGCGGCGCGGCGCATCCGCGCTTTTTGCCGTACGTGCGTAAGCCGGCCATCTCCGAGCGCTGAATTTCTCTTCCATAGTCCTTCGCCTTCGCATATGCAGTGCAAAATGCTTTTCCGGCGTGGTTGCGCGCGGAGGGCGGGCGCGCGGGTTTGACCCTGTTCGCGAATCCCCATTACCATAGATTGAGCGGTTTAGAGCGGTTTCAGAGTGAGCGTGTCCATTTTCCGCATCGTACAAGGCGGCTCTTTCTTCAGGAAAAAGCCGCTTGGTTTAGGCAGCTTCGGGACGCGGCAACTCTGAAACCTCAGTACCCGGCCGGAAGCGTGCATGTTGCGCAAGAGCGCGCAGCCGGCGGATGGCGTGAACAGGCGGCGCAGGGCAGGGGGAAATGCGGACCCGGCGCGAGAAAAATCCGCCCCCATGTGCGTGAATGGGGTCGAAAGGTCGGGCGCCGATTGAGCGCCCCGAATCAGAAAAGGCTGGAAGGCGAAAACCTTGAGTTCCCCGAGCACCCTCGAAAACAATCCCTCCCCTGAGATGTCCGGCGCGGGGCACGAAGCCGGAACCGAAGGCCACAGCCACGAAGGACACGAAGGCCACCAGCCCCACGAGCACGGGCCGGTGCTGAACCCGGAGTGTACGCGCGAGCTGGTGGTGGAAGCTCCTGCCGAAGAGGTATCGAAGGCCTTCCGGCGGGTGACGGCCAACTATCGCAAATATGCGCGGATTCCGGGATTCCGCCCGGGCAAGGTGCCGGAGACAGTGATCCGGCGCAAGTTTGCGAATGAGATCCGCAAAGAAGTGATTGACGCGCTGCTGGGGGAGAGGTTCAACAAGGCGGTGCAGGAGCTGGGCGTGCGCCCGGTGGGCCAGCCGCAGGTGACCGAGCTTAAGGTGGAAGAGGGTGCGCCGCTGGTGGCCAAGGCGGTATTCGAATTTCTTCCGGAGTTCTCGATCGAGGGCTATCAAAGTGTCAAGGTCGAGAAGCCTCAGGCGGAGGTGACCGAAGAGGAGTTCAAGCGCGAGATCGAGCAGTTGCGCGAATCGCGGGCGACGATTGAGCCGGTGGAAGAGGAGCGCGCGCTCGAAGACGGCGACTGGGCGCAGATCCGCTACAAGGGCGAGGTGCAGGGAGACGCAGAAGCCGCGCCGGTGAGCGGTGAGGATTCTCTGGTCGAGGTGGGCGGCAAGGACACAGTGGAAGCGTTCTCCGCTGTTTTGCGCGGCGCCGGGGTGGGCCAGGAGCTGAAGGCCGAAGTGGTGTATCCGGCCGATTATGGCGAGCCCAAGCTGGCCGGAAAGACGGTTGCGTACGAGTTGGAAGTAAAGGGAATCAAGAAACGCACTGTGCCGGAACTGGACGACGATTTTGCGCGGGAGATCGGCGACTACGCGAATTATGCCGAGCTGGAGTCGAAGGTGCGCGAGCACCTGGCCGGCCGCAAGCGGCGCGCGGTGGAGAACGAGACCAAGGAGCGGTTGTTTGCGGCTCTGGCCGAGCGGTTTCCCTTTCCGGTACCGGAGTCGCTGGTGCAGGATCAGGTGGATGCGCGCCTGGAGCGGGGCCTGCGCGCATTGGCGGCCCAGGGCATGCGCGCGGAGCAGATGCGCAAAATGGACTTTACCCGGTTGCGCGCGGCCCAGCGCGACGCCGCCATAGCCGAGGTAAAGACGGGGATTCTGCTGGACCGGATTGCCCGGGAAGAGAAGCTGGAAGTGGGCGAAGAGGAGCTGGACCGGGAGCTGCAAATGCTTGCGCTGCAAGCACGTGAGCCGTTCGATACCCTGAAAGTGCGATTGACTCAGGACGGCGGTCTGGCTAGAATCCGTGAGCAGTTGAGGCGCGAGAAAACCGCCAATCTGCTTTACCAACGGCTGCCGGGTTAGGGCCCCAAAAACGGTTGCGGCTGAGGCGCACCGGCGGGGTGGATGGAGACCGGCGCGGTCAACGAAAACGGGCGTGACGAGCCCCTGAAGCAGAGCGGAAGAGCGGAAATATGGCTTTAGTACCCATGGTGGTTGAGCAGACGAGCCGGGGCGAGCGCGCGTACGACATTTATTCGCGCCTGTTGCGGGATAACATTATCTTTCTGGGTACGCCGATCGACGACCAGATTGCGAACCTGGTGGTAGCGCAAATGCTGTTCCTGCAGGGGGAAGACCCGGAGAAGGACATTTCGCTCTATATCAATTCCCCGGGGGGATCGATTACGGCGGGGCTGGCCATTTACGACACCATGCAATTCATCAAGAACAGCGTGGTAACGTATTGCATCGGGCAGGCGGCGAGCATGGGGGCGTTTCTGCTGCTTGCGGGGAACAAGGGCAAACGGTTCGCGCTTCCGAATTCACGCATCCTCATCCACCAGCCGTCCATGGGGGGGTTGAGCGGGCAGGCGACCGATATCGATATTCATGCCCGGGAGATTTTGCGCATTCGCGAAATAACGAATACACTCATGGCTAAGCACACCGGTCAACCCCTGGAGCGCATCGAGCGGGACGTGGAGCGCGACTTCATCATGAACGCGGAGCAGGCCAAGGAGTACGGCATCGTGGACGAGATTATCGACCGGCCGCGGGTGTAGGGGCATAGAGCAAGGAGCGCGATCAGCGATGGGGTTCATCGAAGAGGGTCGGCAGCTTATTCAGGATTTTGTCACGCCGGAGATCCGGGCGATTGACGCGCGGCTAAAGGCACTTGAAAAGAAGATGGAAGGGCTTGAGGGAAAGATCGACGGGGTTCGGTCTGGGCTTGAGGGAAAGATCGATCAAGTGGATTCGAAGATCGACAGCGTTCGGGCAGGGCTTGAGGGAAAGATCGATCAAGTGGATTCGAAGGTCGATAGCGTTCGGTCTGGGCTTGAGGGAAAGATTGACGGGGTTCGGTCTGGGCTTGAGGGAAAGATTGATCAAGTGGATTCGAAGATCGACAGCGTTCGGTCAGGGCTTGAGGGAAAGATTGACGGGGTTCGATCTGGGTTGGAATCCAAGATGGACCGAAACCAGACACAGGTAATGGACGCGTTCCATCGGATGGAGAATTACGGCCAGGTGCTTGAACGCCTGGCGCGGCTCGAGAGCAAGTTGCAGCACGTAGCATAAGGGTAAGGCAAGAGACACGGATAGTTCGCCGGCAAGGGGAGTGAAACACAATGAAAACGCGCACGGGACCTGAAGAAGCGCTACGCTGTTCGTTCTGCCATAAATCGCAGGACGCGGTGGCGAAGCTGATCTCTTCACCCAGCGACTATCCGCGCGCCTACATCTGCGACGAATGCGTCGCCGTTTGCAATTCAATCCTTGAGGACGATCGCGGCGAGGCGGCGCCGGCCACGTTGGCCGGTCACCTGCCCAAGCCGCAAGAGGTCAAGGCCTTCCTCGACGATTACGTGATCGGCCAGGACCAGACCAAGAAAAAGCTCGCCGTTGCCGTCTACAACCACTACAAGCGCGTGCAGATGAACCGGCTGCGCAACAACGAAGTGGAGCTGGCCAAATCGAACATCCTGCTCATCGGGCCCACGGGCTCAGGAAAGACGCTGCTGGCGCATACGCTGGCCAAGATGCTGGATGTTCCCTTTGCCATTGTGGATGCGACCACGCTGACCGAGGCCGGGTACGTGGGCGAGGACGTGGAAAACATCATCCTCAAGCTGCTGCAGGCCGCCGACGGCGACGTGACGCGCACCCAGCAGGGCATTATTTATATTGATGAGATCGACAAGATCGGGCGCAAGGATGAAAACCCCTCCATTACCCGCGACGTGAGCGGCGAGGGCGTGCAGCAGGCGCTGTTGAAGATTCTCGAGGGCACCGTGGCCAATGTGCCGCCGCAGGGCGGGCGCAAGCATCCGCACCAGGAGTTCACGGCCGTCGATACCACCAACATTCTTTTCATCTGCGGCGGCGCCTTTGTGGGCCTGGAGCGCGTGGTGGGCCGGCGCGTGGGCAAGAAGGCGCTGGGATTCCGCACCGTGGACGCCGAAGCCGATGCGGCCACAACGCGCTCGCACCGCGACACCGAGCTGCTGCGCCGGACTGAGCCGCAGGATTTGATCAAGTATGGATTGATTCCCGAGTTCGTGGGCCGGCTGCCGGTGATGGGCATTCTCGACGAGCTCGACGAGGCGGCGCTGATTGAGATTCTCTCCAAGCCGCGCAACGCGATCCTGAAGCAATACCAGCGGCTGTTCGAGTACGAGAATGTGCGCCTGCATTTTACGCAGGAAGCGGTGTGCGCGGTAGCGCGTGAGGCGCTGGCGCGCAAGGTGGGCGCGCGCGGGCTGCGCATGATTCTCGAAGAGCTGATGCTCGACCTGATGTACCACCTGCCCTCGAACAAGCGGGCGCGCGATCTGGAGATTACCAAGGACATGGTGGAGCGGCGGGATCTTTCGCTGTGCCTGCTGGAGAAAGCGGGATAAGCTCTACCCTGCGTTTGCTGTTTTTGGAGCAACCCTCATGCCTGGCGTGAGGGTTTTGCTTTTGCAGCCGGCTCTGGTCCAGGTGCCAGCTGAGCGGTGAATCAGCCATCCCACGGGCACTCAGGGCCGTGGTGCCGGAGCGATCTCCGAGTCGTTGCCTTCGCCGACGGCTGCCACTTGCGTGGATCGCTGCCGTTATGACAGTTCAAAGGAAGCGCTGGACGACTCCGCCGCTATGCCGTCGGTATCGGAAAGAGCAGCTTCGATAAGAGCGTCCGCCTGCACGGCGGGAACGGGCCGGCCGAAGAGATATCCCTGAGCCTCGTCGCAACCGATTTCATTCAAAGCATCCGCCTGGGCTTGAGTTTCCACTCCCTCGGCGATCACGGTAAGATGAAGCGTCTTGGCAAGAGCAACCACCGAGCTAACGATGGCCTCAGCCTTGGGCTCAACTTGCATCTCGGCCACAAAGGACCGGTCGATCTTTACCTTGTCAAAGGGAAATCTCCAAAGGTAGCTCAAACTCGAGTATCCGGTGCCGAAATCATCGAGCGCGATGGATACGCCCATGTCACGCAGGCGCACGAGCTGGTCGAGGACGGAGTCGGTATTTTGCAGCCACACGCTCTCTGTAACTTCGAGCTCCAGCCGCTCAGGAGGCAAGCCGGAGATCCGCAGCGCACGTTCCGCCACCGTGACCACATCGCCGTGCCGGAACTGCACGGGCGACAGGTTCACGGCTATCTTCAGTGGCGCCTTCCAGCCCATTGCCGCGCGACACGCGGTCTCCAGAACCCAGGCGCCAAGCGGCACCATGAGGCCGGACTCTTCCGCGACCGGAATGAATTTGGTCGGCGGCTGCGATGGCCATCCTTCGGGCCAACGAAGCAGGGCTTCAAATCCGACAAGCTGGCGGCTACCGCAATGCAGAAGCGGCTGGAAAGCCAGCTGAAAGGCGTTGGTGTCAAGGGCGCGCCGTACATCGGCCTCGATCTCCCTCCGCTCCCGCAAAGCGGCATCCATGCCGGATTGGAAAAAACAGAATGTGTTGCGCCCTTCATCTTTGGCTTTGTACATCGCCGCGTCAGCGCAACTTACCAGTGAATCCCAGTCTTTGGCATCCACAGGAGCGATGGCAACGCCGATACTCGCGGTGCTGTTCAGCTCCAGGCCGCCTATCTGGTATGGTTCGGCGAGCATTGTGTTCAGCCTCTGCGCAAGAGATGCTGCGCCGCTCGGCTGCGTCAGGCCCACCTGAAGCACACAGAACTCATCTCCCCCCATGCGCACGGGCAGATCCTCGGTGCGGACCGAGTTCTTGAGCCGCGCCGCGAACTGCCGCAACAACTCGTCGCCGGCATTATGGCCGAAGGTATCGTTGATCTCTTTGAAGCGGTCGATGTCAATCAGAACCGCGGCAACCTGCCCGTGATTGCGATTCGCCAAAGCCAGGGCCGTCTCGGCCCGGTCCGTAAGCCTGTTGCGATTCGGCAATCCGGTCAACGGATCGTGCTCTGCCAGAAACAGCGCTTCGGCTTGGGCCGCGCGGTGATCGAGCATCTTGCGGTATACCATTGCTGCCGGTATCCCGCCGGCGATCAACATGCCGAAGGCAATAATGCACTCGATGGCCAGGAAGGAGTGCTCGTAAAGGGCCATGTCTGATGTCTGGTCAAGATACATCCCGATCACGCCCAACGCTTCTCCGTGCCTCTTGACCGGGACATAGGAGACGGCAAAGTACTCTGGATCGCCGTTGCGGCCTTGGGTCCGCGCGAATGCCATCGCGGTGCCGGCAAGGATCGCGTCGGCGTTCGCTTTGCCCAACGACTGCGCCAGCGTCCTTGGTTCCCCTGGGATCTGCTGAGATGAAAAAACAAGCTGGCCTGAGCAGTTCCATAGGGAGAAGCGATACACATCTCCAATCTGTGTAGCTTGTCGCAGCGAGTACTGCGTTTGCGCCGAAGGCGGCGTGCCTGCGAAGACCGCAGGCAGCAACTCGAAATTATTCATCAGGCTTTCTGCCCAATCGGAGGAAGTCGACAAAGCATCCGCGTGCAGCATGCGCGCCGAAGCCACTCGGCCGAGTTCCGCGCCTCCGAACGCAAGCAACACGATCAGAGCCACCATCAGCAGGATGTTCCTCATATCCGCCCCTACCATCCAGTTCACGACGCGCTTCATGGTCAGTCCTCGAGCCATGCGATTGAATCGCAGCGAGAGTGCGATCTTGATGCAGACCATATCGACGGAGGAGCCTACCTACTTGAATGTGACCCAGGTTACAGACGAGAAAGACAGAAAGCTCTTGAGGCGTTTCGGGCGAGGAGGGCGTCGTCTGAAAGCGACTGAAAATAGAAGTGATCCGCATGGCGATGCAGGCTCCCTGGGATATTTTTCAGTACCGCCCGCTCACACGAACGTGGCACGGCGCTTCTCACGATGCGACATGAACTGTGGCGCGTTGCTGACCGGCAACGACCAGAAGCACTCGAAACCAGCCCCGCACACCGATAACCAGGATAGACACGCCGAGCGCAGAGGCAGATGTCAGCAAGGTTCAGTCCTTTGTAGGGCGAACCCTGAATCTCGGTAGCGTCAGGTTATAGACAACCGATTGTTTACTGACTTTGCACTTGACGCCAAGCGGCCTTGTCTGGCTGAATGTTGGGTGCCGTGCTGCTGAGCTTCGCCCCGTCACGGAGGGTCGAGCGGCTCCGTTGACACTACGCCCGGCGCACGCCACTGAGGCATCCATGAAAAAACGTGCATTGTTCGTTCTTCTGCCGGCCCTCGCCAGTCTCCCGCTCTGGGCCGCGTCCTATTATCCGCAGCGGCTTGACGATCCCAAGGCCGTCTATCTCACGCCCGATCAATTTCCGGTTCATGCGGACGGCGTGGCCGACGACAGCGCGGCGGTGCAGGCGGCGATTGATCGCGCGGCGGAGAAGGGCGAAGGAATTGTATTTGTGCCCTCGGGGCGTTACCGCGTGACGCGCACGATCTACGTGTGGCCGGCGGTGCGCGTGATCGGGTATGGCGCCACGCGGCCGGTGTTTGTGCTCGCCGATAACACGCCGGGATACCAGCAGGGGCTGGGGTACATGTTCTTGTTCGCGGGAGGAAAGCCGGAGAAAGTAGCGCGCATGGATTTTGCGACGGGACGGCCGGCGGAACCGGTTGCCGGGACCGTGCCCCCGGATGCCTCGATACCGGACGCGAATCCGGGGACGTTTTATTCGGCGATGAGCAATGTGGATTTCGAGATCGGGAAGGGCAATCCGGCAGCGGTGGCCATCCGGTTTCACGTGGCGCAGCACTGCTACCTGGCGCACATTGACTTCTGGATCGGGTCGGGACTGGCGGCGCTCAAAGACATCGGCAATGAGGCCGAGGATCTGCATTTTCACGGCGGGCAGTACGGCATTGTGACGGTGAGGCCGTCGCCGGGATGGCAGTTTACGCTGCTCGATTCGAGCTTCGAAGGGCAGAGCCAGGCGGCGATCAGCGAGCATGAGGCGGGGCTGACGCTGATTCACGACACCTTCAAAAATGTGCCGCAGGCCATTGCGATCGATCCCGAGTACTCGGAAGAGTTGTGGGTGGCGCGATCGCGATTTGACGACATCAGCGGAGCGGCGATTGTGTTCGGCCGCGAGAACAACCCGCGCACGGAGATCAATCTCGAGGACATCGCGTGCCGGCATGTGCAGGTGTTTGCCCAGATGCGCGAGAGCGGGAAGACGATTGACGGGCCGGGCGAGAACTATGTGGTGAAGCAGTTCTCGCATGGACTGACGCTCGCGAGCGCGGCGGATTGGGGCAGCATTGCGACAAAGTTTGACGCGCAGGCAGTTGCCGAGTTGCCGCCGCCGGGCGAAGATGCAATTCGCGCGCTGCCGCCGATGGAGACCTGGGTCAATCTGCAGACGCTGGGCGTAAAAGGCGACGGCGTCACCGACGATACGGCCGCCATCCAGAAGGCGATCGACGAGCATCCGGTGCTCTACATCCCCATGGGCCGGTACCTGGTTGCGGACACCATCCATCTGCGGCCGGACACGGTGCTGATCGGGCTCGATCCCAGCGCAACGCAGTTCGATTTGAAGGATGAGAGCCCGGGATTCGAAGGCGTGGGCGGGCCGCGGGCGCTGCTGGAGGCGCCCAGGGGCGGGCACAACATGGTGACCGGCATCGGGCTGTATACGGGCGGCATCAACGACCGCGCGGTGGGTGCGCTGTGGATGGCCGGGGCCGGCTCGCTGATGGACGACGTGCGCTTTCTGGGCGGACATGGGACCAACGACGCGGAAGGCCGGCGGATGAATCCCTACAACAGCACGCACACCGGCGATCCCAACCCGCGCTACCGCTGGGACGCGCAGTATCCGAGCCTGTGGATCACGAATGGAGGCGGCGGGACGTTTGCGGATATCTGGACGCCGGACACCTTTGCCGAAGCGGGATTGCTGATTTCGGATACTTCGACGCCGGGGTTTGTGTACGAGCTCTCCTGCGAGCACCATGTGCGCAATGAGATCAAGCTGGACCGCGCGGAGAACTGGGAACTGGACGCGCTGCAGACCGAAGAGGAGCGGGGCGAAAGTCCGGATGCGCTGCCGATCGAGATCGACCGGTCAAAGAACATTACGCTGGCAAACTATCACGGCTATCGCGTGATCAGCAGCTATGCGCCGTTTCCCTTTGCAGTAAAGGTGTCGCAGTCGACCGGGATTCACATTCGCAATATGCACGTGGACAGCAACAGCAAGGTGTCTTTCGATAACTCGGTCTTCGATGCGACGCTGCACGCCGAAACGCGGGCGCGCGAATTTGCCGTGCTGGATCTGCCGGGCGAGGCGGAGGAGTCTCTGCTCGCGGCTCCGTCCGCGATGCTGGCTCCCGACGCCAAGGTGGAAAAGCTCGCGGATGGATTCTTTTCCATCTCCGGCGGCGCGGTGGATGCCAAGGGCACGCTCTATTTTGTGGACACGCACTGGCAGCGGATCTACCGGTGGAATGCGGAGACGCGCGAGGCCGAGGTGATCGCGAGCGATCCCTTGCAGCCGGAGAACCTGGCGTTCGATAAAACGGGCGACCTGCTGGTGGTCTCGCGGAGCGGAGCGGGGAAGGTGTACGTGCTCGAGCCGGATGGCCCGGTGGGGCAGATCACAATGATCGAGCAGCAGCCGGCGTCGGAGCGCAGCAAGGCGATGGAGTATTTACCCGCGGGAGTGTATGCGCTGCATCAGTATTCGAGCCCGCGCGGATGGCATTATGTTGCGCCGGATGGCAGTGCTCTTATTTCGGCGGGCGACGAGTTTGTGCAGGGGCACATGGAGTGGGGCACGAAGATGGCCGACCTGCTGCGCACGTTTGGATTGGAGCGAGCGATACCGGGTAAGCCGTTTTTTGTGACCACGGAAAACGAAGAACGGACCTACAAGGGCACGGTGACGGCGACGGGAGGGGTGACGGACCTGGCGCTGTTTGCGGAGACGGGCGGCGAGTGCGTGGTCGAGGACGAGCAAGGGCGCGTGTACGTGGCCGCGGGGCAGATCCTGGTGTATTCGCCGGAGGGAAAGATGCTCGCAAAGATCGACGTGCCGGAGCGGCCGATTGACCTGGTGTTCGGCGGACCGGACCGGAAGACGCTGTTTATCCTGACGCATCACGCGCTCTACGCGGTGAGGACGCAGGCCGCGGGGCTGTGAGGATCGCAGCGAATTTGCAGAAGTGGATTTTGCGTTATGCTGAACGGCATGCGCTTCCGGCGCTTTATGCTCACAAGCGCTCTTCTCGCAGCGGCTGCGCTCGTGCAGTGTCAGCCGGCGAGGCCGGCCTTCGATGTGGCCTCAGTCAGGCCCAGCGCGCACACGGTGGGCCCGGACTATAACAACCAGATCAGTTGGAGTTCCGTGGGCCTGACTGCCAGGAACGCCACGCTCAGGCGCATGATTGCCGATGCCTGGAGTCTTCAGCTCGACCAGGTCATCGGGCCGCCGTGGCTTGACCGCAATGAGTACGACATTGAGGCGCGCTTTGCCGCAGGCGCCACGAGGGAACAAAGGGCAATGATGCTTCAGAGTCTGCTCGCCGAGCGGTTCAACCTGAAACAGCACAGCGAAACCCGCTCGATGCGCGTGTACGAACTGACGATCGGGAAGGATGGTCCCAAGATCAAGCCGGTGGCTGAGGGTGAGGCGCCGCACGCGGGCGGGGGATTTCATTTTCACGGCGACATGCGGCAGTTTGCCGATCTGCTGGCGGTGCAGTTTTCCATTCCCGCCGCGGCAAACCCAAGTGAGCCGGTGAGGGCCGGCGGGCCGGCGACTCCTGTGCTCGACAGGACGG
The DNA here is from genome assembly GCA_030041045.1 of Acidobacteriaceae bacterium. Classification (GTDB taxonomy): domain Bacteria; phylum Acidobacteriota; class Terriglobia; order Terriglobales; family Acidobacteriaceae; genus Telmatobacter. The sequence continues at coordinate 37,769 of JASHOQ010000094.1, forward strand.
GATTGGACGGTATTTACGACTTCAGCGTCGACATTCATCCCGAGCTGGGAACCGATGCATTCACAGCGTGGCAGCGGGTTCTCGAGGAGCAGTTGGGGCTGAGGATCGAAAGCCGCAAGGCGGATGTGGAAGTGCGCGTAGTCGATGATGCAGCAAAGACACCGAGCGCAAATTGAGGTTTCAAACTGAGTGGCGTGGCGTTTTGGAGGAGCAGAACGAGGCTCAGTCCAGCGTGTCGTGGGTGCCGTCGCAGTAGGGCTTGTCGCCGGTGTGCTTGCAACCGCACAGGAACTGGGTGCCGGAAACGGTGCATGCGAAGCGCACGGGCGTGAGGCCGGTGCCCGCGTGGCTGCCGTCGCAGAAGGGCTGGGTCTGGCTGCGGCCGCAGGCGCACCAGAGATAGGTTTTGCCCGCTTCGAGCTCGACCTCGAAGGGACCGCGTTGCGCGACTGCAGGGGCGATAGGCGGCTGGGGCATGCGGTGTTCTCCTTGATGGAAAGCGATTGCTATAACAGCGTGACGGCGTCAATTCCCGTTACAGTACCTCTGAATTTGCCGGAGCTGCCGAAACCAATGTACATCAAAAATGAACATTGGTTTGTTTTCCTTTGCGGCGAAGCGGGATTTTGGGACTTGACAGGCTGTACAATCCGAACATGACCCTCCTGGGACCGGGCGCTTGAAGCCAACGCGGTTCCGGGGCGTCTAATGTTCTCAGGGACCCTATGACCGCAGGAAAAGAAAAATCCGAGCTGCGCAAGCTGCCCATGATGCCCATTCGCGATATGGTCATCTTCCCCTACATGATGACCCCGTTCGTGGTGGGGCGCGAGTCGAGCGTGCGCGCGCTCGAGGAGGCGCTGAACGGCGACCGCAAGATTTTTCTGGCCACGCAGCACGACGCCTCGATCGACGAGCCGAAAGCGAAAGACATTTACCAGGTGGGCTCGATCTGCAACATCGTGCAGAGCGTGAAAGCGCCTGACGGCAACATCAAGGTTCTGGTGGAGGGCGTGGAGCGGGCGAAGACCGTCGACGTGAGCGACCGCGATGGATTCTTCGTAGCCACGGTGCGCACGGGCAAGTCGCAATTCGAAATGTCGCCGGCGGCCGAGCAGTTGATGCAGCGGGTGACGTCGCTGTTCGAGCAGTACGTGAAGCTGCAGCAGTCGCTCAACTACGAGACCATCATCGCCACGGTGCGCATGGACGAGCCGGCGAAGCTCTCCGACGTGATTGCGGCCAATCTGCAGATCGGCATCGAGGAGAAGCAGGAGCTGCTGGCCATCTTCGATCCGGCGGCGCGGCTGGCGCGCGTGGCCGATGTGCTGGACGTGGAGATCGAGAAGCTCGATCTGGACCGCAACATCCAGTCGCGGGTGAAACGGCAGATGGAGCGGGCGCAGAAAGAGTATTACCTGAACGAGAAAATCAAGGCCATCCAGAAGGAGCTGGGCCGCGGCGAAAAGAGCGAGTTCGACGAGCTGCGCAAAAAGATTGAAGCCGCAGGCATGCCCAAGGATGTTCTGGACAAAGCCGTGCAGGAACTGAAGAAGCTCGAAGCCATGCCGCCCATGAGCGCCGAATCGACGGTAAGCCGGAATTACATTGACTGGCTGCTGGCAGTGCCCTGGAAGAAGCGCTCGAAGGAGACGCGGTCGATTGATTTTGCCGAGAAGGTGCTGAACAGCGACCACTATGGCCTCGAAAAGATCAAGGAGCGCATCCTCGAATTTCTGGCCGTGCGGCAACTGGTGAAGAACCCGAAAGGATCGATTTTGTGCTTCGTGGGTCCTCCGGGGGTGGGCAAGACTTCGCTGGGCATGTCGATTGCGAAGGCGACGGGACGCAAGTTCGTGCGCCTTTCCCTCGGCGGCGTGCGCGACGAGGCGGAGATTCGCGGGCACCGGAGAACGTACATCGGCGCCATGCCGGGGCAGATCATCCAGCACATGAAGCGCGCGGGCACCAAGAACCCGGTTTTCCTGCTCGACGAGGTGGACAAGATTTCCTCGGACTTCCGCGGCGATCCGGCGTCGGCGCTGCTGGAGGTGCTCGATCCCGAGCAGAATGTCACCTTCCAGGATCACTATCTCGACGTGGATTACGATCTCTCGCAGGTTTTATTTGTGGCCACGGCCAATGTGCTGCACACCATTCCGCCGGCGCTGCAGGACCGCATGGAGGTTCTCCGTCTGCAGGGGTACACGGAACAGGAGAAGCTGGAGATCGCCAAGCAGTACCTGGTGAAGAAGCAGCGCGAACAGACGGGGTTGAGCGATAAGAACGTCGCCTTCAAAGACGATGCCATTCTGGAGATCATCCGCAGCTACACGCGCGAGGCAGGGGTGCGCAACCTGGAGCGCGAGATTGGCAACGTGTGCCGCAAGGTTGCCCGCAAGGTGGTAAAGGCCGGCGCGAAGCACAAGGAAGAACTCACGGCGGCCAACGTGGGCGAGTTTCTGGGCGTGGCCAAGTTCCGCGACTCGGAAGCCCACGAGAAGAGCGAGATCGGGCTGGTGACGGGCCTGGCATGGACCGAGGTGGGGGGAAGCATTCTCACCACCGAGGTGCAGGTGCTGGACGGCAAGGGCAAGCTCACCATCACCGGGCAACTGGGTGACGTGATGCAGGAGTCGGCGCAGGCGGCGCTGGCCTACATCCGCAGCAAGGCGCAATCGCTGGGGCTGACGCGCGAGTTCTACCGCGCCATGGACCTGCACCTGCACGTGCCCGAGGGCGCAATTCCCAAGGATGGGCCTTCAGCCGGAATTACCATGGCGACCGCTCTCGCGAGCGCGCTGGCCAAGATTCCCGTGCGGCGCGACGTGGCCATGACGGGCGAGATTACGCTGCGGGGCAAGGTGCTGCCGATTGGCGGATTGAAGGAGAAGCTGCTGGCCGCGCTGCGCGCTGGAATTTTCGAAGCCATTCTGCCCAAGGGCAATGAGAAGGATCTGGCCGAGCTGCCGGAAAACATCAAGAACAGCATGAAGCTGCACTTTGTGGATTCGATGGACGAGGTGCTGGCGCTGGCCCTCGAAACCCCGCTGCCCGGCCCCAAGCCGGAGACCGAAGTGATGGGGGTGGTGCCGCCTCCCGCGGAGATCACGGGGAATTTGCCGGCAAGGCAGTAAAAGCCTCTTTAAGTTCATTTTTTCCCGGTCCCCAAAAGCGAGAGACCCGTGGCACCTGCGCGAAGGATGGGCGATTGATCGTATATTCGCCGGTCTCAGGGTCGAGACCGGGGGCGCCCGGCTCGATTTCAAAAGATAGTCAACTGCATGCACTGAGGCGCTTATGACAATGAAGATGCAATCGGTTTGGATAGCGGCGTGCGTCATTGGCGAGATAGCGTGTTCTGCAGCAGGTGGCGTGGGGCAGCCCAAGAAG